>DLHY01000027.1 GCA_002483445.1 Blastocatellia bacterium UBA7656
TCAACTTTTGTCCTGTACATAGGCCGAGAGCATAAGATTCGAGCATAAATGGAAGAGTAAGGCGGCGGCGCTGGCTCTATCGGCATTGCCGATCGGCATCATCGTGCTGTTGTATTTCCTTATATCGTATAGAGTCGAGCAACGTGTGAAAGTCGCTTCGATCAGATCAATGGCCGTTCTGCCGTTCAAGCCTCTCAACGCCAGCGAGCAGAGCGAAAACTACATCGGGGTCGGAATCGCCGACGCCCTGATCACAAGGCTCGGCAGCATTGTAGAAATCGGAGTGCGCCCGACGAGCGCCGTTTTGCGTTTTGACAACCCGAAGCAGGATTCGCTTGTCGCCGCGCGCTCTCTCGGTGTGGAGGCAGTGCTTGAAGGGAGCTATCAACTCGATGGCGGGCGGCTCCGTGTGACGGTTCAACTCGTGAGCGCAAGCGATGGGACACAGGTGTGGTCAAATACTTTCGAGGACAGGTTCACGAACATCTTAGCCGTGCAGGACAGGATTTCCAAAGAGGTGGCACAGTCGCTCGTGTCGAACTTGAGCGAAGCGGAGCAACGTTTGTTGGCGAAGCGTCCGACTGCGAACGCGGAGGCCTATCAGTCATACTTGAAGGGGCGCTACTTCTGGAACAAGAGGACAGTAGAAGGACTGGAACGCAGCATTGAGTATTTCAACAAGGCGATTGAAATAGACCCGAAATTCGCTCTGGCTCATGTAGGGCTGGCCGAGTCCTTCGACCTGCTTGTTTTTTACAACGATCTTCCTCCGAATGAATTCTTTCCGAAGGCGAAAGCGGCGGCGTTGAATGCTCTGGAGATAGACCCCGCGCTGGGCGAGGCGCATCTTCCTCTCGCCCGCGTCAGGGCATATTACGAATGGGACAGAGCAGGCGCTGAGAGCGCATTCCAGCAAGCCATCCGGTTAAACCCGAACGACGCCACGTCTCATCAATGGTACGGCGAATATCTGGGATTGCTCGGAAAGCTCGACCTGGCTATCGAGGAATTAAAGCTCGCGCAGGAGCTCGACCCGCTATCGCTTGCCATCAACATGGATTTCGGGACAGCCTTTTACTACGCGCGCCAATACGACCGGGCGATAGACCAATACCGGAAGACGCTGGAGATCGAACCCAATTTCGGCGTTTGCCGCGTCTTCTTGGCAGGAGCTTATGCGGCGAAAGGCATGTATGAAGAATCCATCCGAGAGCATCGCAAAGCTATAGTCCTTGCGGGAGACAGACCCATCCTATGGGCGTTGCTAGGACACACTCTGGCTGTCTCAGGACAGAAGGCAGAGGCGCAATCTGTCCTCGACAAATTGCAAAAACAAACCGAGCGGCACTATGTCGCACCGATCACCCAGGCCCTTATCCACGCGGGCCTGGGTGATAAGACACAGGCACTTGACTGGCTCGACAAGGCTTGCCAGGAACGCGACCCGTGGCTTCTTCAATACATCGGAGATCCCCTATATTTTGATAAGTTGCGTTCTGATTCGCGCTTCACTTCGCTGCTGCAGAGGATAAGTCTGGCACAGTGAGTGTGCGCATTTACGAGCGTTGAGGATTCAAGAGAGCAGTTTGAGGAACTGCTGTCAGCCTGCCGAGACAGATGATCAGATTCGAAGAGGAAAATAATTGCTTCAACTATCGAGTGGTCGGCGTCGCCGTTCATGAGAATCGCGTTCTTTTACATCAGGTCGAAGGCGACGATTTCTGGGCTTTTCCGGGCGGCAGGGCAGAGTTTGGAGAAACCGCCGAGCAGACTCTCATACGAGAGATGAGAGAAGAGATCGGCGTTGAAATCGAAATCGTTCGTCTGCTCTGGGTGGTCGAGAATTTTTTCGCCTTTGCGGATAAGCAGTATCATGAAATTGCTCTCTATTTCATGATGCGACTTCCCTGTGCGTGCAAATATCTTCTTGAGCGAGGCCCGTTCCGAGGCGAAGATGAAGGAGTGAAGTTAGTATTTCAATGGTTCCCGTGTCAGGCGGAAATGCTGTCGGGACTGCCCCTGCTGCCTTCGTTTTTACAAACGGCGGTTCAGGATTTGCCCGAATCAGTGCAGCACATCGTTCACCGCGATGGTTGAAAAGCCTTTATAGACGTGGCGCGACTCTCTCTGCGGCCTCTTTCGAGGAAATAACCGGATAGACTTCGAACCGGGCAACGTCTTTCCAACAGTCGATCCACTCATCGATAAGATTGGGGTCACTCGTTTCCATGAGTTGAAAACATCGCTCAAGCTTTTCATCGACCCAGCTTGATATGTATTGCAATCCTTCGGGAGCGAGGCGACCGCGATCACGGAAACGTCGGTATACCGGAACAGGATCATCATTGAGAAAATGTTCGACTATCATGTAAAGCACGGCGGCTCCTCGGAAAAAGTCTGGAGTCTGGAGTCTGGAGTCGTCATCTGTTTTTCGCACTTTAAGGGCATCGTCTCTGACGACCGGGATGACTCCTCAAAATAGCCCTTGCTTGCGCATCTGCACGTTGACGATGGGAATCATCTTCCGCACCAACTCTTCGAATGCCTTGAGGTCGGTCTCTTTCTTCGAGTAGTATGAGACGCCGATGACTTTGCCTTCCATAACCCACGTGGCCCGGAAGTGGCGCTCGTAGGTCATCGACTGAAACGAGCGATCCTGACGTTCCTCGTAGCCGATGGTGAAACCCTCGACCTCGATGTGGTTCATACTGGCCAGTTGTTCCTGATGCGCCTTGAGCTTGTCATTTCCCTCTTCCGGGTCCGAGATGACCAGATCGTAGTCAGTGGTAGTCTTGTGAATTTTTTCCAGTTCGTTTTTGGCTTCCTGAGCCACTGCCACGAGCGATTGCAAACCTTTGGCCTTGCTTTCGGCCTCGGCTTTAATCTCCGCGGCCTTTTCTCTGGCCGCGGAACATCCGCTGAGGGTCAAAGCGCCTATCACAATCCCGATCAGAGTGATGCTGACTGATGAAGAGATCATAGTCTTTACCTCCTTATAATCCGCTTGCCCTATTGGCAGGGTTCGATCCTGACAGATTTGCGTCCGCAGGCGCTATGAAAGCGGCGCTATGATATGTCCGTTCAGCCTGGGGATCAAGCGCGCAGAAGAGTTGCGGGCGGCGGCTCTATGGGATGACTGGTTCAGCTTGAACTTTTTTTGATCACAATTTCTTTAACTTCCATTTCCGTATCTTTCTCGATCACCTCGATACTGGCTGACACTGTGCCTGACGCGCCCGAACTTTGAGTTTGTGTCGCGCCAAATCCTCCCGGATTAGACTTCGATCTAAGTTCTATCAGAGTCGAAGCTATTTCCTTCGCGGGCGCTGTCCCTGATCCTTTTGCGACGACCGAGCCTGCGCTGATCACGATCTTATTCCCGCTTATTTGCTTGATGCGTGACGCGCTCAACGCCCAGTAGTCACCCTTCACATCTCTTATCACTACTACGGTCGAAGGGTTGTCAGACAGTTTGCGAAGTTCCGGCTCAAGATTCGAGCAGGCGTTTGATGTGGCGATAAGCAAGAGCAGGAGCGACTGAGTGAGACATCGGGGCATCGGCTTTTTTCTCATTGCGAATTCCTCCGGAAATCTTTCACATAACCACACGCCAGTTATCTCAAATACAGGCGCAACGATATGCCTCTTCAGTTTCGGAAGCAAGCGAAGATCGCTCACTCCTCACTCTCACTGATGATCGAGCGGGCGCGGCTCATCACCGCGTCAAGCATTGGCTCGGTCAATCGCCCGGTGAATGTGTTCTGAATGCAGGCGACGCTTTGATTTCACGGATGATCGTCCGGATTTTCGATACTGAAGCCTTCGGTTTGCGCCGCGTCGTTCAATTCTGTATCCGCTGAAACGATAATCAGCGGCGCAAGTCCGTTCGATATTCTTTCATCGTTTGCCTTCACTGCGGCTGCTAACTGAACTGCATCATATCCACGCAAAGCGTAAGTCTCAGCTAACCTCGATGCCTCGACTATCACCTCTTCATTTATTGCGACCTGAGTAAATCGTCGAGGGAGATCATGCCGCAATCGTCGCAAGCCTTTGGCCGCCTGACTGGCATTGATCGTGTTCCCTTTTTGCCGTCTTGCCAGAGCCGCGCAAACTTCAACCTCGGTGATCCTTGCCGCATAAAGTCGATTCCTTGCCGAAGGTCGCAGCAAGCTCAAAAGAAACGCGCTGCCTCGCTCCTGAGCAAAGCGTTTGACCAATGCGCTGCTGTCAAAGAAATATGCTGGCATTAGCGACGTTCCCGAATGATGGTTTCAGAAAGCGACTCGCCTTCGACTGCAATCGGCTCGAATGCGTCAAACTCTTCGTCCGATTCGTCGCGTGTGGGAATCTGACTGATCACGCCTTTGGCCAAAAGATATCGCTCAAACTCATCTTCTCGCGCTTCGATTTCTTCCATTGCCAGCTTGGCTTTTTCCTGTTCGCGCAGGTAATTGATCAACTGCTCTACAATTTCGCGAGCCTCGTTCAATGTCATTTTCCGAATCTCGCCTAAAATTTCTGCTGGCGTCATGTTGATTTACCTCCATAGCGGTTTCATTTTATCACTGATCGGAAAAAATCAAACGACTCAGGATTCAAGAGTGAATCGCTCACTCTCACTGATGATCATGCGGGCGCGGATCATCACCGCGTCGAGCATCTGCTCGGTCAATCGCCCGGTGAAAGTGTTTTGCTGACTCGGATGATAAGAAGCCAAGAGCTTACGTCCTCCACTCAAATCGCATTCGACCCCGTGTCCGAATTTCCTGCGCGCTCCCTCCGTCCCGAATGCTTGAAGGGCCGCCTCGAACGCTATGCCGCCGAGAGCCATTACTACGCGCACACCGCTTAACAACTCGATCTCGCGAAGCAGAAACGGGCGACAGTTTTCAATCTCTTCCTTCAGAGGCTTGTTGGCAGGAGGCGCGCAGTGAATCGCAGCCGTGATGTAACAATCCTCGAGCATAAGGCTGTCGCTTCGATCAATCGAGCGGGGCTGAGACGCAAACCCTGCGCGGTGCAATGCGCGATAAAGCCACTCTCCGCTGCGGTCGCCCGTGAACATCCGCCCCGTGCGATTCGCGCCGTGAGCCGCAGGCGCAAGCCCCAGGACGAGCAATCGCGCTTGAGGGTCGCCGAAACTCGGAACCGCGCGGCCCCAGTAATCCTCGTTTGCAAATCGACGGACTTTCTCGCGCGCCGCTTGCTCGCGCCACTCGACAAGGCGCGGGCATCGTGCGCAATCGATCATTTCGCTTTGCAAAACGTCAAGCTCTCGACTCACTTCCATTCGATGTCCACGGCTTCGAATCTTCGGGTGCCGACGTTTTTGAGCGAATGCGTCACCGCGCCGTCGCGCCATCGAAACTCCCCAGGCTTGAGTTCGGACGTCTGTTTCTGTCCCCCGGTTTCGATTTCTATCTTTCCGCCTGAAACCGACACGCCGAGTCCCGCCAGCGAATGTGTGTGAACGCCCGTCGATTGGCCCGGTTCAAGTATGACTCGCTCTACTCTCACGCGATCATTTTCCAAAACGAGCGTGTGGCCGGGGATGGCGGGAAGCTGCGCGCTCGCGCCCGCGGGCGATCCGAGGACTTCTATCGTGATGTTGCGAAAGTCAGCGTTGCCCACGTTTTTGACGCGATGTGTGATCGTCGCTTTGGTGTATCGCACATCTCCATTTTTCATGAGCATATCGACCTGCGGGCTGCCTATCACCTCGGCTTTCAAAGTAGCATCGCCGATCATCACGAATACATAATCGTTCGAGTGAGTGTGAAAAAGAGTCTCGTCTCCCGGTGTTACGACCACATCGAAGACGCGCGTGCGCGGGTTCTCGAACTTCAGGTGATGGCGCGGCTCTTTCTCGACAGGCACCGTCGATTGCAAGGCCGGACTTGCGAGCCACACAAGCGATAAAATAAGGGTGAGTAGTTTCATCGATGCACCTCTATACGGAAGATGTTAGATGTTAGAGGATAGATGTTAGTGTTCGGGAACTGACACCTGATGTCAGCAGAAAGCCTGTTCGATTTACTAACATCTGACATCTATCCTCTAACATCTGCTCAGGATTGACGCTCGAAAGCGCAACAGAATAACATAACCGCACGTTGACTAAAAACTGCGTCGAGAGGAGCCGCTTTGCCTGTAATCTCAATCGATCATTCGCCGCTCGTGCCTCAACAACGCGAGGTTGAAATTTTCTATCGCCAATCGGGGCAGGGAAGGGCGATCATCCACCTGCACGGCGGATGGGGCTATGCGGTTTATCCGTTTGATCGCCAGATCGAAGCTTTTCAAAACGACTATCGAATCATCATCCCTGACCGATCAGGCTATGGCCGCTCGATGCGAATGAATCGCTTTCCCGCAGATTTTCATCTGTGCGCTTCTCAGGAAATGATGCGCGTACTCGATGCGATGGAGATCGAGCGTGCCGTTTTGTGGGGCCACAGCGATGGCGCGGTCATCGCCGCTATGATGGGACTCCACGCGCCTGACCGCTTCGCGGCGTTGATACTCGAAGCGTTTCATCTCTATCGCGACAAGCCCGGATCGCGCCAGTTCTTTGAGACCATGGCTGAAAACCCTGACGCTTTGGGCGAGCGGGTCTGCAAAATTCTTGCGGAAGATCACGGCGAGGATTACTGGCGCGAACTGATTTTGATGAACGGGCGGGCGTGGCTCAGTATCGCCGAAGAAAGTCGTCATCCGAAAGATGATCTCTACGACGGGCGACTAGGGGAGCTTTCCGTGCCGACGCTTTTCATTCACGGCAGCCGCGATCCTCGCACGGAGCCGGATGAGCTTGAAGCCATCCGCCAACGATTGCCGCAAGCTCAGATGCATATAATCGAAGGCGGCGGCCATACGCCTCACGCTGAAAACGCGTCTTTCGCTGAAGCGACACGCGCGGCTGACGAGTTTCTTCGAAAAGTTTTACACCCTTAGACGGCCCGCGTGCGTATACGAAAATGAAACTGATAACATAATTGTCTCGTAGCCTGTTAGGACGATTCAGGTCTACGATTGAGAACTTCAACTCTGATGGAGAAGGACTTATGAAAAGAGAACGGCTTTTTCTATCGAGCGCGATTCTGGCGCTCGTCGCTTTGTCTTATCTGGTCGCTTCCCCAGCCACAGCGAACGGGCCGGGGGCGAAAACAGTTACCTTTAACAAAGATGTCGCGCCGATCCTTTACAATAGCTGCGCGCACTGTCATCGCGCCAATGACATCGCGCCGATGTCGCTCATCACCTACAAGGAGACGCGCCCGTGGTCTCGCTCGATTCGCGAAAAAGTGGTTCGACGCGAGATGCCGCCCTGGCACGCTGACCCAGCGCACGGCGAATTCTCAAATGATCGAAGACTGACTCAGGCTGAAATCAACACCATCGTCGCATGGGTAGATCAGGGCGCGAAGGAAGGCGACCCGCGTGATTTGCCGCCCGCGCCCGAGTTCAACGGCCAGTGGCGTCTCGGCAAACCTGATGTCATCCTCACTATGCCCCAGGAGTATACGCTCGGAGCCGAAGGGCCGGACGAGTACAAGTATTTCGAGATACCCACGAACTTCAAGGAAGACGTATGGGTGCAGGCGGTAGAATCGATTCCGGGCAATCGCAAAATAGTTCATCACATCATCGCCTTCGTGCAGCCGCCCCAGCCCAACTGGGAGAAGAATCCTTTCAAGCCTTCGAAAGAAGCCATGGAGAATTTCAGAAAGCAGTTGATCTTTCAGGAAGACGGATCGCTCATTCGCGTCAAGCCTGATATCCCTGTATTCGATAACGGCTGCGCCACGCCCGAAGGTGGCGCGGGCATCTTCCGCGATGGCACCGTTAGAGACAACTCGACCGGGATGATAGGCGGGGAAGCTCCGGGGAGCGAAGTGTTCCGCTGGCCCGTGGGGATGGCGAAGAAAATTCCCGCCGGTTCGAAGGTGATTCTTCAAATGCACTATTCGCGAAACGGCCATGTGGAAAAAGATCGCTCAAGAGTAGGGCTGTATCTTGCAAAGGAGCCGCCCGTCAAGGAAGTTCGCACGGAGATGGTTACGAATTATCATTTCCAGATTCCGCCCCAAGCGGCCAAACACGAAGTCACGGCCTGCTTCACTTTCAAACAGGACGCGCACGTGATCGGACTTATGCCTCACATGCACCTGCGCGGCAAGGATATGAAAGTTGTGGCCTTTTATCCCGACGGCAAATCTGAGGTATTGATTTCGGTGCCGAACTACAGCTTCAACTGGCAGACGAATTATTACCTCAAATCCCCGAAAGCCGTTCCGAAAGGCACTCGCATAGAAGTCGTGGCGCATTTCGACAACTCTGCGGGGAACAAATACAACCCTGATCCTACGAAACCCGTGCGATTCGGAGACCCGACTTATGACGAGATGATGATAGCCTTCATCGATTACACGCTGGATTCCGAAAGGCTGTCGAAACCGGACGCCGCAGGCAAAACGGCGGAAGCCAGAAAGTGATCGCTTGAAAGAAGCAGAAAATATGGAATGACCTGCGGGGCTGAGGTATCTACCTCAGTCCTATTGGTACAAGGGTGTGATTTCTCGTGAGGCCCTTCAGTTAAAACACATTTGAGCGTAAGATGGTCTTCAAGTCAGATTTGGATATTCTCGTCATCAACAATCATCGGAAGCGGAGTAATAGAAGTTTTTTGATATTTTTCCGATCCTTTTACGTCTACGTATATGGGAGGGATTGTATAAGCAGCATTCAACTCTCCGGTAAGTCAAAGCAGCAACACAATATTTTTAAGCATTAAGCAGGTATCACAGTCTCTGTTGGTGATCTGGCGTGGAATCGGCTTCTCAGTCTGAAGATAGACTCATCGCCTTTACTTTCATCATTTGTGAGGAGTTGGGCAATGCCTGATCTAGAATCTCCATCTCCGCTTAGGATAAATGAATTTCACTCGGTTGGTCCTGATTTTACTGTCTATCAGGATGAGCAGTATGAGAACGAGTTATCAAAAGCAGAGCCAGTATGTAGTTACCGAGCCGACAACAAGAAGAAAGAGTATCATCCTTACTCTGGCCCTTTAATCGTTGAAGGTCTGTCTGGGGCAAAGGCCAATAGCAGAGCTTTGGCCTGCCGCGCTTACAGAGGCAAATTCTGGAGCATCACGCTTCGCTGTGAGGGTTGGGAATCACTGCTTGAAGAAAAGGGAGAGAATACTCCTGAACCCCAAGCAAAGTATCTTAAATCAGTTCGGAAATCCCTTACAGAATACCTAGATCGTAAGCAGGGGAAATCAGGAAACAACTCCGAGGCAAAGAACTACAGCAAAGTAAAACTTAAAGGCTTTCTGGGTTATTGTCCTGGCGGCTACCCAGATTATGAAGTTCGCTTGAAATCTGATTTGCAAGAAAGCAATTCTCCTTCTGCTCCTGATTCGCAGGAAAAGGCTGCGAAACTTTTTTATCTAAACGAAATCTACACGCTTTGCAAAAAACTGGATGGCATTTTGTTCCAAGAAGAAAAAAGCCATACTCATCCCAGCGGTCTGATAGCAATAACCGGAGCCACAGATTCCTCTAAAAGCCTGATTGCCAGAGGCATGATATTCCTATCTTTGCAAAGGGCTGCCGAATTGGCCCGAATTGGGAGGCAAAGGAGGCCACACCTGATAACCTACGAAGACCCTATCGAAAAATATTATATACAGGACCCGGCAACTCAGACTGTACCCGGAACACTTGCTGACCTGGAGTATTTGCTCAACGCTCTCTATATTGACTACACACCGCGAGAAAAAGATACGGTTGAGAGCAAACTGAAAGCTATCCTCAAAGATGCCTTACGACAAACGCCCGCCGTGTTATTTGTAGGCGAAACGAGGGAGAAGGAAGATTGGCGAGAGTTGTTGCAGTTTGCTGGTAGCGGGCATCTGGTGATTACCACTTCTCACTCGAGTTCTGTTCTTGAGGCGATAAGCGGTATCTTCCGTGACACTGATACTAAAACCCCATCTCGGCGAAGCGAAATAGCCCGACGACTGCTGGGCATTGTCAACATTCGGAGCTACACGGTGACGAACTCTGATAACACTAATATCCGTGCGCTGCTCCCAGCTTTATGGAAACGTACCTCTTACTCAATAAACGATCTTACTGCCGACGGACTGGCCTCAATCTTGCCTGCTCGGTATCGAGGAGGAGAAACTGGTTGTCTCGGTAGAACATATTTTGCAGAGTGCCTGACTGATGACAAAAAAGTAACCAAAGAAATGAAAGCTTACCCAGGTAAAAATGGTGTCTCGGAAGCAATAAAGAAAAAAGCAAAAGAATGGGATCTCGAAGGAATTTAAGCTATGCCTGATGTTCTGAGATTTGGTATCCATTCGCTGGACGAACTACTGGGAATTCCAGATACACTCAAAGGGAAAAAAAAGCCCTTTGGAATTTCTCTGCAAAGGACAAGAGCCAGCGGAAGCAAAGCAAAGGCTTACACTACCAGCGTATGCGTGGTCGGGCCGAATGGCACTGGCAAATCTATTTTCGCGCTCCATATGGCTTCGACCTATCTGGCCGACTGCATGGCTACCACTCCTCGCCTTTTGCCTATAGTGTTATATGTTTCAACGGATTTTACCTTCAACATGGCGCACACAGTATGGCACGACTTTGCTCTCAACCTCCCCTTTTCCCGAAAAGATCCTTTTGGCCCAGTAGGAATTAAGCCACCCCAATATCGTGAACGAGAAATAGAACTGGACAACTGCTTTCCAACCGCCATCGCAGAAGAGTTCGATCGAATAGAAAACGAAAAACAAAGAGTAGTATTTGTTGACTTGGCTTCATATACAGCCGGGGACGATTGGGGATTTCTGCACAAACTCCTTTCCCTGCTACCCAGTCCAACTTCCCCTAAAGCCCCTAGACATTTAGTTGTGATAGATGCCATCGAGGGATTTGAAGTGCTTGCTGGAGAGCTAAACGCATTCGGAGAGAAATCCACACGCCGCTCCAGGATTGCTCAGACAATGCGACTTATGGCAGAAAAGTGCCATGTGTTGCTTGTGGTTGAAGAAAGTAAGACTTATGAAAGACTAGCTGAAGAATTTGTTGCAGACACTGTCATCAGGCTAGAGAACGTTTCCACCAACAACTATGAACGGCGTGTTCTCAAGATTGAAAAAGTGCGGGGCCAATCTCATATTCGCGGATGGCATCATTACTCTATACGCTCCGGGAAAGGCTCAACTACTGGCCATCAAATCAATCCAGACGATCCAGAGGTTACGGCCCATCGCGCTTCAAAAAGCGATGAAAAGCCTGTGCAAGGAGACACACCTGATACCGAAAGAAAGAAATCTCTTTCCACTTTGGCAGAGGGTGAGAAGCAGAGCTACGTTCAGGTATTTCACTCCGTACATCGTTTGAATCGCAGAATAATGGAGTTGAAAGCGGCCCCTCGCGAAAAGCCCGAGAAGTACTATGCGGCCTTCGGTATTAAATACCTTGATAATATGTTGGGTGGAGAAACGGAAGCTACCGAAAGACGGGAAGGAGAGGGAGAGTATCAGGGCTACTATTTCGATCCAATGGGCCTTCCCTGTGGTTCCATAACAGCATTGATTGGCGACTCACTAACGCAGAAAAGGTCTTTAGGCGAGGCGTTTCTCAGTCGATGTTTCTATTCGTTTAATAAACGGTTGGAGGAACGTCGCGATCTGCTGAAAAAAGCATCTACGGAGGAAGAATATGAGCAAATATGGCAGCAGGTTCAGGAAAAGGTTCAGTTGCTCTCCGATTCGGATTCGCTTGGTAAAAGTGATACTGAATGGGAAAAAACTGGAAGAGACTTGGTGAAAGATAAGCGATGGGAAGAATTATCAAAACACTTACAATATAGATTGGATGATAAGCAGTTGCCTTTTCCTGTATCCAGTTCAATACGGGACCTGATGCAATATCTGTTAGGCGATAAACCAGCACACCGTACCGATGTCGAAGTCGAAGAGGCTCTATTAACACATCTTGCTGCCTGGCTGCTGGATTACAAATGGGGGCTGGCAGTAATGCTTGCGACTCACAACACCCATCATGAGAAGCTGGCTGAGAACTTCGTCCGATGGCTGCACTCAAAAACAGAATTAAAAAATTTGAACAATCAAATTAAGGGTTATGAGCGAGCATTAATAGAATACATCAAAGCCGGAACTATTTGCAGACGATTGGAAATCCACAATCTATCATCCGAAATCCTGATTCATATCGTTCAACAAGCGATTATAGCCTCGCAGAAAAAGATTTTAACTCCGAAAGAAATGCGAGAGGAAAATCTTCGCTATAAAAAATCCTGGCCTATACGAGTTGTTATCGATGACTTCAGCGCTTTCAGAGATATTTTCCCCGAATTTCGTGAAGACCCTCTACTATTGCCTTCAATACTATTTCACTTGGAGCGGGAAGGCGTAACGACACTGATTATTGATACTCAGTCTGGAAGGCCAGACACTCCTATCGCCGAAAGGTTCGAGAGCGAGTTGCGCAAGATGGTGCAACATAATCTCTATACCTGGCGCGTTCCTTTCTATGGCGAAAGCCGCGTAGCGATTACTGCCATACCGCCCTTTTCTCAAGAATTTGCTGGCATCGTTCGAGAATTACGATGGGAAACCGAGATCCTCAGTCAGTCGATTGTTGACCCACACTTCGAGCTTTATACCGGCTTGGAAGAAGGCAAGCCAAAACCTGTCCCCCTGAGCGTGCATTTCTATGCTGAGACCCCCGCGATAGAAACATATTTTGAGATGGAAAACAGTCTCTTTAATGATCTGTTTGTTCCCGCTACAAATACATCACAGACAACCTCCTCTGTGATTATTGGGACACCGTCAACACGTTACAACGAACTTCGAGATTTTGCATATATGCAAAGAGACACAAGGCTGGATCACACTCGTGTGTTTCAGGTCGATGAATTCTGGACAGTACGTGCTCCCAAAAACCGTAAACGCGCGGGAGCTTTTCATCCACAATGGCAATACCTGAGCGCCATCACAACCCACCGATCACAGGAGCCAGATACAGATGTAGATCCTTACGAATTATTCCAACCTCGCGAATCTGATGCAGATTCCTTCAAAAATCCTGATAGAGAAGTTCAGCGAAAACATTTCTATGAAGAATACTATGAAGACTTTCTGGATCATGAGCGCAAGTCTTTCTACAAAGAGTCGACCCTGAGTGAGAAAAGCAAGGAGGAACTTGTGATTGATCGCATCCCTTTTACATGGGACTTTGGGTTTTTACTCTGCCAGGAGAGAGCTTGGAATACGGGCAGGCATCTCGAAGTAAAGGTGAGAATTGGTAAAGATAAAAAGGGTAATGATCGATTCAGGGTAGATAAATATACAGTTCAAGATGTATGGGATTCCTTGTCAAAGGCACAGGATAAGGAACCTGTAAGAAAACCTTTGCCCTACGTTTCATGGAGAATTTTCATCGAGGCATGCAAGAAAGCGGCGGAGGGATTGTCAGAAAGACTAGCAAAGCCTGTCACGGCTTTTGACTTCGCTCAGATTTCCCCTGAATCTTTCTCCTGTTTAATTTTAGAGATGTGGTTTTCCGAGATTTATGACACCTTGCATCGGAAAATGAAAGAGGCCCAGTTAAAAAAGGAAAATAAGCGAAAAACAGAATTGGAAAAGGAATGCAATAACTTTTTGAAAGCGATTTCAAAAAGGAGTTTATTCGTATCATCTCCTGGCAGCCAGACTAAAAATAGCCCGTTACTGCTCTCGAAGCTGTTAGAAGACTACTGGCTTGATCTGTATAAATCATGGTTGATCTTAATTGAAGTCATCAACTTTTCAGACATTGTCGGAGAAGCTACTGCGCTTAACTTCGATTTCAAGTCAAAAAATACGGACTTCACTGCAATAGCATCAAGGCATTGGTACAAGACAGCTTCGCAGTGTCCTGATGAAATCGCCACTAAAGAGCCTATAGTTGCTGTACGTCTACCTGGACGCTTTTCCGTGCGCGGGGACTGGTTCTTTGCAGTGTCCGGCAGCAGCCGCTCTATCAGGCAGGCCGAACGCGCATTAGATTTATTAAGTAGCCGACGGGCTAATGTTTCGCGACTGCAATCTGGGATTGGTTTGCCTGTACGCCTTCTGGGCCAAGAGTCCTCAGAGAATTTACGCACAAGATTGATATCACACGAACAGGGCCAGGATAATGTGAAATATGGGACATTTCTCAAAGTCGGAGCCAATAATGCAGATTGTAACGAGGAATTTTACTGGCTATGGCGTAGCAGTTTAGATGATTACGCTCATTGTAATAGAATTTGGCATAAATGGCTCAATCGTATGCTGCTCTCCTGGCATAGGGACTTGCTGCGTTATAGATCTGTTTGGAGGAATTCTTTTGTGGTTTATGATGAATTAACGAATTACCCGCCTTGTACAATTGAAAGGTTTGCGCCAACACAGGCTGAATTAGATTCAATAGAAGAGGAACTAAATATAATAGAAGCACAACTAAACAGAATTCCCCCAGGCCGTGTAGCTGAACATAAGAAAAAGGCGGATGAATATGAAAAAAAACTCAATTCATTCTTGGCTAAATTTGACTCTGCCCCTCAGCCTGGAATTCATCGGAGAGTGAGATCCTTAGCTCAACTGAGAGTGCGCGCAGACTTCAGGAAACTGTGGGAAGTGCTGAAGGAAGAGCTAAAGCAAGCCTCTAAAGCAAACCAAAATCAGTAATAGATTGGCCTCATATACAGGGCCGACCAGAGATGGTCAGCCTTTTATTTCGATCTCGATCTCGGGGGAATTCAGACGGCTTCGATTTCCACCGTCGTGTTGAAATCAGGTATGCCGCACTCTTCGTCACACACGCCCCGACTGATCAAAACATTTCCTTCAGGCCAGTGAACCTGCACATTGCCCGCGGCTATCGGCGCAAGCAGACACCGCCCGCGAAATTCGCCCGCGCTGCTTCGTAAAATAATTTCATCGCCATCTTTGATGCCAAGCCCGCGGGCGTCCGCTTCGTTCATCAACACATCATCGCGTCGCGCGCCCGTGAGCGGGTCACGCTGGCGATGAACCATGCTGTTGAACTGTTTACCCCGTCGGGTTGAAAGCGCGAATCGTCCTCCGCCCGTCTCTTCGCCGATTTCAATCACAGAAAATTTCGCCCGGCCATCTGAGGTTGAAAATCGTGGAATGATTTTACCCGCCTCGTCGCGCTCTTCGCATAATCGCTCGCCGCCCCACTGAACCTGATCGCCCGTTTTACTCAATCGCTCGATGCCTTCGTAAGCGGGAACCGCTCGCGCTATCTCGTCCCTTATCGCCTGCGCCGATTCGAAATGAATCAGGTGAGCCGTCTCCGCCCGCGCCCGCTCGGCTACCATCATCGGGATTTCCCATTCAGGACGTGATTCGCCGATTCTGCGCCCCGCGATTTCAGGGCTGAAGAGAATGCGCCTCTCCGTCGATGTCTCAGTCCCGCCGCCGCGCTGTTCATATCGCGTCTGCGCCGGGAGAAGTAAAACAACTTCGCGCGGAGGGATCATCATCTGCGGACTGAGAACTATATCCTGATGCACTCGCATCGGAATTCTCTCGACCGCTTCGCGCACATAACGGGGGTCAGGCAAAGTCTCAAGAAAATTTCCGCCGACCTGATAGAAGAGATCGATTTCCTCATCGTGCGCCGCATCGATCATTTGCACGGCGTTTAGTCCCGCCTGAGACGGCACGTCGAAGCCCCAGAGTTCTTTCATTCGCGCCGCGCCTTCTTCACCTGCCGCGCCGCCTGGAAATTGATTCGGAACCGCGCCGACTTCAGCGCCGCCCTGAACGCCTGAATGCCCGCGTATGGCCATCAGCCCGCTTTTCTCTCTCCCTATGAATCCGCGAGCGAGCGCAAGATCGACTATCGCGCGCACATTCGCCACTCCCGCGCGATGCTGAGTTATTCCCATCGACCAGACGAAGATGGCTGTCTTCGCTTCAGACGCGAGGCGCGCAAATCGAAGCATCTCTTCACGCGAGCATCCCGCGACTGATTCCAGTCGCTCCCACGAACAGGCTTCCAGAGCCGATTTCAGGGCGTCGAAGCCTGCGGTGTACTTACTGATGAATTCATCATTCGCCCAGCCCCGTTCGATCAGATGTTTGATCGTGCCTGCGAGAAAAGCGCGGTCACCGCCCGTGTTGACCTGAAAGAAATCGTCGGCCAGACGTGTGCCGAACAGGGCGCTTTCGGTGATAGAGGGTATCCAGTAACGCTCAAGCCCCGGCTCTCTGAGAGGGTTGATGACCGCGAGACGCGCGCCCTCTCGCTTTGCGTGATAGATGTATTTCGTCGTGACAGGTTGATTATTCGGCGTGTTCGATCCGAACAAAACTATCAGGTCTGTGCCTATCCAGTCTTTGTAAGAGCAGGTCGAGGCCGCGACTCCGAGAGATTGTTTGAGTGCGACGGTTGACGGCGCATGGCAGATTCTCGATGAGTTATCGACATTGTTCGTGCCTAAAAATCGAGCGACCTTTTGAGCGACGTAATAAGATTCGTTCGTCAATCCGCGCGAGGTCAGATAGAAAGCCATTCTCTTTGGATCGGTCGCGGCTGCGCGCGATGCGATTGTGTCAATAGCTTCATCCCATGTGACGCGAGCAAAACCGCGATCTCCGCGACGGCGAATCATCGGAAAGGGAAGTCGTCCGAGTTCTCGCAACTCTTCGGCTTTCATTCGAGCAAGCGCCGTTGCGTCTTCGAGCAGACGGGCATCGAGAGCGGGCGCGGTATTGAGTCGCATCAGGTCTAATCGCACCATGCACAGATGCGTGCCTTCGAGCGTGAAATCGCGAATGCCTGCTGTGCCGAGCGCGCAGCCGTCGCACACGCCTTTGGTCAGTATTCGCCATGCGAATGGAAGCTCATCGCGATTGCGCCAGATGGCTTTCGCGATTTCCAGATAGTGATTCGGTTTCGTTTGTCCCAGCCCGTTAGGCGAAAACCCTGCCCAGCTTTTTCGATCCCACATTTATTGCCTCACGTTCGTGATGCTTGCAATGACACGAGCATTTCATAATAATCTTGACCCGAAACGCAAGCTGACTTCACAGTGGAGGTGTCACAAATGATCAAAAGCCGCGCTCTGGTGTTTTCATCGCTTTGCCTTTTGCTCCTATTGATCAGCGCGACTGTTCGGTCAACGCCCGCTCTTCAGGGGAGCGAGTACGACAATCTGGAAGCGGTCATTGAAACATCGCGCGGCCAGATCGTGATGGAGTTTTTCCACGCTGACGCGCCGCGACACGTCGAATACTTTGTGAAGCAGGCTCGCGCGGGGGCTTTCGACGGGACGACGTTTCATAGCGCCGTCGATTATGCGCTCATTCAGGGCGGCGATCCTCTGACGAAAAATCCTCGCGCCAAAGCGCAGTATGGAACGGGAGGACTCAACGCGGGACTGCCCGACGAAGTGAACAAAAACAAGCACCTGACCGGAGCCGTCTCGTCCGTTCTTCAACTTGATCGCGCAAACACCAGCCAGGTCAAGCCGGGCACTTCCGGCCAGCAGTTTTTCATCTTCCTCAACGCGGGAACGGCGCAGAAAAATCTCGACGCTCAACTCACAGTTTTCGGAAGAGTCGTCGAAGGGCTTGACGCAGTAGCGGCCATATCCGTATTGCCCAAGACCGGCGGATTGATCAACGAGCGAGTTGAAATCACCAAAGTGACCGTCCGCGAAAAGACTCCCTCAGTCGAGCGGTTGAAAGCGATGACCATAGCGATAGAAACATCGCTCGGAAACCTGAAGCTGCATATCATGCCCGAAGCCGCGCCCAACTCTATACGCGCTTTCGTCAGGTTCGTTCGCTCAGGAATGTACGACGGCACAGCTTTCTACAGAGTTTCTCAACAGTATTACATCGAAGCCGGGTCGCTCGACACCTGGCCGCAGGACAGCCCCAATCGCAAACGATTCTTCGCGCTGTGGCCTATGCCGTTCGAGAAAAACGAAATCAAGCAGGTGCGCGGGACTCTCTCTGTCAGACAAGCGCCGGAAGGACAGACAAGCTGGTACTTTTTCATCATCTCGAAAGACAATCCTGCGCTCGACGGGCGGCACGCCGCGATTGCGAAGGTGGTCGAAGGTCTCGATGTGCTGGATAAGATCGCTGAAGCGGAAGTCGAGGGAGACAAACCCAAACAGCGAATCGAAATTAAAAAGATCACTGTTCAGTGAAAACCTGTTCGCCGTTTTCGATGGCTGACTGGTAAAATCCGGCTTGGCGCAAACATGATTCTGGTAATCGACAACTACGATTCGTTCACTTACAACCTCGTTCAGTATCTAGGCGAACTGGAGGTGGAGACCCAGGTCTATCGCAATGACAAAATCACGGTTGAAGAGATAGAACGCCTGATGCCTGAACGAGTGCTGATCTCTCCCGGCCCCGGCACGCCCGACACCGCAGGCATCACGCTCGATCTTGTAAAACGGCTTGCGGGAAAGATGCCCATACTCGGCGTGTGCCTCGGACATCAGGCCATAGGTCAGGCGTTCGGCGGTCGGGTCATTCGCGCGCCTTACCTGATGCACGGCAAGGTGTCTCAGATTTGTCATGACTCTCGCACCATATTCAAGGGCTTGCCTTATCGCTTCAAGGCCACGCGCTATCATTCGCTGATCATCGAAAGCGACTCCCTGCCCGATATGCTTGAAGTATCGGCCACCACTCCCGACGGAATAATCATGGGAGTTCGCCATCGCACACATCGCATAGAAGGCGTGCAGTTCCATCCCGAATCCGTCATGACCGAGCATGGCAGAACGCTGCTCTCAAACTTCCTGAAACTCTGAAAAAATCGTGATTACCATGCAAGGCGTTTTATCAGCAGGAGGAGTGCTTGACCGCATCGTTGAAGCGAAAGCGCGTCGACTCGAATCGATGGAACGAAATCGACTTGATGATGCGATATCTGCTCGCGCCCGCGTCTCGTTTTTCGATGCCTTGACGAGGAGCGACCGGATAAACATCATAGCCGAGATCAAACGCCGCTCTCCATCGAAAGGAATGCTGAGAGAAAACTTCGACCCTTCAGCGATAGCCGAAAGTTATGAGCGAGCGGGCGCGGCGGCGATTTCAGTTCTGACGGAAGAAGATTTCTTCGACGGATCGCTCAATCATCTCGCGGCGGCGCGAGCGAGCGCCAGTGTTCCGATTCTCAGAAAAGATTTCATATTCGATGAGTTTCAAATTCGCGAAGCCGCCGAAGCGGGAGCCGACGCGCTGTTGTTGATCGTCGCCATTCTCGATGATGAGTTGTTACCTCGATTGATCGAGGCGACTCATCGCGCGGGACTTGATGCGCTCGTCGAAGTTCATACGTCGCGCGAGATGGAGCGAGCCGTTCGAGCGGGCGCGCGAATCGTTGGCGTGAATAATCGCGATCTTACTACTTTCACGGTCACACTTGAAACTTCAATCCACCTTGCGCGGCTTGCGCCCGAAGGATCGCTGCTTGTGAGCGAGAGCGGTATTAACACGCGCGATGACATTGATAAACTGCGAGAGGCGGGCTATCAGGCTTTTTTGATAGGCGAGCATTTCATGAGGGCTGATGATCCGGGCGAGGCTCTGACGAGATTGGTGAAGGGATGAGAGTGAAAGTGAAAATCTGCGGCGTTAGCTCGGTGGAAGAAGCTTTATGCGCGCTCGATTGCGGAGCCGATGCTCTGGGGTTTAACTTCTGGCCGCAAAGTCTGCGCTACATCGCCCCCCGTGAGGCTCGCGCCATCATCGACCGACTTCCGCCGTTCATCTCGTGCGTGGGAGTTTTCGTCAACGAATCGAGTGAGCGCATCATTGAAACTGCTGGCATCGCGGGCATCCATATAGTTCAGCTTCACGGCGATGAATCGCCTGAGTTTTGCCGCGCTATGGATTCCTTGAAACTCATCAAGGCGCTGCGAGTGGGAGAAGGATTCGAGCCATCTTCGATTGCGCGATTTGGAGTGAGCGCGGTGCTGCTGGATACGAATATAAAAGGAAGCTACGGCGGCACGGGCCGCAGATTCGACTGGAGGGTTGCAACGGAAGCGAAGCAGTTTTCAAGGATAATTCTTGCGGGCGGCTTGAACATCGATAATGTCGCCGAAGCGATAACCACAGTGAAACCTTTCGCCATAGATGTGTGCAGCGGAGTGGAAGCGGAACCGGGCCGCAAAGACCTCGACAAACTGCGGCGATTCATGAGGGAAGTCAGGCGAGCAACTTCATTGATGAGCGACGAGGGGCCTTTGATGTAGAACAATCTGCCAGCCCGTCGTACATTTCATGAAGAGTAGTACAAGCCATCTGTGCTGACGCCCCGAAAGAATAAAAGGCCGGGGGGCAGAAGGTAATCTCAGCATGCGCTCGCGCATTCTGACTCCAGACTCCAGACTCTCGACTCCAGACTTTTCGAAGGAGAATTTATGAACGCAACGGAAGCGCAGAACTTTTATGACCTGCCCGATGCGCGCGGGCATTTCGGAGACTACGGCGGAAGGTTCGTGCCTGAAACTCTGATGCACCCGCTCGAAGAACTGACCCGCGCTTACGACGAGGCGATGCGCGACCCTGATTTCACGCGAGAGTTCGAGCATCTGCTTTCGAACTACGTCGGAAGACCCACACCGCTGATGTTTGCCGGAAGGTTGACGGAGCATCTCGGCGGCGCGCGGATTTATCTCAAGCGCGAAGACCTCTGCCACACGGGCGCGCACAAAATCAACAACGCCACGGGTCAGGCATTGCTTGCGCGAAGGATGGCGAAGACGCGCATCATCGCCGAGACGGGAGCGGGCCAGCACGGAGTCGCTGCGGCTACGGTGTGCGCGCTGATGAATCTCCGGTGCATCGTTTATATGGGAACGGAAGACATGCGAAGACAGGAATTGAATGTCTTTCGCATGAAGCTTCTCGGCGCGGAAGTAGTGGGCGTCGATGCGGGAAGCCGCACCTTGAAAGACGCCATCAACGAAGCTCTGCGCGACTGGGTGACGAACGTGGCGGACACTTATTATCTGTTAGGGTCGGCTCTGGGGCCGCATCCTTATCCGGCGATGGTGCGGGATTTTCAATCAGTCATAGGAAGGGAAGCGCGCGCGCAGATTCTCGAAGCGGAAAATCGACTGCCTGATTTGCTGATAGCCTGCGTGGGCGGAGGCAGCAACTCGATAGGATTGTTCCATGAGTTTTTGCAGGATGAGGGCGTGCGAATGACGGGAGTCGAAGCGGGCGGGCGCGGATTGACGCTCGGGGAACATGCGGCGCGTTTCAGCGGAGGCCGTCCGGGAGTGCTTCAAGGCACGCGCAGTTATGTTTTGCAGGATGAAGACGGGCAGATTTCGACGACGCATTCGGTTTCAGCGGGACTTGATTATTCTGCCGTAGGGCCGGAACACGCTTACCTTCACGACAGAGGGCGCGTCGCATATACATCGGTTCTTGACGGCGAAGCTCTCGAAGCATTCGAATTGCTGGCCCGATTGGAAGGCATAATCCCGGCGCTCGAAAGCGCGCACGCGATAGCGGAAGTGATAAGAGTCGCGCCTCGAATGAAACGGGAGGAAATCGTGATCGTGAACCTCTCAGGCCGCGGCGACAAGGACGTGAATACTGTCGCGCAGTTGATGAGCGAGCGTTGAGACTGTATCTTCATAGTAGATACAAACTGAGGTGAGATATGAAAGCGCAGATTCAAAAATGGGGCAATAGCCTTGCTCTCCGCATACCCAGGTCATTTGCGAATGAGTCGAATATCGAACAGGGTTCGATTGTCAATCTGGCTGTTGTTGAAGGCAAGCTGATAGTGGAACCTGTTTCCGGGACTAAATATACTCTTGCGCAACTTCTCGAAGGCGTTTCGAGAAAGAACATCCATCGAGAAATTGATACTGGCGATTCTGTCGGCAAAGAAATCTGGTGATGGCGAAAGTTTATATTCCAGATCGCGGCGACGTTGTGTGGATAACCTTCAACCCGCAGGCAGGACACGAGCAGGCAGGAAGACGGCCCGCAATCGTAATGTCTCCGGCTGCCTATAATCGCAAAGTAGGACTGGCGTTGTTATGCCCGATAACGAGTCAGATCAAAGGCTACCCGTTCGAGGTTGTAATACCTGAAGGAATGAAAGTAGCGGGCGCGATCTTATCGGATCAGGTTAAGAATCTCGACTGGAAAGCAAGAAAGGCAGAGTTCGCCTGCAAATTGCCAGACCATATAGTTGAAGAAGTCTTGAGCAAGTTGATCACTCTTTTGGCTTGACAGTTTGTGAAAGATGGAAACGATGCTTGAGTTGATCGCAAGCTGATCTTGTTTTGACAAAGCGGCATCCTCGTAATTACATTGTGTCTATGCGAGCGCAAATCATCAGAATCGGAAATTCTCAGGGAGTCCGAATTCCCAAGCCTTTCCTCCAACAGATCGGGATAGGCACGGAAGTCGAAATAGAGATTCAGGGCGATCAGATAGTCATTAGTTCAGCCGAGCATCCGCGAGAGGGCTGGGAAGAAGCCTTCAGATTGATGGCGAAAAACGGCGATGATCGCCTGTTATGACCCGAATCACTTCAAAATTTACTGATCTCCGAAAAGCGGGCCGCAAGGCTTTCATACCTTACATCACGGCGGGCGACCCAGATCTGGAGACGACGCTTGAGTTGATACTTGAGCTTGAACGAAGCGGCGCGGATATCGTGGAACTCGGCGTGCCCTTCTCTGACCCGGTGGCCGACGGAATTGTGATTCAACGCGCTTCAGAACGCTCTTTGAAAAATGGAACTACCGCCCGCGCCTGCCTCGATTTGGTGAAGGAGCTTCGCCGACAAAGCGAAGTCCCCATAGTGTTGTTCAGCTACCTCAACCCGTTGCTCGCTCTGGGAGAAAACTCGATTGGCCAGCGACTGCGCGACGCTGGAGTTGACGGCGTGCTTGCCACCGACCTTGTGCCTGAAGAAGCAGGCGAGTTTATCGACCAGATGAGGCGAGCGGAAATCGATACGGTTTTTCTCGTCGCGCCGACCAGCACCGATGAGCGAATAAAACTCGTTGCCGAAGCGAGCAGGGGTTTCATCTATGCTGTTTCCCGCGCGGGCGTGACCGGCGTGCGGCAGAGTCTTTCAGAAGCCGCCGCCCAGCTTGTCGATAGAGTGAGACGATTTAGCGCGTTGCCTGTAGCCGTAGGCTTCGGCGTCTCGACCACAGAGCAGGTCGCCGAGGTATGGAGTCACGCGGATGCTGCTGTTGTCGGAAGCCGGATCGTTGCCGAGATAGAAAACTGCGCGGACAGATCGAAAGTCACAGAGCGTGTGGGCGCGCTCACCCGCCAGATGGTTTCCACGCGCCGATGATTCAATCAGTCGGTTAGTTTACTCCTATCCTGATTCGCTATAATTCCGATTGATGTCTACAACCAACAACAGCAGGCTTGCCCTAGGTCGCTCCTTCGCACGCCTGCGCGTTCGATCCTTCTTTCTCACGCTCGTTTTGATTGCGCCGCTCGGCGCAGTTTATGCCCGCGATGATCCGTCGCGCGAGCTTTCTCTCAAAGATCGCAGAGAGATATTCGAAGAGGTGTGGGAAACGATCAACGAGAAATACTATGACCCGGCATTCAACGGAGTAGACTGGCCCGGTGTGCGCGAAAGCTATAGCCCGCTGATCGAGACGGCGAAGACAGACGATGAGTTTTACTCGCTGATGAAGCGAATGGTCGCCGAGTTGCGCGACGCTCACACGCGATTCCACACTCCGCGCGAACGCCGCGAGCGAGAGCATTTTTTCTCCGTAGGCGTCGGAATTTCTCTTTCCGAAGTCGAAGGACAAACCGTCGTCATCGATGTCAATGCTGATTCGGAAGCGTTTCGCGCGGGCGTGAAGCCGGGAATGATCCTTCGAACCATCGATGGCAGACCAGTCAGCGAAAAGATGGCAGAGATAATTTCACTGCTCGGAGAATCATCTTCAGAGAGAGCCACGCGGCTTCGCGCATACAGAAAGCTCCTCGAAGGTGAGGCGGGCGCTTCGGTCTCGCTCGGCCTGGTTGCGCCGGATGGAAAGGCGTTTGACGCAATGCTCACGCGCCAGATAGTTTCGACCGCGCCCGGAGTCGAGTCGAAGCAATTGTCATCGGGCATCGCATATTTGAAATTCAACGTGTGGAGATCGCACATTCACAGAGAGATCAAGAAAGCTTTGGAACAGATGCGCAAAGCGGCGGGCCTCATCATCGATCTTCGCGGCAATCCCGGAGGCGAAGCTCACGAAGTTCTCGAAGTCGCCGATTATTTTTTCAACGAAAGGGTCTCTTTCGGGAAATTTTTTTCGAGAGAAGGCAAAGCGATTGAGCTAAAGACGAGCCGCAAAAAGCGAATCTATTCAGGGCCGGTCGCTATTGTGATCGATGAAGCATCGGGCAGCGGCTCGGAACTGTTCGCCGCCGTCCTTCAGGAGCAAGGTCGCGCGGTGGTGGTCGGGCGCGCGAGTTGCGGTTGCGTGCTGGGCATCACGAGATTCAAAAAACTGGAAGGCGGGAGCGAACTGGCGGTCAGCGAGCTTGGATACCGGACGCCTGCGGGTCGCCGTCTCGAAGGCGCTGGGGTCGCGCCCAATGAATCGGTCGCGCTCCGCTTAGTTGATTTGCAATCGGGGCTTGACGCGGCGCTCGAACAGGCTGAAAAGATTCTGCGCGCGCGTTAGGTTATTGGTTTTCGCCTTCGATCACATCGTCCAGAACTTTCTTGAGTTCGGCGACGCGATAAGGTTTGGCCACGATGCCGCTGAATCCGTGTTCGCGGAAGTGAGACATGGTCGGATCGCTCGAATACCCGCTTGAAACTATGGCTTTCACGTTGGGGTCGATTTCAAGCAGTTTTTTGATGGCTTCTTTGCCGCCCATTCCGCCCGGTATGGTCAGGTCGAGTATGACCGCCGTGAAGGGAGCGCCTGCCTCCATCGCCTGACGATACATCTCGACGGCCTCCTGGCCGTTCGGGGCCATCTCGGCTTCGTATCCGAGCATTCTAAGAATCTGCCCGGTTACGGTGCGGATTCTTTCTTCATCATCCATCAGCAGTATTTTTCCTGTTTCCGGGACAGTCATCTCTTTCACATTTTTCCTGGGAGGAACATAGTTTTTCCCCAACTCATCGCCGCGTGTGGGAACGTGGAGGCTAACGATGAATCACATAAAAAGGTTCCTGATCTTAGACAGTTGACCCATTCACGAATTCGGATGGCGTCCACCGTAAAAGTCTAGAGAGTCTTGTGAGTCTTGAGGGTCTTGAGAGTCGTAAGGGTTAGACTCTCCAGACTCTCCAGACTCTCCAGGCTCTCAATGTATAGACCCTCGATAGAAGTTGCGCAGGAGGAATGCAGGCGTTTCCTTTGCGGGCGCGTCCGAGAGAGAGCCTTGAGCAATCGCTAGGCGAGCCATTATTCGCACGTCGCTGCGCTGGAATCGGTCTGCCGTCGCTTTTGCGCGCTCGAAATCTCCACGCGCAAGCAGCCCGTTGTTTCTCGCGCACATCAATACCATGCCGCTTATTATGCTGGGCAAATAAGGCATAAGCTCGCCGTCCTTGAAGTGGCGAGTGAATTCGAATCCGTCAAGCACGGCAGCCGCGCCAATCAGCGCGTTGAGATGATCTACGATAGGATCGATGATCTCGAAACCTTTCGCCGCTTCAATCGAGCCGTAGATGCGGGCGATTTCAAGCAACATCAAAAGCTCCATAAAATTCGTCGCCTGTCCGCCTATCATATCGCGAGCTTCGTTGAGTACCTGCTCGGCCATCTTTTTGTCGCCTTTCTCAGCTATAACCGCAGCAAGTTGAGTAAGCACGGCGGGGCGCTGTTCAGGAGCGACATCGGCAAGCAACAGCCGCGTCTTTTCGAGCTTGCCTTCGGCGGCAGCGCGCCATATTTCCTGTTGCGATAAGTATTCGATCATCTGATCGCGCCGGTCGGGGTCTGAAAAATGCTCATTGATTATTTGCTTCGCCTTGTCCGTGTTGCCGTCTGCGAAGGCTTTCATAGCCGCCTGCTGATAGAGGTTATCGCGCATCTCGTCAGGCGCTTTCGCTGCGGCTGCGATCAATGCGTCAGCGGAGCCATTCTCCATAACAGACTCGAATTCCGCCGCCTTCTTTTCCTCCGGGTCTTCGTCTACGTTGATTTCAGCGATCCTCGCCTTGAGCGCAGCCGCGCGGGCGGGGGCGTACTTTTCAACATCCTTGATCATCGATTCGAGTTCCATCAGCAGATATTCGCCCGGTTCTTCATCCTCATCTTCATCTTTCTTCTTGGGATTGCTGGTCGGGCGGGTAAGCGCGGCGTTCACCACCATGCTCATCAATTCCTGAATCATCCTCTCATCGAGATTCGCCGCGGTCGCGGCTTTAGGCGCGCGCGGCTCGTCCTCTTCATCATTGCCCCCATCGGGGTGAAGCGCCGCGCGCAGCAGCACGAAAGCGAATGAGGCGGCGGCGTGATCTTCAGAGAGGTTGACTGATCTGAGTTTTTTCATGATCGCGTCCGCGAGGCGGTCGCCAAGCTGAGAGTCCTTCTCTCTGAGTTTAGTCAGCAGTTGGATCAATCCCTGCTGGAATCCTTTTTCGAGATGCTCTTCGGCGATCTGAAAAGCTTCTTTCGGATCGGTCGCCACTATCTGCGACGCGAGATTGATCTCCTGAGCCGCAGTTTCATCATAAGCGGGATGAGCGCCGGGGGCGCGAAGATTCTGACGGTTATTGCGCAGGAAATCGCGCGCCAGACGGGCATCTCTCCGCGCGATTATTTGCAGTACCTCCTGACGCAGTTGATCGCGCGCCTGATTGCTCAGGTTAGACTGATAAGTCTTCAAAGGGTCTAGCTCTTGTTTGTTATTGATGGTGATCTCAGCCATTTGATCGAGCGATTGTTTGAAAAAGATTCGCGCTCGCTTTTCGTCGTGCTTCCAGAGCAGATCGCCGAGAGTGGCCTGAACGAGTATGCGATTTTCCGCGAGACGCAAAGAAGACATCTCTTTGATTATTTCCTCGACCAGAGCGAGGGCTTTTTTCTCAAGCTCTTCTTTCGCTTTCTTCTGCTCGGCGGTCTTAGCCGCTTCCTGTGGCTTGTTCGATTGCGCGATTGCGGACAGGGAGAGCGAAAGGACGACGCACGCGATCATTTTGAAAACTCTCATAAAGTTCTCCTCATGCAAGAGCCGACGCGAGGCGGCTTATTTTATCCGTTACGCATTCGTTTTACACTGGCGCGGCGCGCTAATCAAGAGTCAAACAATTTGAACCCGCGCTGCCGTAGTTTGTTCCTTGCAATGAATGCGTCGAAACAGACGGCTTGCAAAGGTTGCGCGCCGAGACCCGGATCAATAGAGTTTCAACTTGATGACAGGTGAGACAGGGAGGTTGCTTTGAACAAAATCGAGCGTGTGATGAAAGCTCTCCGCGCGCAGGAGGTTGACCGCCCGCCGTTCGGTTTCTGGTATCATTTCGGGCTTCAACACATGTCGGGCCGAAAACATGCGGAAGCTGAAGTGGATTTCTTCCGCGCTTACGATATGGATTTTTTGAAAGTCATGAATGACTATCCGTATCCTTTGCCCGAAGGAATCGACGCACTCGAAACCGAAGATGACTGGAAAAGAATCGAGCCGGTGAGCGGAAATCATCCGTGCTGGGATGAACAACTCACCGCGCTTTCCATAATCAGCGAAGAGATAGGCGCGGAAGCTCTCTTCATTGAAACTATCTTCTGCCCGTGGACGACTGCGCGCAGGCTGGCCCGTTCAGGCGCATTGCAGAAAGCGCGCGAACGATTCCACGATACTCTGCTTGTGGCGATGGAGAATATCGCCCGGTCGCTTGCCAGCTATGCGAAAGAAGCCGTTGGAAGAGGCGCGTCAGGAATTTTTCTTTCCGTGAGCGCGGCCAGCGAAGATGTGATGACTGAGGAAGAATACCGAGTGTGGGGCCGTCCGTTCGATCTGAAAATACTCGAAGCCGTGAAAGAAGCGCCGTTTAACGTTCTGCACATTCATGGTAAAAGGCTTCATTTCGATTCGCTGCTCGATTATCCGGCCACAGCCATCAACTGGTCGCACGCTGCTACGGCTCCGACCCTTGAAGAAGGGCGCGCGCGATCAGGCAAGACCGTGATGGGCGGTATCAATGAAGCGACTGCCGCGCATCTGTCTGCGCCGGAGATGAGAGAACAGGTTGTCGAAACCGTTTCTGAGATGGGCGAGCGAGGGCTGATCATCGCGCCCGGTTGTTCGGTTCCGACAGACACGCCCGCGCGAAATCTCCAGGCTATAGGCGAGGCGCTCACAAAATGAAACGGAGCCTTTCGGCCCCGCTTTGCTGAGGAAAATATTTCACTCGACTCAAGGGATGATAGCTGTTCCGTCGAGGAACGCTCTCAATCGTCGGGAGCGCGACGGATGGCGCAGCTTGGCCAGGGCTTTCGCCTCGATCTGGCGTATGCGCTCGCGCGTGACGTTGAAGTGTTTTCCCACTTCTTCGAGCGTGCGCTCTTCGCCTGACTGGTCGAGTCCGAAGCGCATCTTGATGATCTCTTTTTCGCGCAGCGTCAGGGTCGAGAGAACGTCTTCGGTCAGTTCGCGGAGATTGTTCGTGATGGCGGTCTCCGCGGGATTAGCCGAGCGGCGGTCTTCGATGAAGCTTGCGATAGTCGTCTCGCCGTCGTCCCCGATAGGGGTTTCAAGCGAGATGGGCTGCTGGGCGATCTTGAGCGCCTTGCGAACCTTCCACGCTGGCATATCGACGCGGCGCGCGAGTTCTTCGTGCGTAGGCTCGCGACCGAGTTCCTGCACCATGAGTCGTTGAGTTCGAAGTATCTTGTTAATGACTTCGACCATGTGGACAGGGACGCGGATCGTCCGGCCCTGATCGGCGATGGCGCGCGTGACGGCCTGACGAATCCACCACGTCGCGTAAGTGGAAAACTTGTAACCTCGACGCCAGTCGAATTTTTCAACCGCGCGCATCAATCCGATGTTGCCTTCCTGAATGAGATCGAGGAAGTGCAACCCGCGATTGATGTAGTTCTTGGCTATCGAGATGACCAGCCGCAGATTGGCTTCGATCATTTCTCGCTTGGCTTGTTCGACTTCGGCTTCAGCGCTGATTATCGTCTGATAGGTGCGTTTGATGTCGACAGCCGACGCTGCATAGAATCGCTCCGTTTCGCGAATAGTCTTGCGCAAAGCGCGCTGCTGCCTTTTAAGTTCAGCGACGTCCTTGCGACGTTTGGATTCGAGCGCCTTCTCGATTTTGCCAAGCTCCGCCTCCGCGCTCCTGACCTGTCTGACGACCGATTCGATGGATTTCATGAATCGCTGGCGCGTTTCGTGCGCGAAGGTGAAATTGCGGAGACGCTTCGACATATCTATGAGTTGATGCGCGTACTGGCGGCGCATTCTCTTGAGCTTGCGTGAAGTTTTCGGTTCGGCCTCGATTTTGACGGAAAGCTTCATCAGCTTGTCGTGAATCTTGAGTATCTCGCCGAATTCGGCCATTACCTGCTGGCGCATCTCTTCGCGTCGCTCTTCGAGAGCCTCTTCCGATTCAGGATCGGTGGCTATATCGACTATGTCCTGAGGATTGATCCTTCCTTCTTCGAGATCGTCGGCCAGATCGCGCACTTCCTCTATAGTTATGAAGGAACGCGACAGGGCTTTATAAATCCGCTTGTTTCCACGCTCTATGCGCTTGGCTATGCGTATTTCGTCTTCGCGAGTGAGCAGCGGAACGGAACTCATTTCGCGAAGGTAAAGGCGCATCGGATCGAGGGATTCATCTTTTCCAGGCTCAAGGTCTACATCGACGTCTTCGGCGGCCTCTTCCGGCGCTTCAGCAGGCTCCTCCTCTTCGACGCCTACCGCCTCCCAGAGCGATTCAGCCGTCTCCTCATCAATTTCCGCGACGATGCGCTCTATCCCACCTGCCGGGCCGAAATCCTCCTGGGTGTCATCTGAGGTTCCCAATATGTCTTTGTCCATCCTGACTTTCATTATGCCTTTCTTTGCCTTTTTCCACCGAACCAAAAGGCGCTCCTCTTTGATGGAAGCGCCTCGCAATTGGATTCAATCAGGGAAACGATGGTTGACATCCTGTAATGCATCGCATACCATAGCACGTAAATGCACATGATACAAGATACTTGTAGAATGAGCCAGTTGCAATAGGAGTGTGAAGAATGTCTTCGGAAAAAGAGGTAAATGGGATAACAACAGACATTTACCAACAACTCACGACGGCGCGAAGCTATCTTAGGACTCTCGACGATTTCTACGCCCGCGCGGCGGCCTCCCATAATACGACACTTGAGCATTATCAGGTTCTTCTGGCGGTTCATTGTCTTGGGGAAGCAGACGTTCTGCTTCGCGTTCTGGCCGAGCACATGGTCAGGGACAGAACAGCAACCGGCCAGTTGTGCAAACGTATGCAACAGATTGAGTTATTAGATCTCAATTATGAATCCAACTCTCACCGCCCGCAGCTTTTGGTTTCACTCAGTCCGCGCGGCAAGGAAGTCCTCCGGGCCATCACTGAAGATGGGCTGAGAAATCGAGACAACTATCTACAGGCCTTGCCCTTTGACAAAAGGCAGTACCTCGCTGAAGCAGTCCGTTTTTCATGGCTTGACGGACTTGAGAATAACTCTGCTCCCCGCCCGTCGGCGGGTCTCTGACGACAGGACACTTTGCGAATATACGAAATCAACACACGACTGCACTGTCAATCATTCGATCAAATAACCGCAACCGAGCTTGAGCATATCTCCCGGCTCGGATTCGACACCTTATGGCCGATGGGCGTATGGGAAATCAGCCGCGGGGCGCTGAGAATATCGAAGATCACCGCTGAGGATTTCGAAGGATCGCCCTACGCCGTCCCCGACTACAAATTCAATCGCGCGCTGGGCGGCAAGAAGAAGTTTCGCGATCTGGTCACGCGCGCTCACGCTGTCGGACTCCGCGTCATCGTGGATTTCGTCTCCAATCACATGGCGATTGATTCCGGGTGGATCGAAGAAGACCCTGAACTTTTCATTCGCAGCAACTCACAGGCGCGCAATCAACAGACAGGCGAATACTTTCTGCATCCGTCGGGCGAGGTCATCGCGTTTGGCCGCGACCCTTTCTATCCGCCGTGGCACGACACGTCGCAACTCGATTACACGAACCGTAAACTCCGATCTCGAATGACGGATGTGCTGCGATGGATCGCTGATTACGCTGACGGCGTGCGCTGCGATATGGCTATGCTCGTGCTGAGGGATTATTTCCGCCGGCAGTGGTATCCCGATATGCCCGATCAGTGGTTCGATGAAAGGATGCCCGCGGAATTCTGGAGCGAAGCCATCAATGCAGTGAAGAAAGAAAAGCCCGACTTCGTTTTCATCGCCGAAACCTACTGGGGCAAAGAACAGCAACTCGTCGATCTGGGCTTCGATCTGGCTTATGAAAAGAAGCTCTATGACGCGCTCGTTGCCCGCAACGCCGCGATGGTCAACGAGCGGCTGGCTGCAATCTCAAATGATTTCAAAAGCGCGCTCTGCTTCATCGAAAACCACGATGAGCCGAGAGCCGCTTCTGCCTTCAATCGAGAAGCCAACCTCGCGTCTGCAGCCCTGCTTCTCTCGCTCCCCGCTTCGACTCTCATTCACGAGGGACAGATGGAAGGAAAACGCGAAAGGCTTCCCGTTCAACGGATCAAGCCTCTTACTGATGAACCTGCCGACGATGATCTCAAGCGCGGTTATGAGCGAATTCTCGCTGTCACATCTCAGGAAGTTTTCAAAAACGGATCATTCGAGTTGTTCGACAGCCGGGTATGGGGCGCGGTGGCCTTCGCGAGAAAAAATTCGGAACGCGCAGTCGCTTATCTCGGACAGATTTCCGAAGCGTGGCACGAATTCAAAGAGGCTTCTTTCGACATCTCACATCTGGCGCGAACCGCAGGAGCCAATGACCGGATCAGAGTCACGAACCTGATCGATTCCGAATCGCTTATAGTCGAGAAGAGCGACGGAGTTTTCCGCTTCCGTCCTGATCAATTGTCGGTTGGCGAAGAGATGGAGTTCTGCATCATAGAGGCTTCGGTCGTATAGCTATTCGCTCACCAGAACTATGCTTGCCTGCGAGACTGATTGCGCCGCGTCGAAAAATCGTTTTACATCCGCATACTCAGAGGCGCTGATCGTTTGCGCTTTTATCGCAAGCCGTCGGCGGACGACGACCTTTCGATCCTGCGCCTGATGATTGAGCTTGAATTCGCCGAAGCTGCTAGCAAGGTTAGTCCCTGACGGCAATTCATCGATCCGGAATCCCGGAGGCAGATTGATTCTAACGGTGTCTTCCTGAATTGATTTCATGTCGAATCGCACAGGCGAAAATCGTTCCGCCTGAGTGAATGCGGGGAATTGCCATGCGCGCAGCGGCAGCGGGCGGATGACCATCAGCCTGCTCATTCTGTTCGCGTAGCCTGCGGCGCGGATTTCATACTCTATGCGCAACGGCTCATCAAGCTCCGCCTGTCCGGTTATCTTCAATTCACTGATCACAGCGCCGGGGATATCGCGGGAGACGCGCGATCCCATCTCACGAGCATAATCGTCCGCGCTCGATGACTGGATGCGCCGCCGCGCTATAGCCGCCATCTGCCCGATGTAGACTTCCCTGACTCGCGCTACGATCTCGCCTGACGCGCCCGCTTCGACTTCTATATCGCGCCGCAGCGCGTTTGCTTCTTCCGACTGCGCGGGCAATCTGATGAGATCGCCGCTTTCACCTTTCACCACAAGCCCGAGGCTGCCCTGAAGATAAAAAGGCAACTGGCCGACGGGCGTCGTGTCGTCTGTGGGATCGAAAAAGAGAAATCGTCCGAGTCGCGGATCATTTGCGCTCGACGGCAAATCCGAATTTATAGCGATTGCTATGATCGCGTGATTGAACTGCAACGGAGATGGAAACTCCGCGCGCACTCTCGTCGCATCGCCCGAATAAACCAGCACGAGGTAAGACTCTACGCCTATAGCCCGCAGCATAGCCTGAAGCAGAGCGGATTTGTCCTTGCAATCGCCATAGCCTTTGCGCAGCACAACATCGGCTGGGTTCGGGCGATAGCCTCCGATGGCGCTCAGTTGAATCGAAGCATATCGGATGCTTCGCTGCACCCATCGCGCGAGAGCCTTCACCTTTTCAAGTTCGGAATCTGAATTCGCCGCAAGCTCCTTAGCTTTCGCTTCGATGATAGTTTTTGCGCGCGGTTCTCTTCGCATCAACTGATCGGCCCAGCGCGAAACGTCCTGCCACGAAGAGACGCTCTTTCGCGCCGTCTCTCCTCGCACGGGGTAGTAGGAAACCGCCAGATAAGGCGCAAGCCCGACAGTGTCGGGCATCCAGGGTTCTTCCCTGATGGGAGGAATATTTTCGATCTGCCACGTATAACTGCTGTTTTCCACCTTGGGGTCAATCGGAGAGTGATTGAACAGAACCGAGTCAACGCGCCAGTCCGAAGGCACGTTGATCTGATATCTGGAAACGACTACGGGCGCGCGGGATTGAAAAAAATGATAGTCCTGATTGACCAGCGGCTTTTCTTTCTGCGTCCATTCGAAGGCTACGACCGATCCCACTTCGACTTCTCCTAAGCGCATCACCTTGGATTTTATATCGCTGTAGAGATCGTCATAGCGCGACTGTTCAGTCACCTTGTCGCGCTCAAGCTCGAAGACCTGCTGATCCGAGCGGATGTGCCAGGCGCGCAGATCGGAGATATGAATCTGGCTGTCGTAATAAATCTCGCGACGAGCGGCGGCGCGTCCTTCCTGCGTGAGTATGCGAACGACCGAGCGCCAACGGGTCTCCGCTCTGCCGCTGTCCCGGACGGTCGTCACATGCTCATCCATCAGAACTATGTAAGGCACGCTGTTGTCATAATCAACGAGAGGAGTTTTCAGCGCCGCCATCACCCATTGCGGAGCGGTGTCGGCTCGCGCGGCGTCAGCAAAGGCGAACGAAATCATCAGCGCCGCAGCAACCTTGAGCAGCCTTCGCATCTGAGCCGAGCCTTTCAGTAGAAACTTATCACTCATCTTGCAGGATGATGAAACTATATCAAATCGCTTTTGCTTGCCAAAGAGTCAGCATGAAATGTGGCTTTCTTGACAACCCCTGAAGCGGGCATTATAGTCGCCATTTATGCGCCGCAGAGAATTTCAATCCGAAGTGAATCCTGTCATACGCAGCACGACGATCATCGCCGTCCGACGCGACTCGCGCGTAGCCGTGGCCGGCGACGGACAGGTGACTTTTGACCGCACTGTTATGAAAGCGAATGCCAGAAAAGTCCGCCGCCTCTACAACGACAAGATCATCGCGGGCTTTGCAGGCTCGACCGCCGATGCCTTCACTCTCTTTGCGCGCTTCGAAGCGAAGCTCGAACAGTATCGTGGCAATCTCCAGCGCGCAGCCGTCGAGCTTGGCAAAGAATGGCGCACGGACAAGTACCTCCGCCACCTCGAAGCCTTGCTTATAGTCGCGGATGAAACCGTCTCGCTCGTGATATCGGGCGGCGGAGATGTCATCGAACCTGATGACGGAATAGTGGCCATCGGATCGGGCGGCCCTTATGCGACGGCTGCCGCTCGCGCCCTGTTGCGCCACACCAGTCTTTCGGCGAAAGAGATTGCTCAGGAGGCTTTGAGGATCGCCGGAGAAATCTGCATCTACACGAATTCAAACCTCGTGATCGAAGAGATATAATTTTTTGCTGACATGGATTAAAGGTGAAAAGGTGAAAGGGAGTATGGGAGTATGGGGGCGTGGGGGTATGGGAGTGATGAATCTTCTTCTCCCACACTCCCACACTCCCGCACTTTCCTGATTTCCCATCCCCCGGATATTATGGTCATTTATCTTTCAGGTGAAGTAGCAGAGAGGAAAAGGCTCGACGAGATGACCCCGCGCCAGATCGTCGAGGAGCTTAACAAGTATGTCGTCGGCCAGAATGCAGCCAAGCGCGCCGTTGCCATCGCCCTTCGCAATCGCATACGACGCCAGAAACTGCCGCAGGATATGGCTCAGGATGTCATACCGAAAAACATAATAATGATCGGCTCGACCGGAATCGGCAAAACTGAAATCGCCCGTCGATTGGCAAGGATGTCGAATTCGCCTTTCCTCAAAGTCGAAGCGTCGAAATTCACCGAAGTCGGTTATGTCGGGCGCGATGTGGAAGCGATCATTCGCGATCTGGTCGAGATATCCATCGAACTTGTGCGCGTAGAAAAAATCGCCGAGATAGCCGATAAAGCCGAGCAGAACGCAGAAGAGAGATTGCTCGATCTTCTGCTTCCGCGAAACCGCCTCTCCGAAGATGACTCGGAGGAGGAAGGCAGCCCGGATCATTTCGAGCGCACGCGGGAAAAACTCCGCCAGCAGTTGCGCGAAGGAAGATTGAATAATCGAATAGTCGAATTCGAAGTGCAGGAACGCAATATGCCCGGCCATTTCGAAATCTTCACTCCGCAGGGCGTCGAGGAGATGGACATCAATCTCCGGGATATGTTTCCCAATATGTTCGGTAATCGCCCGCGTGTGAGAAAGATGCGCGTCGAAGAGGCGATGGAATATCTCGTTCAGGAAGAAGAACAGAAGCTGATCGATATGGATCAGGTGGCGCGAGCGGCCATCGAACGGGTTGAATCTTCAGGCATAGTTTTTCTCGACGAGATAGACAAGATCGCCGGACGCGAGGGCGGACACGGGCCTGATGTATCGCGCGAGGGCGTCCAGCGCGATATCCTCCCCATCGTCGAAGGCACGAACGTCAACACCCGCTACGGCATGGTTCGGACGGATCACATACTGTTTATCGCGGCGGGCGCGTTTCACGTAGCCAAGCCCTCTGATCTGATCCCCGAACTTCAGGGCCGATTTCCGATTCGCGTCGAGTTGAATCCGCTCACAATCGATGACTTCAAACGGATATTGACCGAGCCGAAAAACTCGCTCGTCCGACAATACGTCGCTCTTCTTGGGACCGAAGGCATAGAACTGAGTTTCACCGATGACGCGATAGACGCGCTCGCCAATTTCGCTTTTTCCGTCAACGAGCAGACCGAAGATATAGGCGCGCGCCGACTCCACACGATAATGGAGAAGGTCCTGGATGAGTATTCATTCGAGGGGCCTGATCTGGAAGAGAAGAAAGTCGTCATCGATGCCGCATACATCAGCAGCCAGTTGGCCGATATAGTCAAAAACGAAGACCTCAGCCGGTACATACTTTGAAAGGAAAAAGGAAAAAGTATAAAGGAAAAAGAGGTCAATCGCCGGCTTGCTTCAGCCAGAAATCCCCACTCAGGAAGCAGAAAAACTCGAAGAATCTGTCGATGCCACCGAATTTTGCGGACGCTACAAATCGATTCGAATCCGTCAACGACGAGAGGGGTATAAACCGCAGAGTCGCCGCGTTGTCCGGCAAGCTGCCAGCTTGTCGCAGGCTTTCACCTCTCGTCTCTGGAAAGCAACGTCCGTTGCTCGAAGCAACGACAAGCTGGCAGCTTGTCGAAC
>DLHY01000094.1 GCA_002483445.1 Blastocatellia bacterium UBA7656
TAACTTTTGGCTACCTACTTAGGTGTTCAATCGAAGACTGACGAGCTTTGAGCGCGCGCTCAAGTCCGACATCGTTCGGTATGTGGCCGCCCAGTCGGATGCCTACTTCATTTGCGACCTTCACGATTCGATCAAACGATTCCTTGCTCAAACCTTCGTGAACCTTCACGAGATCGAATCCGTCCTGTTTGTACTTGCGCACGAGTTTTTCAGCTTCTTCCGCGTTTGGTACGCTCTGGCCGCTCAGAGCAGGGCTTGCTGCGTAGAGCCGCGGGCCGAGGACTTCGCCTTTCGCTATGCGGTCGCGCAAGGCAGGGTGATTCGGAAACCCGAACATCCCGCGAACCGTAGTGACGCCGTTTGCGACGAAGAGGACGAGAAACGAATTCGCTACAGCTTCACCCTGATTCGGATGTGGAAGGTGTCCGTGCATCTCGGCGAGTCCCGGCATGAGATACTTGCCCTGAGCTTCGACTCTCAAAGCGCCTTGAGGAATTTTGACCTTTGCCGAAGGGCCTATTTCAGCAATGCGGCCATCGCGAATGATGACCGTCTGATTTTCGATTATTCGCTCTCGATCCATCGGCACAACATTGACGCCGATGAAGGCGACCGGTTGAGATTTCTGACTTTGCGCCGCGCCCGCGTAACTGAAGGCAAAGATGAGCAGCACAAGCAAAGGTATACTCTTTCTCATAACTCCCTTCCTTTTCGATGAAGGTGATGATTGGCCACTGGTCAGATAATTCTTCGTTCGATCACGCAGCTTTCTTCACCGCCGTCTCGCTCAGGATGATCTTCACGGTCTCGAATACGAACTGGCGAAACGGTCTTTTGAGCCTTCGCCCGTCATCGGTGTTGACCTGAACGGCGACGGCGATTTTGTGTTGAGGGAAGTATTCCATATTCGAGATGTATCCGGGAAAGAAACCGCTGTGGCCCAGAGTTTCGCCCCACTCGCTCGGTCTCATCTGACAGGCAAGCCCGTATTTTCCGCCCGCGCCGCGCCCGCCCGATGCGTCAACTCCATTCAACATCTCGCCGAGCATCTGTTTGTTGAACACTTTGCCTTCATACATCGCCTTCGCCCATCGCGCGAGGTCTTCGGGAGTCGAAGCGAATCCGCCGCCCGTCCATTCGAATTGAGGATTGATTATGAACTTGCCGTCGATGATCACCCTGCCGCCGAATCCGAAAGGCCCGTCGGGATTTGAATATCCGTTGACGAGTCCCGGTATGACTCGCTTGTCTGCGGGAACGGTGTGTTTGAGTCCGAGCGGTCGAAGTATGCGGCGAGTGACTTCATCGTAGAGATTTTTTTTCGTCGCGCGCTCGAATATCATACCGGCGACGATGTAGTTCGTGTCGGCATAAGACCAGCCCTTGTTTGCAGCGAAAAGAGGCGGCTTGTCGAAAATGTATGCAAGCATCTCTTCAGGCTTCCACACGCGGTCGGGATTTTTCTTCAAAGCCTCGATGAACTGTTTGTCGAGAACGTGTTCAGGAATCCCGCTCGAATGATTCATCAGCATTCGAAGTGTTATGTCTCTGGAGTTGGGCAAGCGATTGAACCACGCTTCGCCGCCGAGCCACTTTTCGATTTTGTCGTCGAGGTTGATTTTGCCATCCTGGGCGGCCTGCAAGATGGCGGCGGCGGCGTAAGTTTTTCCGATGCTGCCCGCCTGCAATTTGTCCGTCGGGCGGAGCGGCGTTTTGTTTTCCGTGTCTGAAAAACCTGCGGACACGGAAGCCGAGCGACCGTCGGCGAGAACGAAACCTATAGTCGCTCCGGGAAACTCTCCAGCTGCGTAAAACTCGTTGAGTTTCTTCTGAACGCTTTCGCGCAGGCGATCAAACTCGGCATCCGATTTGGACTGACCGAACGCAGTGGGAAGAGAAAAAACAAATACAAGCAGAGACGCAGCGACAAGAGCGCGCGTGCGAAATCCTTTACCTGAAGACCTCATCAAATGATATTCCTTTCCGCTTCATCGTTGTTTGAGCGCATTCAATGTTCGCTCAATGATTTGTCTTCTCGCATTCATCGCCGAATCAGTGCGATCAGATTGAGAGTCGCCTTGAAGCATTCTATCGCAGCCGCTTTGCTTCCCGCATCCCTCTATCGCCGGGATCGTTCATCGCAACTGCATCGTTGACTCATCTGGGCGGGGCTTTGTCGGCCCCCTGAGCGTTTTTGATTTCAAGAGTCAGGAACCCTCGCGGGACGCCATTGGCTTCGGGTCGTCTGCTTATAAAGACGATGCTCTTTCGATTATCTTTCAAACAGGCGTTGAAGAAATGAAGCGCATATCGCCACGTCCATTCGAAAGCTTCTCTTGCGACGCTACTGCTCTTGCCGCGCACATTGAGCAGAGTCGTCGCAAGCACTCCGTGAGCCGAATAATCTGCGTGGGATACTCTTTCGTCGTTGAGCAGGAATCTGAACCTTTTTGAATGGCGCAGAGCATCAAAATCGCCTGGTCTCTCCTCTTTCTCGATTTCCTTCCTAAGGCCCATGTGAAGGAATGGGACTTTGAGCTTTTCGACGTTGTAGAAAGGGATCATTCGCAGGCCGCTTGCGAACTCTCTTGTGAAAATGGGGCTGTCCATCGCAATGAGGGCGTCTACTTCCGCGCTCTTCATCGCCAGCAGGTAAGCCGGGAAAGCATCGATGCTGAATCCTATGGCTCCGATTCTGTCGCTATCGACGCTCGCATCGTTTTGCAGAAACTTCATCGCCAGTTCAAGGCAGCGAAGATCGGCCACAGGCGAAGGTTCGGACTGCGCCCCCATTGCGCGAGCGACAATGTAACCATGACTGGCGAGATATTCGTCGAGAGGAAAGTGATCGAACGGGTCGCTCTTTCCGATTATGAGAGGGAAGCGACCCTTCGCGGTTTCGGCGTCGAGCATCGCCGCGCTCCTCATCTGCATAAATGTATTCCACTTGCTGTCGGGGATACTGCCGAACGCGAGGCTGTCAGCGTTTTCATAGAACCCACGCAATTCTTTTTGCAAGAGACGCTTTTCTTCCTCGCTCAACTCAGAACCTTTTTCAATCGTGCGACCAAGGTATGCGTATTGTTCGACGGTCATACGAGATGCTCCGGGCTTCCTCTTTGCCGGATACCAGACGCATATATTTACAGGACGAGAGTCAGATTTTTGAGCGGTTTGTGAGTTGTCGCCAGCGCGAACGACCTTGAACCCGACCGCGTAAGGGCCGGATTTGAGGTTGCCCCACTGTCGGTAGGTTTGCGCCGAAGCATCAGCGCACAACGAGAAAAGAAATCCGAAGACCATGCATTGAAATAATCTGAGCCTGCCTCTCATCTTCAAATCCTCCTCATTGATTCTTTCCATCGATCAGGGCCTCGAAGCGCGGACTGCAGCGCAGCGACTCGAAGTTCGGATCGGCTTTCTTATCGGGACAAGGGGATATCTCTTTTGCTCCTTTGTCACTCGCGTCGCAGTTTTATATCCTGAACACACAACGCGCCATCACTGCCTCGCTCAAGCTGCCTTATTGAAAACGCGCTGTCTTCCCGTTTCGCGTCATCTCGGATTCGATCATTGATGAACGGATCGCCTTCGAAGACTATCTCGAAAACTCTTTCCCTGTAACCCGGAGCCGTGACGACGTAATGAATGTGCGCGGGGTTGCGCGTATTCGGGTAAGAGCCGGGTTTGATGGTTCTGAATTCATAGCGGCCCTCGCGGTCTGTTCGCATATAACCGCGAAGCCGTGGGTTTCGGTTGTCGTTATCCGTAGGAGTGTATAAGCCTTTTGCGTCTGTGTGATAAACGTAAATGGAAACGCCTTCAATCGGCTTTCCCTCCTCATCGAAAACCGTTCCTGTCACCCTGAGCCGCTGGCCCGGTTCTTCCTTCGAGGCGATCATTATTTTCGAAGGCGCATTCTTGTCCGCTATGCGCGGAGCCTGACCGGAACAAACGGATGACAAAAGCATAATTGATAAAACAACAGCGAGTTTCATATTTGACCTCCTGAATCATTGCTGTTTGGTGAATCGAGCGATCCGCGACGCCTCGACAGCCTCCACAACGCGAGCGTGATCGCTCCCAAAATAATCGCCACCGGCACCGGGCCTTTTAGCCGGTCGTAGAAGATTTGCCGCCGTCCCTCAATTGTCATCTTTCCCGTTTCCCAGTAAACCCAGTCATGCACGAGTTGGTTCGTCGCCCCTCGTCCCCCTGAACTCATCAGGACAAAGCCATTGCCGGTCGCAGGATTGACCAACATCATCGCACCCGAGGCGGGAAATACTCCGCCACCATGCCCCACTACATAGCCGCCAGCATCGTTCACCACATGAAGCGTCTGACCCAGGCCCCAGGTTCCGGCTGTCCCCCGCTGAGGCGTCATCATCTGCTTGAGCGTCTCCTCGTTGAGTACCGGATTCTTCCGGGTGTAGGCCAGAACAAATTGAGCCAGGCCGTGAGGCGTCGTGCGAAGCGACACCGCAGCCTGAGCCGTGTATCGACGATGAGGATGGGGTTTTAGATCCGCGTCATAACTGGCGGCCAAATCCTGCGCGCGGTCCTCGGAGACAATCGCATCCAGATCGTAACTTGATTTCGTCATCCCCAACGGACGCAAAACAGCCTCTTGCATATAACCGGCAAACGATTGGTTTGTGACTTCCTCGATCAAAAGTTGCAAGATTGTATAACCTGCGCTCGAATAAGACATGGCCTTGCCCGGCTCTCTCACGACTGTGACGCCATGAGGCTCACCGCTATTCGTATCTTTTGGATAGGTGAGTGATTCTTCCACCGTCTGTATTTCCTCACCCGGTGAAAAGCCGCTGAAGCCAAAGCCATCATCTATTCCTGCCGTATGGCTCAACAGATGCCTGACCGTTACTTTGTCCCCGAATGCTTCGCTGCCCGGAAAACGCCACCGCTTGAGATGTCGCATCACAGGTTCATCCAGACCAAACTTGCCTTCCTCCACAAGCCTCATGACACCCCAGGCGGTGACGGCCTTGCTCACCGATCCAACTATGTAAAGCGTTTGATCGGTCTGCACAGGAGACTGTGTTTCAGCATTCGCAACGCCAAAACCATGTTCTGCGGCGATCTTACCGCCTTGCACTAATACGAGAGCCGCGCTGCCCAACCGACGATCCTCTGTTGCATCGTTGAGCTTTTGCACCAGATGCTTCTCGATTGACGCCGAATTCCCTCGATCAACCGCCGGGTGCGCGAACCAGATCGCCTCAGCCAATACCACAGCAATGACAGCCAGAGTCCAAAGCAGAATTAAACCCATCGTGACCAGAATTTTGCGGCCCGTTCCTTTGGAACCTGATCGATTGAACATGTTCATCTCTTTGTTGTCGAGCGATGCGCTTTTCTCGGTGAAGAGAAACAGGCTCACCACGCTTCAGGATTTTGGCAATCGCGTAAGCATCTCCTGAAAGCGCGGCTCTGAGCGCAGCGACGCCAGGTCTTCGTCGGTCTCGTATGCCTCGCGATTGGTGAAGCCTTCCGCGATAGCGTTGGCGAGCGTGTCAAGAGCCTTGCCCTTCTGTCCGAGCCTGGCATACCCGCAGGCCATGTTGAAGTAGGCCACTCCGCGAGTGTTCGCTCCGGGCGGGATGCCCGCTTCAAACGCTTTTTCATAGTTCCTGATCCCCTCTTCATATCGCCCTGTGTGAAGTTGAGCCGAGGCGAGTTGCCCATACATCAGACTGTTGCGCGCGCCCGCTTCGATGGCGCGAGTCAAAAGCGGGATCGCCTGTTCAAACTGCCGCTGACCGAATTTGATCTGTCCCAGACCTGCGAAAACCCCCGGCTCATTTGCGCCGAGCGACATCGCTTTTTCATACGCGGCAGTGGCGTCATCGAAGCGGCGCAGTTGACTGAGCGCGCGACCATATTGCGTGAGCGCCACTGTGTCGGTCGGATTGGATTTGATCCAGTCGCTCAGGAGATCAACAGTGCGTTGCGCATCATTGCCGTAGGTGGCAGCAACTATTTCGCGGGCGGCGGATGGTTGCCACGAAGGTTGCGGCACCGGCTCCAGATGCGATTTCCAGAAGGCAATCGTCTGTTGCAGGATGCGGCGCGAGTCATCGTTATCCGAGAAGGCATCGAAAGCGTGAGGCAGCCCTTTGGCGAACTGCAATGACCAGGGAGCCTTCGCTTCGATGACCCGCTGCCACAGCGCGGCGAGCGCCGATCCCATACGCGGCGCATCACCTTCGGCGACGATAAAGAGCGTGGGCAAATCCGCGCGAATCTGCGCCGCTGGCACGCCGCCGTAATACAACGCAGCAGCGCGAATGCCTTTGGCGGCAAACTCGCTCGCAAGGTATTGCGTCGTGCCTGTGACATTGGCCGACGCGGCGTACAGGCCGAGACGCGCGCCGTCTATGCCGTGGTCGGCGCCCTTGTTGGTCAGAAATTCGAAGACGCCGCGCAGACTCTCCTGAATGCGAGTGCCGTCGGCATCCATCGAGATGCCGATCAGCCCGTGAGCGGCAACCAGTCGAGGCCACGATTTATAAATTCCCCAGTCTTTGACTTTGTTATCGCCCTGGTCGCCGACTGCATTGATGAAGACGACAGCCGGACGCCGCTCGCCTGCCTTCGCATCGGGTGGCGAGTAGATGTCAATGGCCAGCGTGCCACGTTCATCTTTTAGATAGGGTACGTCCTTGCGAACTTTCACTTGTGCGGTGGCCGGGATATCGTAGACCACTCCATAGTTTCGCCCATCAAGCGGCGAACGCTGCTGCGCGTTCTGCGCCAGCGCGCTTACGAGCATCACGGCAGTGAAAAATACTCCGAAAATCATTCTACGAATCTGCATATATCCTCCTAAGAAAAGTCTGGAGTCGTGAGTCTGGAGTCTGGAGTCGGAATGTGAGCGCACATTCTGCGACTGACTCGCGCCTCTCAGCTTTTCATCCTGTCAGGGCGTTAGCGGCGACCTGAATGATTCTTGAGAAAGACTATTTCCCTCTCCTTCGCTCACAATGGAAAGCGATTCCTGTTTTTCTTCGAAAGCTTCGTATCACTTCGAGCCTGGGTCGCGCTCCAGCACGATATCAAAGACTCCGGTCTCGAAGCTCTTGCCGTTGATCTCGCGCTTTTCTACCGCGATGGCATTCTCCGGGCGATACATCGGATCGCTCTTTCTGGGATCGCCCTGAAAATGAATTTCTGTAACGAGCGGTTTGTATCCGGGGCTGACTGCAAGCAAATGGAAATGCGCGCACCGCCAGAAGTCAGGAGCGCCCGATGCGTTGGGTCGATAGGGGATTGGGCGAATGCCCTCGACTTCGTAAGCGCCGGTCTCGGATGAAATCAGCCGCCCGCGGTTTCTAAAATCATTAACGCCATCGGAATACTTCTCCTGCGTGTCGACGTGCCACAGTTCCAGCACCGCGCCTGCAATCGGACGCTTCGTATCAAATGCCCATACGCGACCTGTCAAAACGAAAGGCGTTCCCGCTTCGCCCATCGTGCAGAGCTTTCCCCTGAATGGAGAACCGGGTTTATAAAACGGGCCGTAAGACATCGGGGTGATCTTTTTCAGTTCGCCCTTCGCCGTCATCGCCTCTTTAGGCATCGCGCCCATCTGGATTAATACTCGCCCGACCTCTTCTGCGGTCACGGCAAGTGTGGGCCGCGCATCGGCGCGAAGCACCAACCCCGCGGCTCCGGTCGCTGCCAGCCCTAATCCAGCCTGCTGCAAAAACTTACGTCTTCCTGACTTCATCTCTGTCGACTCCTTTGAAGTAGTGGCGCAAGACGAGCTTGCGCATCTCCAAATTTCGTACTTTCAGGGCGCGCAATCTTCAGGATTGCGCTATATCAAAAATTCCACTGCATCACGCCGTCAGAACTGCCGCTTCGGTCGCTTTCGAGCGATTGCCAATCCATTCATCGACCGAATAGCGACCGGGGCTGATGAATGTGAAAAGCATACCGACGAGCAGATAAAGCGCGGCCAACTCTATTCGCCCGTCGTTTCTTGCGTGATAGTAAACCGCGACCACCATAGTCGCACTCAACATCATCGAGCCGTATCTCGTAAAGAACCCGGCGATGAGAAGCAGGCTTCCCAGGAATTCAGATATCGCCGCGCAGAGGGCGAAAAATCTCGCCGCGGGAAATCCTATGCTTGCGACGAAACCTATGAAACCCCACTCCTCGCCGTGAATCACATTCGCGTAACCCGAAGCGATCTTGCCCCAGCCGTGAAAGTAAATCAGCATCGCGCCCGCCGCCACCCGAAACAGGAGAAGCGATATGTCAGGCCATCGCGAATCTTTTTCTGTCATTTTCATCTCCATCACTTTTTTTCCGCCGGACTGTAAATCCACGCGCTTGCATTCGGGAACATGCCCCGGCTGCTGCTGTATCCGCCTGCTATGAGAACTTCTCCGCTCGCAAGCAGAGTAGCCGTCGAGTAATAACGCGGAGAGCCGACGCTTCCCGCGACCGCGCTGAATAGGCCCGTCACGGGATCGAAAATTTCGACCCTCGGCCCGCCCCCGGCCACGATCACTTTGCCGTCTTTGAGAAGCGCGACCGCATCGCGAATCTTGTAGCGAGAGGTGAGCATATTTCCGACGAGCGAGAATCGTCCCGTCGCCGGATCGTAGATTTCCGCGCTCGGATACATCCCGCGCGCAAGCAAAGCATTCGATCCGCCGAGTATCAACACCTTTCCATCTGGCAACAGAGTCGCCGAGTGTTTGTATCGCACTAAGCTCATATCGCCGGTCGGAGAGAATTCGCCAGTAGCCGGATCGTAAATTTCAGCCGTCGCCGTGACGACTTCTCTTCCCATCGAAACACCACTGGCTCCGCCCGCGATCAGCACCTTTCCATTCTGGAGTAACGTCATCGTGTGATCCGAGCGAGGCGTATTCATATTGCGAATCGAAGTGAACGCGCCTGTCTGCGGATCGAAAATTTCCGCGCTTGCGATCTTCGCGCCGTCTTTCGCCTGTCCTCCTGTGACAAGCACTTTGCCATCGGGAAGCAGCAAAGCTCTGCTGGCGAGTCGCGCCGCGCGCATTTCTCCCGTCGGAGTGAAGCGTCCGGTTGCCGGGTCGAAAATCTCCGCACTCGCAAGGGAGCTTTCATAAAAGATCACTCTCGATCCGCCCGTGATTAAGACTCTGCCGTCCGCCAGCATCGTCGCCGTATGCCCGACGCGCTTTGTGTTCATGCTTGCGATGGGAGTGAAAGTCTTAGTCGCCGAATCGAACAATTCGGCGCTCGCCGTCGGATTGCGCTCTTCTTCCATGCCTCCGGCTATCAAAACCCTGCCGTCCGCCAGCATCGTCGCCGTATGCCCGTATCGCGGGCGGTTCATTGTGCCGACAGGCGCGAGCGACCCGGCGGCGACGGCAAGCGCGGGATCGAGACCGATGCTTGCGAAATCGATTGGATCTCTCCACTCGTCGAGCATTTTCCGGTCGAGGGCGATGACGCCTTCACGCGTGACCCCGCTGGGCGGAGGGACGAGACGGCTCAAATGATCAAAGACGCGCAGTCGCGTTCGTTCTTCGACTCTCAGGAGCAGGTGCCAGAGCGTGAGCGCATCGCGCGGGCGCGACTCAGCGAGAATTTTATCTAGAGCCGCATCGCCGCCGCTTTCGAAATCGAATCGAATGAGCGCGAGTTTGAGTTCCTGCGAGGCGTCTTCCATATAAGGCGTTCCCGGCCCCGTTCCGGGTTGGGCGCGACAGACCGCGCCCGCAGGCACCATCGATTCACGCCCATTCAAAGTCAGAGCCACCCAGCCGGATGTGACGCGAAGGAGGGCCGAGCCATCGTCATCGACTTCGAGCGAATACGAACAGCCTAAATCTACAGCCACGCCTGAAGGAGTCTCGACGAAAAAGATTCGAGGCGGCGCGAGTATGCTTGCGTGCAGGCGACCGCGGTCGAGCGCCAGTCTTTGCTCATCTGCCCGCGAGCGTATGAGTCGCACGCGGGAAAGCGTATCGACTTCCACCTGCCCGATGTCGGCGATCTGGATCATCGCTCTCGATGATCCGTCAGTCTCAAGCCATTGGCCCGTTTCGATGCGCGCGCTGCGGTTTATTTTTTTCGATTCGATCAGGGGAGCGCCGACGAGGCTGAAGACTTCGAGCGAGTTTTTCTGAGTCCGCGCGATGAACCAGACCAGGACAACGGCGATCAATGCGATTGCTGCAACAGGCGCAAGTATGAGTTTTCGATTGATTCGAGGCTTCAGTCTGACAGCAATCTCTTGATCTGCAATCCATGAGGGAAGCGAACGGGGCCGTTCGTCAGGGATCTCAAGATGTGAGACGAGGCGGGAGGCGAACATAAGGTTTTCAAATTCTGCGCGGCATCGCCTGCACCCCGCGAGATGGCTCTCCAGTCGCGCGCGCGCGCCGCCGTCGAGTTCGCCATCGATACAGGGCGAAAGCAATCGGCGATAGCGCCGCGCGCAGAAAATATCTTTGATCTTTCTGAAAGCCATTGCTAAAAATTTCCCTTGAGGTGCTGGAGTTTTTGCGCGAGAAGTTTTCTCGCTCGATTGAGCCGCGAGGCTATCGTGCCTGCCGAACAGTTCACCCTCTCGGCGATCTCCGCATAGCTCAATCCTTCAATATCCTTCAAAACCACTATCACGCGCAGCCGGGGCTTGAGCGAGAGCAGCGCGCGATGAACTTCCGCCTGAATCTGTCTTTGCAGTATCTTCGCCTCCACTTGTCTGACCGCTCCCGTTTGCGGAATCGATTCGATTTGATCGCTGTCCTCGAACTGCCGCCGTCTGCCGCGTTTTCGATAATTGAGCGAGCAGTTGACCGCGAGGCGATAAAACCAGGTCGAAAAACTCGACTCGCCTCTGAATTGACTTATCTTCTGCCACGCTCGAATGAACATCTCCTGCGCGAGGTCTTCCGCCGCTTCCCGCTGTCCGGTCATCGCGTAAGCCAGTCGATATGCGCGCGAGTAATATCTCTCGTAGAGCAGGGCAAACGAATCCCCTCGACCAGCGAGCGCAAGCTCGACCAGTTCTTCATCAGTTCTTATGTCTTCAGTGCCGGTCAACTTGCTCCGTGTGATCACACGCCCTTTTAGACATTCGCACGTCGGTAATCATTCGAAAAAAAATCGCCGACTCGACCAGTCTATTTGAGTCACAGCAGGCGCGATGTAAAAAAATTGTGAAGGATGTAAATACTTTCTTCGCCCCGGTGTTGCGCGCATCCTGAGCGATTCAGGATAATGATGAGAACTTCACGGCAGTTTCGTCGTTGAGTATGAGAAAGCGGAAAAATCAGCCGTCCGGTTTATTAGCGATTCGGAGGTCCGAGAAGTGAGAAAATTATTTCTGATCGTGCTGCTTGTTGCGCTCTCGATAGCGCCTGTGTTCGGTAATCAGCAGGCAGGCAGACTCCCTGACCCGGCGGCCTCTGCTGCGACCGCAGACAAATCTCCGGCTGAAATACGCCGCGAGACTTTCGAGATAGTCTGGCGCACAGTCAATGAAAAACATTTCGATCCCACATTCGGCGGAGTCGACTGGCATCAGGTGCGCGAGAAGTACGCCCCGCGCATCGAAGAAGTGGAAACCAACCCGGAGCTTTACGAATTGCTTCAACAGATGCTCGGCGAACTGGGCCAGTCGCATTTCAACATCATCCCTCCCGAAGCCGTCATCGCGGACGACGTTAAAGAGCCGCCCATTGGCGGCATCGGACTGGATGTCCAGATGCTCGACGGTCAGGCCGTCATCACCCGCATCGAAGATGGGTCTTCGTCGGCGCGCGCAGGACTGAAAACCGGATTCATCATCAAACAGATCGATGACGCGACGGTCGAGCAGATCGCTGAGAAGTTCTCGAAAGCGAAGATATCAGCGCCGATGAAGCGCGTGCGCATCACTCGCTCCGTGATGCAGAAGATCAACGGCAACCCTGATACCGAAGCGCGAATAGTTTATCTCGACGAGCGCAATCGACGGCGCGAGGCCCGACTTCGACGCGAGAGGCTCAAGGGTGAACTCTCGAAGCGGCTCGGAAATTTTCCTCCTCAGTACAGCGAGTTCGAATCCCGACGAATCGAGAGAGGCATAGGCTATGTCCGATTCAATATCTTCACTCTGAACCTGAGCGAAAGAATTCTCTCGGCGATTCGCGGCATGAATGACGCGCCGGGAATCATCATCGATCTTCGCGGCAATCCCGGCGGAGTGGGCGCGATGGCCAACCAGATAGCCGGAGTTCTTCAAACCCGCCCCGGCTCGCTCGGCGTTATGAAGATGAGATCGAATCAGGTCGATTTCCGCGTCTTCCCGCAAAGGGACGCTTATACAGGCCCGGTAGTCGTGCTGATAGACGGCCGCAGCGGATCGACGAGCGAAGTGTTCACGTCGGGTATGCAGGAAGCGGGTCGCGTCGTCGTCGTCGGAGAGAGAAGCATCGGAGCCGCTTTGCCGTCGGCTTTTCAAAAGCTCCCGACAGGCGCGCTGTTTCAATACGCCATAGCCGATTTCAAAACGCCGAAAGGCATCCTGATAGAAGGGCGCGGCGTGATTCCTGATATCGAAGTCCTGCTCAAACGAAGCGACCTTCTCAAAGGGCGCGACCTTCAGATGGAGGCGGCCCTCGAACAGATTAACAAACGCTCGACCGCAGCATCTCAGCGAAAAGCCGGTTAGTCTTTGTGGGCGACTCCTCATTGCTTATTCGAAGACGATGCTCATCGCCTCGAAGTTGAGAGTCATCTTTTCAAACTGTCGGATCAAATCCTGCCCGAGGTTGCCGTAAAAATAGCGGCTGTTGTCGAGCGTCTCCTGGGTCAGAACCTTGACGCTCGTCAGTCGCGCCTCTCTTCCCGAAAACGTCATGGCGATATTGTCGACGCGATAAGCCGGTATGTCTTTCGAGCCGCCCGCGCCCGTGATTTTTTCCGGCTGTGAAATTCCTGTCGCTTTGATTTCTTCTTCGTAAGCCTTGAAGAACGGCGGATACAAAGAAGAAGAATTCGCGCCCGTATCGAAAGTGAAAGCCAGTCGTTTGCCTTTGTACACTCCTGCGATTAGCGGCGTGAGATCATCGAGGCACAGATTCTGGTCGGCGCGCTTGCCTGCGCGGGCCGGGATGAAAACTTCTCCGCCGCGAGTGATGGTGATTTCTTTCAACGCCTCGATGACCGGGAATCCGACTATCGCGTTGATCTGAAAATTTATCTGCGAGATAAGCAGGTCTTTGTCCTCGAAGACGAGGAAGACGACATTGCGGACAGTCGCATTTCCTATCTTCATCGCGGGCGCTACAGCAAGCCGGGACTTCACCTTGTTGCCTGTGATCGATCCGACGAGTATCGAAGCCTCGATGATCTTCAAGCCCAGCTTTGCGGCGAACGAAGCGGTGACGGTCGAAATATTCGCTCCGGTGTCGAATATGAAAGGAACACTTTGGCCGTTGATCTCGATTGGGATTTGCACGCCTACGATGTTTCTGGAGAGCGTGATTTTCGAATCGCCGTCGAAGGCGACAGTCTGTCGCGGCACATCGCTGAACGCGCTGCATATTTGGAACGCGTTTTCATAAGCGAGGACTTTCCCCGAATCGCCTTTTTCTTTCATCAAGGCGATCAGCGTTTTATAAACCCCGGCGGCTTTTCTGTACTCGTAACTTCTCAGATAACTGTTCGCAAGCAGTTCATAACAATCCGCAAGCCGCGCATCATTTTTTCCTCGCATACGCTTCAGGTAATTTTGCAGATAACTGATGGCCGAACTCAGTCGATTGAATTTATTGCTGACCGCGCCGCGATAGAAAAGAAGTTCTGTCGTCTGGTCATTGTAGTTTGAAAGCTCGTCTCTGAGGTCGAAGTATTGTTTGCGGTCGTAAAACTCTTTGAGTTTTGTGTAGTCAGTTGCGGCGGCTGATGAATGAATGAAAGCGATCAGTATGAGCGTGAAGGAAACTATTCTTCGAAGTCGCACAGGATTACCTCATGTGAATAAATCAGGACGGGAACGAAATGAGTCACTGGACTGCTTTGAGTTACGAATCAGTCGCTCGATAGTTCGATCAAATTGTCGATCAGAAACCTGAAAGCTCTTTCATTGATCAATAAATGCCGGGGATGAGCCTCGCCGTTTTACTGGCGTAAGTTTCGTACTCAAGGCCGAACATCTCTTCGAGGTGCGGTTCTTCGCGCAGTATGCGACGACGCACGGCCACGACCCAGCCTGCCGCGAGTATCCACCCCAAAAGGCTTGCGAACACGAGCGCAAACGCGATCCTCGACGCGATCAATGCGGCGTAGCGCGGATGCCGGATGTAACGAAAGGGGCCTTCTGTTATCACCTCTCGCGCGGCTCGCGCATCATTGAAATGTCGGATAAGCGCGGCATCCGTCCATCTGAGCCACAGCAGAGTTGTGATGTAAAGGATCAGCCCCGCGCTTTGCAAAACTTTGTTCTCAAGCACGGGCGCGAGATGCCAGTGACCGTAATCCAGAAAGACGATAAGCTCCAAAACCCCAAGCGTCGTGACAAATCCTGCCATGCCGGGATCGTAGCTCGTGCCGAAAGCCTCGCTTTTAATTTCATCCGCAATCGAGCGACTGAAAGACAGATGTTCGGCCCCCATCAAAACGCTCAGGACGAGCGCGATGCCTGTGAAGAAATCTATTCGCGACCAGGCTCGCGGCTCATCCCATTGCCAGAGGCACAGGACGCCGAGCGCGAGGTAAGCGAGCATAAAGATCAACAGGCTTGCGGCGTTCATCAGCGCGCGATTCGGTTTGCTGATCGTCTGCTGATCGGTCATTCGTCTCCGCCCTCGCGCTTTGCGTAGTAGCCTTTTCTGGTCGAGACAGCCACCCCCCTTTCGCGCTCCTCGACATCAGGTGAAATTTTCAATCTGATCTTTCTGAATTTTCCGTCTGCCTTTTCGTTCGTAGATGTGTAGCCCAGACTGTAGCGCGTTCGCAGCCGCTCGATCAGCCGGGTGAAACTCTCTCTCAGACTTTCTTTCAGATTTTTCTTATCGACCTCCGAGCTTATGCCGTCGGTTCTCTCCACATAAGACAAAACGAGTCCCTGTGACCCTTCGTCGACTATCATCTGCGCAGACATCGGGTTGAGGTCTTTATCTCTTCGGTTGGATTTACCAGTTCTGTAGATACTGTCGAAGAAGATTCCGCAAACCACAGAGCCGGATTCCAGCACTTCGTGAAGCGTTCTTGATGCGTCATAAGGAGGCGGTTTTTTCTCGCTCGATACATCGTCGGTTATGGCGATTATGATGCGGCGATTGCTGCTGCTCGTGGCGTTTTTCATGAAGGCAGCGGCCTGAAGGAGAGCCGTGTTGTGATTGGTTCCCGCTGCGAGTTCCTTTCCTCCGAAAAGCCCGAGACTCTCGGCAACCTTGTTTTTGTCCTTCGTGAAATTCACGGCCAGTTTCGCGCTTCCGGCAAATACCATCAGCGCGGCTTCGTCTTGGGGTTTGAGCAGGGTGAGCGCCTCGCGCGCCGCTTCGCGCAGTTCGTTGATGAAGGGCCACACGCTGCCGCTCACGTCGAGCAGTATCAAAGCCGAGATGGGAAGTTTGTCCTGACTGAAGTGAGTTATCTGCTGAAGAACGCCGTCTTCGTAAAGCTGAAAATCTTCTATCTTCAGACCGGCGACGGCCTGCCCGGTTTTTTTGTTTGTAGCTTCGACATCTAGCAGGACAAGCTCTGTGCCGAGTTTTATGGCCTGTTCGTTGTTTCGCCCTGACTGTGGAAGGGCTGACGAAGCGACTATCGAAAGGGTGATGACTAAAAAAAGCGAGGGTGAAAATCCTGCGCCCGCTTTGCCTGGAATCAAACGCATAGCATAGCTCCTTTCAGGATTTGCGGCGCTCTTATTTTTAACACCTTGCGCGATCATAGTGAAGAGGACGAAGGCTTTCAGTATGCGCAGGGGAGAATCCTGTTGGCGCTTTTCCCTTTCCTTCGTCCTCTTCTTTCATGCTTCGCTCAATGAACGAAGCAGGCTCGTTTCTTTGCGTCGTATCAATTCAGCCTTCGAGCGAAATGCTTGCCGTCCGCGCCGTAAACAGTAAGCCCGTCGGCGCTGAAGCTGATGCGGACTACCTGAGCAAGGCCGAGATGATAGCCGTAAAATTCCGTCTCGGATCGGGCGACGAAATAAGTCGGGATGAGAGGAAGGGCGACCTGAAGTATGTAAGCGAGCGCCCCTTTCTCCCATCGGCATCTACGATACTCCGAGCCGCGCTCGAAATTGAGTCGCAGGTAAGTCATCATCGCTTCTGTTTCGGGAACTGTTCCCAAAACGTCTATGGATTTGAATTGACCGTGACGGTCGATGAATCTCGACCACAATCCGCTGACAGCCTTTTTGATTTCATCAGGCTCCCCGCGTCCTTTCATCTCTCTCGTGAGCGGGTCGAAATCTCCGCGAGCCACGCCTTCGAAAACAGTTTTGCCGCGACTGCTCAAACCCTCAAGAGTTTTGCGCTCGCTTGCGGTTGCGCCCGCAAGCAGCGAAATCGCTTCCTGCCCTTCGGCTGAAATCTTCAGCGCGCCGTCGTAGACGGCGCTGAGTTTCGCGCCGGATGGCAACCTGTAAACGCCCGCGAGTTTTTCGATGCTTTCCTTCGCAAGCCAGGTCGAAGCGGGAAGCTCGGTTCTTTTGCCGTCGAATATGATCGATGAAAGATCGCGGTTGAGCGGCGTCATCGGGAGGAATCGGCCCATCAGCTTGTTCGACAGGGCGACTACGGTCACGTCTTCATCGACGTATCTTTGAAAAATCGAATTGAACCCGAAACCGATCCCATCGTGACTCATGAGCGTTGTGCGGCGGGGAGTCTTCTCCGATATCCATCCGTAGCCGTAATACCGGCCCGGTTCATCAGTCTGGGCCGAAGCGGAAAAAAACTTCCGCTTCGCTTCGCGGCTCAAAATAGAGTCATTCTTGAGAGCCGTCTCCCATCTGAAAAGATCGCCCGCCGTTGTCAGCACATAAGACGATCCGCGGAAGCGATAATCCGGCTTCCATTCTGTAGGCGCTCCTCTGTCTACGGCTTCGTCGTAACCGCGGGCGACGAGGCTCGCCTCCCAGCGAGTCTTGTCTTCATAAAACCCCGTGCTGGTCATTCCAGCAGGCTTGAAAAGCTGCTCGCTCAGAAATGTTTCATAAGTCTGTCCCGATACTATCTCGATCAGCGCGGCCAGCAGCGTGAACCCGGCGTTCGAGTAGGCATAAGCCGTTCCCGGCTTCGACGCAAGCGGCTGTTTGAAAATGCCTGCGATGAATTGATCGCGGGTTACGCCTTCGGTTCCTGCGAGAACCTGCTCGAATCCGCTCGTGTGCGTGAGCAGATGTTCCAGAGTGATCGCGGATTTGTCGACGGGGACGCCGGGAAAAAACTTATTTATCGAGTCGCTCGTTTTGAGTTTGCCCGCCATTTCGAGGCGAAGCAGGGCAGCGGCGGTGAATTGTTTGGTGATCGAGGCTATGTCGAATACGGTCGCGGTCGCGACCGGGATATTACGGGCGCGGTCAGCCAATCCGTAGGCTTTATGGAAAATAATCTGACGGCCTTTTGCCACCAGAACCGAGCCGGAAAACCCGAAATCCGCAAGCCGAGTCAGGTGTTGATCGAGTCTCTGACCGAGATCGCCTTTTGCGATGGCGTCATCGCTGGCAAGAGGTTTGTGGTTTATTTCCACGGGCGGGAAAACAGAAGGCGCAGGCTGACCGACTGCGATACAAACGGAATTTGAAAAAAAAGAGCAGAAAATCAGCGCGAGAGTTGTCAAACTTTTGGACATAGTACGTTCTTTTGGAGGCGGCACCATTCGGGACAATCTCGCCTGATGTTCGCGCGCCGGTATCCAATGATTTGAATATCGAACAGGCATCTCGATGTTTCCTTCAAGCGAGATAACAGGTGCGGCTCTCTGAAGTCTCCTTATATCTGATTGCTGGATTTTACCTGGCCCATCGATGCCGTATGAGCGTTTGAATCGTAGCAGGGAATCGGAGCTGGGTCTTGAGCGAAGAATTAAAAAACGATTATGAAGTTTTTAGGAGTCTTTCACAGGCTCGACCAATTCGTCCGTAAGCGATGAAAACTGAAAACTGAAAACTGAAAACTGTTTTACGAGGAGGGGAAAAGATGGTGATGCGCAAAAAGAGCGGGCCGGTCTATGAGTTCGGGCCGTTTCGCGTCGATCCTGTTCAGCGCGAGATCACGCGCGAGGGGCAGACGGTTCCCATGCAGCCGAAGGTTTTTGACACATTGATTGTGCTGATTGAAAACAGCGGGCAGGTACTCGAAAAAGAAGAGATGCTGCGCGAACTATGGCCCGACAGCTTCGTTGAAGAGAGCAGCCTTTCTCAAACCATCTTTCATCTGCGAAAGGCGTTGGGCGAAAGCGGCTCGCAACATTACTATGTCGAAACCGTCCCCCGACGCGGCTATCGCTTCGTCGCGGAGGTGAAAAAGATATGCGATGACCTGACAGAAGGAGGCGAGCCTCTAGCGCAATCGAACGGTTTCTACCACAACGGATCAGGCGCAGTTCAGATGTTGAGCGATCAGATTGCGCCGCAGTCCGCCTCATCCAGCAGGGCTGGCAGCGCCAGCAGGCGTCGGGTTCTCGCCGTCAGCCTCTTCATCGTTGCCGCCGCAGCCATCTCTATCGCAATATACGCAATCATCAGGGCCAACAGGCCAGCGCCGCCTTTTCAAAAAGTGAAGATCACACGACTGACCTCTCAGGGCCGGGTGCTTCGCGCCACCGTCTCGCCCGATGGCAAATATGTCGCTCACGTCGTCGCTGACAGCGGCAAACAGAGCCTCTGGGTCAGACAGACGGTGACGACTTCGAATGTCGAGATAATTCCCCCGGCTGAAGCGTTCTATCGCGGAATCACGTTCTCGCGCGACAGCAACTTCATCTATTACCTGGCCTACGGAAAAAATTACGGCATAGGGTCGATTTATCAGGTGCCTGTGCTGGGCGGCGTACCGGTCAAAATAATGGAAGATATAGACAGCCCCATAACCTTTTCGCCCGATGGGCGTCAGTTCGCATTCGTGAGGATGTATCCGCGGGAGAGAGAATCAGCCCTGATGGTTGCCAACTCGGATGGCAGCAATGAGCGCGCGCTCGTTGTGAAAAAAATGCCGGACGCAGTTTCCGACCATGGGCCTGCCTGGTCGCCTGATGGACGTGTGATAGCCTGCGCTGCCCGTCGACAGGACTCAAGCGGCGCTCACATAAACATAATAGGCGTCAGTCCTGCGGACGGCTCTGAACGAGTGCTGACTCCGCAGACGTGGAATTATGTCGGCCAGATCGTCTGGCAGAGCGATGGCCGCGGGCTTATGGCGATAGGCTGGGAGAAAGAAAGCTGTGTGCTTGCCGATCAACTCTGGCACGTCGCCTACCCGGAGGGCGAGATTCGCCGAATAACCAACGACCTGAATGGTTATACCGGCGTGAGCTTATCCGCGGATTTAAGCGCGCTTGTGACTGTTCAATCGCTCCGCATGTCGAGAATTTTCACTGCCGCAAGCGGGAATGAGAGTAAGGCCGCGCCGATCACTTCGGGTTTCGGAGATTATCTCAGCGACCGATTAGGGATGGCCTGGACGCCCGATGGCCGGATCGTTTATTCATCGGCTGCGAGCGGCAATCCAGATATATGGACAATGAAGGCCGACGGCACTGAGCAGAAACAACTGACTATGGACGCGCGGGGAGATTTTCTCCCGTCCGTCACGCCCGACGGTCGCTACATAGTTTTCGTCTCGGAGCGCGCAGGCCCGACAAATATCTGGCGGATGAATATCGATGGGACCGACCCGACGCGATTGACCGACGGGCGGGGTGAGTTCATGCCGAGCCTTTCTCCCGACGGCCAATGGGTGATTTATTATTCCGACGGCGACCATCCCGGCGTGTGGAAAGTTTCAATCGAAGGCGGCGCTCCGGTTTCCATCTATGACGGATATCTGAGTCACCCGGCGATTTCGCCTGACGGAAAGATGATAGCCGGTTTTCGCCTCGACGAAGAATCCGTGCGATTGAAAATAACGATCATCGGGATAGATGATGGGCGGCTGATCAAATCGCTCGGCGATGCGTCGATGATTCATCTGGCATCGCTCAGGTGGACTCCCGACAGCCGCGCGCTTACATACATAGCGACGCGGCAGGGCGTTTCAAACATCTGGCTGCACCCGCTCGACGGCGCACCTCGGCGACAGTTGACCGAGTTTCAATCCGACCGGTTGTTTCGTTATGCGTGGTCTGCGGATGGAAAACGCCTCGCATTCGAGCGCGGATCGGACATCAACGATATCGTTCTGATCAACAACGTCAGGTAGGAAATAAGGCAAAAGTAAAAAGGCAAAAGGCAAAAACCAGGCTCTCCAAAGACTGGTCGCAACTGCTCCCCTCTTTTTCATTTTGCCTTTTACCTTTTGCCTTCTTCAGTAATCCACCAGCGCGCGTATCTGCGCGATGCGCCCTTTGAGCGATTCGAAATCCTCGGCGCAGATAGTCACATGCCCCAGCTTGCGATTGGGCCTCGCCGATTTGCCGTAGAGATGGAGGTGAGCGCCGCTTGTGGCAAGCACTGATTGAATGTCAGGGATGCGGCCTATGATATTGACCATCGCTGAACATCGGGGAGCCGCAGTCGATCCCAAAGGCCAGCCCAGTATGGCCCGCAGGTGATTTTCAAACTGATTCGTCGCGGCCCCCTCGATAGTCCAGTGTCCCGAGTTATGCACTCGCGGAGCCATCTCGTTTGCGTAAAGTTCGCCTTCCCGCTCGAAGAATTCTATAGCCAGCACGCCGACATAATTCAATGCATCCATTACGCGAACAGCATACTCTTCAGCGCGCGATTGCATGGCAGGAGTGAGAGCGGGAGCGGGCGCTATCGAAAGTCTCAACATTCCCGCGCGATGATGATTTTCAACCAGAGGGTAAAACGCGGTCGCGCCTCCTCGACTTCGAACGGCGATGATCGATACTTCGCGCTCGAACGGGACGAAGCTTTCGAGTATCAAAGGCACGCCTCCCAGAGACCGCCACGCCGGAGCCATGTCTTCGAGCTTTCTCAATTCGAACTGCCCCTTGCCGTCATACCCGAAGCGACGAGTCTTCAACACCGCAGGCAATCCGATCCTTTCGATTGCCTGCTCGAATTCTTCCCACACTTCGACCGTAGCGAAAAGCGGAGTCGGGATTTTGAGGCTTTGAAAAAAAGTTTTTTCCACAGCGCGATCCTGACCTTTTTCCAGAGCTTCGGGCGGAGGATGGACGGGGAGGCGTTCGCTGAGAAAGTGCGCGGAATCGACTGGCACATTTTCGAATTCGTAAGTGACTAAATCGAGTCCCGCAGCAAACCGTTTGAGCGCATCGACATCGTTGAAGTCCGCGACCATCAGTTCAGTGAGATGGCCTGCGGGAGCTTCAGGGGAAAGATCGAGCGTGCGAAATTTCAGCCCCAGCGGATATCCGGCAAGGGCCAGCATTCGACCAAGCTGCCCGCCTCCGAGAAGGCCGATCTTCATGCGCCCTCCCTCGGAAGTAAAAAGTAAAAAGTAAAAAGTAAAAAGCGGTTTATTCGAAGACCTTCTTTCATGATTCCTCGCTGGGATCAGGATGGTCGAGGACGGTTTGAGTTTGATTATCTCTGTAGCGGCGCAGCGATTCGCGAACGTCCGCGTGACGATTGCCGAGCATCGCGGCGGCCAGCAACGCAGCATTTATGGCTCCGGCCCTGCCGATTGCGAGCGCGCCGACAGGAATTCCCGCGGGCATCTGAACTATGGAGAGAAGCGAATCGATTCCCTTGAGAGCTTTCGATTCTACGGGGACGCCAAGCACCGGCAGAACAGTTTTCGCTGCTGTCATGCCCGGTAGGTGCGCCGCGCCGCCCGCGCCTGCGATTATGATTTCCAATCCGCGCGACTCGGCTGATTCGGCATAAGAGAAGAGAAGATCGGGCGTGCGATGAGCCGATACGACCCTCACTTCATAAGGAATGTTTAGAGCGGCGAGAGTTGCTGCTGCGTGGGACATGGTTTCCCAGTCCGATTTCGATCCCATTATCACGCCGACGAGAGGTTGCATATCGATTGCCTCAGTGATTTTTCTATTTCACAGAAAGCCGAATTGTACGATTTACCTGAGCGGTGTGGCAATGTTGATGCTGTGCAAAGAAATGGGCAGCTAAAACAGAGTTAAAATTCCGACGTTCTCGTCTGCCTCAAGAGCTTTAACGGATTCGTAATTGGAGCGCAACATGGATTCGATTTCCGCTGTAGTGCAGTTGCCTCGACGTATCCATATAACTTTTGGAGGGAAACCCAGCATTACGTTGAGGTCGCTGAAATCCGCGTCTCTGGTCACGACGATGAATTCATTATCCCGCGCATAGTTTCGTATGGTCGCATCGGGAGCCTGATCAAGCCCTATCAAATAAACGTGGGTTGAATCGGCATAAAGGTCGGCAAGCCGGTTTACCAGGCGCGGAGACAAGTTCTGATCAAAAAGTAATTTCACACTTGAACTATCATTTGCTGATGCTCGCGATCCGCAGCATAGCTGAGGCAGGCCAGGATATCTTCTTTAGTCAGATAGGGGAAGTCATTGAGGATTTCCTGCTCAGTCATACCGGCAGCGAGATAAGACAGCACATCATAGACTGAGATTCGCATACCTCTGATACACGGCCTCCCGCCGCGTTTACCCGACTCGATAGTGATTCTCTCTTTGTAATTCATACCGGGATGATAGCATAGCGGGCGGTCATCAAGTAGCCATCCGATATACAGAAGGGCTGTATATCGATTGCCTCAGTGAGTTTTCTATTTCACGGAAAGCCGAATTGTACGATTCAGGTGAGCCGTGTGGCAATGTAGTAGCGTCCTATTCTTGTAGGGTGAGTGCCGCATGATGCTAGCCGGCTCTATAGATATCCATTCTAAAGGCTGATAGAATCCAGAGGCACATCCTTAGCTCCTTAGTAGATAGGTAGAGAAATTCAAAAATGAAAATAAAATCGATCAGAATATCGAATATTCTTAGCTTTGCTTACTATGAAAACTTTGAGGAAGCCCCAGAGATTATTTTTCATCATCGTGGTGGCGAAGGAAGTCTTCACATCCTAATCGGTGCTAATGGTTCAGGTAAGAGTAATCTAGTGGAAGTGCTGAACCAAATCTTCAAAAAGGCTTTATTTCGGCAATTTGTTTTCAATGATATTCCATTGAAAAACTATGAGAAAAATCCCGCTGCAGTTCAGCAGCTACGAGAGGTGCTAACGCATAGTAATATTCTCGAACCTTTGAATCTCGAAAAAAATAGATACGCTGAATCAGATGTTCAAAAGATATGCGTCATTCTGGAACTAAACGATAATGACTTTGCAAATATTGAGTTTCTCAATCAAAACCGCGACGCTATCGAGGATCTCCGAATGAAATATTCGCAAAATTTCCCTACAACTGACAAAGCAGATATTGAGGTTGTAAGAACCTTTAGAGAGATACTAATCGAACTAGACAAGAATAAAGACATGCCGGCTTTTTCGCTTTCGTTTGCTCCCGATAACCCGCCATTGATTGCTAACTATTTGACATACTTTGAAGGATATCAAAGCCTTATCGTGATCTACAATGACTATGTAAGAGCAGATAAGGCTGAAAAGTGGCGACCACTTAAAAGGACGTTCGCCCTCTTAGGGTCTTACAGGAATTACAATGCCCTCTCTAGCTCGTTGACAATCGATGCAAATAGGACAGAACGACAGAAGAACATTCACAACAAGATCAGAGGTGAAACTACCAGAGGTAGCGATGGCGGAGAGCCAGCAGTTTTTGAGTTGGTTAAAACAAATCTGGCGTACCGATATTTTCAAAATTTCTATCCTGCCTTAGGCCAAAAAGGTATAGCAGGACTAAAGGAAGAAGAGCCATTCATAAGCATCAACAGGCTGATCAAGAATTATTTGCGTTTGAATCTAGGCATTGAGCATCCGGATCCGCTGCAATTCAGGCTTGACCTCTACCTCGAGGATGAACAAGGCAAGCGAGTAGAAACACACCAGTTGAGTTCAGGTGAGAAGGGTATTCTCCATTTCATATTCACCTTGTATGGCTACGATTTGCAGAATGCGGTGATGCTTATTGATGAACCCGAACTGCACCTCCATCCCCAAATGCAAAAAAGGTATCTCGATGTAATTGAGGAAGTCAAAAAACGATTCGATTTACAGTTCATCATAGCAACTCACTCGGCTCTATTCGTCGATAAAGAGACAATCAATGATGTTTATAGATTCTATATGGACGAAGGTGGAACTAGGGTCATAAACCCTGTGATTGAAGCGAGCCAAAAAAGCCTTGCAAAGATTTTGGATTATACGAATTCTTCAAAAATATTCTTTGTTGATAAGGTTATTCTGGTCGAAGGGGAAACGGATGAGTATTTCTACGCGTTTTACTTTGATTGGTTAAAAAAAATTTCTGGCAACGAAAAGGAATCGGGTTTTGAAATACTCAATATCAAGGGCAAGGGCGAACGCGAGCTATGGACGGACTTCCTTCGAAAATTTGGCTTGAATGTTTTTTTCATCGGGGACTGGGACAATATCACTGAATTGGGCGGGTTTGATCTAAAATTATTTGAGGAGGAATATCATCGCACACAAATGAAAGCGAGCAAGGAGGTCACGAAAAAAGGCTCGCAGGATGGTAGGACTCTTTTTGACATAATTGATCGCGTTATTGCTGATCCATCACCTGAAAACCTTGATGATCTCAAGGGTGTGAGAGAATACATCATCCATAGGTTGACTGACTATGCAGCATTAATCCGATTTATCAAAGACAGGTATTCAGGCCAGTGGGATGCTCTTCAAAGCAAGATAGAAGCAAAATACAGCGAAGGGATATTTATACTAAAGCAAGGAGAACTAGAAGACTATATTGGCACAGAGAAGGGTTTAGCTGGGACTATTCTCTTCTGCCAAAATTATTTTGAAACTTGGCAAGGAGATCCTGCCTTTGCTCTCTACAGGGCCGAATTAGAATGCATATTTAAAAAAATATTTCCAGAAACAGCCCAGTCCCAAGAGGCCGATACGCAGATTATGCACAGTTAGCTTATAGTTGATTATCGAATAGATGGTGCAGGTGCTACAGCCGCACACCTACGCCCTGAATTTTGCCCGTCTCTTAAATTTCCCTGTTCGCCGCACTGCCGATGCAGTAATTCATTTCTGTCGCGGAAGATGAAGTAAAGCACATCACCCGCCGCGAGCGCCGCCCGCGCCCGCGATGATTAGTTCAAGCCCGTGTGACTCGGCTGATTCGGCATAAGAGAAAAGAAGATCGGGCGTGCGATGAGCCGACACGACTCGGACTTCGTAAGGTATGTTGAGAGCGGCGAGAGTTGCTGCTGCGTGGGACATGGTTTCCCAGTCCGATTTCGATCCCATTATCACGCCGACGAGAGGTTGCATATTTATTACCCCTGATATGAAGCAAGACGAGTTTGCTATTCTTTCCGTTTCACAGAAAGCCGAATTGTACGATTTAAGCAAGCGGTGTCGCAACGCCGGAGTAATACTTGACTTCACTGACGACAGGGAATACGATTGCGGAGTTTTTAAGCGACTCTGATTTCATTATTTCTTAATTGGCCATTAGGGGAGCAAGCGCCGAACTGATAACCCGGGTATCAGCAGGTCACAGCCATCGGAAGGGATATAGTTGGTCACGCCCCTGTCTTTTCCGATAGCTCTTCAATCCGTGCTAAGAAAGGAAGCTTCGAATATGAGACTCTATCGCCTCGCCATCATTTCTCTGACAATCATTGCTGCGCTCGTCATTATATCCGGGAGAAGACCATCTTCCGCCGCGACACTGTGCGTAGACCCCGGCGGCGGTGGTGGCTGCTTCACTACGATTCAGGCGGCGATCAATGCCGCCAGCCCTGGCGACATCATCAACGTCGCTGTGGGGACTTACACGGAAAACATCACACTCAACAAAAGCGTGACGCTCAACGGCGCGCGCACCGGTGTTGACGCTCGCGGGCGAGTCGTAGGAGCGCCGAATCCTGCGGTCGAGTCTGTCATCACGGCTGCAAGCGGCACTCTGTTGCAGCTTCAAACCGGATCAGCAGGGGCCGTGATAAACGGCTTTGCCTTTTCCGGCGGGGCAAGGGGCATCGAATCTACGTCCGGCCCGATAAACAACCTGCAAATACTGAACAACTTCATTGGCGGCTTCACCGGCAACGGTACATTCCTCAACGACACAGGTGTAGACATAACAGTCGATCAAAACGAGATCGATGGCACAAGCAAAACGGGCGGCGGCGGGCTTGTTCACTTTGATACGGATAATTTCGATGGCCTCCATTTCACCGATAACAACATTAAGAATGGCGCAACGGCCACCGGCTTCTTCGTTGACGGAAATCATAACGTGGGAGTGAGCGCGGCCCGCTCTCCGCTCATCAGCGGCAATTCCATTTCAGGGCAGGTAACTGGAATGAATCTGGGTACGCGCGCCTTCGAGTTCGGCGAGATCAGCCTGAACACATTCAGCAATAACGCATTCGACGGTTTGCAGGGCGGCATTCAGAATACCACGATCAAAGGAAACCTCTTCAACAACAACGGTCGCAGCGGTCTGGCTTTGACCTCATTCGGTAACATGGGAGCGGACCGAGGCGGGCAAAACTGTATGGTCACATGCAACACTTTCACGGCCAACGGATTTGCTCAAAATGGCGAAGGCGTCTTCTTCAGTTCAAGCCAACTACTTGGAACCATCTCGACAAACCACGTCAACAACAACAACATCTCCGGCAATAACAGGGGAGCGACCTATAACGGCGTGGAGATGATTGACATGGAGAACAACTGGTGGGGCAGCGCGACGGGGCCGACAGTTGCGAGCAATCCCGGCGGCACGGGTGACACGATAGGCGGAACCGGCGCAGCAAATATTGATTTCGTTCCCTTCCAGACGGCTGTCATACCGGACACGAACGGGGATGGATTGCTCGATCCATGCGAGCCGTGTTTGGGTATAACCTGTCCGAGCAACGTCATGCAGTCGAACGACCCGAACCAGTGCGGAGCCGTCGTCAACTACGCGACTCCAATCGGCCCAGGCTGCGGGGCAGTCCTCTGTTCGCCTGCATCAGGCTCATCGTTCCCCGTCGGCACGACGACTGTCAACTGCATGGCGGCGGCTGGGCCAACCTGCTCGTTTACGGTAACGGTCAATGACACGCAGCCGCCAACGATCACTTGCCCGAACAATGTCAATGCCATTACCCCATCTCCTAACCAGATGGGAGTGATCGTCTCTTACACAAATCCTGCGCCAGGCGACAACTGCGCGGGAGCCACTGTTATGTGCAATCCTCCCTCCGGCTCGACTTTCCCTACAGGCACATCTACAGTCACCTGCACGGCGACAGATGCTTCGGGCAATATGGCCACCTGCTCATTCACCGTTCAGGCATTCGATGTCTGTTTGCAGGATGACAGTAATGCGAGTCGAGTGCTGAGGTTCAACTCCTTCACGGGTGACTACATCTTCTGCTGCGGTCAATTCACGCTTACCGGCAAGGGGACGATTGTGAAGCAGGGAGGCTACATCACGTTGCAACACAACACGGGAGATCGCAGAGTGCTGGGGAAGGTGTCAGCATCGACGAAAAATGGAACAGCATCGTTGCAGTCGCCGTTGGGTGTCACGAAATGCACGATCACCGATCGCGACATCAGCAACAATGCCTGCGTCTGTATAGCTTTGTGAGCGATTGAAAGATGATGGCTCAGAGAAAAAATGAGGGGTGAGAGTCGCACAGACTATATCACACACTATGCCGCCATTGGATCAGGGCTGGGCGGTTAAATACTGTCTTGCGGCGATGACTTCAGGGATATCCGGATCGGCTCTGTTCCAGAGTTGGATGAATCGCTGATAGTGGGAGCGCGCTTTCTCGTGCTCGCCTTTTCGTTCGCATACCAGAGCCAGATTATAATGCGCCAGCGGGTAATTCGGATTGAGAAGGAGAAGGCGCTCGTATTCTGAGATGGCCTCGTCAAATTGGTTCAGTTCCAGATAAGCATTAGCAAGGCAGTCCTCCACTCCGTCAATATTCCAAAGAGCCGGGGGGCGGCGCACCGCCTCTTTGAAATATTCAAGGGCTTCAATAGCGCGCCCGCTCCTGATGGCATACAAACCGAGGAGGTAATCGATTCTCTTTCTCAGAAAGAGGTGTCTATTCTTTGAGAGTCGATCTTTTAACTTCTCAGCGGTCAGAAGATCGCCTTTTGCCAGCGCGACAAGGAAGGCGCCGCCATGATCATTCTTGCGTTTCACTTCCTGTCGGGCTGCGGTTTCGGCCTTTTTAAGATCGCCTTTTTTCAGGTACAACAAAGTGAGGCGGTTGTAGCCGACTCCCGCATCCCAGTCGGAAGGGGCAAGTTGAAGGAAGCGTTGGTACTGGCCTATGGCCTCCCCGTATCGCCCCAGCCTGAAATAGACATCTCCCAGATGCAGACGAGCGAAGTGAAAATCCGGATCGAGCGCAAGCGCCCGTTCGAACTCTGCTATGGCCTCCTCGTAACGTCCGGCTTCGATGTAGGTCAGACCCAGGCTGTCATGCGCATTCGGCTCGGCAGGCGCAAGCTGGACATAGCTGCGGTGAGCAGCAAGCGCCTCGTCATAGCGGCCAGGAGCCCAGCAGGAAAAACCGAGCGCGTTATATAAATCTCCGGCTTCCGGGTCGAACAACAATCCCTGTTTGTAGACGGCGATGGCTTCTTCGATGCGCCCCGCACGGTTCAACTGGTAGCCCAGTCGCAAGTAAGCTTCTACTTCCTGTGGATACTGAGCTATGATCTCGCGCAGCAACTCAATGCCGCTGTCCGTATCCCGGCTCGCCAGCGCGTGCCAGACGTTGATGTGGAGTTTATCCTTCTCTGTGAGGCGGTGCGAAAGTTCGAGCGCCTTTTCCAAATACGGTATGGCCTTACCATGCTCATTCACCCTTATAAGCGCGTAGGTATAACCAATCCGCGCGTAAGCCATCGCGAATTGCGGGTCCAGTCGCGCGGCCTTCTCCCAAAGCTCTATGGCCTCGGCAGTGTGATACGCCTGCGCTTTTTCCAGAGCGAGCGAATAGTAACGATAGGCATCCAGATTATTTGTCATCACGCTGGCAATCGCTCGTGTGTCCTCCTGCTCATCTGACGCCCCGAGATGAGAGGCCAGCTTTAAGGAGAGGAGATCGACCTGAGCGAGAATATCGCCGGGTTTATCCGCGTCTGAACTTTCCGACGCCAATAGCTGACCGGTCGGAGCGCCATAGAGATGCAGGTTGATGCGAATCTTCTCTCCGAGTCTGGCAAAACTGCCCAGCACTATAACTTCTGCGCGACTCCTTCGCCCTATCTCTACGGCATCATCGAGTCTGATCACGTCGGCCTGTCGGTGGTCGATTCTTTCGAGGAGCAAATGAAGTTGCTGGCGGCCCAGCACGGTCAGCCTTTTCGAACGCGATAGATTCGTGATCAGCATGTCGGCCAGTCCTTCGCGAAGCCAGTCGAGGTCGGGGCTTGCAGACTGGTTCTCGAAATACATAACTGCGACCGAACGCTTCCCTGGCAGTTGCGGCAGCGTAACTTCAGCCAATGATTGATCGCGCGACTGCGGTTTCAGGAAAGTATATAACGCAACTGCGCCGACCATGAGCGCGATCACTGCGGCTGCCGGGATAACGAGGCGACGAGGCGAGGAGAAATATTTCTTCGCCCGGTTGCGTTTCCGCGTCTCCGCCTCATCGTGTGCCTCGAGGGTGATCTCCTCGTATTCCACTTCTACCGAGGCGCTTTCCTCTATACGTATCGCACTGAATTCATCGAGGCAGGCTTCTTCGACTGAAGCGACGAATCGATAGCCAGCTTTCGGAAGAGTCTTTATGAATCTGGGGTGGCGGGGATCATCGCCCAGGCTGCGGCGAAGCTCCTTTATCGATTGCACCAGCGCGTCATCAGTAATGGCTGCGCCTTCCCATAAGTTTTCGATCATCTCCTCTTTGGTGACTACCCTGTGGCGCTGTTCGATCAGGTAGACGAGTACCTGCAAAAGCTTTTGCCGGATATATATCTGCTCGCCATTCATTTTCAGGCAGCCCTGAGAGGGGTCAAGCTCAACACCTTCAAAGCGGTAAACCTGTTTGTCCAATAACTTCATGGCAGACTGGATCAAGACGATTTCAGAAAAATATCATCTTTTCTTCGTTACTTCGCCGAGCGCCTGTGAGATATAAGGGCCGTTTAGTTGTACCTGAGGATGTTGGCGCGCTAAAACAACGGCTGGATTATATCACCATTGCGCAAGAGCGAAAGGGATGGCGAGACGAATCGCAAAACTGAAAATCACTCGTTCCCGAACAATCGAACTACGAGACATTGCGCTGCGCGCCAGATGCGGGGTTTGTGATTGCGAGGTCGAAACGCTGACAGCCGTGCAGGCTGCCGTCGCTTTGGAGGTAGATCGACTGACGCTTGACCGCCTCATCGCGGATGGCTGCATTCACGGGATTCAAACCGTGATTGGCAGCTTCCGTGTCTGCAAAAACTCACTATTCGTAAAATGAAGGAGGAGACTATGAAATCTCTAAGGATGCTTGCCTCAATCATGCTGGCGTTGCTGCTGGCCTTTTCAACCACCCCTGCTTTGATCTCGGCAGATTCTCAACACCAGCCTCAACATGAGCCGAAGAAAGAAAAAACGGATAAAGATAACAAGGATGACTCGAAGAAAGAGAAAGACTCCAAAAAAGATAAAGATAAAGTCGATAAGGGAATAGACGATCTTGAAAAGGCGCTTGAGGGAGAGAAGGAGAAAAAACCCAAGAAAGAAAAAGAGGAGTCAAAGAAGGAGAAGGATTCAGAAAAAGACAAAAACGATTCTGGGAAAGAGAAGGATGCTAAAAATGATAAGTCCTCCGGCCATTCGGATTATGAAGGGACGTATATTGGCAATAGCGCTAGCCGCGTCTACGAGATAGAATTGAAGCTTGAGAAAGCGAAAAAAGGTCCCCTCTACGCGGTGGAAGGAACTCTGAAACAATCAGCGGGCGGCTTTCCGGAGCCTGGGATATATAGCGTTAAAGGTTCCTTTTCTCCAAAAACCGGCAAGCTGAACGCCACCTATAAAGCTCAGAACAAAAACGCTCTGGGTAAGGGAAATGTGGATGGAGAGTATGAGGATGGCTCATTCACAATCAAGATTGACAAGTCTCTCGTTATCCAAGGAGTAACCAAACAATAAGAGCAGAAGGCTCGAACCCTGATAGAGTTGAAGCTTGAAAAAGAGAAAAGGGTCCTCTCTATACGGTGGAAAGAGCTTTGAATCTTCCAGACACCGGCAGCCCCGGCACCAGACCTGTGGTATTGGACATTCAGGGCAACTTTTCTCCAAAAACCGGTAAGCTGAGAGCCACCTTTAAACCGCATAGTAAAAATGCTACGGGTAAGGGGAGTGTAGACGGAGAGTATAAGGATGGCCGATTCGAAGTTGTTCTTGATAGGGTGGTTTATATCGAAGTAAAAAAAGAGTACTAAGAGTAAAGGCTCGAAACTGCCATCCCGTTTTTTGAATTCATGCATAACGCGGGAAATCACCATTCGCCGCGCGGGATGCCGGGATTCACTCCGATTCGAGTCATTCATCTCTGTCGCGAAAGATGAAGTAAAGCACGACGCCCGCCGCCATCGCCGCTGCGCCTGCTATGGCCTGTGTTTTGTTAATCCCTGTCAGCAGCCACACCGATATCGCCGCCGCAAGCACGGGGATCGTCGCCCCTCCGCTAACACGGAATCCGCGCGGAGCATCCACGCGACGACGCAACACAGGCACCGAGAGACACGTCGTCGCGCTGAATAACAATCGAGCCATCGCACTCATCGCCACGAGCATCGCGAAATCACTCAATATCGCCATCAGCCAGACGATGATAGCGAATACGATGACTGCCACATGAGGCGTGCGATAACGCGGATGCACGTGGGCAAGCGCGGCGGGAAGTTGTCGGCCCTGAGCCAGCGCGTAGAGTATGCGAGGGCCAACCAGACAGAGCGCGCTGTTGCTCCCCGTAGTTGAAAGTATCGCGCCCGCTGTGATAATCGCTGCTCCCCCTGCGCCTAGAAAATTCCGTCCGGCTGAGGCCAGCGGAGTCTCGTCTTTAGCAAGTTCGGGAAGTGTGCCGAGCGCGACGACCTGAATCAAAATGTAGAGTGCGGTCGTCACTGTGATCGAGACGAGAAGAGCGATGGGCAGATTGCGGCGGGGGTTCTTCACTTCTTCGGTCGGAATCGAAGCGTTTTCGAATCCGCCGAATGCGAATATCAACGCGAGGCTGGCCTGTCGCACGCCTCCCATATCGGGCAACGTGAAAAATTCTACCCGGTTGCTATCGACGAAGAACAACCCGACGGAGACGAACAGCAGAAGAGGAAGCAGCTTCGCTATCGTAAACAGGTTCACTGCCCACGTCCCGTAGCGGACGCCGATCAAATTGAGCCACGCCAGCACGGCGATGAGTATCGTGATAGAGATGGCGCGCCCCGCTCCACTGCCGAGAGGCGGCCAGAAATATCCAAGATACCTTGTGAATGCGTCACTGATGGCGGCTCCTGCCGCCAGTCGCGACAGTAAAAACATCCAGCCGACTTCGAATCCGAGAAAGCGACCGAACGCCTCGCGCGCATAAAGGTAAGGCCCGCCCGTCCGCTCGAACATGCTCCCCGCTTCGGCGAAGCACAATACGATGAGCGTGATTGCCAGAGCCGCGATGAGGTAAGCCACGGGACTGGCCGCTCCGACGAGCGCGGCGACCGTTGCCGGAAGCACGAAAATCCCTGACCCGATGACGCCGTTTAGAGAGATCGCCGTGAGGCCGAATAAGCCGACGACCCGCACCAGTTCGGGAGCCGTCGATTCAGCGGTAATTGTTTCAGGTTTCTTCACTGAGTATGCTGAATCGAAATTCATGGGAGTTGGACAGTAAGTATGTTGGCAAAACCAGAATAGAACGCGGATGACGCGGATGCGACTGATTTTCACGGATCAGATCAGTATCGATCCGTCTGATCCGTGTCCTGTTATGATTTTGTCTTCGACTCCTTATAGCCCGAATTTCTCGCTGCGCGAGTTAGATATTATTGAGAATCGAGAGCGCCGTGAGGCTGAAAATTCTCTGCTTCTCGCGCTCCGGTATGCTCAGGTTTTCTATCGAAGAAACTGATCGCTCGATGGAGCCGAGCATGTGCGGATAGTCGCTTCCCATAACCATTCGATCCGCTCCCACCAGATCGCGCGCCATCCTGAGATTGTAAGGGCTGAAAGTTACAGTGTCGTAGTACAACTCTTTAAGATACGTGCTTGGCAGTTGCTCTATCTTCACGCGGCATTCGGCGAAGTCGCGGTATCCGTTATCGAGCCGCTCCATCAAGTAAGGTATCGCGCCTCCGAGATGGCCTATGATCCAGCGAATGTCGGGGAAGTCGCGGAACATTCCATCGAAGCACATGCGCGCGACCGCAAGCGTCGTGTCGAACGGAAAAGCGACCAACGGCCCCAGAACGTACTCGCTGAAAGCTTCGGTGTTTGCCGGAAGCATCGGGTGCAGAAAGATGCAGAGCTTCATCCGATTGGCTTCTTCGAAGAACGGTCGATAGTCGGGCGAGGTCAAAGGGCGACCCCTGATGTTGCTCAACAAAATGACCCCGTTCATTTTCAATTCATCGATTGCGCGATGAAGCTCGACAATCGCCTCACGGGGAGCGTCCATCGGGATCGAAGCGAAACCCTTGAAGCGATCCGGGTGGCGCGCGATCAATTCGGCGTAGGCGTTGTTTACTGCGCGAGCCACTTGAGGTTGTCGCGTCTCGTCGGCGAAAAAAATGTTGGGAGTCGAAAGCGACAGCACTTCGACATCGATGCCTGTGCGATCCATGTCTTCAAGGCGTTTTGCGGGATCGGTCATCGGCGGGGTGATGCCGAAGAATCGGGCGTTGCGATGCTTGATGATCGTTCGCCCGGTCGGGTCTTTGCCGAACGAATATTCAGACGGGGTGTCTCGAATCATCTGAAAATAGGACTCGGGATAGTAGTGAGTGTGCAGATCAAGCTTCATCGGTTTTCCTCTCGACATTGAAGCAAAAGCTCTCGTCGCATCGATCAACCCCGTGACAGGCGGTGAGGGTCGAGTCGATAAACCGCAGGGCGAACATCGCGTGATGTCCGCCCTCGATGTTTACCTTTCGAGAACCTGTCACTGGCGCGTTACCTGTACGACTGCGCCTCCGGGTTTGCTCGCGCTGTTGATGAAGGCTGACACATCTTTGTGCAACTGCTCGCGCGATTTCTTTTCGATGTACATCATGTGTCCGGCTTCGTAATAGGTGAAGCTGATGTTTTTACGGATCGGGGGTTCGAGATTCATGTGCGCTACCGTGTGTTCGATGCCGTTGAAGGGCGTGGCAACGTCGTAATAGCCGTTGACGACAAGCACCTTCAAATGGCCCTGCTGAGTCATCGCCGAACGCAGCGCCTCGGCTGCCTGACCGGGCTGCCCCTGCTCCCACGGCTGAACGCGGGCGCTGAGGGTGTAATACATATCCGTGTTCCACTTCAAGTCGCGCCGCACATAATCCTGAAACATCGCGATGTACGCGCCGTTGTATGACGCGAGGCTTGAGTCATATTCGTAACGCTCTCCGGCTGCATCCGCGTCCATACCCAGGAAGCGCGAATCTATTCGCCCTACAGTCCGACGTTTGTCACGCAGGAGTTCCTTGAACCATCGCTGCGGGCTGATGCGAAGGTTGGTCTGCTCGATGTACTCAGGCGAAAGCGCAGTCAATCGGGCAAGGCTGCGGATGATTTTCTGGCGTTCAGCCACGGGGAGTTGATCGCCTTTTTCGAGAGCGGCGGCGTATTCGCCGTGCGCGAACTGGCGAGCCTGCTCCGCTATCTCGGCGATGCTCAGTTTTTGCAGATCGGGCGCGAGCAGCCGGTGATACCATGCCGAGACGACGAAGGTGGGCAGAAAGAAAATCGTGCGATCATCCGCGCCCCAGTTGCCGAAACCGACGGCAGAAACAAGCACGATTCCGCTCAGATAGATTTGATGGCGCTGCTGCAAGACCAGCGAGAGTTGCGCGGATCGAGTTGTGCCATAGCTTTCGCCGATCAGAAATTTCGGCGAAGTCCATCGCTCGTTGCGGGTGAGGTATTGATAGATGAAGTCGGCGAAGTAGGTGGCATCCTGAACGAGACCGTAAAACTGCGTCGTATTTTCGCCCGCCACAGGACGGCTGTAGCCGGTCGAGATGGCATCGACGAACACGAGATCAGTGGTATCGAGGAATGAATCGCCATTCTCGATGATCGAGTAAGGCGCGGGCATACCCTGCCCGTCGTCGGTCAGCACGACGCGCTTAGGCCCAAGCCCCATGTGAGTGTAGGAAGAAGCGGAACCGGGGCCACCGTTGTAGACGAACGACAAGGGACGTTTGGAAATATCCGTTTCATCCTTCGTGTACGCGACGAAAAAGAAAGTGGCCTTGGGCGAGCCGTCATCAGCCTTGATGACATAAGTGGCAGCGGTCGCGGTGTAGTTGATTTGCTGCCCGCCGATTCGGGCGGTGTGACGTGTGACGGAAGTTTTTTCTTCGGGCGGAGGCACGCGGCGCTGCTGTCCCTCTGTCTGCTGTGACGGCTGCGGTTGTTGTTGTTCACCGCGCCCGCCGCGCTGCGGATTCGCCTGCGCCAGCGCCATGCATACGATCAGCAAAAGGGTGATTCCTCCAACGATGCGACTGATTCTCATGATCTCTCCTTATTTCCTGTAGCGTCGCTGCAAGCCGACGGACTTGCAGAAAATTCCACTGAATCGTTTTCCCCCGCGTTCGACCACGGCGAGATGATGGAAGTTTCGAGCGCAACTCTTTCTATGAATCAGAGCTTCTCATTTTGTGACGACGGCTCGATGGAGCGAGATATTATCACAATGCGTTTCAGGATTGAACAAGTAGGGCAGGATTATCGCAAAGTCGCTAAGTAGGTAGCCAAAAGTTA
>DLHY01000112.1 GCA_002483445.1 Blastocatellia bacterium UBA7656
CAACTTTTGTCCTGTACATAGCTACGGGTGTTAGAAGTTCGTTGATAATTTCTGGTTTTCGCGGGAGGCAAAACTGTCGGGGGCCCCATGCGGCGCTGATCGGGCGGCATATTCGAGAACGCGAATCTGTCAACAGGCTGTCCGCCGCTTGATGTTGGTGTTCCTGCATAGCTTTCCGCTCCGAGCCGCAAATAGGACATCGCCCGACCGAAACAAGGCGGGACAGTTCAGCAATAAGTGGAGCCAGTCCAAGATGAAGCTGACAAGCTGGGTCTCCAGCCTTGAAGATGCAGGCGATCTCACTCGAACAGATTTCAAATTCAGGGAGGTATGATGATGACTCGAATTCAATCAGTTGATCCGGCAACGGCTGAGGGCCGTTCCAAACAATTACTCGACGCGGTTGAGCAGAAGTTGGGAGTTGTCCCCAATATTGTGCGACTGATGGCAAACTCACCAGCTATTCTGGAGGCTTACCTGAACTTCAGCGGGGTACTGGACACGGGTAATCTCGACAAGAAATTGCGGGAACAGATTGCCATCGCTGTAGCAAACGCAAACGAGTGCAACTACTGTCTGTCGGCGCATTGCGCCATAGGCAAGATGGCGGGGCTTTCATCAGATGAGCTTGCAGCAGCGAAAGAAGCGCATTCCTCAGATGAAAAATCAGCGAAGGCGCTTCACTTTGCGAGAAAGCTTGTTGATGAGCGCGGATGGGTGAGCGATGAAGATCTGGCAGAGTTGCGAAGCGCCGGGTTTGAAGATGGAGACGTCGTCGAAATCATCGGAGTGGTCGCGATCAATATGTTTACAAATTACTTCAATCACGTGGCGCAGACCGAAATCGATTTTCCGCTTGTCAAGGCGACAGCAACGTAATCGCCAAAGTTGAAGCAGTTGGCATTTGCTGATCATATCGCGCCCATACCGATCAATGATCGGTATGGGCGCGAGTAGCTACGTTGGGACAGAAACTTCTATGACGGTGTAGACATCGCTTTGCTCCGAAGGGTACTGTGACTTGCACAGCCGGGTTCCGAAGCAAGACAGGGTTCACGGCTATGGGGGTGGGTCGCATCGAGAATACACTTATAAGGAGGAGGAAGAATGGAGAAATCAAAGGTCAGAAACATAGCTTTGTGGGTGGTTCAGGGATTGCTAGCTGCCTTCTTTCTGATGCAAGGCATCATCAAGCTGACCGGCAGCACGGAGGCCGTGGAAAATTTTAGGAGATGGGGATTTCCGAACAATTTCCATCTGCTCATAGGCGCGCTGGAGACGCTGGGTGCAATTGGACTGGTGATCCCGCGAACCGTCATTTATGCGGCTCTGGGGCTGATAGGTGTTATGATCGGAGCAGCCATCACTCATATAACCCACGGCGAGGCAGCGATGTTGCCTATGCCGATTATTCCGACGATCCTTTTGGCAGCCGTCGCCTACCTGCGAAGTCGCAGGGCATGAACCGTGTGTTATGACACGAAAAAGAAGCATCCATAAACAGGGGCTTGTCACACTGAACACTGCGCAGAAGTAATTCTCTGCGCATCCTCTGCGACTCTGCGGTGAATCGCTTTTCTTTTTCATCCGATGAAATCTGCTGTAAACTCGAATCCCGATCGACGCCATAAGCCCGTCGGGCATCGCTACTGCCGCGGCGTCTGAGGCCGCGGCGTCGTCTGCTGACCGGGCCTCGGCGGAAGCGGCGGCATCTCTTCCTTGCTGAAGCGAGGCAACAACTGATCGCGCATCGCAAGATGATAAATTGCAGAGGCGATCACGATGGCTGATTTCTTGGCGTCGTCTTCGATTATTCGCTCGTAGGTGTCGAGGTTCGTATGCCAGGTGTATGTGCCGTACTCAATCGGGTCCTGCGCGATCCCTATCCCCGGCAGTCCCGCCTGACTGAACGAAGTGTTGTCCGAGCCTCCAAGCCCCCGGCTCTTCGACGAAATCGATCCCATCACGCCGAGGTCTTCAAACGGCGCGAGAATCTGTCTGAGAATCGCTGATGCTTCGGCAGGCCCGAACACGCTCATGCCGCGAGCGCGGCCCGTGCCTGAATCGATGTTGAAGTAGCCGCCGAATTTGAAGAATTCAGGCTTGGGTTCTTCAGCCGATCCGAAATGCTCTTTGACATAAGCCTGCGATCCGAGGAGTCCCTGCTCTTCTCCGCTCCAGAGCGCCACGCGAATCGTGCGACGCGGTTTCAGTCCCAGAGATTTCAATATGCGCGCGGCTTCCATCATCACCGCGCAGCCTATGGCGTTGTCAGTCGCGCCCGTTGCCGCGTGCCACGAATCGAGATGCCCGCCCAGCATGATGACTTCATCTTTTTTGTCAGTGCCGGGAATTTCCGCAATCGCGTTGTAAGACGTGCGGCCTTCCGGGTAGAAGCGATTGACTATGTTGAATTCCAATTCGACCGGAGCGCCGTTAGCGAGCAATCGCGCGATGCGGCCATAGTCTTCGTTGCGCATCACCACCGTAGGGACGACTTTCGCAGGGTCGAAGGTGCGATTGTTGAAAGCGCGAATCTGTCCGTGATCGCGTCCGGCGTCGTTGACTCGGACGAGCGCGCCGTTATCGAGCAGGAATTTTTCAACCTGCTCGGCGACCTTCTGAGGCGTGAGTTTCGTCGGGTCCTGCTGTTGCTGTTGCTGTCTATCGCCGCGCGGCCCGCCGAACTGTCCCGCGTTCGGATTGTTGGGATCGAACCTGGTTTTCGCCTGCTGATCGTCCATTCGTCGCGGGGCGGGATTGGTATTTACAGGCACGAACTGATGCTTGCCCGCGAGAATTATTTTGCCTTTCACTTTGTCTTTGACCGATTCGAGGTAAGCGGTTAGCTGTTCCTGCGTGGGCTGATCGGGCGTTATGAGATTGAATGATTGAGCCGTGACTGTGCCGTTGGTTCCGGGAGTCCACGCGAGAGCTTCGCACACGAGCGGGTCTTTGACAGGCGAGACGATATGAGCGGTGAGTCTTTCGTTGAGCCATCCGGGATGGCCGAATTCCCACGGTTCGAGGTGAGCGTTTTCAAATCCCCATTCCTGCATTTGTTTGACGGCCCACTCAGCAGACTTCTTGTGATTGGGCGAGCCTGTAAGTCTTGGGCCGTAGACATCGGTGAAAAAGTGCATCGTCTGCATGATGCGGGAATTTTCCATTCCCTCTTTGCGAATCTTTGCGTTGATGTCCGCGTTTACGGGTTCCTGAGAAAAAGCAGCGAAGGGAGAAAGAATGGAAAGAATCAGAAACGACAGCGCCAGTTTTTTCAAGGCAGTAATCTCCAGCGAAGGATTGAGAGTCCACTGATCGGGGATTTTTTACAGCATCCGTAGGTGAATGGCAAGGCGGGGCGGGTGATGCTCAACCAACTATTTCAGGCTCTCCCGGTAGCGGTGAAATGAAATAGAGCGGGTCTGCTATGAAGTTTTCTTTCACCGCAGAGTCGCAGAGAACGCTGAGACAACGCAGAGAAAAAGAAAATCTCTGCGCCCGCTCTGCGACCTCTGCGACTCTGCGGTGAATCTCACTCAAACAGTCGAGCATTACTTTTTTACCACCGCCTGATTTTCTTCTCCCTTGTCGGCGAATTTGCTGAGCAAAGGCAATTGCCCGATGGTCAGTCTCATCAACTCAAGAAAAGATTTTTCCGCCAGCCTGCCATCCTGTTTTAACTGAAACGCGCCGATGATAGGAATGAACAAGACAGCCGCAATCAGAGCGACAGGCAAAACGTAAACCGGCACTGATCTGGCCAGTATGCCCACCCCGGCAATGACGACGATGAACAGGAACACGAAAAAAGAGCCGTTCGCCCACGCGCTTCTCACCGGAGCTTTTTCTTTCTTTTTTGCTGGCATGTGGATGTCTCCGCTTTCAGTTTGAATGTTATCCCCTGCTTCCGTGTGCTGGAAAATAGCTTGTTTGATAAAGAATTGAGATCGCCTTGAGAAGGGCAATTCTTCCAACCACTCTCCTGGCTCTCCATCAATCAGGCGCGTGGGAGAAATATCATCGAGCAGGCCATAAACATTGACCCTTTGAAAGCTGTTCTCGCATAGAATCTTATCCTCTCGCTTGGCCATATATTTTCGCAGCGTCTCGGCTTTGTAAGAGTGCGGTTTATCGCTCTCTTTGCAAGGCCCGCAATTGCACGGAATCCACACACTGTACTTCAACCTCTTATATGCCGAATGGATTTCACCAAGCTCATGAGCCACTACAGTCAGCAAATCCCTTTTGTGCAATCCGGCGACGTGAATCTTTATTTCTCTCTTCTCGTAATGCTCTACGACTTCCGCCCGCGTACAGTCCTGATCGAGAACTACTCCGCTGCGCCACACAAGTTTTTGTCCGGCTATCAATCGGTGCATCGCCACGATGAGTTGCGTAAGTATGCCTTTCGGCATGAACTCATACGTGTATCGAAGTATGAGATTATCCTTTTCGTCCCATTCATAATTCACCCGATTGGGCGTCAGCAGTTGCGGCGCGATGTAGAAACCCGAAATCGGCACCTGATAACAAAGCTTGAACCTGATCATCAGTTGAAGAAGCTCGTCGTGCATGTTTTCATACTGTGCCTCGCTCCATATATCGACCAGATTCGCTCTGGTGAATTTGCCCTGATTTCGGATGACCGTTTCATTATCGAGGACTTTGTAGGCCGCATCCGTACCCCACCGGGGTTTGAGGATGACGGTTTTGTTCAACAGCGGGTCATCCTGAAAGTGAAGGCAGACTCCCAGATCATGCAGATAGCCGCTCAATTGCAGTTTGTCTTCGCGACGGGTGAAACCGTTTCGCTCGCAGATCGTCAGATACTCTTCAAGGCTGATGTAATTGCGTTCGTCTTTGTCCAGAGCCTCCCGCACTTTCACCCACGTCCGGGGCAAAGGCGCTCCGACATGCGGAAGATTGCCGATGTAATGCTTCAACTCGGAGAGAATTCTGTCCAGTCCTTGATTATTGGCGAGATTGGTTTCCAGAGTCTCTTTGAGGTTCGAGAATTCGCCGCGCAGATGTTGTTCATTGATTTCGCGCTTCCTGTCCTGCTTCTCATTTTTGATAATCAGCAGCGGGCTGTTATCGGAAAGCAATTCGACGACGTTGAGCCAGTAATAAAAATCCGTGTCTTCTTTGCGATTGTCGGCCACCAGAAAATAGAGCGAGCGTTTGGTGAGGAAGAACTGATGAGTGGAATGATAAATCTCCTGTCCGCCGAAGTCCCAGATGTTCACTCTGAATTCCCTGCCGTTATTGAGTGGAAAATACCACTGGGCGACTTCAATGCCTTTGGTTGATTCTTCCGGGTCTTCGCCTTCATTCTTGAGCTTATAATTCGGGTCTTGAATTTTTCGCGCCAGTGAAGTCTTTCCCGCTCCCGGTTCTCCGAGAATCAATAGTTTTGCCTCATAGATATGGTCAATGCCTTCTTCTTCGCGTTGTCGAAAGTAGGTCTTTATTGCTTCGATGCCTTGAGAGACGATTTCCAGCGGCGGCTCTTCCATGGGATTTTCAGAGAGATTGAGGGATCGCAATCGGGTCAATCGCAGGATATCGGGAGATATAGTTTTAATTTGATTTTTATTCGTGTAATACGAAGCGTTGCTCAAATCCAATTTTTCCAAAGATAGCATTTGATAAATGACAAAAGGAAATTCGGAAAGCAGATTGCCACTCAAATCCAGCGAGGTGAGGTT
>DLHY01000014.1:0-27768 GCA_002483445.1 Blastocatellia bacterium UBA7656
CCAATGTCGGGCTTTCCTTATCATCTATCGAAGTAGAAGATTGATGAGGAAAGGGTGAGCATCTCATCACGAACTCCGTTCCCTGGCAACGACTGCGCCAACACCTCTGGCGCGGCAATCGTGTTTCGTTTATGGCCGGAGCCGAGGTCATAATCAACAACGCTGCCATTCCTTCCGCCGTTTCCAATCAGGACGCGCCACTAACTGCCTGATCGTTTCTCAAATACTGCCCGTTGCTTTGCTTGCCTCAAGCAATCAGTCAGTCTAGTATTTGTTGGCCGAAGGATGCTCGCCTGAGAGCGCAGATGATGAAAGAGTACAGATTAAAAACTGTAAAGAGTCTCGAATCCGGCGCAGACCGCCCGGAGCTTTCCGTCTTCCTGCCCGTCTACAATGAAGAAGACAACATCATTCCATTAAACGCGAGACTGAAAGACGCTCTCGACCGTCTCAATCGCTCTTATGAAATCATCTACGTAGATGACGGCTCGACAGATGAGAGCCTCGCTCGATTGCGCGAACTGGCTTCCGATGACGCTGGCGTGCGGGTGATCGCTCTTCGTCGCAACTACGGGCAGACGGCGGCCATGAGCGCAGGCATTGATCACGCTCGCGGAGACATACTCGTACCCATGGACGCCGATCTTCAAAACGATCCGGCAGACATCTGCCGTCTGCTCGAAAAACTCGACGAGGGCTACGATGTCGTATCGGGCTGGCGCAAGGATCGCAAAGACAAATGGCTCACTCGAAGGGTTCCTTCGACCATTGCGAACAAAATCATCTCGCGCATCAGCGGCGTGGAGCTTCACGATTACGGTTGCAGTTTGAAAGCCTATCGTCGCGACGTTCTGACGGATGTGAAGCTTTACGGCGAGATGCACCGCTTCATCCCGATTTACGCGCGCTGGGCAGGCGCTCGCGTCGCCGAGATAGCAGTCACCCATCACCCGCGCGCTGCGGGCAAATCGAAGTACGGTCTTTCGCGCACGATCAAAGTGGTGTTCGATCTGATCACTGTCAAGTTCATGGCCAGCTACTGGACGAAGCCGCTTTATATGTTCGGCGCGGCGGGGCTGATCTGTCTGACGATTTCGTTCCTGTCCTTTGTTGGCGCGCTTTATTATCGCTTCGTTCACGATGTTCATTTGAACCGGATGCCGCTTGCTACTCTGGCGATGATCATGTTCGCCATGGGCATTCAGTTTATTTTCATGGGACTGCTCGCAGAGATGATCGTGCGCACCTATCACGAATCTCAGAACAAGCCCACCTACCTCATACGCGAGCGAATCAATATCGATGAGGATGAGGAGTGAATGGGTGAGTGGGAGAATGGGTGAATGGGTGAATGGGAGAATGGGTGAAGAAATGAGTGGAGGAGCAGCCGGGGAAATGGAAAGCGCGAAGATAGAGAACGAACATAATAGCTCTCACGAAATCCCCCGCTCTCCCACTCCCCCACTCCCCCACTCCCCCACTCTCCGCGTAACGATAGTTGGCATAGAAGTCGATAACCTGAGCGAAGCTGAAACGCTTGATCGAATAGAGCAACTCGTCATCGAAGGCGGATCGCATTACATGGCTGTGGTCAATGCGTCGAAAGTAGTGGCGGCGAGTCGCGACAGCGAGTTGCGGCGCGCGCTCGTGAAAGCCGATCTCGTCACGGCGGATGGGATGTCGGTGGTGTGGGCGGCGCGTCTGCTCGGTCGCAGGCTCAAAGGGCGCGTCACGGGCATAGATATCTTCGAGCGACTCCTTGAGCGCGCAGCCGCGCGGGGATGGTCGGTTTATTTTCTGGGCGCGCACGAGCATTCGGTTCAATCGCTCGTTGAAAGATTGAGAGCGCGACATCCGCGACTTCGCGTTGCCGGGTATCGCAACGGATATTTCGAGGGGAGCGAATCGGATTCGATAGCCGGAGCGATAAAACGCAGCAACACGGATTTGCTCTTCGTCGGAATGGGGTCGCCCGCTCAGGAGAGATGGATTGACGAAAATCTCGAAAAAACGGGCGTGAAATTCGCGCTCGGCGTAGGCGGGTCGTTCGATCACGTAAGCGGTCTGATTCCGCGCGCGCCCGCGTGGATGCAGCGAGCGGGACTCGAATGGCTGCATCGCCTGATGCGCGAGCCTCGGCGCTTGTGGCGAAGATATCTTGTGGGCAACATGCTTTTCATCTTTCTTATTGCAAAGCAGATCATCAAAGGGAAGCCTGACGCGGGCGCGATGCAGACCGATTGACGCAAGGCAGGGATGGATGAGTATAACTGACCTGCTTGCAGAAAAATCCCTGAAGCCGCTCGCGCTATGACTCGCGCCTCATTGTTGTGCCGCGCCACGCTCGGGGCTACAATCACAGTTATCTCAGTCGGGAGCCGCGAGTCTGGAGTCTGGGGTCGAAACTAAAAACGACTCCAGACTTCAGACTCCAGACTCCAGACTTTTTTGGAGGAAAATCCATGTCGAGAGAACTCAAACCTGTCGGCGAAGTCAAAGGGAAGTCGGGCGATGTGCGAATGATGAGCAAATCAGCCGAGATGGCCGCCCTGCTCGAAAAACATCACGGCGAAAAACATGCCATCGTGCTTCAGGATTATCCCGACCCGGACGCCCTCTCTTCAGCCTGGGCGCACAAGATGATCGCAGCCCGATATGGCATCGACTGCGATATCGTTTACGAGGGAAGAATCAGCCATCAGGAAAACCTCGCGCTCGTTCAACTCACCGACATAGAAATCATCCGCTACAGCGAAGGCGACGACCTCAAAACTTATCAGGCAACCGTCTTTATCGATAATCAGGGAACGACAGCAAAGCTCACCGATCTTTTCGAAGCGGCGGGAGTCTCGCCGCTCATCATCGTAGATCACCACGAGCGACAGGATCGAATCTCTTCGGAGTTCACAGACATTCGCAAGATAGGCGCGACCGCCACCATTTATACGGAATACATCCGCGAAGGTCTGCTCGAATTGAATAAAAGCGATATCCAGCATGTGCGACTCGCAACCGCCCTGATGCACGGCATCCGCAGCGAAACATCGGGACTCGTTCGCGCTCGCGAAGAAGAGATGTCCGCCACGACTTTTCTGACTCGCTTCGTCGATCACTCGATGCTCGAAGATATTCTTTCCGTCAAGCGAAGCAAGCAGGTGATGGACGTAATACGCGAGGCTCTGGAAAATCGCGAGATACGCGAGAGCTATTCCATATCGGGAGTGGGCTATATCCGCAGCGAAGACCGCGATTCCATCCCGCAGGCGGCGGATTTTCTGCTCACCGAAGAAAACGTGCATACGGCCATCGTCTACGGCATCATAGCCAAAGGCGACCGCGAGATGGTCGTAGGCTCGATGCGAACGAGCAAGGTCACGCTCAACCCCGATGAATTCCTGAAAGAGGCTCTGGGAGCCACTGAGACGGGACGCTACTACGGAGGAGGGCGGCGCGGCGCAGGCGGATTCGAAATACCGATAGGCTTTCTCGCTGCTGTCAGGGATGATGACATGAAGCGGATGAAATGGCGACTCTATGATGAACTGATAAAGCGAAAGCTGCTTGAAAAGATAGGCGTGCAGGATACTGCTGCCAAACATGTCAATACCGGCCCGCTGCGAGTCGATGAGACGTGATAAGGAGAAAGGTCATGGGAGCGAAGCGAAAAAGAAAACCTGAACTGCTTGGGCGATACATAGTAGTTGATCCCAGGATATGTCACGGCCAGCCGACATTCCGAGGCACGCGCATATTCGTTGCTGATGTACTCAACCAGGTAGCCAGAGGGATGGACTGGGAAACCATAATCGAAGAATGGCGCGGCAGTATCACCCGTGAGGCCATAGCCGAAGCTGTCAGTCTGGCTGCTTGAAAAAAATATCGCTCGCTTTTGTAGCATAACGGATACGGACAACGATCAGAGGAAAATTCATGGCAAGAGACATGACTTACTCTTCATCCACGCTTCTTACTGAAGAGGAGTACCTTGCCTTCGAGCGGGCGTCCGATACCAGGAATGAATTCCTTTCAGGGCGCGTTTATTCGATGGCCGGAGCGTCACGCGAGCATAATCTCATCACTGGAAATGTCGCAGGCGAGATACGCGCTCAATTGAAGGGTAAGCCGTGCGAGACCTATTCGAACGATATGCGCGTCAGAGTTCCCAGAACCGGGCTTTACACTTACCCCGATGTGGTCGTTGTTTGCGGAAAGCCGATTTTCACCGATGACCACAACGATACGCTGGTAAATCCGACACTGATAGTCGAAGTTCTCTCTCCGACGACTGAAGCTTATGACCGGGGAGAAAAATTCAGAGATTATCGTTCGATCAAATCCTTTTCGGAGTATGTGTTGATCGCTCAGAATAAAATGGCTGTCGATCATTTCGTCAAAAAGAATAATATCTGGATGATTCGGGAAGTAGAGCAGGAAATCAGACTCGTCGCCTTCCCCTGCATACTTACATTTGCGGAGATTTACGACAGAGTCGAATTCGAAACGAAAAGCGAAAGGTAAGTATGGATCGTCGCGATTTTCTCAAACAGATCGGCCTCGGTCTCGCGTCTCTGGCCGCGATGGAAGGCATCAGCATCGCGCGCTCTCGCGGAGGATTGAGGCTTGCAGGGCCGCCGCAAACAGTCGTCATCCTCGGAGGCGGGCTTGCAGGGCTTGCAGCCGCTTACGAACTGAAACGCGCAGGCCACACCGTCACCCTACTCGAAGCGCGCAAATCGGCAGGCGGGCGCGTGCGGACGCTCAGAAATTTTGCCGACGGACTTTATGCCGAAGCCGGTCCCGTCGCTTTTCCGCAAAATCATTCTTTCACGTGGGAGTATGCGACGGATTTCGGATTGCCGCTCAACATCTCCGCAAAGATCGGACTCAATTCGATAGCGCATCTTCGCGGCAGTCGTTTCAGCATACGCACGGGCGGAGCAGCCGATGTGCCTTTCAGCTTGAAACCTGCCGAGCGACAGGCGGGGTTTTATGCCATGCCATCGCTTTATCTCGGAGACCACATGCGCGAGGTGGGCAATCCCCGCAGATCAGGGTGGCCGCCGGATTCTTTGAGAGAGCTTGATGCTTTAACGCTTGAGCAACTGCTTCAAAACCTCGGCGCAAGCAGCGGCGCAATCGATATCATAGAATCTTCGCAACTCGGCATTCTCGGATTCGGGCTTGATTCCTTTTCGGCTCTCGATGGCGTGGTGACCGAAGCGATAGCGTCGGGCGGAATTTTTTATGAAATCGTCGGCGGCAACGATCAACTGCCGAACGCCTTCAAGAAGCGAGTGAAGAAACAATTCAAAAAACAGGCGGTCGTCCTTCGCATCGAGCAGAACGACGAGAGCGTGACAGTCACCTGCGACCGCAAAGGCGAGATTCAAACTTTCACGGCTGATCGCGTAATCTGCGCGTTGCCCTTTTCCATTCTGAAGGACATAGAAGTGTCGCCGCCTTTTCCCCAGGACAAACAGCAGGCCATCGGCGATCTCAAACTCACGCCTGTCACTCGGACTTTTCTGCAATTCCGCTCGCGTCAGTGGGAGAGAGACGGATTCGACGGCTTCGGTTATACCGATCTCAGCATTCAAAACACATACTCGCCTACGCTCACTCAGCCCGGTCAGCGCGGATTGCTCGCTTCCTACACGGGAGGTCAGCGCGCTTTGGATATCAGCGCGATGAGCGAGCGCGACAGGCAAGACCAGGCGCTTCGGCGCATGGGCGATCTCTTCAGCGGGATCAGTAGCGGGTACGAGACAGGCACGAGCCAGATTTGGCATGAGGACAAGTGGGCGCGAGGAGCTTTCACTTATTTCGAGCCGGGTCAGATGACGGGGCTTCTTCCCATAGCACAACGACCTGAAGGAAGAATTCATTTCGCCGGGGAACATACTTCCGTCTGGCACGGGTGGATGAATGGCGCTCTGGAATCGGGCAACCGCGCGGCGGATGAAGTGAACGAAGCAGGCAGCGCGCAGGCGATAGTCATCACCCGCTAATCTCCCTCTCGAACGCGATTCGGAAACAAGACCATAATTCCGCCAGATGATCGTGGTTCACTTTGAAAGTAAACTGCGGGCCTCGCTTGCTGCGCCAGTGTCTCCGCCCAGCGCGGCTTCAGCCGCAATCGCGCCGCTGACAGCGTATTTCAATGTCGCTTCATCGTTTAACTCTTTGGCAACTTTCGCTAAGGATAAATAAACGGACGGCAAAATATCTGCGCGCCGCGCGGCTCTGGCCAGAGCGGTCTGAAAATAGTTTTTCGCCTCGGCAAATTTCTTCTGCTCGGCGAGCAGTTGCCCCAGAGCGACCTCTATCGTGAAGCGCGCGCCGTATATATCCGGGTCACTCTCCTTTTCAAGCGCCTCGCGCAATATCTTCTCGGCTTCGTCATAACGTTTCCGATTGCGCTCGCCCCTGGCTCGCAGGTTGGCGATGAAGGCCGATTTGAGGGCGCGGAATTGCGGAGTTCGATTCAACACCAGAAAATGAGGATCGACCGTCACCAAACGCGCCCGGAACTTTACGGAAAAAGAGAACTCTGTGCGTTCACCGCGAAGCTCGATTGTCTGTAGAGAGGTTTGGTACTCGTCGCCTTCGATCAGCACTTCAAGGGTGGCGCGGTAAAAAGGTTGAGCCTGTGTGATCACACCGCGCACCGAATTACCTTCCTGCTTCCAACTTGTGTCCCATTGGGGAGCGCCCTTGCGTTCGAACCACTGCTCATAAAACCATTTCAAGTCCTTGCCCGCGCCCTTCTCAATCGCTTGCAGAAATTCATCCCATCCGATGCTGTCCCCGGCGTATTGGCGGGCGATGCTTTGCAAAGTGCGGCTGAAAGTTTCGCGCCCGATCACGCGCGAGAGCATGTCATAAACGATGAAGGCTTTTCCGTCTGCAAGGATGCGAGTGAATTGACCTGACACCAGGCTCGACAGCGGCTGATCGAAGCCTGCCGACTCGACCATGAAATAGCCCGAAGCGTTTTGCAGAGCAACATATCCCGGATACCCCGTGCGGCGATACTGTTCGGCGGCGCGCGGGCCTTCGAGGATTTCAACGGCGCGCAGGGAGCCGTATTGAGCCATCGCCTCACTGAGCATCATATTGCCGCGCGGCCCATCCTTTTTTCCTACGGAGACGCCCCACCACTGATGAGAGATTTCGTGACCGTAATAAGCTGTGTTGAAATCCTGATCGAGGAAACTGCTGTTGGACATGATGAAGCCTTCGAAACTTGCGCCCGCGAAATCGGCTTTGCCTGATTGCTCGTTCGGCACTTCCACAAGAGCGAAATCGCCATAAGGGTTCGGGCCGAATTCCCGCACCAGCACGTCGATCACCTCGGCGCACTTTTCCAGATAATCTTTTGTGTGTGGGCGCGCTCGCAACAAATACGCCGCCGTATGGATGCCGCTCTTGCTGACGTGCTGTTGGACGACGAACTTCGCTGCGGCGAATGAAAACATTGATGGTTGAACGACCTCGAAGAGGAAATTTCCTTTGCCCTCCTGTTCTGCTGTGCTGAGCCGCTTTCCGGTTGCGATGACTTTGTATTCGACAGGGACGGAGAAAGCCATTTTGCCTTTGCTTTTCGCTGCCTGATTTTTTTTCTCGCCTTCCACCTGCGGATACCATGCGGTGTTGAAGCCGCCCGCGAATGAGCCTTCCGGCCCGATGTAGAAGACAAAACGAATCTCCTCGCCGCCCGTGTAACTGAAGCGCAGTTTCACCATTTCACCTGCGGGGATCGCGCTCGCGGGCGTTATTGTCCAGATGATCAATTTGTTTGTCTCGCGCTGCTTTTCGATTTTCGCCTGACCTGCGCACGACTTAGGCTCAAGGACTTCAACTTGAAGATCGCGCATCGCATCGCTCAAGCCGATTTGAATCGCAGGCCGCGCTTCGCTCGTCGGCGTAAGCGTCAGCGTGCCTGCGACTTCTATGCGGTGAGTGTCAGGCGTGACCTTCACCGATAAATCGTATTGAGGGACTGGATTGGCAATCGCTCCGGACTTCGCGTAAGCAGACGCAGTGAAGACGAAGAAAAGCAGAGAGAGCAAATAGATTCGTTTCATGGAAGAGAGGCTATCACGACACACGGCAGGCGTCTTGTAGGGTTGAAACGCGATGGTATTGGATTAGCGCGATTGAAAAGCGGCGCGGTACTCCTGCGGGGTTTGGCCCGTGTGTTGTTTGAAGATTTTCGTAAAGTGGCTTTGATCGAAGAAGCCCCCCGCCAGAGCGATCTCGCTCAATGGCGCGTCCGATTGAACGAGCTTTTCACAGGCGAATTCGATTTTCCGTTGCCGCACGTAGTCGCCTATCGTACAGCGATAAAATCGGCGGAACTCGCGCGCCAGATGAACCGGGTGTATACGGACTAAATGGGCGAGTTCAAAAACCGTGAGCCGTTTCGAGAACTGTTCGTGGAGAATATCGCGAGCCTCTGTGAGCCAACGCGGAGGAACCGGATGCGCCTTGTTGGCAAGCCTGCGACCCGCTTCGCCCATGATCTCAAGCGCGATGCCCTCGACGACCAGAGGCGAGAGTTCGTCGGCTCCGCGAAACTCGCCATAGAGACGCATTGCCAGACGCGGCAGCAATCCCCCCTGAAAAGCTCTGGGTTCCTGCAAAGAGACAGTGTGCTTTCTGGCACGCTCCATCCACAGGTCGTTCATCTGAATATTGAAACAGCGTGATTCAGAATGAAAATGATCAGCATGTGATTCATCTGCGGGATGAAAAATCAGCGTCGCCGTTTTGCAGGTGCGCGTCTGCCTGCCGTAGCTTTCCGTATAAGCGCCTTTGAGAACCAGGCAAAAATACGCCTGCTCGTGTGAGTGTTGCGGCAGCTTGAGATTTGAGCGGTAGAGAGTTTCCGTGAGCGTCAGTCCCGCCACGTTGTCTTTATTCAAGGTGTCGCCATACCATCGTCCTGAAAGCATCTTCATTGGTGGTCATCCTGCCAGGAGATTTTAACGCTCCTGTTAGTGTAGCAGAGCGGGGGAGAGTTGCAGAATTTCTGCAAACAAGAGCGCGGAGAAATTATTTCTGCACTCTCAAAGTCAAACACGGAAGTCATCACCTGCTAATTTCCTTCTCCAACGTGATTGTGGCAACACGAAAAAATCTTCTATTGACTTCGACTCATAGCCGCCATACAATTTCGCCCAACTGTTAAATATCATCTTTTGCCCTGCCCCTAAATGATGTTCTCTCTGAGCCGTGATAAGACTGTGAAGGTCGGGCGTGTGAGGCTCAGAAAAGGAGAATCAACCTGTGCATCAAGTAATCCTCAACTATCTCGCGCCTATGCTGGGCGAGGCTACGGCTGCCAATCTGCTGAGGCACTACTGCCTGAAGATGCGAATGCCGGTAGAAGACATCAATCGGGATCAGTTGCCCCAGCTTGCCGAAGCGATGCGCCCGATGCTTGCCGTCTGGCTGGGATCGGAGGGCGCTACGCGAGTCGCACAGGAACTAAGGCAGTTAGAGACAGGGAGATGATCAGGATGAAATCGAAAAACATATTGACGATACTACTGGCTTCGCTCGTCGCGCTCCCCGCCGTCTATGCGGCGGCTGTTGCCGGTTCGAGCGACCCGCCCACAAGCAGCGGCGCGCGCATGTTCTTAATAGGGTTGTCGATAGCCGTTCTTCTCATCGAAGTTCTAGTGCTGGCGCAGGTCGTTCGCGTCCGTGCGCTGTTTTCCAGAGCCGACACTGCGCGCCTCACCTGGACTCTCATCGCCTGCTTTCTCTTCGTGCGAATATTCTCCGATATAAGGCTGATAGTCGGATTCCTCAATCTGTTCCCTACCGGCCCATTCAACCTCGTCTATTTTTTCACACTCAGCGATCTGCTCTTCGTCGCATCGCTCGCCACCACCATTCGGCTCTATAAAAGCACGGGCCTGAAGTTCGAGATCAAGCCGATAGACTACCTCTACATCGCGGGCGCGTGGGCGATAACGGTAGCGACGGTGCTGGCGGCTTATTATCAGGGACGCGCCACTAATTTTTCTTCCGTGACCGGATACAGAGTCGTGGCGGTGACGGTCGGAGGAGTGATCCTGTCTCTGGGGCTGGTGGTGCGACGCTATGTATCGCAGATGGGAGGAGGCGCAGTGGCGCGAGTCTGGAACTGGGTGGTGATTGCAAGCGTCGCGCGGGATGTTTCGCACCTGGCTTCAGTGCTGCTCCCGATCTGGTTCCCGCGATACAGCTTTTTCATCGACACATACCTGCTCTGGATATTCGCCTGGTGCTGGGCGCTGGCCGCCACTCTTCAACAGGAGATAATTCCTCGCGCCGCAGTCTTGAGAGAAGAGATGTCTCCGGCCTGATAAACCTGAATGCGGCAAGGCTGATTCAAACCTTGCCGCATTCGAGCGCGATTGGATTCTCGATCCGATTACCTTGAATCTCTCACCTGAATCATCTGGGCATTGATCGATCCGTCCGCAAGCCTTCGACCTTTCACCTTGACCCTCACGCCGACAGCTACCTGTCCGTGTTCCTGTTTGATTCGGGTCGAATCACTTACGTGAACCGTTTTGCCGCTTATAGTCCAGTCGCCCACGAGTCCCGATGACGGCAATGCTTCGATTGTGCCTTTGAAGTTGGCTGAACTGCCGCGATCATCCGACGCGCTCGGCTTGACTTCGATTCGTCGGGCGTCGAGCGAACCATCCGTTCTGAGTTGACCATGAACTTCGACCTGCGCGCCGACCGCGACCGCGCCGTGTTCCTGATTGATTTTGGTAGAGTCGCTCACATGCACCGTGCGACCGCTCACTGTCCAGTCGCCGATGAGTCCCGATGAAGGCAGGCTCTCGATAGTGCCTTTAAGCTCGTCGTGTCCGTCTCCGCCCGCGACGTTCGATTTCACTTCGATCTCGCTCGCCAGAAATACGCCGTCCCCCTGCATCGCGCCTTCGACTTCGACGAAAGCTCCGACAGTGACAGGGCCGATCTCGGCTTCTATGCGCGTCGCTACGGTCACCCGCACCGTGCGACCGCCCACACGCCAGTCGCCGATGAGTCCCGATAAGGGCAGGCTCTCGATAGTGCCTTTGAAGTGCATTTCGCCTTCGTCTTCACCGCGTCTTTTGACTTCTATTTTAGTGGCGTCAAATGAACCGTCCGAGCGGAATGTTCCCTTAGCTTCGATGAAAGCTCCGGCTTCTGCCTGTCCTTCTTCCTGCTCTATGCGCGTGGCTGAAGTGACGTGAACCGTTTTTCCGCTGACTGTCCAATCGCCCACAAACCCTGATGAGGGCATACTCTCGATTATGCCTTTGAGTTTCGAACGATCATCACCGCCGCGACTATCATCGTCGGAAGCGAATACGGGGACTGAGCCAAACGCGCACGCAATAACGACTATAAGGGAGACTAAACTTCGAGTTTTCATTATTCCTCCAGAAATTTTGAGTGAGTTTTCAACGGTGAGGCTCAATCACGTAAGAGCGATGAGGCCGCGGGAAAATACAAACGGGCCTCAAAAAAAATGATTCCGGCGATTATCTGATTTGAAATCAGCGGTTTTGAAGCGCGGTTGACAGACGCGCCGGACGGCGCTTATTCTGAAACCCTGGCGGCCCCGCGCAACTTGTGACAGGGAAGGTGCGCAATGGATCGAAGCAGATTCAAAGGATTTTCGGCTGAGTTGTTCAACTTTCTGCGCGACCTTGCACAAAACAACAATAAAGAATGGTTCGACACTAATCGCCGACTCTATGAATCGGAAGTGCTGGGCGCGGCTAAATCATTCGTCTCCGAAATAGGCCCCATCCTTGCGATGCTCAATCAGGAATTTGAAACCGAGCCTCGCGTGGGGCGGACTATCAGCCGCATCAGCAACGATATGCGATTCAACCGGCATCGGCCTCCTTACCGCCCTTACCTTCACATCGCCTTTCCGAGACGAGGCAAAAAGTGGTCGGAGGAGGTGTTGCTCTATCTTGGGATTTACAGTCAGGGGGTGGCGATTGGATTCTGGCCGGACGGCCATCGCCAGCCTCGGGCAGGGCGCGTTCAGGAAGCGATAAAAGACAATCTGAAACTCTTCGAGCGATATCTGAAAGAGCGGCGCATCGCTCAATCCTACTGGGAACTGACGGACGGAGAGCCAGGAGCCATTACGAAGTGGCCTCTGCCCCGCAGCGCGCGCCGTTGGGTGACGCTGGAAAGCTTTTCCGTAGGCGAATACTTCCCGGCAACAGACGCGGCGCTCGCGCAACGATCTATTCTTGATCGCGCACAGAAAATTCTGCTCGATCTTTACCCGCTGTGGCTTTTTGCCGTGAGCGAAAACCTGAGCGATGATCTCGATCTCTACCGTGAAAACGCCGCCCTGCTTGCCCGACCACTCACGAAAGCGGGATGAGGAGTAGGAGTCAGAAGTCAGAAGTCAGGAGGCTTTCTGCCGACTCCAGACTCTCGACTCCCGACTTCTTTTCAGCATTGGCGTAATGAAAAACGCGAGCCGAAAAAATTTATCCGACAAAAAATTTTGCAGTGTTGCGGCTCGATTCCGCGTCATGTATATTAGGTGCAGTGTAGATGCGCCATCAAACTCCCAAACGCAGTTGAAACGGGCGGAATCGCCGGAAGAGGAGCGGGGAAGCGGGATTGATGGTTCAAAAACTCAGACTCTGGTAGCTGTGGGATATTTCTATTCGCGTTAATGATGATTCCTTATCAAGTGCGGCTCAACTGCCGTCTTCAGGGAGCGTCGATTGAAAGCATCTTCGTTTCCAAATTGAAATCATAAAAACGCCTGCTTCTCTTCCCGTCCTGCTTTTGAGCAGGTCTTGTCAACTTCAAAACCGCCCTCGCTTGATCGAAATGAAAGCGCAATCTGATCAGGGTTTTGTCTGCGCAAACAAATAAATAGAGCGCGTTAAAACAAGCGACTCTATCGACCGGGATAACCCCCCTAACCTGAAAGCAGGAGCCTGGTCGTGATCAAGGTCTGGCATCATTTTTTATGCCGGGGCGATGCCCTTCCCAGGGGCGAAGTGATCGAAGCTCTCGCCGACGCGGGACTCGATGCCTGCTGTCTTGACGCGGATGCGCCCGCAGGCCGGGGCGTGATCTTTTTTGACGAGATCACCAATCGAGCCTGCGAGCTTCTGCGCGAGGTCAGCCGCAACGGAGTAGAGCGCGTGCTGGCGATAGCCGCTTCGCGAACGGTTCTAACAAACGGCAATGCATGGCGGCTGCTCAGGGCCGGGGCTTCCGACGTGTTCGCGTGGGATCACTTCCGAGACCCCGCCGCAGAAGTGGCCGCGCGATTCCACAGATGGGAGAAAGTCGATGCTCTGGTTAGCTCTGTGCAAAACAGTCTGGTCGGTCAGAGCCGCGCGTGGATGACGACGTTGCGCCAGATAGTCGAAGTCGCAAGCTTCACCTCCGCCTCAGTTCTGCTTCTCGGAGAAAGCGGAACGGGCAAAGAGATGGCGGCGCGGCTGATTCACTCGCTCGACGCTCGAACAAACAAGCGCGATTTGGTGGTGCTGGATTGCACCACTATCGTTCCTGATCTTTCGGGCAGCGAGTTCTTCGGACACGAACGGGGCGCGTTTACCGGCGCGGTCGCCGCTCGCGATGGAGCGTTCGCGCTCGCCGATGGCGGAACTCTGTTTCTGGATGAAGTGGGTGAACTGCCGCCCGCGCTCCAGGCGGAACTGCTCAGAGTCGCGCAGGAGCGAACCTACAAGCGCGTAGGCAGCAATGTGTGGCGACAGGCCGATTTTCGATTGGTCTGCGCGACTAACAGAGATTTGCTCACGGAAGTGGAGCAGGGCAGATTTCGCCGCGATCTCTATTCGCGCATCGCCGCCTGGACGTGCAAGCTCCCGCCGCTCGGCGAGAGACCTGAAGACATAATCCCGCTTGCCCGTCGCTTCATCCTTGAGCTTCGGCCTGATGGCGAAACGCTGGAGATCGACGAGCCTGTGCGTGAATACCTGCTCAAACGCCAGTACCCGGCCAACGTGCGAGACCTCAAACAACTCGTCACCCGCATGGTTTATCGTCACGTCGGGCCGGGGCCGATCACTGTAGGCGATATACCTGAAGAAGATCGCCCTTCGATAGAAGCCGTTCTGGAAAACTGGTGCGACTCGTCTTTCGAGCAGGCAATACGTCGCGCGCTGGCGCAGGGGCTGGGGTTGAAAGAAATAGGCCGCACCGCTGAAGACACCGCCGAACGCATAGCGGTCGATGAAGAAATGGGTAATCTCCAGCGCGCCGCCCATCGCCTCGGCGTGACGGATCGCGCCTTGCAGATTCGCCGCGCCTCACGGAAAAAAACGAGAGACTTGGAGATAGTCGGATTGAATGAGTGATCGTCAGACGGGGAACTGCTCGCTGCTCCACGGATCGGTCGGCTCGATCTGAAACGGGGGGGTCTGGAGCCTGGAGCCTGGAGCCTGAAGTCTCGATGAGCGCGAGCCTGCCTTCGAAATCAATCGCAAAAAATTTCCGCCCGTCACCAGTTGTTCCTCCTGTTTCGCGAGGCCGAGCGCGCGAATCTTTGCAAGCTCCACTCCGGGATGGAGCCATGGGCCGTCTGTGCCGAAGAGAATTTTTTTCGCTCCCGCCCGCCGCGCTGCCTCTTCGAGCAGATCGAACCTGCGCACGCCCGATGTGTCTGTGAAAACATTAGGGTGGCGCGCGAGGTGATCGATCAGAGCAGACTGCGCGCGCCAGTCGTCCGAAAAACTTCCCATGTGCGGAATGATGAATGATACGTCCCTGTACTCCACAGCCAGCAACTCGACGATTGAGACTTCGCCCATCACGTCATACAGCACGGGCAGAGAAAAAGCGCGCGCCGCTTCGCAGACCTCGCGAGTGATGCGACCGTCGTGGCGATGAACTTTTATTCCGCAAAAGCCCATATCTTCGACCGCTTCCCGGATCATCGCAAAGATGCGCCCGCGATCCCGCTCCGGGTTGACGAATGCGAATCCGTAGAAGCGATCAGGGCGGCTCGCCACTATGCGCGCCACTTCGCGATTTGCCGCTGAGTAATCAGAATGAAACGCGGCGAACAGAACCGTCTTCGTGATGCCTGCGCGCGAGGCGCGATGAAGATATTTTTCAAGTCTGGCCGACGTGTCCCACGGGCCTGTCAGCCCGTCACCCTTTCCCGCGTGGCAGTGGCAATCGATGATCATTTGCTGAACCTCCCGCGATTTCTTTCATGAACCATACAGAAGTCGCGATGCCGTTATAAAAATTCGGCAGGTGAAATTTTTCATTCGGCGCGTGCAGGCGATCATCCGGCAAAGCGAATCCCATCAACACAGTCGGAATACGGAGCATCTCTTTGAAGACACTCACGACAGGAATCGTGCCGCCTGATCTCAAAAATACGGGAGCTGCGCCGAATCCTTTTTCATAAGCCGCCGATGCAGCCCGCATAGCCGGATGACGATGATCGATGCGCGCGGGACGAGCTTTGAAATGCGTGCGAACAGTTGCGCGCACAGTGGGCGGCGTGACGCGCTCGATGTGACGGCGAAAGATCAGGTCTATCTCTTCAGGCTCCTGATCAGCGACCAGTCGGAAATTTATTTTCGCCAGAGCGCGGACGGGTATGACTGCCTTGACGCCCGGCCCCTCGTAGCCGCCCGTAATTCCGTTGATCGTGAGCGCGGGCCGCGTGGTCGTTCGCTCGTAGAGAGTAAATCCCGGCTCGCCCCATCCGCGCGCGGCCCGCGCGTCGCGAAGTATCTCTTCATCCGTCGGGCCTGTGCGCGCGAGATACCGGCGCTCCTCATCGCTTACGTTTCGCACGCGATCATAGAAATTCGGTATCGTCACACGCCCGCTGCGGTCGTGAAGAGAAGCGAGGATTTCACTCATCGCCTGAAGCGGATTATGAACTGCTCCGCCGAAGATGCCCGAATGAAGATCGACCTTCTGCCCGCGCACTTCGATCTCAAGACTGAGCGCGCCGCGCATCGCGTAGGTGAGAGCCGGGCGGTCAGGCGCGAGCATTCGCATATCGGACATCACCGCGACATCGGCTGCAAGCTCCCGACTGTTTTGCGAAAGAAAAGGAATCAAATTCGCGCTGCCGATTTCTTCCTCGCCCTCGAATATGCACTTCACGTTGACGGGCAGCGAGCCGAGAGTTTTCAGATAACATTCGATGGCTTTGATGTGAGCGAACATCTGCCCCTTATCATCGCTCGCGCCGCGCCCGAAAAGATCGTCGCCGCTGAGAGTGGGTTCGAAGGGCGGCGAGCGCCATTCATCAACAGGATCGGGAGGTTGAACATCGTAGTGACCATAGATGAGCAGAGTCGGCCGAGCAGGAGAGCGGAGCCATTCGGCGTAAACAATCGGATGTCCGGCGGTTGAAATGACCTTTACGCCCTCAAGCCCGATCTCGCTGAGATGGCGGGCGAGCCACGCGGCGCATCGCTTCATATCATCCCTGTGACGCGGCTGCGCGCTCACGGAGGGGAAGCGAATGAAATCTTTCAACTCGGCGACGAAGCGCGGATGATTTGCCCGCGCATAAACCAAAGGCTGTCCGGTCAACTGGCGCATCGAGGCTGCCATGATTTTCTTAGAGTGCGTTGAAAAATTCAAACTTTGCGCCGAAGGCGCAACCCGAAGGTAGCCAGACGTGCAACGTCTGGGATGCAGCAATTCGATTATGCGCTCTGAAGGAGCGCCAGAATCTTCGGTCGCGTCTCCAACGAGGGAAGGAGCGCCTGATCAGTTCCAGAGGCTTCACCTCTGGCTACCCTCTTTGTGCCGCTTCGCGGCAAAAGACAATTCCTAAACACGCTTTTGGGATTGGCGAATCTTCACCTATTCCTTTTAGCGTTGTTGTGCGCTATGGAGATGACCTGAGCATTGCTGTAGTCGTTGGTGCCGTCTTTGTCTTTTGGAACGATATGATCGACGCTGGCCATATCGCGCGGCTGCCCCGTTCCTCCCATGCCTCGGCTCACGCTTCGCTCCGGCATCTTCAAGACCTGGTAAGGATCAGTCGGGTCATCGGATTTGATCACGCCTCCGTTTCGACGCATATTCGCGGCGTATATTTTGAGCTTCTGCCCCGGAGTGAAATCTCTTCCCGGTTCAATCAGGATTCTATCCGTCCCGTCGAGATGCGAGTACGGCCCTTCATCCTGTATTTCCTGTTGCCATTCAAACATTTCACGCTGCGGCGGCGCGCTGATTCTCTCAGCGGGCGGCAAAGCGCCTTCGGGCAAGGCTCCGGCAAGCACAACAGTGCTGCCGCGCGGGCCGCCCATGCGATAAAGGACAGGGATGCCGCGCACTATGGCGATGCGCATGTTATAGCCCGGTCGGGTCTGCTGATAGTGCTGGGCGCGGAAGAACTCCGTGCGAAACGTTCGCGGATCGAATCGGGTTCCCTGTCCGATGCCTCTTTGGGCGATGCGGTCTACGAAATGTTTTTTCGGCAAAAAGCCCTGCTTTCGTATGGCTGTGGCGAATCGCCAGGCCGCCTGCCACGCCGGGTCTGATTTTGTCTCTTCCATCAATCCATTGAATTGACGAAAACCGATTGAATCGTTATCACTTCCCGAATACGGATACTCAAAGTCCGAAGAGCTTTTCATTTTTTGCCTCCTGCATGAATTGAATCCTTCACCCTCGTTTTTGGAATTTCAATGCCGCCCTTCTCACGACGAACATCGCGGACACGGTTGACGACATACCTGAAATCCGGGTTCGATGACGTTTCGAAAACAAACGTACACGCTTTCAGGTTCTTCCTGTATGGCCTTGCCAAGAAAGAATCGGCCAGCTTTGCACTCCTGCATCCTGCTGCAGATGCAGCCGTCGGTGGTATCGCCTCGCCATCGAAATATCTCGCCCATAACATAGTTGATGGGAGCCAGCACATCGTTGTGCATACTCTTGAGGCAACGAGCAAGGGCAGCGCCTTTTTTTTCCCCGCAACGCCTTTTGAAATCTTCCACGAACCGATGTGTGCCAACGTCGGTCACCTTTTTATAGCGGTCGTCAACCGAGCGGCCTTCGAGCGCGCGCAGCAGAAACTTCTTGAGGCAATCCAGTCGCTCGCGTTCTTTAGGATTACTGGTGAGTCCGGCGAGCGGCATACCTCTGACTATGTCGATCAACTCGTCTTTAGGTTCTGGCGGCGGCTTGGGTTTGACGCTGCCTGGGGGATTGCAACCGCATTTCTCGATCAACCGTATCTCGGTTTTCGCTCCGACGAATCCATCCACTACCAGAGGCCCCGGCGACTTCTGCCGTTTCTGAAATGCCTTGATGCCGAGCCTCAGACCATAGCTTTTGAAACTGCCGCTGGTCCGCGGGGTCTTGAGCGGCGGGTCTGTGAAAATGGAATCGCTTTCGAGCGCGTGTTGAACCCACGCCATATAATCGCGGTTGCGCTCGTTCTCTTTTATTATGGCGTCCTGAGTCGGCGAGTCCACCAGCCCGGTCACCGGCAGTCCGTTTTTGGACTGAACCCTGCGGACGAGCGACCTGTAAGGCACGCTGTCGCGGCCATCAGTTACAAGGCGGGAGCCGAATATCCTGTTGAGCGAGCGTTGCACCCAGGCGATATACTTTGCGTCCATGTTAACCCCCCCCATCCCTGTATGATCGCGCGGCATTCGACACGCTGCCTTTTCTTTGAAATTCTGATGTCACAGCCGCCAGCGCATCCGTTGCCTGGTCGATTTCATCAGGGCTGTGATTTGAGTTGATGATGAAACTGATGATCGCTCGGTCTCCGTTGCGCGCGTGATGGAGAACCGCTCTGATGCCTGCACGGAGCATTCTCTCGTGAAGCGTCGGGGCATCGATGCTTCTCACTGGCGCAAGCGTTTGAACAGGGAACAGTCCGCCTGAAACACCGAAGCCAGCCTCTTTGAGGCGACGTCGAAAGCGACTGATGAGACGAGCCAGTTGCAATCTCCTTTCATCGCCCTCGTCGTCGTTGAGGTCGAGCGCGCGACGGGCGGCGTTGATCGCGGCAACGGAAGGCGGGCTGGTATGCACCCGCGTCTCGCTTCGCTCTTCAAAGAGCCGCACCATTTTTTCGCTTCCGCTCAGGACTGCCAGCGGAGCGCCTAAGCCTTTGGCCAGCGAGCTTATTAGCAAAATGTCCGGCCCAAAGGACTGGCTCCACTGAAGCGACCCTCCTCCTCCTTTTCCGAAAGGCGCGCGAGTGTCGGGACCGCGGCCCAGGATGCCGAGCGATTGCGTGTCGTCGAGTATGAGCAATCCGCCTAAGCTTCGCGCGCAGTGGAGGTAATCGGCTATGGGAGCCGACGCGCCGCAGCCCGGACAGAATCCGTCGGCCACGACGATAGGCCGACGACCGGAAGCATCGCGCTTCAACAATTTGAGCAACCCTTCGGCGTCGTGGTGAGGGAACTCATGCGCGGGGACCCCGCGCGCCGCTGCTCGCTCCGCTCCCCATCGCGCGATGGGATAAACGCCCGCGTCCAGATATATCGCCACTCGTGGGCCGGAGAGAGCGCCGAACATATCCCAGAACAGATGCAGCGTCGAGGGCGCGAGCAACCCGCGCTCGCACCCCTGCAAAGACGCAAGCCGTTGCGCCGCTTCACGAGAACCGGGCGGCGAAGCGAGCGCCGCCGGTCGCCCGGTCGTCAGTGTGTCCCACTGAGCGAGCGACCGGCTTGGGTGCCCCATTCCCAGATAAAGGGCAGAAGTGAAGTCGAGCACCGCGGACTCTTTTCATCTGGGCTGCCGCTGGGCCGTCAGCCGGTTGCGCAGATGGACGGATGGCTGGATGAATCGCTCGGCTGCCTGTCTGGTGTCGGTTATTTCGGCTGTCATATCGACTCCCGTCACTGCGCGATAGGAGTGGACGTAGCCCTGAATCTCGGCTCTCCAGAACCTCGCCCAGTTGGCCGCCTGAACGGGGTCGTGAACCGTGCTCCACGCGCCGAATCGAATCGAGAGCAATATCTGCTCGCCGAACATGCCGAGCGTGTTGAACTCTCTGACCGATACATCCGTCCATCCCTGCAACTTCTTCATCGCATCGACGCGATCCATCCACGGCTCCGGGTAAGCCACCATGATTCGCGTCGGCAGGAACTCGCGGAATTCTGGCCGCGCAAGCACCCACTGCTGGATGAGCATCTCCTGACGCGCGGTCGAAGGCAGATCGCCGAACTGATTGTGCGCCCCCTCGGCCAGCAGGAAATGAACCTCGCGCAGTGCGTTCAGCAAGGGGAACCCGTCGGCTATCACGGTCGTGTCGTCGTCTTCCTTGAAGAATATCGAAGTGAGATAGAGCAGATTGTGGAACGCTTCGAGGAATTTCGAACGAGAGTCGGCTCCTCGCATCGCTGGCACTGCTTTGCCATAGAGCGAAAGGCCGTAGTGATGGTCGTACTCGTAAGCCCTTCGGATGACGCTCAAGCGATGCTGCTCGTCCTGAATGTGACCCCAGAGCAGATTGTTGAGCGGGCGGAGCGGATCGATTTCGAGCATGGCCAGCGGATCGAGATCGCCGCGACCGCGAACGTTCTGGAAGCGGTTGTTCAAAGCGTTCATCGTCTGCACGAGCATTCCTTCCTCGTGCCAGTATGACCATATCAATTCCAACAGGCACGGCTCGGTCAGCTTGGTTCTCAAGATTCCGAAGCACTCTTCGGGCAGATCGATGCTCTCGTCTTCCCTGGAAAAGATTGAATTCTTGAGCCGCCCCTGATCGCGCAGTTTTTCACGGATGAGCGCGAGGTAGGGAAGCGTCTGATCGCGAGTGCCGTTGACGAATTCGAGATAGCTCTGCCACAGGGCGTTGAGCGCGTTGAGATCCAAGGTTCGATCAAGGCTCATGTGAGCGAGCAGATCGTTGAGGTCGTCATTGGTGAAATTGGGCTGCGCGAGAAAGACTCCGCAGTTGACCATCAAAAAGGCTTCGGTGGCCACTTTCAGCAACCGATATGCGTCCGTGTCGTTGTAGGGAAGGAATCGCCTTCGGCGCAGACTTTCGAATTCAGCCCTGACCTCCTGTCCGCGGTCGAGCGGGCGTTCCAGCCCGCACAGGACGAATTCCATGAAGCGATTGTAGTTGTTGAATGAAATCGCTTCGGTGCTTTTCCTGATCACGACCCAGAGCGGCAAATCCGTAGTGGGAGGATTTGCCGTGCGGCGCAGAGTGACGGCTATGTTGCCGCCGATGTTCTGCACGGGCTGAGGCAAAACGGTGACGCCGAGTCTCGACCGTATGCGCGCGTCCTGCCGGTCGCTGAGAATTCCCACGATATTGAGATAGCCCGTCCGATTGGCAGTGTCGAGGAAAATCTCGTTTGGATCGGCTGACTTGATTACAGGGACGCCGCCGCTCGACCAGGACAACTCGACCGGATTCTTTTTAAGGTAATCGTGCGGCAGGTCATGGCGTGCCAGGAGACGGACAGTCTTGCCCGCAATGACGACATCACAGGGCATCATCGTACAGTCGTCGCCTTTGACCGATGACTCGATAGTGAATCCGATGCGGAGAACGGCTTCGACGGTTTCCGAACAGTTCTCGCGGACTTGAACATCCTGCGAGTAGGTCTGCCCGAAAGCCTCGGCTACTACGGTGTAAGGGCCGGGATCGACTTCATGTTTGCACTCGCCGTCTTCATCAGTCCGAGTTTCGTATATCGGATCGGGTTTGTATGACTCATAGTCCTGCTTTCGGCCTCTCTTCTTCTCAACGGCCTCCGGCTCGGCCTGAGCATAAGGAACAGACCCGGAATAGAAGCGCACTCTTGCGCCGAAGATGGGCGACCCATAGCCGCTTCTCTCATGGCCGCTTCCGTCTCTGACTTTGACAATGATTTTACCTTTGTAAACAGTTTCTTCCATGGTTTCCTCCTGAGAAAAGTCTGGAGTCGAGAGTCAGGGGTCAGGAGGGGACAGGGAACAGGGGACAGGGAACAGGCGGGAAATATCCGGGCCTGTCACCTGTCACCTGTAACCTGTTCCCTACACCGACCACCGACCACCGACCACTGCCTTAACTGGTCGCCCTCTGACGACGGGGCAGCGCCCCGCATGTTTGAGAAATATCAAGCGCGCTGCTCATAGCCCAGTAGGTGAGCATCTCGGCCAGCGCCCGACCTTCCTGTTCGGGGCTGATCTCGCCATCCATGCGGGCCTGACCCATCACGGCGAAGACGAGCGAAGGCGGTGCGCGCCGCATGCTTCCGGGCGAAGCTCGCCACGCCCGGTGATAATAGGCCAGACGAGCGGGCCGTCTTTCCTCGTCTGCCAATGCTTCCCTCAGCGATAAGCCTCCGAGCGAAGCGGGACGGTGATCGGCCACGAGCGAAGCGAACTCCGGGATGGTCGCTTCAAGATCAGCCAGCAACTTCAGCCTCTCCTCATCCAGCCCTGCGCGCGGATAGAAGGATTCCCATAGCGCGGCCATGCTGTTCCACTGTGGGTGCGGATAGAGCGCATCGCCTATTGCGCAACTGAGCTTGACCCGAATCCACGGAATCGGATGAGGATCATTTATGTTGACTCGAAAGACGAAATAGCGCGGAAGGCTGACGACGGCGATAAGTCCGAGCGTCGAAGCGATGCCGACTCTGGCGACTGCCCAGAAGTCGGCCACTATTTCCGATATCCATCGCTCCCATAATTTCCATGCCGCGTCTTCCTCCAATCCGCGATGCTGCATCTGCTGAAGTACGGGTCTGAGCGATGGGATCAGATCGAGCAGCGCGGCTCCCTGATGACCGACTTCGTGAACGAGAGAAGACGCAATGCCGCTTCCCACCATGCGCTCGCGCGGAACCCGGATGACGGCCACAGGGTTTTCGCCTCCTCCCGGCAATCGAGTGCGCGCACGCCTGATCGCAGCGCCGGGACCGCGATCCAGATAACAGGCCACGGGCGGCGACTGGTAGTAATTGCCCGCGAGAGCGAGAGCCTCCGTAGCCGCGACATCAAGCCCCGACAACCAGACTCCTGTCTCGTGTTCGCTGCGCTGCGTGATGACATCCGAGAACAGATCGAACTGTGAAAGCACGTCGTTGAACCTCATACGCAGCACCGTGAACATCCTTTGCGCTTCTGACGCTGTGGCATCTCTTCCCGATTCGCCCAGCCATTCAATGAAAGAGCTTGTGAGGTCGCGCAACTCGCGTCGGCCCGCAACCAGATACCGCTCGATGGCCGTCTGCGCCGCAGGCGAGAGCGCGGCAGCCGGAACCATCGTTTCGTAGAGTACGAACGGCTTGACGCGGGACAACCGGGCGAGCAGAGCGCGGGCCTCCTGCTCAAGCATCCATAAAGCATTGGCCTGCATGGTTAGACTCCGTAGAGGATGATCTTTCGCCCGCGACGAACCCATCGCCCGCTGCGGCCCCCGCCTGCCGACGCCGCTGCTCCGGCAGAGCCGATCAATCCCGGCGCGAACTGTCTTGCCGCAGAAGCGAACGCAGCCCTTGCCGCTGATTGTGGAGGAGTGGAGGGCGGAGCCGACGCAGCATGACTGGCAGCCGTTCCGGCGAGGCGGACGACCTGACGCGCGACTTCATATTCCTGATCCTCATGGCTCAATCCTTCCAGTTCCAAACCGAGCAGACTCCCCGCTTTCGACGCCAGTTGACCGCCAATAGCCGCGCCCGCAGGGCCGCCGAAATAGGCTCCCGCCGCTTTGCCCAGCATAGGCAATGCCTGCTTGGCCGCGCCCTTGAGTATCCCGCCGAGAGCCTTACCCGTGGGCGATTTGACGAACTTGCCGACGGCCTGCGCACCTCGCTTGATCAGGCTTCCGAGGAAATGATCAAGTTCGGCTTCGTCCGTCACCTCAAGCAGTTCTGCGGCAAGTTCCATCTCTTCGGCTTCGTTGAAAGGGCTTCCCGTTTCGCCGTAGCCGCCCTCGAATTCGAATTGTTCGGACTCGAATGCCTCGTAGCCCGATTCAAGTTGCGTGCGATCTATGTCGTGCATAGTTCCTCCTTATGGATTTGCTGGTATCGGCGAAGCCGTCGGCTCCGCTCGGTTCAGGTTAAGGGCAACTCGTATGCCGTCTCGAAAGAGCCATACGAATCTGTAATGTAAGCTTCTGTGTTTTCATCGGCTTGAATGATGTTCGGTCTGTTGGCAGGCGATAAGAATCGCCCGCATTCCCGCGAAGAGATTTTCGGCCAGACGCGAGCAGTCCCGAAATCAGGCGAACTGCTTTTCGTCATTCCGCGCCTTCGTCGCCTTCATCTCCCTCGGTCGGGAAAGAGGGCGAGGGAGGTTGGCTCATCTGCGCATTGCCATAGCAATTGAGGATGACTATAGCGGGACCACGCCTGATCCACCGACCTGTGAAAGTAGGAGCCTGCGCTCCGGCAGCGAAATCAGGAGCCTGCATTCCGGCAGTAAAATCAGAAACTCCCACTCCGGAAACCGGCGCGTAGATGCTTGGTCCTCTGTAACCCGCAGGGATGCCAGGACGCCTGCCGGGTATGCCAGGACGCCTGCCAGGTATGCCGGGACGTTTGGGTATGCCGGGCGCGCGCCGTCTCAACCCTGGCGCGAGACGCTGAGCTGCTGTTGCCACGCCCCTTCTTGCCGCCGCGTAAGGGGAAACGGTCGCGGGAGAGGCTGCGGCTCTTTTGGCGGACGCGCCCGCGAATCGCACGAAGCGACGCGCCACTTCGAGTTCCTGTTCTTCGTGGCTCAAGCCTTCGAGTTCCATCTCGAACAGATTGCTTGCTGCGGTGCCCACTGCCCTCCCTATTGCCGTGCCTACGCCGGGAATCGGAATGAATGAGCCGAGAGCTCCCCCCACTATTGGAAGAGCTTTTTTGGCTATGCCCTTGAGTATTCCGCCCAGGGGCTTGGCAATTTTCTTGATGCCTCTCCCTATCTTCTTGAAGACCTTGCCGAGGAAGTAATCCATCTCGGCTTCATTAGTCACTTCAAGCAATTCGAGAGCAAGCTCCATCTCTTCGGCTTCGGTGAAAGGGCTATCTGTTTCGCCGTAGACTTCGGCCTCGTCCTCGAACGCAAATTCGAATTGTTCGGACTCGAACGCCTCCGCTGGGTACATAAAGAACCTCCTGAGAAAAGTCTGGAGTCGAGAGTCTGGAGTCAGGAGGAGACAGGGAACAGGGGACAGGCGGGAAATATCCGGGCCTGTCACCTGTCACCTGTTCCCTGTTCCCTACACCGACCACCGACCACTGCCGTGAGGAGTGCAACTGGCTTGCCGGTCTAAGTTGTTGAGATTGGGATGGAGGGGGCGAAGATGATTTCGGCAGGGCGATTAGCAGCGTCAATTCAGCGAAAGAGTATTCGCAGGGCGAGAGGGTCAATCCCAGATTTCGCGCATATCGAGGGTGAAACCTCGAAGCAGCGGATCGCCCGACACTGTTGCGGGATTCGCGAGACATTCGACCTGGGCCTGCGGGCGATAAATATAGACTCGCTTTTCTTTAGGATCGATGAGCCAGCCGAGATGCGCGCCGTTTGCGATGTACTCCTGCATTTTATCCTTGAGCGCATCAATCGAGTCAGTTTCACTTCTTAGCTCTACGACGAAATCAGGGCAAAGCGGCGGAAATTTTTTTCGCTCTGTTTCTGTCAGAGCATTCCAGCGAGAGAGTTCGACCCAGGCGAGATCAGGCGAGCGCTCCGCGCCGTTGGGCAGAGTGAAGCCTGTTGATGAGTCGAAGCCTTTGCCCGTCCCATCGGCTTTGGCCCAGGCATAAAAAATACCGACCAGAGCAAAGTTACGTCCTCCGGTGGTTCCCCCTGTTGGTGGCATGATGATCAACTCCCCGTCGCTTGTGCGCTCGATGCGCCAGTCGCTGTTAAGCTGACAGAATTCGAAGAAGTCCTCGTCGCTTATCTTTTTCAGGATCGGCCCGAAGTTAAGTATGAACGGATGAGTTTCTGTCGGAGTAATCGCTATGCTCATGACTGTCACCGTTTCCTGTAGAATCGAGGTTGATTATAGCACTGGTGAATTGCGATTGCTCAATCGACGCACAATGACCGAAAGCGCGGCGGTTGATTTGATAGCTCATCCCGGATTATTCTCACAGCATTTCTTCTCGCATACTTTTCGTCACAGCAGTCGCAGATGAAAGCATTCCCTCTTCATCGCCTTCCACCCTTGATGCGCGAGCTAAGGGCGGATAGACAGGAAATACTTTCTCGATAGCTTCTTGCTGAAGAACCCCGCCCGACTTGCGAATTACTTCAGGTGGCGTTGCATCCCCGGACGGCGGAACCTTATCTTGAACCTCAAGTGTGACGAACAGAAAGAGCGCGCGGGCGTGTCGATGACGCCGCGCAGGTATTGAAAGACCGCCACTCGCCATTCATCATTGCCCAGCAACGTGTCGGCGCACTCCTTGAACCATTCGAGGTTTTTGAATACTTCCCGGCTTTCCAGAATCCCGCTTAAATCAGCGCCCTTCTCCTGACAAAAAGTCATCCCCTGCGCGATTGCTTCATCCAGCAGTAGGAATAACTCCGCCTTCTCCCTGACCGATCCTTCCTCCGCGTCTTCCTGCCCCTGAGCGTAATCGATCAACGCCTTTTTCATATTGCGAAAGACATTGTAGTAGTCGACGATTTCGCCGTTCGTCTTCGTCACTCCGTTTACCTGATGCGAGGTCACGCGATTGGCGCGGGCGATGGTCTGCATCAAGGTGTGATCCTTCATCGGCTTGTCCATATACAGAGTCGAGAGGGTCGGCCTTCGGGTTTGAGCGAAGTTGCGAACAGATTGATCCAGAGGTAATTGGCATTGGGGACAGTCTCTTTGCCCTGCTCGCTTTTTTTGGCTTTGCTCTTGTTGCGGGGGATGACGTAGGTATTGAAGCGCGGGTCTTTTTCGACCGTGCTGAGGCTGACATCATCGACATTGAATGGCGGATTAGCCAGCACATAATCGAACCTGCCCAGGCTGTCGAAATGATCTTCATAATAACTGATGGCCTGTCGCACATCGCCGCGCAGTCCGTTGACGGCCAGGTTCATTCGAGCGAGTTTGACGGTTTCGAGGTTTTTTTCCTGTCCGTAGACGAACAGATCGCCGCTGTCCGAGTTAGCCAGTTCGTGGCGATGTTGTTGGATGAAGTTGGCGGATTAAACGAACCTGCCGCCTGAGCCGCAGGCCGGATCGAAGACAGTGCCGCGATGAGGCTCGATGATTTCTACCATCAATTTTACGACCGAGCGCGGAGTAAAAAACTCGCCGCCACCCTGACCTTCGGCCAGCGCGAAGTTTCCGAGGAAGTATTCATAGATTTGCCCGAACATATCGCCGCTGGCGTTTTCGGGGATGTCGGCAAAATTTTTCAGCAGTTGTTTGGGGATGGTTTTATCTGTTCGAGTGAGCCGGAAGTATTCATCCTGCGGCAGGCTGCTTTGTAGTTCAGGCTTGTATTCCTCGATGGCTTTCATGGCTTCTTTGATCGATTTGGCGATGTCGCGTTCTTCGGGCAGACGGAGGAGGTAATCGTAGCGGGCGTGATCAGGAAGATAGAAGCCGCAAATTTCGATGGCGATTTCCGACAGCGGTTTTTCGCGCCTTGTGCCTTTGAATTTGGCGTATAGCTCAAGGATAGATTTTTCATGCTGGCGATATTTGTTATCGGCGAATTTGAGAAAGATCAATCCCAGCACAGGCGTGGAGTATTCGCTGGATTTGAGGTCAGAGTTAGCGCGCAGGGTATCGGCGCTGCGCCAGAGGTCAGATTCGAGTTGTTTGAATTCTTCTTTATTCATGAT
>DLHY01000014.1:27834-40428 GCA_002483445.1 Blastocatellia bacterium UBA7656
ATTCATGATTGTTTGCGATCAAGCGGCGACCGTCGCTCGACAGAGGCATGATAATACTGAAATTTGGAGAGATGAACGAGCCGTCAATGATTTTCAGAATTCGAGGATTTGGTTGCTCTGATTTTATTCGATTATGTGATTGTCCGAATGAGTAAAGCCACCATAAAAGGTGGCTTTGAGGTATTGAATCCTGTGAAGCCAGCGGTCGGGGTTGAACCGACGACCTCCGGTTTACGAAACCTGATCCAAGCATATTTCACCGTGTTTCACCCCGCTAAACAATGATTCAAATTTCTTGATTTTATTGGGCTTTTGCCTGCTTTTGGTTTATTATTGTATCAGGCTGTTTCTCAATGCAATGATTCAATGTGGCCCTGAATGTGGCCCTAAGTGTGGTTTTGATAGCAGAATTAAGGGGAGGGGATATGGCAAAGCAAAGAAGCGGAATGATCTTTGAACGGATGATTTGGTATGCGGCTGTCGAGTATAAGGATGTAAACCGCAAAGTTCAAAGAATCGAAAAGCAGGCGAATGGCGAGGAACACGCCGCGCAACTGGCCGATGAAATGATGGCAGAATTGAAAAAAGAGAATGGCCCTTCGTTTAAGGCTACGAAGAAGACTTATCGTAAAAGTGCCGGATGGTATGCGAGGGTCACATATAGGGGTAATGATGGGAAACGAAAATATGACAAGCGAAAGGCCGAGAACAAGAGCCACGCAAAAGACATTCTAAAGCAGATGGTCAGAGAGTTGGACGATCACGGCGAGCGTTCGCTTGATGCTGCACAGATGACATTCAAAGAGTTGGCCGACCATTACGAAGAAACTTACCTGATAGAGCCTCAGTATGTAGATGGTCGCAAAGTGGCAGGGCTGAGAGACTATTACAATTTTCGTCTTAGATTGGATGTGCTGAGAGATTATTTTAGCAAGCGCAAGCTGCGATCCATCACACACGGAGATATAGAAGCCTATAAAGCTGCTCGGTTGAAAACGCCTGTCATTCTTGGCAAGAACAGAAAGAAAAAAGAGGGTGAGCCGGTCGAGCCTAAGACGCGCCAGCGTTCAATAGCAACCGTTAATCGCGAGTTGTCAGTGTTGCGTCGTGTCCTGAACATAGCTGTGAGTGAAGGCTGGATATTGAAGAACCCTTTCACCAATCGCAAATCTTTAATCACACCCGGAGATGAAAAGCCGAGAGAGCGAATCATAACACGCGAGGAAGAAGCTAAGTTGATTGCATCCTGTATAGAGCCACGCGCTCATCTTCGGCCCATCATTATTCTTGCACTCGATACCGGGATGCGCCGGGGAGAGATATTCAAGTTAAAGTGGGCTGATATTGATTTCGATAGCCGGATCATTTCAGTTCGAGCATTCAACACCAAGACAATGCGAGAGCGGCAGGTTGCCATTACGGAAAGGCTCAAGACAGAGCTTGAAGCCCTTTATAAGTTGTCAACCAAGCAGCCTGACTCTCTTGTGTTCGGCATAATTGATAATGTGAAGAAGTCATTCGACAAGGCCCGACGCAATGCAGGATTGCCGGATGTACGCTTCCACGACTTGAGACATACACATGCAACGCGGCTTGTCTCTGCCCACATGCCTTTGTCCGAAGTCGGGCGCGTACTGGGCCACACTCAGGCTAATACAACCTATCGCTACGTCAACGCGAACGCAGAAACAGCGCAGAGGGCAGCGGCGATACTTGATGCCTTGAATGCTGTACCTCTCAAGTCTGAATCGGAAGCGGTGAACTGATTTTGACTTCAGCTTACCTAAACGATCTCTAGGGAGACAGTCATGTACTCCTTGAAGATGATGAGTAAAACTATTAAAGGCTCGATTACACAGGCAGGCCACAATGACAATAAAAAACTCCCTACCAAAGTCATTTGACAATAGACTTGCTCCGATTCAAGAAGAATACTTATTTGCTATAGGTCGGGTTTCCTATACATTCGATCCATCATTGGCAGCAAGAGAACTTGCCAACCTGTTCTTGGATTTAACGGAAGAAGAAGAGATTAAGAAACTGAGATTTATTGACCCGCAATGGTTGCGGTTTTTTACTGACGTGCGCCTTGATGTTGTGGAAGAAATTTGTAGGCAAGCCGCTTGGAAAAGATACCAGGAGAATCCAAATGTGCCTTTTGATGATTCGGCAAGTGAAGCGGAATGGGCCGAGATAAATGCTAAGGCTGATGTAGAGATTAGGAAAAAAGCTAAGTTGATTACTCCTCTTGTTGCATTTGCACTCTCAGTTTTTCTGAACGAGATGCGGGGTTGGTTGGAACTTAGCTTCGGAGGACTCTTTGAACTATCTATCCTAAAGACGCTCCGTGTCCACAATTTTCTGTCAAAGAGTCGCAATAAGAGGAATGAACTAGCTGCAAGAATTCTTGAAGATACCAAAGCAATAATTCGTGAACTGTTGGGGAGGGAAGCCCCTATGCGTGGGCGACCGCAGGGAAGTAGGAAATCAGAAGAAGAAGGGGAAAAGGATAAAGCACAGTTTGAAGCAGAGATCAAAGAGGCCATTAAGAAACTACATGCTGATGGTCAAAAGATAACAAAAACGGCTGTGGCAAAAGCTCTACACATCGGAGGAATAAATCCTAAAACAGGAAACCAGACGTATCTTCAGGCATTCAATCAAAAACTAAAGCGTCATAAAGTAGATTGGTCAAAACTTATAGATGGGGTAAACAAATAATTCAGTGTGAATTTTTCAATTCACATTCTAAAGAAGCATAACATGCTATCTTGAAGCTCGTGGAAACAAAAAGCCGCGAGCTTTTTCATTTTGAATTGATGAGGGACTGTTATGAACGAAACGAATCAGAAAGTAACTTTGACCGAAAAAGAATTTTGTAGGGCTGTAGGCATAAGTAGGGTAACAGCGTATAGATTGCGCGAGAAAGGCAAGCTACCTTTTTGCAGAGTAGGAGGAAAGGTTCTCTATCTCACTCGCCACATTGATGAATTCCTTTCTGCTCATGAACGTCCAGCACGAAATCAGAAAAGCCGAGTGAAAAGCACAAAGCATTGAATCGGGATAATCAAGGCTATTGGGAAATATGTCGGAACAATCCTCACCTAATTCAACAGGTGATTTCACCCTCAATTACGTCCAATATGCCGATGTGATCGAAGCTCCATCAGAAGCACATGAAGCAGTCGCAATTTCATTGCTGGCTGCTGTACTGAATGAAAAGGTCTATCTCAAGAACGGCCCTATAAAGCTTTCGCTAGACCTTTGGGTTCTGCTCCTGTCTGGAAGCGGTCTCGGAAGAAACACGCTCGTTAGCCTGACCCGGCCTATACTGGACAAAGCTGGCCTAAGCGATTTGATTAGAGCCGACTCATGGGGCAGCAGAGAGGCGTTCTATCAAAACCTAGCTGATAAGCCTAACGGGTTGTTCTTATGGCCAGAGATTTCGGTTGTACTCAAGACTTTCAAGGATGCAAAATTTGCCGGAGCAAAAGAATGGCTTACAAATCGTTTTGATGAGTGGAGCATCCCTGATGCTATACGCTATCGGCAGACGGGGAAAAAGTCAGATACTCCTACAATAGAGTTCAACCAAGCGCCTCGTATCAATTTGTTGGCAACAAGTTCCTATGATTGGTTCGTCGGGAGTCTTGAACAGCAAGACAGCACAGGGGGATTTATTCCGCGATGGCTTATAGTTCGATTGGATGATCCGACCAAGCTTGTGCCAATCCCTCAAGAAACTGACCATAAGTTAATTGCTCCTCTTGCCGAGCAACTCCGCAAAGCTAGTGAATTGGAAGGTGAGGCTGATCTATCAAACGTACAAGAGATGTTTATAACTTGGTATGGAGAAACCAACCTGAGATTCTCTAAACAGCCTAACAAAGCTCTAGCGATGCCTTACTTCAACCGACTGCGAACCAACATTCTCAAACTCGCTGTAGTGTTTGAGGTCTCGCGCTCGTTGAGCCTGAAAGTATCACCAGAAGCAATGGTGAGGGCTATAGAGACAGCAAGCAAAATTGAGCAAACCATATTCGAGTTACTCCCGACAGGAATGAGCCATGAAGGTTTCGAGGTGGACAAAATTGCTTCTCGCATAAGGGGGGCGGGATCAAATGGACTCTTGCGTAGTGAACTAACAAAAGCTTTCCAAAGCGTGGACGCAAAAGACCGTAATGAGCGAATCCGCACCCTGACGGAAGCCGCTCTGATTCACAGATTTGAAAGAGCGACGGCTGGTAGGCCAGCAGAAGTGTTAGTTCATAAGGATTGGCTGACCGAGCATAAGAGTCAGCATCCCGAAGATAAAGAGAAGTTCTGAAGAACTTACTTCACTTCCTTCAGCTTCCTTCAGGGCTGATTTGAAGAAAGTTAGACGGTGTAAATGATAGAAAATAAATATATTTATATATTTTATATACTTATTTCACTTCTTTCATACCCTGCCTGCTTTTCTCATCAGAGAGGGATGGAGGAGAGAGACACGCGCCAGTTGAATGAAGAAAGAAGAAAGAAGGTTGACTTAGGTGATTCAAGGGAGAGGGTTAAATGAGCCAAAGGCCAAAGCCTCAATGACCGCGCACCGATTCAGGCGACGGCGCGAAGCGGCTGGCTCGTTCCGGTGATCAGAGGGACTCCACTGAATCCTTCTTGCCCTCGCCTTGAAGGTCAGGAAAATAAGGCAGGCCATCTCTTACCTCGATTCTTGGGGGGAGCGGCTTGGACTCCGAGGGCGCTTGCTTTTCAGCAAGCTTCTTTGTGGCTTTGGCTGGTTGGTAGATGGATTGTCTAGCAAATCTCAATTCAGAGATAGAAACATATAGCTTGCCTTCTATATAAATCCGGCTGAGAATCCCTTTATCTATCCACACATAGATTGTGGCGACGCTGACACCCACCTTTCTAGCAGCATTCCTTACGGTCAAGAATTCATCACCGGAAAGAAGCTGTCGCCGCATCGCTATGACATAATCATCTAGCATGGTTCCGATTAGAGAAAAAATCTGTTCTCTCAGAGGATCAAGCTTTTGGAGTAGCACCTGCGCCACATCCTTCTTAGACTTACTTTGTGAAATGTAATCCATGTTATTTTGTGCTTCAGGGTCAGTCATAAATTGAGTTACCTCCCTTCCCGCTTTTCTTTGCAAGGCCAACGATAAGAAATCCGGCATTCATAATTGAGCATCAGGATCAATTGTAATACCGGAGATGAAGAAAGCAATGGGCCGCATGAAGAAAATTGAAAATAAAATCAAAGGCGGCTCGGAGCAAATTGCTTTCTAGGGCTAAAAAGGCCAACCCTAGAACAAGTCATCAGTTTATGGCTCACTGGTCTATTCTTTGAGATTGAGAGATAAGCGAATTGAATTTCAATTTTCCTGCTTGAGAGATTGTTTTATCTATTACTTTTTATGCTTTGGTTTGCTTGGTAGTTTTTCTGGCAAATCTATTTTATCGTCAATCAACACATCCGTAGATATTCCTGCGACCCTCGCATAAGCCAGCACGATTGGCAGAGTTGGTTCCCGCTTCCCGCTCTCAAACTGTGAGACGTAGCCGGAATCAATAAACTCCTTTGGAGCATGGCTCTTGAGCAAGCTAACCATCTCTTGCTGAGTAATTCCAAGTCGAGTGCGAATAGCCTTTAGCTTGGCCGCAAATTTCTTAGGCTGAGTTCTCCTCCCGCGTCCCATCAGAATTCACTCCTGATGAAACGGAAAGGTTTTGGCTTGAAAAGACTGCTAAATAGCAGTATAGATGGCCTGTCACTTATAGCTGCCAGAAAGCCTAAAGCTTTCCAGCAAGTCCTCATCACAAGACCTGTGACTCTGGACTAATCATCGTTGAATGGAACGGAGTTTAACATGAAATTGCGTGCAGAGTGTAAGACCTAAAGCCAGATGGTTGAAGAATTGCTTTGCTGCACCACCAGTTGTTTTTGCTTCTTTGTTTGAAGGATTACTGCAATGAGGTTCTTTCCGAAAGTTTCCAATACCCTTGCACATACTATGTGTTTCATCCTGAGTATTTCTTCCCTTGCTCATTCTCAAACTCCCGCTCGATCAAAACAAACTCAGACCACAAGACAAAGAGCATTAACGGCTCGTGAGATTGCACGGAAAGTTTTGCCTTCGGTTGTTCTATTAGTGACTGAGAATTCAAGCGGCAAGCCTGAATCTCTCGGAAGCGGTTTCTTTGTGCAGGACGATGTAATAGCAACCAACTATCACGTTATAGAGGGAGCTTCGAGAATTCGAGTCAAGATAGTTGGGCAAAAATCCTTTTATGATGTAATCGAATTTATTGGTGGGGATAAACAGGAAGATTTAGCACTTCTCAAAGTCTCCGGCGTAAAGGCCAAGCCATTACCTTCTGGGGGGGCTTCTAAAGTTGCGGTGGGCGATGTTGTGTATGCAGTCGGAAACCCCGAAGGGCTTGAAGGCACTTTCTCACAAGGGATTATAAGCAGCATCCGAACGATTCAAGGCACTCGATATTTTCAGATCACAGCCCCAATATCTCATGGCAGTAGCGGCGGCCCTGTCTTGGATAAATCAGGCAGGGTCATTGGCATCGCTGTTGGAACTATACAGGAAGGCCAGAACCTTAACTTTGCGGTTTCCGCTTCAGCCTTAGATGTGCGTTTGGCTCTTTATGAGATGCGAAACAAGAACAAGCCTAGTGAGATTAAGGAACTGACTCCGATTCAACAAGCGGAAAATCAGGTAAGAAGGAATCCTCAATCTGCCGAAGCGCACTACAAATTAGCAGAGCTTTATAATTGGTGGGCAATAGAGCGTGCCATCGAGGAATACAAGCTTGCAGTTAGTCTTGGTACTCACTACAAGGCGCAGTTGAAATTAGGAGAAGCATACTCTTACGTTTCTGTAACGAGCGATGACCCTGTTAAGAAAAAAGACTTCGGTAATCTTGCTATCGAAGCATTCAAAAAAGCCATTGAAATTGAGATTGATAATCCATCGGCTTACATTGGCCTATCCAAAGCATATAGCTACAAGGGACTATTGGAACCAAAAGACCAATCAAGATACTACCGCGAAAAGGCAATCGAAACTATCAAGTTAGCAGCTTCCATAGCCCCGAATTCGCCAGAAGTTTATTTTGGGATGGGCCAACTATATGAATTTGACGATCACGAAGCGAAGATAGCGGCTTACTTAAAAGCGGTTGAAATCAAGCCTGACTATTACGAGGCTCGTCGGGAGTTGTGTTCGCAATACTGTTTAGCCGGTAACATTATTGGAGCAATTCGGATAGCGAAGGAAACCATAAGCATCTCTAATAACGAAGAAGGATATAGTGAACTGTATCATGCATACTGGTCTTCTAATTTTCAAAGGCGATATAGTTCTAGTCAGTTTGATGGGCTAGGCCCTAGTCCACTATCTAGGGGAGTAGAAACATTCCAGGCAATAATCCGCCAAAAGCCAACTGATGAAAAGGCTCATTACTATCTTGGGTGTTTATATATCGAACTCGGAAACAAACAGATGGCTCTTGAACAATACAAGATTCTCAAGCAATTAAAATCAAACCTTGCTGAAGGTCTGTTAGAGAAAATTCTTTAAGTCAGAAGGAAGCGAGTAGGATAATGGCAGGCTTGTTCCTGACATCCTCTTTCCGAAAACAAGGTGTGTGCCGGAGCGCGAGCAAGTGAAAGCGAAGAACCAAATGGATCGTGATAAGAAAAGAAATAGCTCCGACCAGATGTTCGACAGCTTAGTACAAAATGCTCTCGACTTTCTGCTAAGGTCAGTGTTCGAGATTCAAAAAAATCCCAAGTCTTCGGTAATAGATTTCTGTACCGCTATAGAACTTTTTCTCAAGGCTAGACTCCTTATAGAGCATTGGGTGTTGATCTATCAAGACCCAAAGAGCGCAGACCTTAATAACTTTCGCAAAGGAGACTTTCAATCTGTAGGAATGAAAGATGCGATTCCCCGACTCGAAAATGTACTCGGCTCAAAACAGATTACTAAAGATGCAAAAGAAACCTTCGACCGAATTCGTCAGCATCGCAATAGACTGATTCACTTCTTTCATCCAGCGTATACCGATAAGCCGGGTAATACTTCGATCCAGAAAGTAGTCGCTGAACAGTGTAGGGGCTGGTTTTATCTGTATCCCTTATTGACAAATTCTTGGCAAAACTTCTTCGCATCCTACCATCCGATTATAGAAATGATTAGCTCGCAGATGCTCAAAAATAGAGATTTTTTGCGCATGAAATTCGATGCATATTCGCAAGGTATAGAAAAGGGTAAAGCAAAAGGAAAAGTCTTTTTGGCTTGCGAAGCTTGTGGCTTTGAGGCGGCTAGAATAGTTGGGGAGAAATTATCAGGGCCGTTGTTTTCCACAGAATGCCTTGTTTGTAATAATCAGAGTCGAGTGTTTCAAATCCAGTGTCATAAATGCAGTAGTAATATAATTATTCGCAATTTTTTTGCCCCTCAACCCGATAGAGAAATTGGTGATATAGAAATCTCTTGCAACAACTGCTCAACGCTAATGAGTTTTGAGGACATCCTGAATATGTACCCCTCTGATCCAGATGAATCTTACACTCCATTCCTTGCCATCTGTGGCAACTTCTGCCTGCATTCTAAGCGTAAATCTGCGGTGAGTTTTTGTGATGATGATGAGCGAGGCTGTAAGTGGGTCTGTTTGTCCTGTTGCGATGTCGAAGGGGAAGCTTGGGAGTGTGATAACTGCGGTCAGTTAATCACAGGCGAGTTCATAGGGCCATTTTGTGTCCTTTGTGAATTTGGGGGCGAGCCAGATAGTCAGTTTCCGTCTGAACACATAATGTAATTGGAATAGCAATACCTTTTACACAGCGCCGAACTAAATTGCAAACATCTAAGTATGCCAAAAAAAAATGACCCGATTTAATATAACGTATCTCAGGACAAATTCGACTTAAAGAAACTTTGCGGGAACCCTTCAACAACTACCGACTACTCAGCCTTTAGATTTTGATTTCTTCTCACCTTTTGGCTTTTTTGCCTGCTTACGTGGCCTGCCGGGTTTGCGATCTTCGACTAACTTCAAATCGGATTCTTTTATTATGTAGGTTCCTCCTATCATTTGAGCAGGCAAACGACCAGCTTTAACCAATGCCTGCACACGCTGGACACTCACCCCTAATCTTTCGGCAACTTCTTTTGTAGAGAGTAAATCCATAGCACATTTATACATCGAATTTATCTATTGGTCAATGCCAATAATTTTCTTGACAAACTATTGGTATTCGCCTATAATTTTCTTCGATTGGTTGTTTGAGAGCTTAAATAACGAAAGGCCAGAGGATTGCAGCCTCTAGCCTTTTAAGTTGTCCACCCCTAACCGCGAAGAAAGGAATAGACAATGGCAGAATACACCTACGACGCAACCGACATCAAGAGCCTTATAGGTGAGCAAGCCTATTCTGGCTATCAACATCAAGAGCAGGACAGAGAATTATTAGAGGCATCTGCTACAGATAATGAGCCTCTAATCTGTTTCTTCTGCAATCTGGAAATCCGACAGGATCAATCCATAAACCTCCATCATCCGACCTACAAGAGCGAAGGCGGCACTCACGTTGAGCCATCCCACGAAACTTGTCACGTTGAGTACCACAGCAGGAAAGGCGATTACAAAGAGTGGGGCAAGCGTAGTGCTGAGACAAGAGCTTGGGCATTCAACTTAAAGAATGTCCGCACTCATCCCGCCTATGAATTCGATAGAGCTTATTACCTGATGCTCTATGCCAACTAATCGGCTTAGGGGATGGCTGAGGCTGTCCCCTTCTTACTTGATGGAGGATTTATGGAACAGCAAACGAAATGGAGCGAGTTGCTTAGAGCAGCCCTAACAGAGCCGGGATTGATTCTCAAAGCTTACAGCGCCTTTCACGGCTACAGCTTGGGCAATCAGGTTGCCGCGATGATTCAATGCCAGATGCGAAAGATTGAGCCGGGGCCAATCAACACCTATCCCGGATGGCAAAAGCTAAACCGTCAGGTCAGGAAAGGCGAGAAGGCTATCTGGCTTTGTATGCCTCTCACGCGAAAGATCAAAGACAAGGACAGTAAGGACGAGCAGACCATCATCACAAACTTTGTCTGGAAGCCTCACTGGTTTGTTCTCTCGCAGACTGATGGCGAGCCTGTAGAAATGCCTCAGATGCCAGAGTGGAACAAAGATCGAGCATTAGCCGCTTTGGGCATTGAGGAAATTCCTTTCACAGACACAAACGGCAACGTGCAAGGCTATGCTCAAAAAAGAGAGATAGCAATATCTTCGATAGCAGCGATGCCGCATAAGACTTTGTTTCATGAAGTTGCTCATGTCGAATTAGGCCATACTTCGGAATCAGATTTCAAAGATTCAGAAATCACGCCTAAGAACCTCAGAGAAGTGGAAGCGGAAGCCGTTGCAATGTTGCTTTGTGAATCTCTTAGACTGACGGGAGCGGAGTTTTGCAGAGGCTACATTCAAAGCTGGCTTAGGGGAGATGTGATACCGGAAAAGTCAGCGATGAAGGTTTTTGGTGCTGCTGATCGAATTTTGAAAGCAGGACAGGAAGGATAGTTACCCACCAACCGAAATAAAGGCAGGGCTGCGACTGCCTCACCAACGCAGAGAAAGAGAAACACCATGTCAGCAACCACAGCAACAAAATTTCCGCTTGGCCGAACGGTAGCAACACCGGGCGCAATCGAAGCCCTTGCGCGAGCAGAGCAAAGCGCATTCGAATTTATCTCTCGGCATCAGCGCGGAGATTTGGGCGGTTCGAGTGAACGAAAAGGAATGGAATGAATCGCTCACAATTGATCTACAAGATGTTCTTCCAGAGCAATCGGGTTAAAGGCCCGCTTCTTTTGATGATTCTCCATTAGGCGTCTCCTCTTGTTTTTTGATGATTACATTAAGAAATCCCTTTGCATCATTTGGCATGTTTCCGGCATTGATTCTGTACTCGATACCAAAAGATTTAGTCTTTTCAAAAGAATCGAAGGTAAGGTACAGCCGGTCAAAGGATATAGGAATGTTGTGTTTAATTCTTCCTACCTTGAACCGAACGTCATAGCTTTTGGTGCGCCGAATACTTGGCCCAGAGACATTCGGTGGCGGGTCATTGCTGATTCTTGTATTCAAACTCGGTATGTATGGCCTTATGGACAATCCTCGAAGAGGGTCTTGTCTTAGCTTCTCAAGTGTTGTAAGAGGTTGCTTTGGAGGTTTGGGTTTGCGCGGCTCATCTAGTACCTCATCACTCAATTCAAAGCCATCAGGAAAGTGAAGATAAACATCTACATCCTCAGCCGGAGCCGTACCCTCATTAAAAAGTACAATCTCAAAGTCAATAGTAAGCGAATCCGTGCGAACATAATCTGAATGCCTTTTCAAGTAAGCTTCGTAAGCAGCAAAAAATTTATCTAGCTCCGCATTGTAAGTTCTCTTATCAATTTCCGTGTATCCGTCTTTAGCGACTTCAAATAATTCAGCTAATTTGCTCACATCAACTGTTCCTTTCGAACTACTTGTTTTGAGCTTCTCAGAAGGGTTATCCGGTTTTACAGCCATTTTCGGATACTTTTGTTTTATTTCCCCTACCAATTTATTCACTTCATCCTGAGAGAATCCAGCAAACTTCCTGAGTGTAAAAGTGGCATGGTCAGAACCATCCTTGAAACGTAGCTTCAGTACCGGGAACTGTTTCTCTAATTCGAGGATTTTTTGTTGAAGCTCTTTAATCATCTTTTCGTTCGGGTCAGGTTCATCGGGTAGCTCCAACTCACGAATCATCCTGATTGCTTCTATACCAAAGGTTTTCGCCCTTGTCTTGAGGTTGAAATCTTGGGTAATAAGAATAACTCTTTCATCAGGATGGTCATTCTTGAATGTTATTATGCCTGCGAGTTGTTTAGAATCTTGCCGATCAGGGGTAAGATTATTAGCTCGAAAATCTATTTTGGGTTCAGTCATATCATACTTGACTGTTACGCCGTCGCGTACCTTCGCCTCTAATCCTTCTTCAAATATATTATGGAACTTCCGGCCAATGGATTTAGCTCTGTTGCGGATTTTTTGGTTCGGATGAGAGTCTTTCTTATCGTCAAGCTCGCTCATTATGATTGGGAGAACGATGATCGTGACACTCTCCGCATTGAGAAAAGTAAGCCAATCTACCTCATCGAATGCCTTGCAGCCGAGATGGACTGAGGTATCTATGAAAACAGAAACGCTTTTAGAAATATCTGAGGACTTGCTCATTGCACCTACTCCTAACGAAAGGCGACTGCTAAGGAATAGTCTATCGCGCAGAATTTGCTTATCAGCAATTTTCCGACTTCGCTTTATCAATGTGGCCCTGAATGTGGCCCAAAAAAGAGAGGCATTCTTCGATGCTTTTCTAATTTATTGATTCTAAAAAGCCAGCGAGGGGGGTTGAACCCCTGACCTCCGGTTTACGAAACCGATGCTCTACCACTGAGCTACGCTGGCCTGAAGCGAGTGTCGATAATGCCCGACCACTTGAAAAGCTGTCAAGACTGGCCGGGTGCGCGAAATGAAAGTAGG
>DLHY01000062.1 GCA_002483445.1 Blastocatellia bacterium UBA7656
GTCCCGGCAAAAACCGGAGTCCCGCCCATCACGTCAGGAGATGAGGATATAATCTGCTTGTTCATAAGCCTATGGTATGCAAAGCGAGTTCTGGAGATCAAGAAGGCTGTAGCGAAAAAGATACGAAGCAAGGGCTATGCGCTATGCCCTCCCTGACGGTCGGGCTACTGACACAGGGCTTTATCCTCTGCGACTGGTCAGCGTCAGGAATCACCCAATCAAATGATTTCTCTTTATTCTCTGCCTTCATTCCTTCCCTGCTCAATGAATCACGACCCTTTCGTCGCTCATACCCTTTCGCGCAACTTGGCGGGGCAATCGCTCTTATGTTATTACCTTTTAGTGCCGGCATTGCCGCAAAACCGCCTGAAGAATTAAGTTCGAAACGACGAAAGGATTTCCGAATGATTTCTCATCTCCTGCTCAAGACCCTGAAGCACTCAGTCAGATACATCGGTCTGATGCTGGTTATCTTATGGATTTCATCTCTGCCTGAAACCAGGATACAGATCGGCCACGCCTCGGATGTTTCGCTGAAGGTCTCTATGATAGTGCCGACCGGCAAGGCCAAAGACTACTGGCCTCACTGGCGCGGCCCGTCGGTTCAGGGAATCGTGGAGGGCAAAGGCTACCCCGATAGATGGTCTGAAACCGAGAACGTGCTGTGGAAAATTCCGGTGCCGGGGCGCGGACACTCTTCGCCTATCGTGTGGGGAGATCGCATCTTTCTGACAACCGCCGCCGAGGACGGCTCTCGTCGTTCAATACTTTCGTTTCGGCGTTCGGACGGAAAATTACTATGGGACACGGCGGTGCCTGAGTCGCCCGCCGAGCGGATCTATAGAAAAAACAGCTACGCCTCCTCCTCTCCCACAACGGACGGGGAGCATATCTATGCCTACTTCGGCAATTCCGGAGTCGTTGCCCTCGACTTCAACGGCAAGGTCGTCTGGCACACAAGACTGGGCATTATCAATCTATACCATGGGCCGGGAGGCTCTCCGCTGCTCTACAAGGACAGGATAATTCTCTTCCAGGAGCAGATGTCTTTCAATCGCGGCGGCGGGGGAGGCGATCCCGTGCCGGGATTCATCGTTGCGCTGGATAAAAAGACCGGACGCCAACTATGGCGCAAGGAGCGCAGCCCGCGACCGGGCTGGGGGTCGCCCATAGCCGTACAGGTCGGTGACCGCGTAGAGATCATCGTGAGCAGCGGTCGGGCTATAGACGCTTACAACCCCGACACAGGAGAGTTGCTCTGGACCTGCAACGGGAACATGCCCGAAACGATTCCGATGCCTGTCGTCGGCCATGATCTGGTCTATTGCAGTTCGGGGCGCGCGGGTCCGACGCTGGCCATCAGGCCGGGCGGCAAGGGAGACGTAACCGACTCGCACGTAGCGTGGAAGAGCCCTAAAGGTTCTCCATTCGTTCCATCTCCGATTCTTCTCGGAGACTACCTTTACACCATCAATGACATGGCGAGCATCGCCTCCTGTCACAACGCCCGAACGGGAGAGATCATCGGTCAAGTGCGACTGGGCGAAGCGCGACGCGAGGGGTTTTCAGCCTCTCCGGTCACGGTCGAAGGGAAGGTCTACTTTACGAATGACGATGGCGAAACCTTCGTACTCAGTCAGGGACCGGACTTTAAGCTGCTCCATGTCAACCGCCTCGGCGAGCAGACCCTTGCGAGTCCGGCGCTGGTAGAGGGTCGCTGGTACTTCCGCACCGCAGGCCACTTGCTCTGTATAGGAAAAGCCCGTTAGCTGCCATGACGCGAGGCGTCGCCCTTGCCAGCGAAAAAGGACTGAGTCTGATGACGGCTTCCATCAGAGTGAGCGAAGCGAATTTCTTATCATTCCACCAGCGCCGCTCGCGCGCCCGGTCAACCGAGCGTCAGGCTCTTCGCCGTGGAGGGATGGAAATCAGCAACAGGAGAGCCGATGCAGCCAGATGACAAATCAAGAGAACTCAAACAGAGAATTACCAGTCTCCCTGATGAGAAACTGTTAGAGATGGTCGAGGTCGAAGCTCGTGATTATACGGAAGCGGCTCTCGAATTTGCCAAAGCCGAACTCCTGGCCCGTGGCATTGAGTTTGACGAAGCTCCGGTTGTAGACGAAGAAGATGACCTCGAAGAGGAACTTACTGCCAGAGAAGTTGCGCCCGATGCGATAGCCTGCTCAAAGTGTGGAGGAGAGACTCGACCGGGTATACTGTTTGCGCACAGGGAGATTACAATGGTTTTCTCCGATAAGAAAGAAGAGAGGTTTGTCGAAGTATATGCTTGCTGGAGATGCGGGAGAGTGGAGATGGCGGTGGATTATGATACAGACGTTGAGCGTTGATAGTCTTCCAAAAACAGGATATGAATAGCAACCTGTGCGCGCAGGCAGCGCGGGCCCGACTATGCAAAGCGACGGGCATTAATAAGCAGGCATCACCCAGGCGGCTCCAGACTCTCGACTCCAGACTTTTCCGGGAGGCATTCACTGATGAAGAAAAGCGTCTTTGCTCTTTTGGCGCTTGCGCTGATCGCGCTCAATCTGCCGCAAGCACGAGCGCAACAGATTCCTTATCTCGATGAACTGCTCGTTCGGTTGGAAGAGTTCAACCGGCTGTCGACGGAAAAACGCAAAGCAGGAGCCTCTCTTTCAGCAATCGAGCCTCTGCGCCAGAAATCTGAGGCGGCGTTTCTGCGCGGCAACATCCCTGAACTTCTCGCGCTCGTGGGCGAAGCGATGGCTTCGCTTCAGGGAAAAAAATGGGATGAAAGGGAAAAGTTTTTCGCATCGCTGGCACTCGATGTTAATCGCCTCATCATCGAGCCTGGGGCCGATCTTCAGGCGACGCTCGCATTTATGTTCCCATCGGACGCAGGCAAGGCGTTTCCCTATTCGCCCACCGTCACATTCGAGATCGTGCCTCTGGAGAAATGGAACGCTCAAAGTTCGCAGACGACTGCGACGAAACCTATAGTTATCGCCGATAAGATCAAACTATCCGAGACCGGAGCGGCTGGGGGAAGAAAGCTCCGTCTCGCCGATGGAGCCTACTGGGTCGTTGCAAGAATCGAATCCAACGGACAGAAAGCAGGCGAAGTAAAAAAGCTCATCTTCTCCATCGGCGATTTCACCGCCCGCCTGTCTCAGTTGTCGAAGAGAATCGCTGATATAAAAAATTCCGCCGATCCGAAAATCAAGACGGTCGCTCATCTCGTGGCGACTGCCGAGTTTCAGCTTCAACGCCTCGCGCCGCTCAATAACGCGAAGAGCGAGACTGAAATTTTTCCTCCCGATCAACTCGATGATATCGAATCCGCTCTCGACGATATCGAAAAAGGCGAAAACCCACACGCGGACGAGACGGGCGAAATAGAGCAGGCTTTTCTTTCCAATGATGGAAAGCTGATTCCATATCGCCTCTACGTTCCTGAAAGCTACGACGGCAAAACTGCGCGCCCGCTCGTAGTCTTGCTGCACGGCGCATTGGGCGATGAGAGAACTTATCTCAGCGGATTGTACGATCCTGCTGTGATAAAAGGCGAAGCCGATGGTCGCGGAGTCATACTCGCATCGGTCAATGGCAGAAGCCGGTTCCCGACCTACACAGGAGCGGGCCGAGATGATGTGATGGAAGTGACACGGGCGGTCACGCGCGATTATAAAATCGATCCGGCGCGGATTTACCTCACGGGCCATTCGATGGGAGGAGGAGGCGTGTGGACGGTCGCATCGAGCAGGCCTGAGATATTCGCGGCGATTGCGCCCGTCTCAGGCGCAGTGTTCCAGCAGGGCGACGCTCTGACAGCGATGCTTGGAAAGTTGAAAAATATTCCCGCATTCGTCGTTCACGGCGCGAGAGATGGCATAGCGCCGATTGCGCGTTCGCGCGATATGGTAGCGGCAGCGAAGAAAGCGGGGCTTGTGGTCGAATATATCGAAGTCCCCGACGCGGATCACGTCAGCATAGTCGGAGCGACTTTTCCCGCCGTGATGGACTTCTTCGAGAAGCGCGCAAAGCGACAAAATTAAAGCAAAAGGTAAAAGGCAAAATGAAAAAGTTGGAAATCCGTCTTCGCTGTCCGGGATTGCCGCAGCGCGAGCTTATGTTTTTGCCTTTTGCCTTTTTACTTTTTCCTTCTTAAACGTGTACATAACCGCTGAAACAATACGTGAGATGGAGCGGCGTTACGGCGCGCCTGTGGAGATAAGGCGCGAGTACGAGATGACCGAGCGCGAATTCGATGTCGTCAGTCGAAGCCGCAAGCACGGACGGTCGCACGATGTGACGCTTTTTATAATCGATGATGATTCGGTGGTGGTGATCAAAAAGCCCATGTATCCGCCGGGAGCATATCGCGCGCCTTCGGGCGGCATCGCGCCGGGTGAAGGTTTCGAAGCGGGCGCATTGCGAGAGGCTCACGAAGAAACAGGACTTCACGTCGCGCTTGAAACGTATATCCTTCGCGCATTCGTCAGATTCACCTGCCAAGGGAACGTGATTGACTGGACTACGCATGTTTTTTCAGCGAGGCCCGAAGGCGGAATACTTCAGCCCATAGACACTCATGAAATAGTCGAAGCGCGTAGGGCCACAGTCGAAGAACTGACGGGAAGCATAAGAGAAGTTTTACTCAGCGCCGGCTCGACAGGTCTGAGGTATAGAGCGGAACTTGGCGACATAGTTCTCAATCACCTGATCGAGATGGGCGCGATCATCAAACGATAAGCCGACGCGCATCTCTGGCTATCAGGTCATTCCTTCGACCATCTGTTTTCTTCAATGCGTGAGAGATACGATTCACTCCAACTCTTTATGCCCGCCCCATCCAAAAATTCATGCAGACGACGTTTCACCTCTTGATCAGTCTCCTGCAAGACGCCGGACTCATTCAACCGGCGAAGCTTGAGACGCTCACGCCAGGAGAGTTGCCCGTCCAGAACATAGCCGACAAGGATTATCAACTGGCAAAGCGCCTTGATGCCGGAAGGCGCGCGTTTCAGCTTATCCATATAATCTTCCAGCAACAGGAGACGCTCTTTCGGCGGTATGTGAAAGTGATCGAGCAACTCTTTCGTGAGCCGGAAGTGATTCTGATGAAAGTCGCGCTTGCTGATGGCGATGTACTGCAAAGTGTCGTAGAGCAGTTCCTTTTCTTCCGAGGAAAGTTTTGCGCGCGGCAGCCGATTGATCAAAAGAGCGATGATCGTATGTCCCATGATAATCACTCGCGCCTGTCGCATCACCGCGTAAACCGAGTAAGCGTTGATCGCCATGTAAAGCGGCATTCCGGCAAAATCCAGCACCGAGCGCACGGCGTAGCGCCCCAGAAACAACCGCGTCAAATAACGGATCGCCTGATTGCCTAACCAGCCCTTGAGTCGAAGGACGAGATTGAAGATAAAGAGCGCCCATTTGTTCAAGCCTTGAAACGGATCGATGCCGTATTGACTGACCTCTGTCGCTTTCTTCTCAAGCCCGATTCGCAATAACAATTCGCTCTTCTCAGCTTTGTTGTCGGCATTGATGAAGCCCGTCGCCACTGAGATTTCATGAACGCCCGCGATGTTGAGCAATACCAGCGCCCACAATTCCATAACCATGAGCGCGACGCCCCAGAGGAGCGACCCCCAGGCGATGGTAATGGTCGCGTCGATGACGGGCAGCGTCACAATGGCGGAAGGGAAAAAATCCGGGTAGCGATAAAGCGGCAGGTAGTAGCCCAGAAACCCTATCACCGAAAATGTTGCCGCGAGCAACATCACTCCCCATTGAACGCGATGCAGTCGCCTGCTCTCTTCTCTGTTCAGGAGGTGCAACTGCTTGTCAGCGCCGACGCGGCGCACAGGCAGGCGATGGTAGAAACGCCCATTGATATCCATCCTGCGCGAGACTATCAAATCGCCTGTTCAGACGAAAGCGTTTTCATCTATACGAAGCCGCAAACAGAACGGCTTCCCTGTGACGGGGCGTTGCGCGAACTGCGGGCGATTCAGCTATAATGCTCAACCTGTAACCCAGGTGAAACACTGTCTGACTCAGGGAGTGAAATGATCTGATGAGTGTTGCAGCAGGAGACTTATCTCTAAAAATGCACGAAGCGAAGGCGCGGCTCGACGCCCAGGTTCGGGAGATAGTCGAGTGGCACTTCAATCCGGAAACCGGCTGCCCGTTCTGGCTGGAGTTTGCGACGAAGCTGGATTGGGATCCCAGAAGCGAGATTCATTCGTTCGAGGACTTGAAAAAGTTTCCGCCTTTTGAAGACGAGTGGCTGCGCGGCGGCCCCGTGCGTCGCTGGCTGCCTAAGGGATTTGAAGGCAGGCCGCTCTTTACCTTCGAGACGGGAGGCACTACGGGAGTGCCGAAAAGTCGCTTGGCGATTGAAGACTTCCGAATCGACTACGAGATGTTCAGCGATACGCTCCCCGATGAGTATTTCCCGAGGGGCGCAAACTGGCTGATGCTTGGGCCATCGGGGCCGCGCCGTCTCAGGCTCGCGGTGGAACATCTGTGCCAGCATCGAGGCGGCATCTGCTTTTGCGTAGACTTGGACCCGCGCTGGGTCATCAAGCTGATCAAGATGGGAGAGTTAGCAGCATTGGAGAAGTACAAAGCGCACGTCATCGAGCAGGCGATAACCATACTCGAAGCCGGTCACGATATCCGCTGCATGTTCACTACACCCAAGCTGCTCGAATCTCTCGCCGAAGAACTTGAGAACCGCGGCACGAGCGTCAAGGCCGCGGGCATCACGGGCATATTCGCCGGGGGAACGGAATTCACGCCTCAGTACACGCGCTTCGCAATGGAAGAATTGCTGGGCACGGGAGTGTATTTGACGCCGACCTACGGCAACACGCTGATGGGTCTGGCCTGCTCAAAGCCTGTGACTCCGGACGACGGTTACAAGATCACTTATTTCGCTCCTCAACCGAGAGCCGCCATCGAAGTGGTTGCATTCGATGATGCTGATCGAGTAGTGGAGTACGGCGAAACCGGAAGGGTGCGGCTGACTACGCTCACGCGCGAGACGTTCATACCGGGATTTTTGGAGAGAGACGAAGGCGAGCGTGAAAGGCCATGCGATCTGTATCCGTGGGACGGAGTGAGCGGCGTGCGCCCATTCCGCAAGCTCGCCGCGCAGACGACCGTGGGGGTTTACTAAGAACAGTTTTCAGTTTTCAGTTTTCAGTTTTCGGTCGATAGCGTAAAAGCCCTGATCTCAAAACTGAAAACTGAAAACTGTTTTCGGAGGAAGCGATGGCAATACTGAATATTCCGATTCTGCGATGGGGCCAACCCTACACGAGCCTCGATACGGAAGACGTTGTGCATTTCGTCACGGGCGAAACTCTTGCGCGAGTGAGTCAGGCCAATACCGGACTGCTGGGCCGCGATATGCGACTCTCTGAACGCGCGAGACAAGTGCTGACAGAAATTCCCATTTCGGAACTTATCGCCACGATGAAGAAGGCCGGGGATTTATATCTCAATGCAACTCTTTCGATGGGCGACGGCGCGCAGACGCCTGATGATTTCGCTCGCCAGCAGTCGGCTTCGACCGGCCTGCCTGAACACATGTGCAAGGCCAACATGAGCAAGAATCATTTCGTGCTGTCGAACATGGATAAGATTCTCGACGCGCTCACGCGAGGATTGGATTTGAATATCCTGACGCGCGGCTACGGAATAGAATCTCGCGGAGTGATGGTCAGCTATCAGGCTCAATCGCCCGTGCTAGGGCTTGTGCTGCCATCTAACTCTCCGGGCGTGCATACGCTGTGGCTGCCGGTGATTCCGATGCAGGTCGGGTTGTTGCTCAAGCCGGGGCCGCAGGAGCCGTGGACTCCTTATAGAATGACCGCAGCGTTTACCCAAGCCGGTGTGCCTAAAGAAGCGATTGCGATTTATCCGGGCTATGGCGAGATGGGAGCCGAGGTGGTGCGCAGATCGAACCGCACTATGATATTCGGCGGGCTGCCGACTGTTGAACGATATAGAGGCGACCCGCGCGTACAGGTGCATGGGCCGGGGTTCAGCAAGATCATGCTGGGCGATGATGTCGTCGATGATTGGGAGAAGTATATAGATATTATGGTCGACAGTGTGTTTCTCAACAGCGGCCGCGGCTGCATCAACTGCTCAGGCGTGTGGGCCTCTCGTCATACGCGTGAGATTGCCCAGGCTCTGGCCGAACGAATGGGGCCGGTCGAGCCTAAACCGCCCGAAGACCCGGAGGCAAAACTTGCGGCCTTCACAGTGCCGGGGGCTGCAAGGGCGATCTGGAACAGCATAGAATCGGGACTCGGTGAAGCGGGAGTCGAACATGTCACCGGAAAATTCGGCTCGCGTTTGGTTGAGAAGCAACGCTGCGGCTATCTGAGGCCGGTAGTAATACATTGCGACTCGCCTGATAAGACACTTTCGAACACTGAGTTTATGTTCCCCTTCGTGAGCGTGGTCAGATGTACGCAAAACGAAATGATCAGGCGAATCGGGCCTACGCTCGTCGCGAGCGCGATCACCAATGATGAGCAGTTCCAACGGCAATTGATGGATGCGACCCATATCGACCGTTTGAATCTTGGGCCGGTGCCGACTATTCAATTGGATTGGCTGCAACCGCATGAAGGAAACATCGTGGAGTTTCTGTTTCGACCGAGAGCGTTTCAATCAAGGCTTGAGAAAGTGGCGGTGTGACGTTGTCGACGTTGTAACCGACTCCTATCGGAAACTCCGGCGTGCGAAGCCTCGAAGGTAGGACTTCGCCATCTACAGGTTTGCGTTGCCCCCAGGTCAAATCCTGCTACGCGCATCTGGCAACCTTCAAATCCCTCCTGATATAATCCCGTCATCTCGGTGGAAAAATTTTTCACACACAGTCGATCATAACGGAGGGTCTGTCATGTCGGATCGATCAGAGGCAACGAACAATCATGACCGAAAGATTTCCGTCAGGGTTCACAATCGCGTTGTGATAATACTCATCGCGATCACCTGCCTTTCGATAGGCATCGCCATAGGCGCGGTCGTTCGCCCTGCGGCCAATGCTACGGCGGAAGACAATCGCGTATCGATAAGCAACACTCAGGTCAACCCTGATTCTCTGTCGGCTATGTTTGCGCGAGTGGCGAAGAAGGTCGAGCCAGCGGTCGTCTATATCAAGGTGTATATGGGCGAGACATTAGGGCGCGAAGGCGCAGGTTCGGGCGTGATAGTCAATTCGGCGGGCTACATCATCACAAACGAACACGTCATAAGCCGCGCATCGAAGATCAAAGTCAGGCTCGCCGACGGCAGAGAGTTCGAAGCCCGAGTTGTTGGCCAGGATAAGGAAACCGACCTCGCCGTAATCAGAATCGATCCCTCCGAACCGCTGCCCGCAGCCGTGATGGGAGATTCCGACAAACTGAACGTGGGCGACTGGGTGCTTGCCATCGGCTCTCCGTTCGGACTTGAGCAGACGGTGACGGCTGGCATCATAAGCGCGAAGGATCGCGTTGCCGACCCGCGCGGCCAGACCGCCTTTCAGCAGTTCCTTCAAACCGACGCTGCGATAAATCCGGGAAATTCCGGCGGCCCGTTGGTCAACCTAGCGGGCGAAGTCGTGGGGATCAACAGCCAGATACTAACCAGCAGCGGTTTTTATAACGGACTCGGCTTCGCGCTTCCTTCGACGACCGCCGTCGAAATATACAATCAGATAGTGACGAGCGGGCGCGTCCGTCGCGGTTTCGTCGGGATAGAACTGCTCGACCTCACGCCGCAGCTTGCGCGGCTCAACAAACTGCCTGATGCGCAGGGCGCGTTGGTGCGCGATGTCACAAATGCGGAAAGCCCCGCGGCGAAGGCCGGTCTGCAAAGCGGCGATGTTATCATCAGGGTCAACGGCCAGAAAGTGAAAGACCGCCGCGACGCGATCCGTCGCATAGGCTCGCTCGCGGTCGGCAGTCAGGCAACTATCATTTATGTACGCAACGGCGTGCAGCAGACGGCCATAGTCAGGCTCGATGAAAGAAGGCTGGGCGGCAATGAGCCTCCCGCGCGTCAGCCTCTGGTCGATCCGCGAGATCGCAAACTGCCGCCCGAAGCCGCGCCCAAACCGAAAGTAAAATCAGGACTTGGGATATCGGTTGAAACCCTCACCGAGCAGATGGCCGCGAGTCGCGGATTCGATGGCTTGAAGGGAGCCTATGTCACGCGGGTCGAGATGGGAAGCCTTGCCGCGATGGAGGTATTTGCCGACGATCTGATAGTAGAGATCAACTATCGCCCTGTCGCCACGCGCGAAGATTTCGAGCAGATAGTCGCGGGACTCAGAAGCGGCGATGATGTAGTCATAAGAGTCCTGCGCAAGGGACGCTATCCGATGCGCAATTACGTGATCCTATCGCTGACGATGCGATGAATAGACGCCGTTGGAGGCAAGTCGCGCTTGACCCTTAGACATCACTTGTGTAGACTCTTGCTTGCGAACATGGGAAACACCGGGGTTGAAGGCAAGCTCCGAATTTCAAGACTTGGACTTGCCTGCTGTTTATGCTGATTCCCCTTCAGGAATTGTTCGCGCCTCATTGATTCAATAAGAGAAACACTATGGTTTCGTTTCAATCACCCTCGTGTCCCGAAGTCAGGGGCATTAGTCCGCTTAACTGATGAGAAGGAGGTGTCTGTGGGCTTTAGAGTAGGCGAGAAAGTTGTCTATCCCAACCACGGGATAGGCGTAATCGAAAAGATCACCACCACCGAGATTGCAGGATCTCCAAACAGTTTCTACCTGCTGAGATTGAAGCAAACAGACTCGACCGTAATGGTTCCCATCGCAAATGCCGAAGAGATCGGCCTGCGATCCCCAATAACCTCCAACCAGTGCGACAGGCTGCTGAAAATTCTTTCGGCGGATTTTTCCAGCCCCCCCATAGATTGGAAAGACCGATACAAGGAATTCCTCGAAAGAATGAAGACAGGCGATATCTTCCATGTGGCAGAGGTGCTGAAGATTCTCACTTACCTGTCGTTGAGCAAGCCTCTGTCATTTCGCGAAAAGAGGATGCTCGAAAGAGCGCGATACCTCGTTGTCAGCGAGCTATCGACGGTCTGTCGCAAAAACGAATGTCAGGTGGAGCCTCTCGTCGACGATGCTTTGCAAAAGTCCTGCGAGAAGCACCTCAAGAGCGTCACTCTTTCGAAGCCGTTCAGGCAATCGGCAGCGGCCACGGCGCACTGAGATCAGTTCACACGGGGTTGAGGCGCTTCTGCTTCAACCCTTCAGCCTTGAGCAAAACTCAGGCTCTCCCCTGTTGACTCGGCAGGCGTCATCGTGTTCGTGGTGTGCAAACGCCAACGCGCAGGAAGGCTCTCACGATGAGCTATTCGCCGGTCAGAGAGTGGTGTGTTTTCTCGATTGCGAATCGCTGCCAGCGACTATCTCGCGTCCGTTAGTTCGAAGCAGTGAGTTCTCTCCTCTTCTGCAACTTTCCGCTCGCGCTCTAAGCCACTATAATCAATCAACTCTCTATGACGACGATCTCAAAGCTTGAAAAGAACTTTCTCGAACAGACGATTCACGGGGCGCACATCACCGCTCACGAGTGGTCTGTTAATTCGGCTTATCGTTTTTGCGCCCGCCTCGCTCGAAGCCATTATGAAAATTTTCCCGTAGGTTCTTTTCTCGTCTCCCGACCGCTCAGAAAGCATTTCTATTCGATCTATGCCTTCGCCCGAACTGCGGATGATTTCGCCGACGAAGGAATCAGCGAATCGATAACCGCGCAGGAGCGCCTCGCTATGATCGACGAGTGGCGCGCGATGCTCCGCGAATCGTTCGCAGGGCGGGCCGCTCATCCCATATTCATCGCGCTTGCCTCGACACAAAAGCAGTTCGATCTTCCGGTCAGTCTTTTTGAAGATTTGCTCTCGGCTTTCTCTCAGGACGTGACCACGCGGCGGTACGAAGCTTTCGATGATCTGCTCGATTATTGTCGCCGGTCGGCAAATCCCGTCGGGCGATTGATCCTCATGCTTTTCGGCTACCGTGAGGAAAAGTTTTTCCGCTGGTCGGATGATATCTGCACGGCTCTGCAACTCACGAACCACTGGCAGGATGTTGCAGTTGATCTTGAAAAAGATCGCCTGTACATTCCCCTTGAAGATATCAAACGATTCAATCTTTCAGTCGAAGATATCAAGCGAGGCGAAGCGACCGATTCATTCAGAAAGCTGATGCAGGTCGAACTCGAACGCACACGCGAGATGTTCGCTCGCGGCAAGCCTCTGTGCCGAGCCGTAAGCGGAAGACTCGCCTTCGAGCTTCGCGCCATCTGGACGGCGGGCATGAGGATCGGAGAGAAAATCAAAGAGAACGACTATGACGTTTTCACGCGCCGCCCCGTCGTTACATCTATCGACAAGATCAGGATTCTTCTTTCCGCGATTGGGAAAAACAGGTTCTTGAAAAAATGAGAGAAGCGGCCAGAACAGGAGTCATATCAAAAATCTTCGGCGGGCAGAACGTCGCTGCCAGCGCGCGGAGGTCGAGTTTTTATTACTCATTCCTTCTGCTCCCCTCCGCCAAAAGAAAAGCCATCAAAACGATTTATGCGCTCTGCCGCCTGCTCGACGACGTGGTCGATCAGGATGCGACCGGCCGCGATCCGTTCCACGAGCTTCAGATGTGGTATGAGGAAATCGAATCATGCTTTCAAGGGTGTCCTATGACTCCATTCGGCGAGCGGCTCACCGATGCCATAGAAGAATTCGAGTTGCCGCGCCAGCCCTTCGTCGATCTCATCGATGGAATGGAGATGGACTTGCGATGGCAGAGTTACCAGACATTTTCCGACCTGCGCGAATACTGCTACCGTGTGGCTTCGACCGTCGGGCTGATCTGCATAGAGATATTCGGCTATGAGTCGCCCCGCACGCGCGAATACGCGGTCAATCTGGGGCTGGCTCTGCAACTGACCAATATCCTTCGCGACATCAAGGAAGACGCGGCGCGCGGAAGAATCTATATCCCGCTCGACGAGATGGATCAGTTCGCATATTCGGAGAGCGACCTTCGCGCCAGTCTCTACAACGAGCCTTTCATAAAACTGATGCGCTCGCAGCACTCTCGCGCCCTGTCATATTTCCGAATGGCTGACAAGACTCTTCCTGAAGTGGATCGCCCCTCGATGTTCGCCGCTGAAATCATGAGCGCCATCTACAGAGAAATCCTCGACGGGATACGCAATGTGAGCTTCGATGTTTATCGCAACGAGGTGAAGGTACCGCGAAGCCAACAGATAAGAATCGCTTTCAATCTCTGGCTCAAGAGCAAGGTAAAAAGGTGAGCATTGAACAGGCGGGTCGCGATAATCGGGGGCGGACTGAGCGGACTGGCCGCAGGCGTCTCTCTTTCGGAGCGCGGATGTGAAGTCCTGACGCTTGAGCGTCGCAATCATCTCGGAGGGCGCGCATACTCTTTCCTCGATTCCAAAACCGGATGCGTCATTGATAACGGCCAGCATCTTTTCATGGGCTGCTATCGTGAAACCATCGCCTTCTTAAAAAAAATCGGCACACTCGACCGTCTGGAATTTCAGGATCGCTTGCGCGTCGACTTTTTGGAAAAGAGCGGGCAGACCACTCTCGCCTGCCCCGGCTTGCCTCCTCCGTTTCACCTGCTTGCGGGGCTGATTCGAATGAAAGGTCTCACGCTCGCTGATAAACTCCGCGCGCTCAACGCGGGCCGCGCCATCCGTTTCAGCAACGGGATCGAGGATCGCACTGTCGCCCAATGGCTTGACGCTCTCAATCAATCGGCGAGGATCAATGAATTATTCTGGCATCCTCTGGCAATCGCAACGCTCAACGAAAGCCCTGACACAGCCTCGGCGAAAATGCTCGTCGTGGTTTTGAAAAACGCTTTCACGGGAAGCCGCTTCGATTCAAGTCTGGGAATCAGCCGCGTGGGACTCAGCGATCTTTACACCCATTCCGCGCGCCGCTATATCGAGTCGCGCGGCGGAGAGGTGAGAACCAACGTGGCGGTGCAGGAGTTGGTTATTGAAAACAAAAAAGTGATGGCGGCGATATTGAAAGACGGCGGGAGGATCGAAGCGGATTTTTTCATCAGCGCCGTCACTCCTCGCGCTTTTTTGGAAATGCTCCCGGAAGAAATCTGTCGAAACGAATTTGCCCAACTCAGTCGCTTGGAGTCATCTCCCATAGTTTCAATCAATCTGTGGTTTGATCGCCCGGTGATCGAGCGCAGGTTCGCGGGACTCGTCGGCGCGCGAATTCAATGGCTGTTCAACAAGGATTTGATCATAAAAGAGAGCAAGTCGCCCAATCACCTCGCGCTCATCATCAGTGCCGCCCGCCGCTTCATCGATTTATCGAAAGAGGAGCTTGTCGAAATCGCCCTCGAAGACCTGCGCGCGCGCGCGCCTGAAAGCCGGAGCGCGAAGCTCGTTCACAGTCTCGTGGTCAAAGAGCGCGAGGCCACCCTCAGTCACACTCCTGAGTCAGACCATCTGCGACCGGAAGCGCGCACATCGATTTCGAATTTGATTCTGGCGGGAGACTGGATAGCGACGGGGCTTCCGGCGACTATAGAAAGCGCGGTGATGAGCGGTCACCGCGCGGCTGATCTTGTGTTTGATCGTTGATGTAGAACCGTCGGCCAGCCTGTTCATGAAGATCGGGGAACTCAGCAGGCTGGCAGCCTGCTGTACGCCTGCTGAGCGTCAGATTCCGAAAGCCTGCAAAAAGAGGCGGCGCAAGTTCGGGCCGTCGAATTCGGCCATTATCACGCTCTGCCATCGGCCAAGCACGAGAGAGCCTCTGTCGATAGGAATCGAGATGTTGTGGCCCAAAACGACATTTCGCAGATGCGAGTCAGCATTGTGCCGGTCACAGTCCGAATACTCAGGATCGTTGTGGCGATAGTAAGAACTTTGCGGCACCATCTCGCTGAGCATTTTTTTGATATCGGTGAGAAGCGCGTCCTGCCATTCATTGATGAAGAGTCCCGCTGTCGTGTGCAGGCAGGAGAGTTGCACATATCCGTCTTTTATTCCTGACGCTTCGGCGAAAGCGCGAATCTCTGCGGTGAGGTTGACTAAATCCATACGCTCGTCGGTTTTCACGTCTATAGTCTTCGAGAAAACTCTGGCTATCCCCTTGTTCTGATGACAGTCGAGAGCGGCAGCCGCACTCTCGCTCGCCCTGATAGCTTCCATTCCGTGTCTCCTTTTATCTCAGGTCAACGCACTGAGCCGGTGCCTGAATCCGGCTCTCGAATCCCCTGTGTGGGAATCGTGGATGATACTAAACCGAGGGGCTGATTAACAAGCAAAGGCAGGATCAGTTTGAACCCTTATGCCGCAACTTTTCCAATTCCTCATTGAGTCTTGCTACTTCTTCTTCGCTTTGACGCAAAGCTTCTTCGGCCTTAATTCGGGCATCAGTTTCTTCGTCAGCGGTCGGAAGAAACGCTCCTGATCGTGGGTCGTACAATCTCAAGGTTTCATCTGTGTCGACAATCTCAAGTCCGAGTTCTTCGCTTTTGACGCGCCCGTTTTCGACTTCGATCTGTTCATACTGCCCATCTCTGAGTTTGTAAGCGAGAAGAGAAGAGGGGAGATAATCATATTCGGGATCGAATATGTAATACTCTTTGACTTCGAGTTGCTCGTACAATCGCCACTTCTTTTGCAAGTCATCGCCCCAAGTCTGACGCGATGACAACTCGATTACGACATCGGGCGCGCGGCCTTCCTCCCACAGTTTGTAGACGCGGCGATCATGTTTTCCCACGCCGCGAACCACGAACACGTCAGGCGCGACTCGTTTCCCCGTGTCGCCTTCGACGTAGTAAATCAGCAGGTTGCCTGAAACATAAACATCCGACTCCGCGTGGAAAAACTGTTCCAGAGTATCAATCAACCTGTTCATCAGTTTGCGATGTATATCCGTTTCCGCCTTATGCTCACCATCCGATGAAGGATATTCAATCGTTGCCGCGATCTCTTCTTTGCGCAGGCTCATAAACCCGCCTCTCTTTCTTCATTCGGCGAGCAACTGTTTGATACCCGACTCGAACACGTCCTTTTCTTTTATGCCCACGTGACGGAATCGGATGCGCCCCTGCTTATCTATTAGAATCGCTACGGGGAGCGAAGAGTCTTCGACTGAAAACCGGGAGGCAACATCGCGGTTGCCGATGGTCTGAGTGTAGAGGGTCGGATACTTCTTCAAAAACGGTTTGACCTTCGCCGCGCCTTCTTCATCCAAAGAGACGGCGATGATCTCAAGCCCTTTCTTTTCGTACTCCTTGTCGAGTTGATTGAACGTCGGAATTTCCGCAATGCACGGCAGGCACCACGTCGCCCAGAAATCCACAAGCACGACCTTGCCGCGAAGCGACGCGAGATCGAGATTGCCGCCGCTGACAAGCTCCAGACTGAGGTCAGGCGCAGGCTCATTTATCGATGCGTCGGCGTCTGTCTTTTTGACTTCGCGGGGCGTGAATTCGATTTTCTTCAATCGCTCGACGAACGGCGCGGGCTTTTCGAATTCCTGAAGCCTGAGTTCTTTCAACTCCTGCCCGTCGCCTCCTATGAAAATCACGGTCGGCACGCCATAGATGGCGAATCGTTCCCTCGCGCGACCCGCTTCGGAATTCGCGTCGACTGTCGTGAGATCGAGTTTGAGCCTGACGAATCGCTCGGCTTCCCGCTTCACCTCGCCGTCGGTGAAGGTCAGTTTATCAAGCTCCTTGCACGGCAGGCACCAGTCGGCGAAGGTATCGATGATGACTCCCCGGCCTTCAGCGCGAGCATCGGCTACGGCCTGCTCGCTGTAGGGCTGCCACGTGATTTCCGCTTCGATCTTTTCAGGCAGGGCGAAGAACACAGCCAGGACTACTGCTCCTGCGCCGACGACTCTAAGCACCCACGCAAACATAGCAGGCTTCGCTCTGTTCGCTTCATAGAAAATCAAATAGAGCGCGCTCAGGGCGAAGAAAGCCACGAAGATGTAATTCGTGTATCGGCCCATCAGCGGCATCAGAAAATAAAGCGCCATGCCTATGAGCACCACGCCGAAAACTTTTCTCACCCCGACCATCCATTGACCCGAACGCGGCAACGCCTTGATCGCGCCTGAAAATGTGCCGAGGAGCAGATAAGGAAGTCCCAGCCCGATAGCCAGGACGAAAAACAGCATGAAGCCGTAGAGCGGATCGCCTTTCGCGCCTACGTGGACGAGCAGGCCCAAAACAAAAGGCCCTATGCAGGGCGCGGCCACGATTCCCATCGTCAATCCCATGACCAGCGCGCCCACAACACCGCCCGCCGATTGAGCGCTTTCATTGGCGAAGCGATTCAAAAAGTCAGGCACTCTGAATTCGTACAGCCCGAACATCGAAAGCGCCAGCGCGATCATCACCCCTGCAAGCGCGATCAGCACGAAAGGATTTTGAAGCGCGCCGCCAAACAAACCCTTAGTCAGCGAAGCGAATACTCCGAGAGCCGAATACGTCACCGCCATGCCGAGGACGTACATCGAAGCCATCAAAAAAGTGCGGCGAAGTCGCGGCGACCCCTCCTTCGCGCTCTGATTGACGAAGAAGCCTATGGTTATAGGAATGATCGGATAAACGCAGGGCGTAAGATTCAGGGCGAGACCGGCAAAAAAGATGCCGAGCAATGTCAGCGCGATTCCCTGTTGAGCGATCTTCTGCGCGAAGTCGTCCTGCTGTCCGCCGAAAACGATCAGCGCGGCGGCCTTTGAAAAAACCTCAGCGTTCGCCTCGTTGACCCTCTGCCCTGCGGCCACGACTTTCAACGGTATCTCCACGTTTATATTCGCAGGTGCAAGGCATTGAGTGTCGTTGCAGGATTGAACCGAAACCGTGGCGCGAATGGTCGCCGCGCCCTGAGCCAATGTCTGATCAGCTTCCGCATCGGCGGTTATGTGGATGGTGCCTTCGTGAACGGCAAGCTCGGTTTCAGGCGCGAATTCGAAGCGCGCGAGTTTCGGCTGCGGATAATTCGGATCATTGAATCGAATCCCGGCTGCGGGCGCGAACTCGATGGTCGTCGCGTGTAGATTATCGAGCGAAGGCTTGTGCGCGTTGATGTGATAGCCCGGATCAATTTCTACGGCGACCGCGATCTTGAATTTATCGCCCGGTCTGATCGAATCGACTGACAGATAGCCGCGCGCTTTGACCACGCTTGCGCTCGACTGCGCAAACGCGGGCGTGAATGCAAAGACCAGAAATAAAATCAGCGCAGCTTTCTCAACGATCTTTCGTTTCATCTGTTTATCCTCGGAAAAGGTACAGCAGGCTGCCAGCCTGCGGGTCCCCCAAATTTTCATGCCTTCAGGGCGTCAACAGCCTGGCAGCCTGTTGCACATCCTCAAAATCACTCGCTCTGTTCGATCCATCCGCCGCCCACGACCGCATCCTCGTCATAAAACACGACAGCCTGTCCGGGAGTGACAGCCTGTTGCGGCTCGTCGAATTCTACTCTGACACGACCACTGCCCACAGGCGTAATGGTCGCCATCGCTTCCGGCGCGCGATATCGAATGCGCGCTCGCGCTCGCACAGGCTCCGCAGGCGACGCGATGCTGATCCAGTTGACTCCCGACGCAGTGAGCGATCTCGCCAGCAATTCTTTTTTCTTTCCCACCACTAACTGATTGCGCGGCACGTCGATCTTTAGGACATAAAGCGGATCAGTCGAGGCGATGCCAAGCCCGCGACGCTGGCCTACGGTGTAATGATGCAATCCTGCGTGCGAGCCTATCACATCTCCATCGACGGTCGTTATTTCACCTGCTGGCTTTTCCATCTCGACCCGTCGGCCCATCTCGCTTTTCGCATAGTCTTCGACGAAGCGCGCGTAATCGCCGTCGGGTATAAAACAAATCTCCTGGCTTTCAGGCTTCTCTGCGACATAAAGCCCCAGGCGTCGAGCCGCTTCGCGAACTTCCGATTTCGTCATATCGCCCAACGGAAACAGAGCGCGAGATAGTTGGCGTTGCGTCATCTCGAATAAAAAGTACGACTGATCCTTCGACAGATCGCGCCCTTTCCTGAGTATATATCTGCCCGACTCCGCATTATATTCCACTCGCGCATAATGGCCTGTCGCCACCCTTTCAGCGCCTATCTGACGGGCGACCGATACCAATCGCGCGAATTTCAACTTCGTATTGCACGAGACGCACGGAATAGGCGTGCGGCCCGAAAGATAATCTTCGACGAAAGGACGCACTACAGCCCGCTCGAATTCTTCTTCGAGGTTGAGGACATAGAAGGGAAAATCCATCTCTTCGGCCACGCGGCGCGCGTCGTAAACATCGTCGAGCGAGCAGCAGCGCGACGGCTGCGGTTCGCCGTCCGCCGTGAGCCTGCGCCTCTGATTCCACAACTGCATCGTGAAGCCGACTATCTGTTGTCCATGATTTTTGAGCAGTGAAGCCGCAACCGAACTATCGACTCCGCCGCTCATCGCTACTGCTATCGTCATGCTTTTTACCCATACTGGCTTGTTTGCGCATCGGATGCTATCATCCAAACGTCGCGCTGCGACGAAAGAAAAAGTATACACGACGCCACGAAACCGAGCCAATGAGGTGATATGACACAGGGAAGCCTTGAACAAGCCATCGAAAAATATGTCATCCCGCGAGAGCCTTATTATCTGCCCGTAGGCAGGGAAATCGAGCTATTCGAAGCCGCGCATCGCGCAAAACTTCCCGTCATGCTCAAAGGCCCTACGGGGTGCGGCAAGACTCGATTCGTCGAATACATGGCTTGGCGATTGAGTCGTCCGCTCATCACCGTAGCCTGTCACGAAGATTTGTCGGCGACCGATCTCGTCGGTCGATTCCTGCTCGAAGGCGACGAGACCGTATGGCACGACGGGCCGCTGACGACAGCGGTCAAACACGGAGCTATCTGTTACCTCGATGAAGTGGTCGAAGCGCGCAAGGACACTATAGTTTTGATACATCCTCTGACGGATGATCGACGCATACTTCCCGTTGAAAAGCGCGGCACCCTGCTTCAGGCTCCCGACGAATTCATGCTGGTCGTCAGCTACAATCCCGGCTATCAGAGCGTGCTGAAAGACCTCAAGCAATCGACCCGTCAACGATTCGTCGCTATGGAATTCGATTATCCGCCCACCGGCCTTGAGTCCGAGATCGTGGCACACGAAGGCGGAATAGATGAGCAGATGGCCCGCGATCTCGTCCTGATCGGCCACAAGGTTCGCAACCTCAAAGGACATGGGCTTGAAGAAGGCGTCTCGACACGATTGCTCGTTTATGCCGCGCAGCTCGTCAGCGAAGGCATCGATCCTCATCTGGCCTGCGAGGTGGCGATAAAAAGCCCGGTGACCGACGACACGGAACTTCAGCGCAGCATTCACGAGATAGTCACGACGGTCATCTGATTCGAGCGTCAGTTTTTGAATGTCTTGAAAAGCACAGTGGAGATGTGGCACTTTGAGAATGAAGAAGCTGAGAACGAATGGAAAAGGGACAGCAAGCATGGATAAGGGTACGCGGAGCGCCGAGCGATCCGGAGTCATTCGACCTGGCGACCTGGACTGGCATCTACTGGGAAATCCCGCGCCTGAACTCGCTCGGCGATACCATCCATATCCACATCCCTGATTACATCGTCATCGAAAAATTCCCGCCCACGAGCGATCCGTTCAAAATTTATCGCGAAGCTTTAGAGAGCAAATAATTCACTCGCGCCCGACCACACGGTTCGAAAGCGTTCCGATTCCATCGATGCGAATTTCTATCCTGTCGCCCGCTTTCAGAAAAACCGGCGGATCGAGATAAACGCCCACCCCGGAAGGCGTGCCTGTCGAAATAATATCTCCGGGCCGAAGAGTGAGGTCTTGCGAGATGAATTCGATGAGCGCGGGTATGTCGTGAATCAAATCCTTAGTGTTTGCGCGCTGTCGCAACTCATCGTTGACGCGAAGCTCAAGATCGAGATTGTGCGGGTCTGAAATCTCATCCCTAGTCACCATCCACGGGCCGCACGGCGCGAAGGTATCCAGCCCTTTGGCTCGCGCCCACTGGCGTTCACGGCGTTGAAGATCGCGCGCAGTAACATCATTCATGATGGTATAGCCCGCGATGTAACCAAAAGCCTGATCGCGATGGACGGATTTCGCTTCTCTTCCGATGATTAGGGCAAGCTCGGCCTCGTAATCGATCAAATCGCTGATACGGGGCAGATGAATCGCTTCATTTGCAGCTACGAGAGCCGTCGTGCATTTGGAAAATATCAGAGGCATCTCAGGCTGCTTTCCACTTTGTTCGGCGATGTGCGAAGCGTAATTCAAACCGACGGCGAGAATTTTACTCGGAGCTAAAACGGGCGGATTGAGAGCAACGTCGGCCATAGGCAGAAGCGCGTCGGCGTCTCTGCATTCGACGGCAAGCCCCGCATCGCTTTCCATTGCAGAGATCGTTTCCCGCAACTGATCGAGTCCCAGGTTGAAGAGATCGATTGCATCGTGAAAAATCTCCGTCGTGCGAAGGATGACCTCAAGGTAGCGCGAGAAGTCGAGAACTTCATCGCCGATCAGGATACCGCCGCGATTTCCTCGCTCGGTTTTCATCGATAAAAGTTTCATCCGTTCCTCCGAAAGATGTCAGATGTCAGATGTTAGATGTTAGCCGGATATTAGCCGGCGGAGGCAATAACATACGTGATGCTGTTTCCACTAACATCTGGCCTCTAACATCTAACATCTCTTTGTTTCTTCAGGCGAACGCATTTCATAAATGTTGCCCCGCCATTTCACCCTTTGCGTCAGAGACGATCTTATGAAATTGTACAAAAACACCAGCGACACCAGCGGCCACAACAACGAGTACATCCACCACAGGCGCATTATCTCATCGCCTGCGCTCTTGATCGCTTCGCGCGCCGCCGCGAGTCTCAACGCGCCCTTGAGTGAGCCGAGAAGATAAATCACCGCAAGCATCGCAAGCGATATGACTCGATTGATGCCGCCTGTCGAGATCAACGCCGGGATGATGCCGCCGAAAAACACCGACACGAACAACGTGTGCGACGTGATGCCTATCCACCAGACCCGCGGGCGATAGACGCGAGTGATAGTCACCTGACGGGTTGTGAATTCGATCAGCGAAGAAAAGCTTGCGTCTTCGCGCGAAAGGATGAGGCATCGCGGCACGAACGCGATTTTCAATCCCTGTAGCTCGACCGCGCGAGTCAGCGCGTAATCATCGCTCAACGCTTTTTGCCACAACTCGCCTACGCCCGATCGCTCGAACGTATCGCGCAGTATCGCGGTCGAGCCGCCCCACGCGAAGTTATGCGAGTGATCGCCAAGCGTAGTTGCTACCGATCCGTTCCACGCGCTCAGAAGCGCCGACCACAATCCGCCTTTCACCGGCAGATACCACCGATAGCCGGTCGCCGCGCCTGTTCGATTGTCTGCAAGAGGAGCGACGAGCGCGCGCATCCATTCACGGTGAACCCTTGCATCGGAATCGACAAACACAAAGGCTTGGGTGTCGGGGCTGGCTTCATCGATTGCCGCAAGAAGATTGTTCACCTTCTCGCCGCGATTGTTATCTGGAGTGGCGATGACGAGCTTTGATTTTCGATTGCGGTTTTCGTCCATCACGCGCTCGATGATGGGGCGCGCTTCGTCCATCTCCGAAGCGATGACGAACAGGATTTCATAGTCCCGGTAATTCTGATCGAAGAGCGCGCTGAGGTTCGCTTCCATCTCGTGGTCGCGTCCTTTGCACGGAGCGATGACAGCGGCTTTCGGCGTGAAAGGATATATCGATTGATCGAGCGAGCGATGAACGAAGGCGCGAAAACGCAGGCCCTCGATCAAAGAAAAGATTCCCTGAATGATCACGAGCGCGGCCAGCGTGTGGAAAAGGTAAATCATTATGAAAGCGCGCGGCGATTTTCTCATCGCGCCCGGATGACTTGCAAGCAATCAAATCGGACAGGCAAGATCAAATTTCATCGCGATGACTCAACGATTCTCTTATGAAAAACTCGCTGTCGATTCTCAAACGCGCGCCCGCGCGGGACGAGTCACAACCGCGCATGGGTCTTTCTCGACTCCCGCTTTCATGCCCGTTGGCACGCAGGGAACGGTCAAGGCTCTGACGCAGGAAATGCTCGAAAGCGCGGGAGCCGGGATCATTCTCGGAAACACTTATCATCTTTATCTGAGGCCCGGTCACGCGACTATAAATCGATTGGGCGGGCTGCATCGCTTCATGTCATGGGATCGGGCGATACTTACCGACAGCGGAGGCTTTCAGGTCTTCAGCCTCAGCCCCCTCCGCAGATTGAGCGAAGAGGGCGTCGAGTTTCAATCGCACATCGATGGGTCGCGCCATCTGCTCACGCCTGAAAAATCCATGGAGATTCAGGCTGCTTTAGGGTCGGACATCGTTATGGCTTTCGATGAATGCACGCCTCATCCGGCTACGAGAGAGCAGGCCGCCAAATCTCTGGAACTGACTGGCCGATGGGCGCGAAGATCGAAAGAACATCTCGCGCGCCTGCACACGGATGAACGGGAAGCAGAGAGAGCGGGACTCGAAATCGTCAACTCGGCGCAGGCTCTTTTCGGAATCAATCAGGGGAGCATCTACACCGATCTTCGAGAGCGAAGCCTTGAAGGGTTGATCGATGTGGGGTTTGACGGTTATGCAATCGGCGGGCTTTCGGTGGGCGAAGAAAAAAGCGCGATGATGGAAGTCGTCTCTCACATCGCGCCCCGCTTGCCTGAAGACAAACCGCGTTATCTGATGGGCGTGGGTACGCCTGAAGACATCATCGAAGCGGTGGCCTGCGGAGTCGATATGTTCGATTGCGTGATGCCTACGCGCAACGCTCGCAACGGGCAGTTGTTCACTTCCGTCGGGCGCATCAATATAAAAAACGCGCGCTACAGGGAAGACCATCGAGCGCCGGATGAGAAGTGTCAGTGCGCGGTTTGTCGTCGTTATTCGCTCGCCTATCTTAGTCATTTGTATCGAAGCGGGGAGATACTCGGATCGATTTTAAGCTCGCTGCACAACATCAGCTTCTACCTTGACACTATGGCGCGAATGAGGCAATCTATCACGCTTGGCGCTTTCGATGAATTTCGGAAAACATTTCTGACGGAACTTGCCCGCGAACAGGACTGAATTCTCACTGGTAGAATTCGAATCGAACGCGGCGCGTTCTCCTGCTGAAGGCGCCACTCAAAACGCCGATGGAAATAAAAATACTCAACCACTTCCTGCTACTCATCCTGCAACAACAGCCGGGAATACTCGGTATGCTGCTGCCCTGGATCATCATCTTCGGAATCTTCTACTTCCTCATCATCCGCCCGCAGCAGAAACGACAAAAGCTGGCTGCGAAGGAACGCGAGGAGATGCTCTCTTCGCTCAAGGTCGGCGACAAGGTGATAACCAACGGCGGCATATTCGGAACCATTGCCGCCGCCCGCGAAAACTCCATCACGCTTCGCATAGCCGATAAGGTCAACATCGAGGTGCTGCGCACTGCCATTTCAAGTATGCAGTCGCCCGATGTCAAAGAGGTCAAGGAAGCCGAGGCCGGGAAATAACGCTGAAATAATCCACGCTTTATGGGCAATAAATTACGCAATCGCACGCTGCTGATCGTAGTCGTAACGCTGGCCGGATTGTATCTGGTCTTCCTTCCGCATAATCGTCGGCCTACGGGAAAGGACTTTACAAGCTGGTCGCAGATCAAGCAGAACCTCTCGGAAAATATCCATCTGGGTCTCGATCTTCGCGGAGGGAGCCATCTCGTCCTTCAGGTGCAGACCGATGAAGCGATAGGAAAGAAAACCGACCAGAATGTCGAAGCGGCCAAAGCCAAGCTTCAGGAAAAGGGCTGGCCCTTCGATAGTGTCGAGCGCACAGGCATCGCTCAGATAACAATTACTGTACCGGACACCTCGAAGAACGGGGATATCATAAACGAGCTTCAGGCTGTTGATTTCGGACAGGAATGGGCGCCGAGCGAAAGAGGCAAAACCATCGTCTTCTCGCTCGACCCCGGAGAGCAGAACCGGCTCCGGGAAGTAGCGACCAATTCGGCGCTTCAAACTATCGATCTTCGCGTCAATGCTTATGGCGTGACCGAACCGACCATTCAACGCCACGGCGCCGAGGGGCTTTATCAAATACTGGTTCAGATGCCCGGCGTCGACGACCCGGAAAGAGTCAAGAACCTGCTCAACGCCGATTCCAATCTCGAAATAAGACTCGTCGCCACAGGCACCCAGCAAACGACCGCAAATCAGCTTAATCCCTTCTCGACGAAGGAAGCCGCCGAAAATGCGGCCAAAGGGCTTGCGGGCGGGCCGTATGAAGTTCTCTTCTATCGCGAGCGGTCGAGCGATGCCAGCACGCCACAGGAAGGATATCTCATCACTGAAAAGAATCCCATCGTCACCGGCATCGATCTGCGGGATTCGGAAGCGCGTCGCAGCGCGCAGGGCAGCAACCGGTTCGAGATCGTCTTCAGACTGGCAAAGGACGGGGCGGCGCGCTTCGGCGAGGCGACTGGAAAACATGTGGGCGATTATCTGGCGGTCGTTCTCAACAACCAAATCAAATCCGCCGCCACCATTCAGGAACGCATCACCGATAACGGGCGAATAACCGGAAGCTTCACCGAGCGTGAAGCTGAAGACCTCGCGTTCGTGCTGCGTTCGGGCGCGCTTCCCGCGAAGGCAGTTTATCTGGAAGAGCGAACCGTAGGCCCGTCGCTCGGCGCGGATTCGATTCGTCAGGGCGTGACCGCTTCTATAGTCGGGCTGGTGGCGGTCGTCGTTTTCATGCTCTTCTATTACAGGATGTCGGGCGTCAATGCGGTCGTGGCGCTGATTCTCAATCTCGTGCTGCTGCTTGCGATGATGACCTTCGGGGCGGTGCTTACGCTTCCCGGAATTGCGGGCGTGATTCTGACCATCGGCATGGGAGTGGACTCGAACGTGCTGATATTCGAGCGCATACGAGACGAGTTGCGCAACGGAAAGGTCGTGGCATCTGCCGTCGAGGTTGGATTCGACAAGGCGTTTCTGACCATCATCGATACGCACATCACCACGATAGTTTCGGCAGTCTTTTTGTTCGTCTTCGGCACAGGCCCGATCCGCGGATTCGCCGTCACCCTGGTCGCGGGTCTGCTGGCCAACCTCTTCACTGCGGTCTTCGTGTCGAGAACGATTTATATGTGGCACCTCAACCGCAGAGTGAGAGTCGAGACACTTAGCATTTGAAAAGCCTATAGAGTCCAGAGAGTCTTGAGAGTCGGCCAGACTGACTCTCAAGACTCTCTGGACTCTATAGACTCTCAAGACTTTTAGAGGACATAATGATCGAGCTTTTCAGCGAACCTAAGATAAACTGGATAAAAGCGAAGAAGACCTTCATCGGCATAACTATTTTTCTGCTCCTCGCCGGGGCCATATCAGTTCAGGTGCGCGGATTCAACCTCGGAGTTGACTTCACCGGCGGCACTCTGATGATAGTCCGATTCGAGCAGCCTCCCAATCTCGCTGATATTCGCGGCGCGATGGGCGAGGTCGGAATAGACACCAACAAAGTGACTCTTCAACCCGACGCCAACAACCCGAACGAACTCCTCATACGCTCGCCGCAGCTTTCAGAAGGAACCGAGGCCGAGCGAAGAGTCGACGAGGACAAGCGCACCATTATCAAGGCGCTGCAAAAGCTGGGCAGCGAAGGCGAAGTCGCCGTCGGCAAGGTCAATGTCAACTCGATTGACGCCGAAGGCATCGAGCAGGAACTCCGTCAGGTCGATCCGCTTCAGATCAATAAACAAGTGTTCGCGGGCGCGCACCCGTATCGCCTGGTCGGCGATCAGATCATCGCTCTTCGCGATCAGCAGAACAATGGCTTCGTTTCCAACATCAGCGCCATTCAGGGGGCGCCTCTTGCCGCCCCCAACATGCAACAGGGATTCGATCAGGATAAAGTCAAACGCGCGCTGCTCGACCGATTCTATGTCGGGAAAATCGACCTCAACCAGTCGGGCGACAAGGCAATCGAAGACGCTTTCAATCGCATCAACCCTCTCGGCTCATCAGGCTCGGCTGAGGTTTACAAAAAAGCGGCTAAAGCGATAGTCGACTACCGCCAGAATCGCAAAGGCGTTGTAGGCGCTATCGAAGAGATACAGCATCAGGACGTGTCAGCCGAACTGCTCGAAAAGATGAAGCTCTATTTCACCACAGGGAGTTTCGCCGTGCTGTCGGCTGATGTGGTCGGGCCGCAGGTTGGAGAGGATTTGCGCAATCGAGCCATTTACGTCACGCTGGCGGCGCTCGTCGGAATGCTCTTTTATATAGCCTTTCGCTTCGAATGGATTTACGGCGTGGCCGCAGTGCTTGCGGTCTTTCACGATGTGATGGTGACGCTCGGCATATTCAGTATGCTTGGGGAAGAGATAAGCCTAACCGTGATAGCCGCGCTGCTGACGCTCGTGGGCTATTCGATGAACGATACGATAGTCATATTCGACCGAATTCGCGAGAACCTCCGCCTGCGCCGTCGCGATCCGCTCGTCGCCATAGCCAATGATTCGATCAATCAGACGCTTTCGCGGACGGTCATAACATCGGGGCTGACATTTCTCTCGGTGGTTGCGATAGTTCTTTTCGGCGGCGATGTTTTGCGGGGATTCGGGCTTGCGCTCACCATAGGCATCATAATCGGATCATACTCTACTATAGCCATAGCAAGTCCGATCATGATGTGGTGGCAATACTGGATCAGCGGGAGAGAGAAGAAGAAAGCCGCTCAGGCCAAAGCGAGAGCCAACCAGAGTACGCTCGCTAAAGTTTAGAGACGGTGGTCAGTGGAGGTGACAGGGAACAGGGGACAGGCGGGAAATTTCCGGGTCTGTAACCTGTAACCTTCTGACTTCTGTTTTCGCTGCTCAGGCAAAGCGCGCCGGGAACAAAAAGTATTCGCCCGGTGTCAAAAAAGGTGGAGCGCAAAGCTTCCGCCTTCGGCTCCATGACAGGGGCTTGAGAGCTTGACTCAACGGGAAGGCGAGTAGTAGACTCTGCCGGTCTTCAGACTAGCTTTCTAAGTGAAACAGATTGAAGTTTGAACAGTGGGAAGGCGGGCATTATGCTTGCCAGCGGCAGGCCTGGTTTTAACAAGAAATCACAGTCATTTTCCGGTAAGTTCGCCTCTGGCGGGGCGGCGTCTCCTACAGGCAGCGTGAGTTTCAATGGTTGAGCTTCCAGGGCTCACACTTTAGCGCAGGGCGAAGGCCGCGGGCCTTACCCTCATCGACCATTTCGGAGGTATTCAGATGTCCGAGCAAATAGATTTAGTGGTTTCATTGCTGCTGTCCCTGCTCGTGCTCATCGCCATAGCCCTGCCTACAGGGCTTGTGCCAGCGATGATCGCCAAAAAGAAGGGACGCAGTCTGGCGCTGTGGTGGATGTACGGCACCTTCGCAATTTTCTTCGCGGAGACGTCGCTCGTCGTGTGGTGGACTTATGACATGCCATTCAACAACGGGATGGCGCTGTTGCTGCCTATCGGACTGGGGTTGATCATAGGTCCTCTCGTTCATGCGGTGCAGGCAACGCCCGCCGTGCTGACCAAAGAGCAGTCAGCGCCGATGATGTTCGGCCAGTTGGTCGAATCTTCTCCCAATCGCGTAGGCGATGACCGTCTCATATACTTCTTCGACACGATGGGCATCTGGGCCACGCTGGCTTTTTTGATAATCGCCACGACCGGCATACTCCTCATCAATGCAAATCTCAGCACGAGCGATGAGCAGGTCACTCTTCTGGCCGCGCCACCGCCTCCTCCTCCGCCACCGCCACCGGCGGCTCCGGCTCCTGTTCAGAAGGTGGTGAAGGTCGAAGCGCCCACAGGTTTCGTCGCAGCCAAAGAGCCGCCCAAAGAGATCAAACCACCTTCAACGGCTCCGCCCGTCATCAATACCGGGCAGGGCGTCACAGGTGGGGTTGAAGGCGGCGTTCCGGGCGGCGTTCCGGGCGGCGTTCCGGGCGGCGTTCCGGGCGGTCTGGTAGGAGCCACACCGACCGATCCGCCTCCGCCTCCGCCTCCGCCGGAAGAGAAGAAGCCCGAACCGCCCAAGATAATCCGCAAATCGGGCGGTGTGCTTTCAGGCGAAGCCATACGTCGCGCGCAACCGCCTTATCCGCCGCTGGCGAAAGCGGCCAGAGTTTCCGGCGCGGTCGTCGTCGAGATCACCATAGACGAAGATGGCAATGTGATATCTGCCCGCGCCATGTCGGGCCACCCGCTGCTCAAGGATGCGGCAGTGGCGGCGGCGCGCGGTTGGAAGTTCAGGCCCACTCTGTTGAGCGGCCAGCCGGTGAAGGTAATCGGCACGATCACCTTCAACTTCACGCCGTAACTTTTTTCTTTTTCAACAGCCGGGAGCCTCGGCTTCCGGCTCTCAGAGGATTGAAACTAAATTGACTTTGGAGGGTTTCTACCGATGCTACTGACAAATATTTGGCTCGCGGGCTCGAAGCTCGCCTTCGTTTTGTTCCAGGGCGAAAGTTCAGCCCAAACAGAGGACTTCTCGCTGTGGGGCATGATCCAGAAAATGGAATGGCCCGCGATTGTCGTCGCAATCGTCCTGGCCCTGATGAGCATGTACTCAATCGCCGTGATGGTCGAGCGATGGCTCACCTTCAACGCGGCCAAAAACCAGTCTCGCCAGTTCGCGCCTAAAGTCGCGCAGGCTCTTCGCGAAAACCGAATCGATGAAGCCATAGCCATAAGTGACCGCCACAAGAAATCTCATCTGGCTATGGTCGTCAACGCCGGTCTTCAGGAATTCCAGGCCCATCAGGCAGGGGCCGACATCCCCGGCACGACGATGGACGCCGCTCGCCGCGCCCTTCAGCGCGCTACCGCCCTCAAGACTGCCGAACTCAAGCGCGGTCTTTCAGGACTCGCTACAATCGGCTCGACGGCTCCGTTCGTGGGACTATTGGGAACGGTCGTCGGCATCATCAACGCCTTTCAGGGCATGAAGTCGGCTGAAGGAACGGGCATCTCGGCTGTCGCGGGAGGCATATCCGAGGCGTTGATCGAAACCGCGTTCGGACTCCTGGTGGCGATTCCGGCAGTGTGGGCGTTCAACATCTTCCAGAACAAGGTTGAATCCTTCACCATCGAAATGGACAACTCTTCTTCAGAGTTGATCGATTACTTCATCAAGCGCCGCGAATTGAGGTGATATTATGAGTATGACCGTAGGAGGCGGCGACAGCAATTTCGTCGCCGACATTAACGTGACGCCAATGGTAGACGTGATGCTGGTGCTGCTGATCATCTTCATGGTCGTGGCTCCTCTGCTGCAACAGGGTGTCAGCGTCGTGCTGCCGAAATCGAAATATCCCGACCCCGACCCCAACATCATCAAGGACACTTCAGCCGTCGTGGCGATTCCGGGCGGCACCGAGGGAAACAAAATCTATGTCGGTCGCGATGCGGTGTCCCTTGATGACCTCGGCCAGAGGATCAGGAACATACTCAAGGACAAACAGCCTCAGGATCAGGTCGTTTACATCAAGGCCGGAAAGCTCGTCAAATACGGCACGGTCGTCGAGGTGATCGACAAGATCAGGGAAGCTCAGTTCGAGCGAATCGGGCTGGTGTCAGAGAAGGAAAAGGAAGGGCCGGGCGAATCGAGCCAGTAGGTGGACGGGCGTTCAGCCCCACAAATTTTTCGGATTGAGGAGGATGTTGCCAAAGGCCGCGGCCAAAGGCAGCTTGAAAAAGTATGGCACACGGTGAAGCTGAAGAAATACCGGGCAGTAAAAAACTGGGGCTTACGCCTCCAAACATCAACGTCACACCGCTCATCGACGTGCTTCTGGTGTTGCTGATCATCTTCATGGTCATTCAGCCCCAGAAGGAAGCCAAGTTCGAATCTCAGATACCTCAAAAGCCGCAGGACGAAGACAAAAATGCGCCAGTGCCTCCGGCAGACCTGCTGATGGTCGATGTCAAAACAGGCATCGCGCTCGATCAGATGGTCGAACTCAACTCGAGGCCTTACGCTTTGATCGATCTTGGCAAAGTGCTGAAGGAACTCCTCGAGCAGAGACCGAGCGACAACCGGGCGGTGTTTTTGAAAGCGCCCAAAGACAAACCCTACGGCGACATCGTCTATGTGATAGATGTGCTGAAAGGCGCGGGCGCTCAACCCATAGGACTACAGATTGACTATCTGCAATAGCACAGGAGTCATTGATGTACAACCGTCGGCTAGACTGTTCGTCTGAAAGCATGAAAATTTGAGCGGGCAGCAGGCTGGCAGCCTACTGTACCTTTTTTGAGGAGGAAGTCGCCTTGGACAAGAGAAAGTTTTTTTTACTGATGACAGCTATGATGGCTGCGGTCACGCTTACCTCGGGCTGCGTCATCAATAAGCTTCGCGCTAAGGCCAGCCTCAACGACGGCGCGAGAGAGTTCAACAAGGGACGGTATGAAGCGGCTCAGGAGAAGTTCGAATTCGCGCTGAAGTTGAGTCCCGAACTGGCAAACGCCCAGCTTTTCTATGCGCGAGCCATCAACTCGCGCTTCGATCAGGAACTTAACGAAGACCTGGGACTCAAAGCCATAGAAGCTTACGAGGCAATAATCCGCAACAATCAATCCAACCACGACGCGGTCGATAAGGCGCTGGCCTTCCAGTCCAGCGTCTATGACTCGCTCTCGCGCGTGGCCCCCGACAAGGAGGCGCTTTACAAGGAGAAGAGCCGCGAAACCATTCTCAAACGTGGCGAACTTCCCGGAGCCACTTCCAACACCAAAGCTCTCGTTTACCACAAGCTCGGCGCCGATTACTGGCACGAGTGCTACCACGAAGTGAGCGCGCCTTACATTGTACGCAAGCAACCCATCCCGCCTGAAGCGCAGGAGAAGATGAAGGAACTCATTAGAAAGGCGCACGAGTACCTCAACAAAGCAATCGCTGTCGAGCCGCAATATGCGGATGCCTACTTCTATGAAAAGCTCGTCTTCCTGGAAGAGTTGAAGGTGGAAACCAATCCGACGAAGCAGAATGAATTGAAAGCGCAGGTCAAGAAGATGGAAGATACCTACCTGCAGCTTCAGAAACAGAAAACACAGCAGTCGAGTTAGATTGCTCAGACGGCGGCTTTCTTCCTGTGCTAGAATCGAGGGTGGCGTTTACGCCGCCCTTTTTCTTTTATGATTCGGTTCGAGGAAATACTAGACAAGGTTCGCCAGCAGCATCCGACTGCCGATTTGGAAATGCTGCGCCGCGCTTATCTCTTCTCCGCCCGCGAGCATCGCGGCCAGGTGAGAAAATCGGGCGAGCCATATCTCGTCCACCCTCTCGAAGTCGCCAACATCCTCGCCGAGCTTAAACTCGATCCCATCTGCGTGGTGACGGGACTGCTTCACGATATAGTGGAAGACACCGGCACATCGATTGACACCATCGAGGAGTATTTCGGATCGGAGGTCGCTCACCTGGTCGACGGGCTGACGAAGATTTCAAAACTCAAGCACGCTTCAGCGGAAGAACAACAGGCTCTCAACATGCGCAAGATGCTTCTTGCCATGGTCGATGACGTGCGGGTCATCCTGGTCAAACTCGCCGACCGGCTTCACAATATGCGCACGCTTCAATACCTCGCCACCGAAAAGCGCCGCCGCATAGCTCAGGAAACTTTGGAGGTCTACGCCCCCATCGCGCACCGCCTGGGTATGGCCCGCGTAAGAGGAGAGCTTGAAGACCTCGCCTTCAAATACATAGAGCCGGAGGAGTACGCCAAGCTTACGGAATTGATCGAGAGTCGCCGCTTGCGGTTGGAATCGTTCCTCGACGAGATAAATAAAAAGATCACAGGGATGATGGCAGAATCGGGCATTGAGGTCTTGCAGATCGAAGGGCGAATCAAGCGGCTCTTTTCCATTTATCAGAAGATCAAACGCCAGCGCATCACCATAGATCAGGTTTACGATCTGGTCGCCGTGCGGCTCATAACCGAATCGGTCAAAGACTGCTACGCCGCGCTCGGAGTGATCCATCACGCATGGAAGCCTATACCGACGCGATTCAAGGACTGGATAGCGATACCGCGCGAGAACTTTTATCAATCGCTTCACACCTCCGTCGTCGGCGACGGGGGACAGCCCTTCGAAGTCCAGATTCGCACGGGCGAGATGCACCTCATTGCCGAAGAAGGCATCGCCGCGCACTGGAAATACAAAGAGGGTCGGCGAGGGACTCACACCGATGAGGATCAGGCTTTCATCTGGCTCAAGCAACTGGTCGAGTGGCAGCGCGAGGTTAAGGATTCGCGCGAGTTTCTCGATTCGCTCAAGCTCGATCTTTACCCAACCGATGTCTACTGCTTCACGCCCAAGGGCAAAGTCATCGAATTGCCCAAGGGAGCGACTCCCGTAGATTTCGCTTTTTCCATCCACACCGAAGTGGGGCTTTCGTGCAACGGCGCGAAGGTCAACGGAAGAATAGTGCCTCTGCGCTATCAGTTGAGAAACGGCGATGTGGTCGAGATCATGACTTCGCCTTCTTCGCGCCCGTCGCGCGACTGGATGAATTTCCTCAAAACATCGCGGGCGCGGTCAAAGGTTCGCCACTACCTGGCCGAAAATGAGCGACAGACAGCAATCGAACTGGGCCGGAAGGTTTTCGAGAAAGAAGCCGACCGCTTTCGGATAAACCTCAAGAAAATCCTGTCGAACGGGGAGATGGATCGTATCGCGCCCGATTACGGATGCGCGAGGGCGGACGACCTGCTCGCCGCCATAGGCTACGGCAAGGTGATGCCGCGAAACGTCATCGCAAAGCTGCTCCCTCCCGACCGCGCCAGTGAGATCAACGAAGAGAAGCGGCCCACCTTCAAACAGGTGGTGAAGAAAGTCCTCGGTCTTCAGGACAGGATCGTAGTCAAGGGCATAGACGACATAATGGTTTATCGCGCCCGCTGCTGCAATCCGATTCGGGGAGAAGCATTGCTCGGCTACATCACACGGGGAAAAGGCGTGGCGGTTCATTCCCGAAGATGCCCCAACGCGGCTTCCCTGCTCGTCAACCCTGAGCGGATAATCGAAGTCGAATGGGCAAAGTCAGACGGAGCCAACGCGGACGCATATCCGGTGACGATCCGGCTCATCACCGAGAACCGCCCCGGCATGGTCGCCGATGTGACGCAGGCAATCGCCGGAGTCGGGACGAACATACTTGATATTCGCGCTTCGGTCGACACGGAGGGACATGGAAGGCTCACAATCACGGCGGAGATATTCGATCTCAAGCATCTGGAGAAGATCATCAGCGCGGTAAAGTCTGTAAAGGGCGTGATCGATGTCGAGCGACAGACGGGCGAGCCTGTCGAGGCGTGATTAGGATCGGGAAAAGGATGTCAGGCGTCAGGAGAGATTCATGCGCAGAACCCTTCAAGTCCTGCTGGCTCTTTTTGGGGCTACGGCGATTTTCATTTCGCTGCTCCACATCGTCCTGGGTCCCGCCGCTATTCCCGGTTCCATTCCGGTAAATACCACGATGGACAGCGAAGATCGTTTTTATGCAACGTTGTTTTTGGCATACGGTGCGACCCTGCTCTGGTGCGTAAGAGAGGTTGAACATAAAGCCAGAATCGTCTACTTCCTGATGCTTACATTTTTCGTCGGCGGTCTGGCGCGTATTGTCTCCATGCTTGTGGTGGGCCTGCCGAACACGTTTTTCATCGTAATGACCGTCCTTGAGCTATCGCTTCCGATCATCCTGGCGTATATGCAGTTTCATATCTCAAGCCCCAGCCAGCGGTTCCAGCCGACGCCGCCCGCGGCTGAACCTGAGTGAGTCTTTGGCAATTACAATATCGCTGGCAGAACAAATCCGAAGAAGAATTGACGAAATCATTGCAGATTCAAAGTCAAGGTTTGCCGATCCACGGGGAGCGGACTTTCATAAAATCGTCGCAACGCAAAATGCACTGCCGATCTTCTCTGATATAAGCGGCCACATCGCCATCCGCCCTGACGGATCATTTGTTTTCTGGCGCGGAGATGACACGGATTTTGAAGACCTGAGCGAACCAGTATTTCAAACTATCGCTCTGATCTCAGGCAGCAAGAAATACCCTGAGTTACAGGAACTGATTCCGAAGCGAACAGATAACGCGAAGCCATGCCTTGATTGTAAGGAAACAGGAAAGGCTCTTGTATCAGGGCATCATTCCGATGTAGTCATCTGCTGGAAGTGTATGGGATTGGGATGGGTTGATCAGGAAATAGTTTCATTATCAACGAGTCTTCCAAGTGTATATGAAAGGCAAGCAGACGCCTCTGATAAAAGAATGCGATTGCCGGACACAGAACAATAACGGCAGCGGCAACGGACTGATCAAAAGCTGATTGCGCGATCACTATTTCCCTGCGCTTCAAGGCGCTACAATTTTGCAGGACTCCCCGGTGGACAACCGCTGATTCATTTGAGATAATCTGCAATTTCAACGAGGCAGTTGATTCTTATCTGTGGAGTCAGGCAAGGATGAAAGACCGCGTTCAGACCGACAACGCCCCTAAAGCTATCGGGCCATACTCACAGGCTATAAAAGCTGGCGGCTTCGTTTTCGCATCAGGTCAGATCCCCCTCGATCCCGCGACAGGACAACTAATCACTGGCACCATCGCAGAACAAACCGAGCGAGTGATCAATAACCTCAAGGCCGTGCTTGAGGCAGCCGGAAGTTCTCTTGATCGGGTGGTGAAGACGACTGTGTTTCTGGCCGACATGAACGACTTCGCCGAAATGAATGAAACCTACGGGAAGTTTTTCGGAGAGGTTCCGCCTGCGAGGTCTACGGTCGAGGCAGCGCGGCTGCCCAAGGATGCGCGAGTCGAGATAGATGTGATCGCGTTGTTGTAGGTGTTGAGGACCAAGCGATCCTCAACACTCAAACCGATCAGGCGGCTTTGACTACTTTGCCCGCTTTCAGGCAGCGGGTGCAGACTCGAATGCGCTCAACGCGACCGCTGACTGTGGCCCTGACGGGCTGAAGATTAGGGTCGAAACGACGACGGGTGCGGTTGTTGGCGTGGCTGACTCGATTGCCGAACTGAGGCCCCTTGCCGCATACATCACAACGCTTTGCCATTATGTTATACCTCCGGGTTATTTTCAGTATGAAGACAAAAGCGAAGTTTAACATGGGCGTTGTTGCGCCCGTCAAACCTTTTTCGCGAAGGAGCAAAAACGTGTTTCGTTCAACGAAAACCATATCCGTTATCCTGATCCTGGCATCCGCCATGTTTGCGGTCGCTTGCGGCGGCAACAACTCTGACCCGTCGAGCGAAGCTGTGGCCCGTGTCGGCTCGAAGGACATCACCATCAAACAGGTCGACATCGTCGTCAAGCAGCAACTCGAAGCGCAGGGCAGCGGAGCGTCGCTCTCCCCCGCTCAAATCATCACGGCTCGGCTCGCAGTACTCGACAAGCTGATCGAAGAAGAGGCTCTTTACCAGAAGGCCCAGAAAGATAATCTCGTCCCCGATGACGCCAAAGTTAGTCAGGCGGTTCAAAAGCAAAAGGCTGGTCTCACTGAAGAGCAGTTTCAGGAGCAACTCAAGAAGGCCGGACTTACAGAACAAGAAGTCCGCGATCAGATTCGCCGCGGGCTTGCCATAAACGAGCTTACTGAAAAAGAGAAATCCCGTGTGACTCAGCCGACTGATAGTGAAATCGAAAAAGCCTTCAACGAAAACAAAGAGCAGTTCAGGAGGGGACGCGGGGTCAATCTCTCAGTCATCGTCACTGATCCCGCAGACAATGGAGCTATCGACGACGCCAAGAGCGACATTGAGGCTGCAAACAAAATCAAGGCTATCCACGAACAACTCAAAAGCGGCTCGGATTTCGCAACGATTGCCCAAAAAAGAAGCGAAGACACATCCGCTTTGCAATTAGGCAATATCGGCTTTTTTGATGAGGAACAACTCAAAAGTCAGTTCGCTGCCAAACCAGAGTTGCCGCCGCGATTCATGCAAATGAGCGCAGGCCAATACACTGAGCCTATCAACCTGGGAAATCGGTGGTATATCTTCAAGGTCAACGAGAAGCAGGAACAGCCGAGAAGTTATACGCTCAACGATGCTGAAGTTCGCAAGAGCATAGTCGATGCTATCACCAAGCAGAGGCAGGATATTCTTCTTGGCGCTCTTCGCATAGTCGCCCTGCAGGAAGCAAACATCAAGAATCATCTGGCCGAACGGATATTCAAAGACCCTAAGACGATGGTCGAGTTGCGTCCATCTGCATTGCTCGAATCCGTTCAGCCCCAGCAGCGCATCGAGAATGAAAACAAAGCGGCTCCCGCTTCAACGACGAATTCCAATTCGTCAGCCAACTCAAACCGCAGATGAAGCAGTTTTCAGTTTTCAGTTTTCAGTTGTTTTTCATCTTTGAAGAACACCGTTAAATCTGAGTTCAATGCCTGTGCAGGACAGACTTCTTGAAGAAACACGGTGAATGAGCCGATGTAATATCTCTCTTCACTGAAAACTGGAAACTGAAAACTGAAAACTGCCATGCTGTTTCGCCTCGAAGACGTTTATAAATCCTACGGCGCGCACGAAGTCCTCGCCGGGGTGACTTTTCAGATCAACCCCGGCGAGCGAACGGGACTCGTCGGACGAAACGGCGCGGGCAAAACGACCATCTTTCGACTGCTCACCCGTATTGAAGAAGCTGATCGCGGCGAAGTTATCTTCGTCCGGGGGCTTCGCCTCGGCGTTCTGGATCAACAGCCTCAACTCAACACGGCTTTGAGCGTGAGAGAGGAAGCCATATCAGTCTTCGCCGATTTGATTTCTATGGAAGATGAGATCGAACGGCTCGAACACGAGATGGCCGACCATGAAAGCGAATCGCTCGAAGAAGTGATGCATGATTATGCGGATTTGCGCCATCGCTATGAGATGAGCGGAGGCTTCACCTTTCGAGCGAGGGCCGAAACGGTCATTGCGGGTCTCGGATTCCGACAGGAAGAGTTTTCGAGGCCGACCGATCAATTGAGCGGCGGGCAGAAAGCGCGGCTGCAACTGGCAAAGCTTCTGCTCGCGGAGCCTGACCTGCTGCTTCTGGACGAGCCTACAAATCACCTCGATGTAGATGCCGTCGAATGGCTGGAGAATTTTTTAGCCGAGTACAAAAAAGCTTTCGTGATAATTTCGCACGACCGCTTTCTGCTAGACCGAACGGCGATGAAAATAGTCGAGATAGACGGGGGCCGCGCGAACGTCTACACGGGCAATTACACTTCTTACGTCAAACAGCGTGAGGAAAGAAGGCTTCAGCAGGCGCGCGAGTACGAGCAGCAACAGGAACTCATCAGTCGAACTGAAGAATTCATTCGCCGCAACCTCGCGGGTCAGAAAACCAAGCAGGCAAAATCCCGCCGCAACATGCTTGAGCGAATGGAGAGAGTCGAAGCAGTGCGGGAAGAAAAAACCGGGAACTTCAATTTTCAGAATGTCGCCCGCGCCGGAGACAACGTGCTTGCGGTCGGCGACCTCAGCATAGGCTACACGAAGGCTCTCGCATCGGGTCTGAGGTTTCTGATTCGTCGAGGCGAGCGACTTGGAATCATAGGCTCGAACGGATCGGGAAAAACAACTTTTCTGAAAACGATCAACGGCGATCTTGACCCCGTAGCAGGCGGCTTCACATGGGGCGCGAATGTCGAGATAGAATATTTCGATCAGGAGTTATCGGGCCTGAATTATTCGGTCACTGCCATCGAAGAGATGGCTTCGGTCGCTCCCCGCGCAACGCCGGGAGAATTGCGCAGCTACCTCGCGAGATTTCTCTTCACGGGCGATGACGTATACAAACCTGTCGCGGCGCTTTCGGGAGGAGAAAAAAGCAGGCTCGCGCTTGCCAAGCTCATCCACAGTCGCGCAAATGTGCTGATACTCGACGAGCCGACCAATCACCTCGACATTCCCTCGCGCGAGGCTCTGGAAGCGGCCCTTGCCACGTACCCCGGCACGATCATAACGGTTTCTCACGACCGTTATTTTCTGGATAAGATAGCGACTGAGATACTTCATTTCGATAAAGGCGCGGCCACTTATCACACCGGCAGCTACTCGGATTATCACGAGGAGCGAGCGAAGTTCGAAGCCGCGCGCGAAGAGCAAAAGACGAAGAAGCGAACCTCGACCAACGTCGCCCGCCCTCGCAAAGCGCAGCCGAAACAACGTCGTCGCCCGGTCGAAGAAATAGAAAAAGATATCGCCGCGTTTGAAGCAGAATCCCAAGCGTTAGCGGAAAGACTTTCCAATCCCGCGCCCGAATGGGGAGCCGAGCAGTATGCAGAAATCAGCAATCGCCAGAGCGAGATTTCCGCTGAATTGGAAAAGCTTTACGGGGAATGGGAAAGCGTCGCGCATGAAACCATTTCCTGAGCCATCCCACATATTGAGGATCGAAAACAATCCCCCACAATTTGTGGTGTACACTTTCCGTCGCCTTATGCTATATTCCGGTCGCGCATCGGCGACCTGATCGAGTTCGACTTCAGGATTCTTTCGACAAATTAAAGGTGGGGTTTCAACCATGCGGAGCCTGCTCATAAGCTCCCACAGCTATTAAACCGGCCATGAACGAAAAAGACTTCGTGCATCTTCATCTCCATAGCGATTACAGTCTGCTCGACGGAGCGATACAGATAAAACCTCTGGCCCGACGCGCGCAGGAATTAGGGATGCGAGCCGTCGCCGTCACCGACCATGGCAATCTCTATGGCGCGATCTCGTTTTACAACGAGATGAAAGGGTCAGGCATAAAACCCATCATCGGGATCGAAGCCTATATCGCACGCGGCAAACACACAGACCGCGGCGAGGAAGGAAACGAGCGCGGGATGAACCACATCATCCTGCTGGCGAAAAATCTCAAGGGCTATCAAAACCTCGTCAAACTCTCTTCCCTTTCCTTCACCCAGGGGTATTACTACAAGCCGCGAATCGATAAAGAGATTCTCGCCCAGCACAGCGAAGGAATAGTCGGGCTTTCGGCGTGTCTTTCAGGCGTGCCGTCCGCGCTCCTTCTCACGAATAAGTATGAAGAAGCGGCGCGACGCGCAAAAGAGTTCGAGGACATTTTCGGCAAGGGCAACTACTACCTCGAAGTCCAGAATCACGGACTCGAAGAAGAAGTCCAGACGGTCATACCCGGAATGATCGAGCTATCTAAAAGAACCGGGATACCGCTTGCGGCGACTAACGATTGTCATTATCTGAATCGAGACGACTGGCGGGCGCACGACATACTCGTATGCATAGGCGCGGGCAAGACGGTCAATGAAAAGCGCGGACTCAAATACAAAGAAGGCGAGTTCTATGTCCGCTCGGCGAAAGAGATGTGGATGATCTTCGGCAAAGACATGCCTGAAGCTCTGCTCAACACCGTAGCGATAGCCGAGATGTGCGAGCTTGAATTGCCCAAAGGTCAGAATCACCTGCCTCGTTATCGTGTGCCTGAAGGCGAGACGACCGAGAGCTATTTCGCGAAAATCGCGCGTCGCGGTTTCGAAGAGCGATGGGAGACGATCAAAGCGCGACCGGATCGCAAGTATGATTATGACGATTATAGCCAGAGGCTCGAACACGAAATCGGGATCATCACGCAGATGGGCTTTGCTGGATACTTTCTGATCGTATGGGATTTCATCGATTTCGCGAGGAATAACCAGATTCCAGTCGGGCCGGGCCGTGGGAGCGCCGCAGGCAGCATCGTAGCCTACTCGATGAAGATCACCGACGTCGATCCGCTTCAGTACGAACTGATGTTCGAGCGTTTCCTCAATCCTGAGCGCGTCTCGATGCCTGACATCGATATCGATTTCTGCGTGCGAGGTCGACAGAAGGTCATCGATTATGTGGCCGATTACTACGGGCGCGATCACGTTGCTCAGATCAGCACGTTCGGAACCATGGCGTCGAAGGCGGCTATCAAGGATGTCGGTCGCGCTATGGAGATGCCTTACGCGGAAGTTGACAAGATAGCCAAGATGATTCCGCCGCCTGTGCGCGGGCGCAACGTCTCGATTGACGACGCGATCAAGCAGAATCCCGATCTGAAGAAAGCCATCGAATCGGATTCGAGAGTGAAAGAAGTGATCGAGATAGCCCGCCGTCTCGAAGGATGCTCGCGCCATGCGTCAGTTCATGCTGCGGGGGTGGTCATCGCGCCTGCCCCGCTTCACGAGCTTGTGCCGATATCGAAAACGTCGCGGGATGAAATAACGACGCAGTACACGATGACCGATCTGGAAAAAGTCGGGATGTTGAAGATGGACTTCCTGGCGCTCACCACATTGACGATCATCGAGGATTGTTTGAAATCAATCGAGCGCGAGACAGGCGAGACACTCGACATTTCCGGGATTCCGCTCGATGACAAAGCCGCGTTGCAACTCTTCGCAGATGGGAAGACGATGGCCATCTTCCAATTTGAGTCTGATGGCATGAAAGATATCTGTCGTCGGCTGAAGCCTGATGGATTGGAAGACCTCTCGGCCTTAAACGCGCTTTATCGCCCCGGCCCGATTGACAGCGGGATGATCGATGACTTCATCGACCGCCGACATGGAAGGAAAAAAGTCCGTTATGACTTCGCTGAATTGAAAGATGTCATGGGCAACACTCTGGGCATCTGCGTGGCCGGTGATACGCTCCTGCTCGATGCCGTTTCGGGCAGGCGGATTCGAATCGATGAGGTTGGAAGCCTTGACCAAGAGCTTTATGTGCAGGGCGTGGATGAAAATCTCAAACCGCAGACAGCCCGCGTGACAAACTTCGTTTGCAATGGCGTTCGAGAGGTCATCGAGATAAAGCTGAGAAACGGCGCTCGCGTGAAGCTCACGCCGGATCATCGAGTGCTGACCGAAAGCGGATGGCGACAGGCAGGAGAGCTTGCGGCGGGACACTTCATAGCGACTCCGCGAAGTCTGATCGTAGAAGAAGAAACGGATTACGACTTGCGTCGCTTGCGAGTCATCGCATACCTGCTTGCTGACGGCTCGTTGAGTTCGTCAGCCTGCACAGCCGATTTCGTGTCAAAAGACCCGCGACTTCTGGACGAATATAAATCCTGCCTGAATGCCTTTGAGCGCATCGAGGCAAAAACGCTTCAGCAGGTTCGAGGGGTGACGAGAGTGATGGTCGCAGGGGTTAATAAGACTCATTATCATGAGCCAAATTCCCTCGTCGCGATGCTTCGCCAATTGGGGTTGAAATCAACCAATGGTGGATGCCGCTCCAATGAAAAGTATATCCCAGAGTTCATCTTCGGTTTGACGCGACAGTGCATAGCTTTCTTCCTCGCTTCGCTGTGGGATTGCGACGGCTACATCGGCAGGAAGATGTGTCATTATAAAACGATCTCTCCGCAGCTTGCCCGCGATGTGCAGACATTGCTTCTGCGCCTCGGCATTCACTCTGCCATTTATGAATCACACTATCAGAGTGCGAGGAGAAACGAACGGACAACGGCTTATCAGGTGACGGTCTATGATCTGAAATCTTTTCATGACCTGATCGCGCCTCATCTCGTCTCGAAAACGATGATCCCGCCGGTTCATTTTCACGGCGAGAAACACGACTCAGTTTCGCGGCCCGTTTTTGTAGGCGAGTTATCGAATGCATGGCCCGGATCGTGGAAGGCATTACAGCGGGCATTCGGATTTGACCGTCAACACCTGCTTCCAAAACAATCGCGCCGGTCTCGCATAAGCGCGAGCGCCGTCAAGAAACTGCGCAGTGAGTTGCCTTTGCCGCAAACCGACAGAAATCTCAATGTTCATTGGCAAGAGATTGTGTTAATAGAGCAGGCAGGCGAAGAGTTGGTTTATGACATAACGGTAGAAGGAATTCACAATTTCGTTGGCAACAACATCATTCTGCACAACTGCGTCTATCAAGAACAATTAATGGCAGTCTTTCAAAAGCTGGCTGCATACTCGCTGGGCGAAGCCGATCTGGTTCGCCGCGCGATGGGCAAGAAGAAGCGCGAGGAACTCGACAAGCACAAAGAGAAATTTCTCAAACAAGCGACAGAGCGCGGACACGACCGAGGGAAACTCGAACAACTCTGGCAAAGCTTCGAGGGGTTTGCGGATTATGCTTTTAATCGCTGTCTGACGGGTGATGCAAGAATAGTCGACGCTGACACGGGCCAGCAGGTAACTATCGAGCGGATAGCTAAAGGAGAGAGCGATATATCGCGGACATTCAGCTTTGATGGAAAACAGCTAATTATCAACGACATCGTTGAAGCTTTTGAGACAGGAGAAAAGGAAGTCGTAGAAATCGAAACCGAAGATGGAAGAACGATTCGCTGCACGCTCGACCACAAATTCTACACGGATGAAGGCCATTTACCACTGAGAGAAATCATCGACCGCGGTCTTGAAATTTATTTTTCGCCGGGAGTTGAAGAATATGCCGCGCACGGCATGGAACAAAAAGCTCACGCCGGAGATTGAGCGAGTAATCATCGATCAATATCAATCCGGCTTGACGGCTCGCGAGGTTTTGAAATCAGTTCCGTTCAAAACTCCAAAGACCGTTTACGATGTGCTTGCAAAACACGCGATACCGAAACGCAGACCCCACGGGCGCGTCGATTACAAGAGCTATAATGAAGCTGTTTTCGCAAACATAGACACTCCCGCGAAAGCTTATTGGCTTGGCATCCTGCTAACGGACGGATATGTGAGCGATACGAGGAAGGGCTGTGAGCCGCAGATAGGGCTTCAAATGATCGACCGTGAGTTGCTGGAAGAATTCAAATCATTTCTCGGCTCAGACAATCCCGTGCTGCGTATTGAAAAGCGATCAGATCAGCGCCATACGATGTACAGAGTCACGGTTTTTTCTCGCCGCATGGCTACCGATCTTGCTCGTTTCGGAGTGATACCGAGAAAAACATCGTCCACTTATCTGCCAGTGTTGCCGCGCTCGTTGATGCCTCATCTGATCAGGGGCATCTTCGACGGAGATGGAACAGCCAGTCATCGCCGGGATGGAGGAGTTATTCTCGGTTATTGCGGAACTGAAAGACTGGTGGCCGAGGTGCGAATGTGGCTCATCTGCTCACTTGGAATCTCAGACAACAGAATGCACAGAAACGGAAACACCGTTTTCGTTCAGTGGTCGCATCGCTCCGACGTGGAAACAATAGCGCGCTACCTTTATCGCAACGCCGATGTTTATCTTGAGAGGAAGTTCAAGCTGATCCGGGAGTATTTATGAAAATCGAGAAGACCAGAATTGTCCGCGTCACGCCGCGCCCGGTCGAGAAGACTTATAACATGACCATGCGCGGCCCTAATCATAATTACTTCGCCAACGGAATTCTGACAGCCAACAGCCATTCGATGGCTTATGGCTATCTCGCATATCAAACCGCTTATCTGAAAGCTCACTACCCGACTCATTTCTGGGCGGCGGTGCTGTCAAACGAATTGAACAACACTGAAAAAGTCGTCAAGTACATCAACGAAGCGCGCACTCAGGGCATTGAAATCCTGCCGCCTGATGTCAATATCAGCCTCGACAATTTCACCGCCGCAGGCAATGCCATACGCTTCGGGCTTGCCGCGATCAAGGGCATAGGCCAGTCGGCAGTCGCTTCGATAATAGAAGCCAGAAACAACGGTGGAGCGTTTCGCTCGATCTTCGATTTCACGGAACGCGTCGATTCGCGAGCGGTAAACAAGCGAGTTCTTGAAAGCCTCATTCGTGCGGGCGCGTTCGATTCTTCAGGCCATCGCCGCGCTCAGATGTTCGCCGCAATCGATGCAGCGATGGAGAGCGGTCAGCGATCTCAACGCTCACGTGCGAGTGGTCAGGCCGATCTGTTCGGCGCTTTCGCAGACGCGATGCCCACAGTCGAGCCGCCTCTACCAAATGTAGATGAATGGTCGCAGCACGATTTGCTTCGCGGGGAAAAAGAGACGCTCGGATTTTATATCTCAGGCCATCCGCTGATGCGTTATGACGAAGCGTTGAAGGATTTCGCCAACGCTGACGTCGACCGGCTGGCTGGGTTTCATCACGGCGCGCAGGTCGTAATCGGCGGCGTGGTCACCAGTCTCAATGTGCGGACGACGAAGAAGGGCGACCGCTTCGGATTGTTCCAGCTTGAAGACCAGTTCGGCACGGTGAAGATAGTCGCGTGGCCCGACATATATTCGAAGTCGAGTGCGATCTTGAAAGACGACGCGGCGATACTGGTCAAAGGGCGGCTTGAGATCGATGATGGCGGCGCGAAATCGATCATCTCGGACGAAATCCAGAGCCTCGAAAACCTGCGCGAGCGCAGCGCGCGAACGGTCATACTCCACTTCCCTGTCGCGGCGATTCACTCAGACCGTCTCGACCGACTCTACGCAGTGCTTGATTCCAATCGCGGAGATTGCGCTCTTGTGATGGAAGTCGAACTGGAAGACGGCTCGATTGCGCGCATCCAGCCAAATCAGTTCGTGCGGGTGAAAGTGACGCCGGAGCTTACGAATTCGATCAAACAGGTGATACCGGAATGCAGAGTTGAGATTGTGGTTCAACGCGCGACGAGCGCGGCGAGGTGAGCGTCTTTCACGACGAACCGTTATACTCTTAACTAGCAGAAAACAGGGAATTACAAATGACACTGATTCACGGTAGCATAAGGCAAAACGATCAAACATTATTTGAAGACATTGAGATTCAGATTTTCGAAACTACGGACGCTCAATCAGGTCTCGATAGTTGGTATGGCTCGTTCACCTTGCCGCAAGGAATCGATATCGAACCGGGCAGCCCATACCATTTACTTCTCGAAGACGGCAGATCGGGGGACATTATTATTACCAGCAATACAGTCAGTAACAACTTGCCAACTCCTGTTGGCTTTCTCGGATCGCGCAGGCTGGATTGATGAAAGTAAGACAATGAGGGAATCTGATCTTCATTTACCCCGCAGAGCCTCTCTCCACAAATCAGGATAATCAGTAAAGCCGCCGTCTATACGGAACTCGATGAAGCGGCGGATATCGGCGATGATCGTTTGTCTCAGCGTCGAGCCGTCCGATAGCTTTTCATCCAACGGTCGGCGCTTCGAAGCTGTCGTCGTTCCGCGAAATGTGTATGGATGAACTATCAGCCCTGCCCGATGAAATACGGCAACATCATCTGCGCTTCTGATCATATTCCTGCTCGGCCCTGCGCCCTGCGCGTACACGGCAATCTCGCGGGCAAGCGATTCGCTCACCATCGAAGTATCTTTCGCTCGATCCTTGCCCTCCATCGGAAGAAGTTGAACCCGTGCGTAACGGGGCGCAAGCTCGCGCACGCGAAGCAAACACTCTTTTGAAAAAGATTGAATCATCACTCGATCTGCGCGTCTGTCAAAGCCATTAGCTTTGAGAACTGAGACAAGTTTTTCCGCCGCGTCTACTCCGAGCGAGCGATAAAATTCGAAGTCTTTTATCTCGATGTAGAGCTTCGCCCGATTTCCAATCAGATGGATCGCTTCTTCGAGCGTAGGAATTTTCTGATCCGCGAAAGACTGTCGCGCGGCAAACGGATTCGCGCTGTTGAACCACGATCCCGCGTCGAGCCGTTTGATTTCAGCCAGCGTAAAATCAATCGCGTACCATGCGCGTCTCGACTGGCCTTCCGCGTCGCGCTCAGTCGCGCGGTCGGGGAAAACCTGGGTGACGTTGGTCGTTCGCTCAAGGTCTCGGTCGTGAAGACATACGAGCGCGCCGTCTTTCGTCACCTGCAAATCCTGCTCGACGAAATCCGCGCCCTGCTCAATCGCCAACTGGTAAGACGCAAGCGTATGCTCAGGCGCGTAAGCCGACGCCCCCCTGTGCGCGATTATCACGCTCCTGCGAGACTCATTGCCCGCCGTCAGAGATGAGGCGAAAATCACGAGAAGGGAAAGTATAGCTCCGGCCAGTCTCGTCATGCTGAACCCTCATCAGTTGAAATATGTTTGAAGGTTATCGCGCGACAGTTTGATTTCTCCGCGGAACTTGGGCGCGTCTGCGGGAAAAGTAATCTCGCGGCTGTTGACCAGAACCTTGATCGTCTGCCGGTTGCCGTACCTCAGCACTACTTCGTTTTGAGCAGCAGGCAGGTCGCGCGATTCTCCCTGTTTGAGTATGGTTTGTGACGCCTCGCCACCGTCGACTGTGTAGCGGAGCCAGCAATCGCCTGTCGAGGCTTCCACGCGCACGAGCAACTGATCGCCTGGTTGAACATCGGGAGCCTGCGGCGGCGGCGATGTCTTAGGCGGCGTTTCGGGTTGAGTCGGAGGAGAGGTTTGTTTGGTTAAGGGAGGAGGAGGCTGCGGCGATTCCGCCTGCCCTTTGTCGATACGTTTTATCACCACATAGATCAAAACGGCTACGAAGACGGTTATGATCACGCCTATGATGATCGGCCCCCAGCGGAGTTGCGTGGATGGCTGACTGAAGGTAAGAGGGCTGCTGCGATGAGCAGGCGGCGGCTCCATAGTAATGACCTGAGCCGGGTTCGATTCAGGAGCCTCCACCGTCTCCTCGATTGGCGGCGCGATCTGCTGATGATAGAGCGCGATGGCTTCTTCTTCATCGAGGCGAACGGTTCTGGCGTAAGCGCGGATGAAAGAGCGAGTGAAGATGCCGCCGGGGAGGATGGAAAAATTGTCCGACTCAATAGCTTTCAAAAAGCGCGTGCCTATCTTGGTCGCTTCCGAAATCTCGGAGAGCGAAATGCCGCGCTCTTCTCTCTTCTGTTTGAGTGTTTCACCTAGTGTCGGCATAGTTGCCGAGCGGCCCCTCATATTCCTTTCAGTTTTATTGGGATTTAAGCGCGTCCGAAGGCTATCTTATGGAAACGGGGTGTGAGTGTCAAGCACGCGACCTTGTCTGCTTGACGGCCTGCACGGGTTTTGTTAGTTTTGAGGCTCTCGTGAAGCGAAGGATTCTCACCCAAGTTTAGAGATTCAAATAAACGGAGGAATAATTTTTATGGGCATGGAAGCGCTCGGCATGATCGAGACTAAAGGATTCGTGGGAGCAGTCGAAGCCGCAGACGCTATGGTGAAAGCCGCAAACGTGGTACTCGTCGGACGCGAATACATCGGCTCAGGTTTCGTCACCGTCTTCGTGCGCGGAGATGTCGGCGCAGTCAAGGCCGCGACCGACGCGGGAGCGGCGGCAGCCCGACGGGTCGGAGAGCTTATCAGCGTTCACGTCATACCGCGCCCTCACTCGGAACTGGAACGTGTGCTGGAAGATAGCGGAACTATCACAAGCGTCTATCAACTCGCCGGAGGCGAGCGCGGCCAGTTGGCCGCAGGCTCGCAGGAAGACGGCAAGCGCGCTCTGCAATCGCAGAATAAGGAACGCGCCAAATAACGGATGCCCCGCTCGGATGATTCTCAGAGTCTCATCAACCCAACGCCGCTCAGGGAGGCGTTATGAGCAGCGATAAAGATAGTCAATCCATCGAACAGGCGAAAGAACTGGCCGAGAGAGCATACGAGGCGCAGAAAATTCTGGCCACGTTCTCTCAGGAAAAGATCGATGATATCGGCGGCGCGATGGCCCGCGCCGCCCGTGAAGAAAGCCGACGTCTTGGCGAGCTTGCGCACACGGAAACAGGTTATGGCGTCGCTGCGGACAAAGCCACCAAAAACCGTTTCTCAGCCGAAATCATCTACAATTTCATTCGCCCGATGCGGACGGTCGGCATAATCCGTCAGACAGAATCGATAGTCGAAGTGGCTTCCCCGCGCGGAGTCGTGGCGGCAGTCATACCATCGACGAATCCCACATCGACGGTCATATTCAAAATCCTCGTTTCCATAAAAGCCCGCGATGCGGTCGTGCTCAGCCCTCACCCTTCGGCTGCCGCCTGCATCGCCGAGACTGCGCGAGTGATGCGCGAAGCGGGCGAATCCGCAGGGCTTCCCCCTAACGCGATAGGATGCATGACAGTAGCGACCATAGAAGGCACGCAGGAGTTGATGAAGCACAAGCGCACGGCAGTCATACTCGCTACGGGAGGGATAGGACTCGTGCGCGCGGCTTACTCATCGGGCAAGCCCGCTTTCGGTGTTGGCCCCGGCAATGTGCCTGCGATGATAGAGCGTTCCGCGAACATAGCGAAAGCCGTCCGCGATATTCTCACAGGCACCTGCTTTGACAACGGGACGATCTGTTCGTCAGAGCAATCGGTGGTCGTCGAGCGAGCCATTGACTCGCGGGTGCGCGAGCAGTTCATCTCGGAAGGAGCCTGCTTCATCGACCGCGATCAACAGGAAGCTCTCGCGCGCGTAGTCGCCACTCAGACCAACACGCTCAATCCCAGGATCGTTGGCAAAAGCGCGAAGGTCATCGCGGAGATGGCCGGAATAAAAATTCCCGATGGCGCGCGAGCCATCTTGTTCGAGCTTGAAGGCGTGGGCCGCGATTATCCGCTCTCGATGGAAAAACTCTCGCCGCTTCTGGCTTACTATGTCGTCGACAGTCTTGCTCAAGGATGCGACCGCTCGGCGCAGATTCTTCGTTACGGCGGGATGGGCCACACCGCTTCGATCCATACCGCGAGCCGGGATGCGGCCCGCGAGTACGGAGTGTTGATGCCTGTCTCGCGCGTCGTGGTCAACAGTCCTTCGACGCACGGGGCGATAGGGTTCACAACCGACCTTGAGCCTTCGATGACGCTGGGCTGCGGCTCGTGGGGCGGGAACGTCACTTCGGATAACATCTCGCCGCGTCACCTGATCGATGTCAAGCGCATCGCTTTCGAGACGCGCCCCATAAATCAGGTCGCAGAACAACCCCGCGCTAATGTCACCACGGGCAGCCCCGTAATAGATCGCGCTGCCATTGCTACGCTCGTCGATAAATTCCTTGCCGAAAGACACTCGAAACTCGCTGTGCAACCGCCCCCATCAGCGCCATTGCCTGTCGCCGAGCCGACGCAAACCGTGGTTCCGCAAACTGTGAGCGCGCCCACACCTCAGGCAGCGCAGAACGGCAAGCTTTATGATTTCGTATGCGAGGAAGATGTGAGGCGCGCGATTGCAATGAAAGAAAAAATCCGCATCAACAGCAAGACGATAATCACTCCTGCTGCGCGCGATTTGGGAGAAGACAACGAAGTGTTCGCTCGCGCCTGAAGCCGCAGAGACTAATCAACCCATACTGAGTCGAGGCGATGAATGCTCAACACGCTGGTGCTTGATCGACAAACGCGAACCTTCACCCGCATCAGTGACCCTGATGAAATAAGCAATCTCAGAGAGATCGAATCGAACATCATCTGGGTCGATGTGCCTGATCCCACGAGTCAGGACTTCGACGAGCTTGCAAAAGAGTTCTCATTCCATCCCCTCTCAATCGAGGATGTCCGCCAGGAACATCAGCGGCCAAAGGTCGAAGAGTACAACGGCTATTATTTCATCGTCCTCTACGAAGCCGAGCTTGTGGAGGACAATCATCTCAAGCTGCGCGAGTTGAATATATTCCTGGGCCGGAACTACCTTGTCACGGTTCACAGCCAGCCGATTCGCGCCATCGCTGCGACGGAAAAACTCTGGCGCGAGTGGACGGATCTGGCCGAGCGCGGAACCGGGCTGCTCGTTTATCTGCTCATCGACCCGATAGTAGACGAGTACATGCCGCTGCTCGACAACCTGTCGGATAAAATCGACGATCTGGAAGATGCGATCTTTGCCGAAACGAATCAGGACGCGCTCGAAGAGATTTTCCGAATGAAGAAACAACTGCTGTTTCTGCGCCGTTCGATCACTCCGCTGCGCGACGTTTTCAATACACTGCTCCGCCGCGAGCAGCCCATCTTTTCGCGCGAAACTTCGGTCTATTTTCAGGACGTGTTCGATCATCTGATCCGCGTCACCGACACCATCGATATTCTTCGAGACATGCTCGGTTCGATCATGGATGCTTATCTCTCCATAGCCAGCAATCGCATGAACTCGGTTATGAAGCGACTCACATCGATTGCGACTATACTGATGTCGGTGACTCTCATAGCGGGAATTTACGGCATGAACTTCGAGCGTATGCCTGAGTTGAAATGGCATTTCGGATATGTAGGCGCGCTCGCTTCGATGCTTATAGTGGGCCTTGCCATATACTTTTACTTTCGCAAGAATAAGTGGCTATGAACAGGAAGAGTCACAGGAAATGGAAGGAAGCCGTATCAGGCGGAATGGCCCGACTCGCTCGCCATCGAAAACCGCTTGAAATCGAACGCCCGACTGCAAACGGCATCGCCCGCTCGGAAACCGGGAGTCTAACTCTCCCCGCCGACTACAGGCCGCCAAAGGAAATCGAATCCCGCAAGGGTGACGGCAGGGTTGTCATCGCGATAACCATTCTCTCGATCATCTTCATCGCCATCATAGCCTGGTTCGTCGCTAATGAACCCGCCAGCGATGCTCCGTCTTCACAAAAAGACAAAAGCGTTCAAAGCGACAAATGATCTGCGCGCGGTCGAGCGATCTCTTCAAGTAAAGACGAGTTTGAATCCCGCTATGGTCAAAACCACAGCCAGAAGTTTCTTGATGAATCCGGGCGAGAATCGGCGACTTCCGAGATAAGAGCCGACCGCGCCGCCTGAAACGGCGGCGATGACGAGCGGCAACGCAAACAGCGGAAGTTGTCTGGTGCTGCTGATGTTGCCGAGCAATCCCGAAACGGAATTGACCAAAATGAAAAGCGCGGAAGTGGCAGCCGCTTCCTTTGTGCGCGCCCATCGCAGAAAAATCATGATCGGCGAGAGAAATATGCCGCCCCCTGTTCCCGTCAACCCTGATAAAAGTCCTATGCCCGCGCCGACTGAAACTGCAACGGGTTTCGACGGGGGTCGTGTGTCTTGGTCCGGCCCGAACTCGAACAGGAAGCGCGCGGCTGAATAGAGCAAAACAATCCCGACAAGAATTTTGAAGATGTGAGCGGGCAGTTTGAGATAGCCGCCCAGAAAAGCGAAAGGGACGGACAAAAGCGCGAACGGCCAGAACAGCGGCCATGAAAAATAGCCCGCTCGCCGGAATTGCCACGAGGCGAGGCAGGCCACCAGAATGTTGAGAACCAAAGCGGCAGGTTTGATAACATCAGGCGCGAGTCCGAACAGAGTCATCATCGCAATGTACCCGGAAGCTCCCGCGTGTCCTACGGAAGAATAGAGAAAAGCCACGATCACGATCCCGACCGACAGCAGGAGGATATTTTCCAGAACCATCGCTAGACTCTTTGCCTCCTAACCTCTTATGACCATGACTTCAGTGGCCTTGATGAGGGCAAACGCTCGCGCTCCTTTTTTGAGTTTCAATTCTTCGCAGGCGTCCCGCGTGATGATCGAAGTGATCGTCTGCCCGCCAATGTCTATCGTGACCTGCGCCAGCAATCCTTCGAATCGGACATCGGTGACTGTTCCCAGGAGTTTGTTCCTGCCGCTGATGGCTTCAAGCCCCGAAGGTTTACTTGAAGCAGTTCTCTTCTTTTGCTTTGCGCCTGAGAATCGTTCCACTTCGCTCAGAGGTATGCGATGATGCCCGCCCGGAGTTTTTACGGAGCGAATCTTCCCCTGATAAATCCATTGCTTGATGGTCGGGTAGCTGACATTGATCATCCGGGCGGCGTCCTGCGGCTTGAGCAGTTCCATAAGGATGATCTATACGATCTTTAATGATTTCAGGCAAGCAGATTTTCCGATTTAACACGAAACTATACGATTTTTTTGCACAAGGATGCCCGCGCTCTCTTCGCCTGAGCATCGCCCGAAACAAAAAAGGCAGCCCCGTGGCCGCCTTTGAAATGCCCTTTGCTTAAATCCCATCTTTCAGGGTTTGGTGTTTGTGTGCGGAGTTTCGCCCTCGCGCGGAGCGGTGTAGCCATTGCGCGTGCGGGCCGAAAGTCGGCGACTCGGAGCGTTGACCTGAACTTTGACAGCGCGGAACGTCCCGTCGCGTTTCGAGTTGGTCGAATAATAGCCTATCGAATACTGCGTGCGCAGGTCTGTAGATATCTGCTGCGCGATCTGATGCACCTCGGCCAGTTCTTTGGGGAAGAACGCTTTGCCGCCGGTTTCGGCTGCCAATTTGTTCAACAGATTTTCGGCGTTATCTTTTTCGCTCTTCTTGAAAACCCACGCGCCGTCTTTCGACAGATCGTTCGTGAATCCTATCAGGTAGACCTGCGCGTCGGTTTCGCGCATATGGCTGACGACTTCGTTGAACTTGTAATAGCTGTCCTTGTCCAGCCCGTCGGTCACGACGATGACGGCCTTGCGCCGGTTCTTCCCTTCCTTGCTGGCGTAGTCGGCGGCAAGGAAAAGAGCGTCAAGCATAGCTGTTCGGCTGGAGGCCACAAGCCCCTGAAGAGTGTCAACGATGTCGTTCACATCGTTTGTGAATTCGGTCAATAGTTCAGGCGTTTCCTTAAACTCGATGACGGCCATCTCATCATCAGCGCGGCTTTCTTTGACGAGGTTCACCGAAGCTTTTATCACCGTGTCGAGTTTGGCTTTCATCGAGCCTGACGTGTCTATGGTGAAAACGAGCGAGACCGGCACCTGCTCGCGGTCAAATATCGAAACCTCCTGCTGCACTTTGTCTTCGAAGACCTGGAACTGTTCTTTGATCAAATCCATTACAGGCTTGTTGCTCGCAGCATCTACGACCTGCACATCGAGCATTACGAGATCGGATGTGAGTTTGATCGGAGTCTGATCGTCCTGATCGATGCCTTCGCCTTTTTTGGGATTCGACTGTTGAGGATTCTGAGGTTTCGGTTTGTCTTTTTGCTGCCGGGAGTCTGCCCTGAGAGAGAAGGTGTTTGCTCCGAGGCCGAGCAGCGCAAGCATCATGAAAACTGCGACGCTTCTTATTTGTATGAACCGCATAACTGAATTTTACTCCCTGTCATTGAATTTGAAAACCCGCGGACAATTGTGATGCGCGGATTAACAACGACCGTTGCCGAATGAACGGCCTGAGCGCCGGGGTTTGCGCTCTTTCAGGAGTAGTCAGGCGCGGCGCTATCGTTTGAATGACTGATACCCGTCTCTGTATGTAAGAGAGAGACGGCCAAGTCCTTTCGGCGGATTGACCTTGACCTGCACCTTATGCCATTTGGCTTCGCTCGTAACATCAGTCGGGTAAAAACCGAACGAGTATTGATGGCGAAGCTCAAGCGCGATGCGTGTGCAAATTTCGACAAGCTCAGGCTCGTTGTAGGCATTGGGAAAGAACGAGCGCCCGCCCGTCATTCGGGTGATTTCTTCAAGCACCGATCTTCCGAAGCCTGCAAGCCCGTCCGATGCCGGGTCGGTTATGCCGATGGCATAGATTTGAACGTCGGCCTCTTTGACGCGATTGCGAAGCTCTTTGTAGGTGTAACGGCTGTTGTTGTCCTGCCCGTCAGAGATGATGAGCAATGCTTTCTTGTTATGCCGCCCCTCGGTGACTTTTTCGACCGCGAGATAAGCAGCGTCGTAAAGAGCAGTATTGCCCTTAGGCGCGACGAGCGTAAGATGGTTCATCACCTGATCGCCCGAAGTGGTGAAGTCCTGCACCAGTTTGGCCCGGTCATTGAATCCGATCAGGAAAATATCGTCATCTTCGTGAGAGGTCTCGATGAAACGCCTCAGAGCGCGCAGCGAGCGATTGATGCGCTCCTTCATCGACCCCGACACGTCATAAACGATGCCTAAAGAGACGGGCGCGTCCTCGTCTGAAAAGTGAGCGATCTGCTGCTTGACTTTATCATCGAACAGATCGAAATGATCCTTGCCGAGTCCGGTGACGAACCGGCCATAGGAGTCGGTGACGCTGACCGTGATGTTGACGATGCTGGTGTTGAGTATGACCCTCGGGTCTTGAGATTGTGGCTTGCCCGACTTCACATCATCCGCTTTCGCGACGGAGGCTTTGTCATCCGTGGCGCTGTCGGTTTTTTGCTTGTCGGACTGTGCCTGAAGCGCGGCGTTTTTGTTTTCCTGCGAGACGGCGAAGTTGATCGGCACGATTGCTGCTACCATCATCGTGACCAGAAAGGCGCGAGTGAATCCATGTCTCATGTTTTGCCTCCCGATATAGCTCAACGAGACCCTGGGAGAGAAACGTGGGCCTCGGCTATATCAACCCACCTGAAAACCGGGCGGTCTGTGTGTCGCCCTTTGCCTCACCGAAATGAACGGATTTATCGAAAGATGATGCACTGACGCTGCTCCTGACTGTGCATCGGACGCATCCATTCTATCACAAAACATTTTCGAGGCAAGTCAACCTTGATCTCTCTCTTCAAAAAACTTAGGTGCTGTCGCCTCGCTCCTTTTGTGATATATTCAATCCTCGCTTCAAACGAGCGAGATTATAGTCATGTTCTTATCGATAGTCATTCCTGCCTACAACGAGGAGCGAAGAATCGGCCAGTCTCTCGATGAGATTCTGCGATTCCTCAAGTCTCAATCCTTCAAGGCCGAAGTGCTGGTCGTAAACGACGGCTCTGGGGACAGCACGCCTCAGATCGTAACGGATCGAATGGAGAGTTATCAGAGCGCAGGCTTTCATCTGAGACTCATCACCAACGATCCGAATCGCGGCAAGGGCTACAGCGTCCGCCGCGGAGTGAGCGAAGCGAAAGGGGAAATAATCCTTTTCACCGATGCCGATCTCTCTTCGCCCATAACCGAAAGTCCCAAACTGATCGCCCCCATCGCCGAAGGCCGCGCTGATGTCGCTTTCGGCTCGCGCGCTCTTGATCGCAAACTCATCGGAGTGAAGCAATCCGTCGTGCGGGATTTCGGCGGGCGTGTTTTCAACTTTTTTTTGAGATTCATCACGAGGCTCGAATTCAAGGACACGCAATGCGGATTCAAGGCATTCCGCCGCGAATCGGCTCTCCCCGTCTTTCGATTGCAGAGCATCGAGCGATTCGGCTTCGACCCTGAAGTTCTCTACATCGCTCGCAAACGCGGGCTGAGACTGATCGAAGTGCCTGTGGTGTGGAATCACTCGGATGACAGCAAAGTGAATTATCTTCGCGACTCCGTCGATATGATGCTAGACCTGATTCGCATCCGTATGCGCGATATCGCCGGTCGTTACGACGACACTTCGCGCGGAGTGTCGAGCGAAGTCTGTCAATCAACCGAAAGCGAGAGATGAATAGATGGTTCGCCTCAACGTCAACATCGATCACATAGCCACTCTCCGGCAGGCCCGACGCACATTCGAGCCGAGCGTCGTGGCTGCCGCAGTGCTTGCAGAACTGGGCGGCGCAAACGGCATCACGATTCATCTGCGCGGCGACCGCAGGCATATTCAGGATGAAGACCTGCGCACCCTTCGCGCGGTCGTCAAAACTCACCTCAACCTTGAAATGGCCATCACCTCGGAGATGGTCGCAATCGCTTCAGAAGTCAAACCCACATGCGCCACGCTCGTTCCCGAACGAGCGGATGAAATCACGACCGAAGGCGGGCTTGATGTCGTCTCGCACGAAGAAGAAATAAGTCGCGCCATCGAAAAGCTCACAGGGGCGGGCGTGATGGTGAGCATATTTCTCGATCCCGTGCCGATTCAAATCGAAGCGGCTCATCGGGCAGGCGCGCATCAGGTAGAGATTTGCACAGGGCGTTACTCGGAACTAACCGACCCGACGCGCGGAGCGGAACTGGGATGGGTCAGTCAGGAACTTGAGCGCATAAACGCATCCGCCCGACGCGCTGGCGAATTGAAACTCCACGTAGCCGCCGGTCACGGACTCACTTACAGAAACGTGCGAGCCATAGCCGAGATCGCGCCCATCGAAGAACTCAACATCGGCCATAACATAGTAGCCCGCGCCGCGCTCGTCGGCATGGAGCGAGCCGTCGGCGAGATGATTGAAGCCATTTCATTGAAAAGGTGAGGGAGTTAGTGCGTTATACGAAATCGAGTGAAGGGGACATCCTCGCATAATCGACGGGAGCATTAAGACGTGCCAAGAAAAGATGCACATCATGACATAGTAAAAGCTGCGTTAGTAAAAGACGGCTGGCAGATCACGGATGATCCTTTTCTAATTGGTTTTCGCGGCACACTCCTGTTCGCCGATCTGGGCGCAGAAAAAGTGGTGGGCATTCGCAACCGCCGCAGCAAGATCAGCATTGAGATCAAAGTGTTGAGTGAGCCTGCCCGCTTCGCCAAATTTGAATGTGCAGTCGGACAATATGTTGTTTATCGTCGTTTGATGATGAGCCTGCAGTTACAACGAAAGCTTTACCTGGCCATCTCATCGAATGTTTTCACCAACTTTTTTCAAAAAAGACCAGCCGTGATGGAAGTTGTAACGGGTGAACAGATTCATTTGCTGGTTTTCGATTCACACAAGAAGGAGATTATTCAATGGATAAAGTAGCCAATTATCGTCGCATCCTTCGTCGCATCGTTCAGGAATATGCGCGTTACAAGCCGAGTCACGGCGAGATCGAACCCATTCCCGTGTGTGATCCCAAGAATGATAATTACCTGCTGATTCACGCAGGTTGGGACAATATCCGCCGCATTCACTCGACGGTCTTTCATCTACGCCTGCGCGACGGACGTGTACTGATCGAAGAAGACGGACTGGAACACGGGATCACTCAAGACCTGCTTGATGCGGGAGTCTCACAAAAAGATATCGTGTATGCGCTGGAAAACAACAACCTGCCTACATTCAGAAAAGCAGGTTAGCTGGTGATGCTGTTGATAGGCGTGAATTAAGGTGCAAAGCAGCATACTGATTAACTTACATTGTTTCAATCACCAACTGGAGAAAGCACATGACCAAAATGAGATCCGAGGGTGACCATTTCAACAGAGTAGCAAAGGCTCTTAGTAATCAAATAAATGGTTCTCCCGGTTATTCACCTGAGAAGATCTCGTGTTTTACCAATTTGATTGGAGTTTCGCGGTCGAATTCGGGATTCTTAGTGTTTGCAAAAACCAAGAACAGAACCCCGAAATCCGAGCGCCGATCCAGTTTATCTCACTGCGGCTGCTATTTGTAGTCTCAAAGGACTTACAGCGCAAGAAGGTCGCCTGAATTGGTAAAACACGAGAAGAAGTTTCATTATTTATCTCAAAGTCCACTAAGCCAAATCAAATCACACTTGAGCAGGCACAGGAATTTATAAGAATCGTTATGGATGAGACCCGCAAAGCTGAATCTGATGTGACTGCCGAACATGACTGTATGGTTCTTAATGGTAATGTTGATTTTCAGCCCGACTCCTGATTCTTTTATCTCCATAGCTTATTATTAAGCGAGAATGAAACAGTCTCCGAATACCGTCAACATACTTCGTTTGCAAGGTTCAAAAGTCGACGGTTTTCTTTTGCTGTTTGAAATACTGCGACTCCATAGCTGTGGTATAATCTTTTACTCAAAGGAGATGAATGATAAAAGAAACGAAGCAAGAATGGATGGCTCTCTGCCGAACCTGCACGTGGAGCGGAAAAAGGTCTCAAGACCGAATCACTGCTCAACAAGAAGTAGATAAACATCTCGAGACACACTCTCAACACCGGGTACGGGTTTTAGTAACTGGAGTGGATAGATCCAAAAACCCTGTACCAGTGCAAGATAATGTTCAAGATGCGTGGAAACTGATTGCCAAGCGTCAAGAGTAGGGTTAGGTCAAAATAGAACATCCTCAATGTGCTGCCACCCTGCCGTTTTCACAAACAGGGTCGCAGCGTTTCTAAGCGGTTTTCTTATTCAGGTCCAATCAGCAATTCAAACTCTATTTCCGTACTATTGCCTGCGGTAATCGAAACATTGGGATACTCACTAGAGTTGCCCCCCATTGCCTGAGCCATAACTGTATAGGAACCCGGTAGAAGTCCGGGAAACTGGAAACGTCCCTGAGCATCGGTGAATTGAACCTGTGACGCTCCCTGTCCCGAAACCGTTATCGTCGCTCCTGGCAACGCATTACCTTCAGTGTCTGTCACTGTTCCGTATAGATTGCCGGTATCGCTCATAGCTCTCACCTCCTAAATTTTATAAGACGGATTCTACTTGATTGCTTTAGATTTGTTAATCTCGTGTTTTACCAATTTGATTGGAGTTTCGCGGTCGAATTCGGGATTCTTAGTGTTTGCAAAAACCAAGAACAGAACCCCGAAATCCGAGCGCCGATCCAGTTTATCTCACTGCGGCTGCTATTTGTAGTCTCAAAGGACTTACAGCGCAAGAAGGTCGCCTGAATTGGTAAAACACGAGAAGATGGAATTGCTCTGTATCAACCTTGCTCTCAATCAGATGGCTACTGGAATAATTGACAGACTCGACCGAATCATTGAGTTGCTCGAAAAACAAGACATTCCATGAATCACCAGGTGGACACACACTACCCCTCACGTGGTTTATAGCTCGTCAGGTTGCGAGAGCGGTCGGCGTGGCGCTCGAAGGCGAGATCAATGAGACGATCAATCAACTCCTGATAAGAAATTCCGCTTGATTCCCACATCTTCGCGTACATGCTGATCGAGGTAAAACCGGGCATCGTGTTTATCTCATTTATAATCACGCGACTCGATTTGCGCTCGACGAAGAAATCCACACGGGCGAGGCCCGATCCGTCGATGGATTGAAACGCGACGAGAGCGTCGCGCTGTATTCGCTCAATGATTTTTTTTGGGAGACGGGCGGGCGTGATCGTCTTTGAAACATTATCGATGTATTTGTCTTCATAATCATAAAACTCGTGACCTGTGATGATCTCGCCGGGAAGGCTTGCGATGGGGTGTTCGTTTCCAAGCACGCTTATTTCTATCTCGCGTCCCGTGACGGCTCGCTCGACTATTATTCGCCGGTCATAGCGCGCGGCGTCTTTTATCGCTTCTCGCAGTTCTTCCTTGTCGCGGGCTTTCGAGATGCCGACCGACGAGCCGAGATTTGCGGGCTTGACGAATACGGGAAAACCGAGCGAGCGGGAGATTTTTTTCAAAACTTTTTTGGGATTTTCTTCCCACGATGAGCGCAGGAACCATTCGTAAGGAGTGACCGTAAGACCTGCGCGCTCGAACAACTGCTTCATTACGACTTTGTCCATCCCCGTGGCCGACGCCAGCACGCCGCAGCCAACATAAGGCACGCCCGCCATTTCGAGAAGCCCTTGAATAGTCCCATCTTCGCCGTAGGTGCCGTGCAGGACGGGAAAGACTACATCGAGCGGCTCGGTGTTCGGGGCTTCGCCATTCTGGCTCAGGTGCATCAGCCCTTGCGAGGTCGGGTCTCCGATGATTGCGACCTGTTGTTGAGAATCGGAAGACATCACGGCCTGCGGGAGCATCGCCGAGGCGTCGCGCGAGATGAGCCAGCGGCCTTCCTGAGTGATGCCGATGGGAACGATTTCATATCTCGATTTGTCCAGAGCGTTGATTATTGATTCAGCCGATCTCAACGAGACTTCATGCTCGCCCGAACGTCCTCCGAAAATAACTCCTACTCTAATTTTTTTCTTCAATCTGTTTTTCCTTCTTAGCGATCATTTTGAGATGATACGCTCAACGACCGTAATGAGGGTGTTCAAACGATCATTCATTTCTTTTCCCTGCTGGATCAAAGCCGTTATATGATCGTCATGTTTTTCAACTATGTTGGTCAGACTCAGCAGAGCATCGGCAAGCGTGGAAACGTTGTCGGAAATTTTATCGATATTGGCTGCCTGCTCAACCTGTCGCTCTTTGAGTTCGGCGATATCGACACTGAATTTTGCCTGCTGATCAACTATGAATTCGATCTGACGCTGGAGTTTATCTTCGCTCATCCTGCTCCTGCCTTTCTTTTCTGTGCATCGGTCACATGATCTTTTTGCCGAGCGCGGAAAGGATCAACTCGACTGCCAGTTGAGCAGTCTGATTCGTAGTATCGAACATCGGATTGACCTCCGTTATCTCGACCGAAAGCACGCAGCCTGAACCGGCGATCTTCTCCATAGCAAGATGGCTTTCTCTATAAGTCGCCCCTCCCCGCTCAGGCGTGCCGACTCCCGGCGCGTAAAACGGATCGATGAAATCCATGTCCATAGTCACGTGAAAACCTGCCGTGTTGCGCGAGGCTATTTCTATAGCTTCTTCGATCACGCTGCTCATGCCGCTTTCGTCCATCTCGGTCATCGTGAATACGCGAATGCCGAGAGAGCGAATCAAATCCCTCTCGCCCGGATCTACGGAACGCGCGCCTATGACGACCGCATGTTCGGGCAAAATCTTTGGCGCGAATCCCGCGACGTGAGTCAACTCCTTCGCTCCGTGGCCGAGCAGGGCGGCGAGCGGCATCCCATGAATATTTCCCGAAGGCGAAGTCTCAGGCGTGTTGATATCAGTATGTGCGTCGAGCCATATCAGGCCGATTCTCTCTTCGCGTTTGCGATGAAACGAAGCAACGCCCGCGACGCTCCCTATCGCTATCGAATGATCTCCGCCAAGCACGACCGGAAGAGCGCCTTCGTTGAGAGATGTTTCAACCATCGCGGCAAGCTCTTCGCAGGCCGCCGCTATTTCGGGCAGAAATCGCGCCTGCCTGCTCGTCTGCGAGAGTGATTCAGGCGGATGGATATGCACGTTGCCCGCGTCGGTCACTTCGTAGCCCAGCAACGCGATAGCCTGATTGACCCCGGCGATTCTTATGGCTGACGGCCCCATATCGACGCCGCGCCGCCCTGCGCCCAAGTCCATCGGCACTCCGATTATCTTCGCTTTCTTTTGCATAACTTGATTTATTTTCCCACTCGCATCGACGCCCTGCAAGACACGCTTCCGATTCGCCCAATCGTATATGAGTTCGACTTTCATCGAATCTGCGTTTTCAAAACTTCGACAGCCTCTTCTGCCGTCACTGCAAAAGTCAGAAAGTCCATATCACGTTCGGATATGACCAGATGCTCGCGCAGACACTCGAACGCTCGCGGCCAGCACTCGCCCAAGAGGATCAAAGGTCGCCTGTCGAGTACGTTCATAGCGAGTTTGTTCCACACGAGCGAGATTTCAGTCATCGTACCCATCCCTCCGCGAAGCGCGACGTATCCGGCTGACTCTCGAATGAGCTTTTGCAATCGCGTGTAAAAACTTTCGCTCGGCTCTATCGTCTTCACATAAGGATTGGGCGAGGCGTTGAATTGAGTCATCGTCATTCCAATGACGTGGCCCTCGGCTTCGTGCGCGCCGCGGCTTATAGCTTCCATCACGCCCGCATAACCGCCCGAACACACATCGAATCCCGCTTCGACGATCAAACGGCCAAGCTTCAATGCTTCTCTGTATTCGTCCGTGTCCGCCGTGCAGCGCGAGCCGCCGAATACGGTTATGCGTTTCTTCTGAAGTTCAATCACTATTTGATTCTCCCGCAAAAAAGAGCAGCGCAAGCTGATCGCCTGCGCCACAAGACGAGTTTGATTTGCAAGGGGAGTTTCCGCTTCATGGCTTCAAGCGATAAAGCATTCGCGGGAACGGGATCGTTTCGCGGATGTGCTCGATTCCGCACATCCAGGTCGTGCATCGCTCTATGCCCATGCCGAATCCGCCGTGCGGGAACGTGCCATACTTGCGCAAATCCAAATACCAGTCGAATGCTTCTTCCGGCAGATCGTGCGCCTTGATTTGAGTGAGCAGATAATTCAAATCATCAGCCCTCTGGCCGCCGCCTATCACCTCGCCGTAGCCTTCGGGCGCAAGCACGTCTACGCACAACGCAAGCTCCGGGCGCTGAGGGTCGGCTTTCATATAAAAAGCCTTCACCGCAGCCGGGTAACGATGCACCATCACGGGGCTGTCAAAATGCTTCGAGAGATAAGTCTCATCGGGCGAGCCGAAATCGCCGCCCCATTCGAATCGGTTTTCAAGCTCACCTTTGGCGTGACCTTCCTCAAGCATCCTGACTGCGTCATCATATTGAAGTCGAGGGAAAGGCTTTTGAATCAATTCGAGCTTCGACGTGTCGCGCTCAAGCTCGGCCAATTCCCTGCGCCGGTTTTCAAGCACCCGATGGACGATGAACGTGATGAAGTCTTCGGCCAGTTCCATTATGTCGTCGAGTTCGGCATAAGCGACTTCAGGCTCGACCATCCAGAATTCGGTCAGGTGGCGGCGAGTCTTGGATTTTTCTGCGCGAAAGGTCGGGCCGAAGCAGTAGACCTTTCCGAAAGCCGCCGCCGTCGCCTCGTTGTAAAGCTGACCCGATTGAGTCAGATAGGCTTTGTTGTCATCGAAGTAATCGACTTCGAAGAGAGTGGTCGTCCCTTCGCACGCTGCGGGCGTAAAGATCGGCGTGTCCATCAGAGTAAAGCCGTTCGAGTCGAAGTAATCGCGGACGGCGCGAATGACTTCGGCTCTCACGCCGAGGATCGCGTGCTGACGGCGCGAGCGCAGCCAAAGATGGCGATTATCCATCAGGAATTCGACGCCGTGTTCTTTCGGAGTGATGGGGTAAGACTCGGCTATCTGCAAAACTTCGAGATCGATTACGTCAAGCTCGTAGCCGCCAGGGGCGCGTTCGTCAGCGCGGACGCGGCCTCGAACTATGATCGATGATTCCTGTGTGAGCCTTTCGCAATCGCTCCACATTTTTTCGGAAACGTTTTTTTTGAAGACCACGCCCTGAATGATTCCTGAGCCGTCGCGTATCTGCGGAAATATGAGCTTGCCGCTCGAACGCAGGTTGTAGAGCCATCCCTTTATGGTTACTTCCTGGCCGTCGTGACGGGAAATATCGCGTATGTAGACTTGATCCATAATCGTTCTCCACGAAAGATGTGGCGCAAGCTGTCAGCTTGTGGGCCTCGAATTTTCGTACCTTCAAGGCGCGGCGCAATCTGACCGCATTGCGCTACACCAGAGCAGACCGATTATCCTACTACAGCAGACGACAGCAAAAAAAGTAGGATTGTTCGACACAAACAAACTTGATACAATCGTCGCGCTGTCGCTCCCCGATCCCCCTGAGAACCAGCCCCGAACATCAAATCGAAGAAGAGCTATGAAGTTTTGTCCTCATTGTCGGGAAGGGTTCGAAGACGACCTCAAATACTGCACTTTCGACGGCACTGTATTGAGAGTGATCCCGCCCGACGCCAGAGTTACAACTCCACTCCCCGACCCGCGCGAGACCTACTCGCGGCGATCAGGCAATGGCGGATGGAGATTCGCTTTTATAATTTTATTTCTGGTCGCGATCACGAGCGCCGCCACACTCGCAGTAATTTATTTTCGCGGCGAGCAGCATACCGATCCTGCGGCCCAACCGGCCCGATCTAAAATTTCTCAGCCGAATTCCGCGGAACCGCCGGTTGTCACTGAAGAGACGAAAACGGCGCTGGAACTAGCCCAGCTTCCGCGCCCGCAGTTGATGGAGATGCTGCCGCAAAATCTTCTGCGCCGATTTCACGCAAACGGAGCCGGTCAGGGTAGACCTGTCGATTTGCGAATCGTCAAGGATGACAAGAGCCAGTATGTCGTGCTTGTCGGAACGGTGAGGGTCGAAGGCGCGTCGCAGCGATTAGCCGAGCGTGTGCTGATTCTTCAATACGACGCGGAGCAGTTCACGGATGTCACACGTCGCGCGCTCCCGGCAGGCGTTTCGAGCGGCGTCATCCTCGGTCAGCGGTCTCAGGCGAAATTCGACGCGGAAAGCTCGAACCTCATGATCACTGTGCCTGCTTCGTCGAGCGCGATAGTGAAAGAATGTACTTCGTGCGAACATGCTTATCAGGTTGTCACTCTGGAATGGAAAGGGTCGCGTTATGTCGAAACAGCGCGACAGTGGGACAACGACCGCTACACGGTTTTTTATGTTGTGGCCGAGGCTTTGGAAAGACGGCGCGTCGACGGGCGGGTGCGAGGATTGATCGCTCCCGCGCTCGATCCTGTGATCACCGAGGGCTTTGATCGCGCGGGCCGTGAAGGATGGACGGTTCAGGCGCGCGTCGAAAACGAAGCGGCGGAGACGGGCGCTTATGAATTGATAAACGGCGAGCGGTCGCTCGTCATCACTGTCTCGAAGATCAACGGCCAGTGGAAAGCCGTGAGGATTAGTGATCGTTAGATCGCTCTCCTGCAATACCCGCCTGTCGTTGCAAGCTGTAAGGTCTCTCTTTACACTTATCCAGCACAAGGGATGATAAACAGTTTTCAACATAAGGGATTGAAGCAACTGTTTACAACAGGCAATCGCAAAGGCGTGCCTCCAAGTCTTGCGCCGAGAATAACGATGCTGCTTGACAGGCTCAATGAAGCTACAGACATAATGGATTTGAATATACCGGGTTTCGATCTGCATGAGTTGAAAGGGAACAGGAAAGGAACATGGGCTATCAAGGCTAATAAAAATCGGCGAATCACTTTCCGCTTCCTGAATAGTGACGCATACGATGTTGATCTGGAGGATTATCACTGATGAAAAGAACCATATTGAATGGAAGAAAGCGACGGCCTACTCATCCCGGCGCTCTGTTGAGAGAAATCGTATTGCCAGCCGCAGGAATCAGTCAAACCGAACTGGCTCATAAGATCGGCGTATCGAGACGGGTCATTAGTGAATTGTGTCAGGAGAAGCGATCTCTCTCCGTAGATATGGCTCACCGTCTGGCGCGTGTGTTCAACACTTCTCTCGAATCCTGGCTTAATATGCAGATAGCCGTTGACGTATGGGATGAGCTTGAAGCGCACAAGCGAGAGTACGACCGAATCAAGCCGCTCAGTCAGGAAACGAACCTCATTGAGCCAGAGCCTTCGCGTCAGGTTTTATATACTTTGGACAGCGAAGGCCCGGAAAGAAAAACGGCCTGAGGCATAGGCAACCTGAGAAGTACGCAACAGAGGCGGATGAAACAATCAGAGGAAGACTAATCGCTCATCGCCGTCTCGAAGATCAATGGCCAGCGGAAAGCCGTGAGGATTAGTGATCGTTAGGCCGATTGCACGCAGCGAGTCGACGTATACTCATTGCACGGAGGTTGTGCCTTGAAAATAGCATCTGTTCTTCTCCTAACAACAATCGTTCATCTTCACCCTCTCATCGGATCAGGAGCTATTGCCCCTTTACACGATCCGGCCTATGCGCAATCGGATTACTACGAAGTAACAACGCTTCTATCGGAACTTTCTCCCAAAATAATAAATGAGGGGTCGGGGATCAGAATCGAAGGGCCAAGCCTGGAAAGGCAGGAGCAAGTCCCCAAGAGGATACTGCAAATTGCAAATCAGTCGCCTGAGGCGAAAGCAATGGTTATACAATCATTGATTCGAGTAGTTGAGGACTCGGCAGCTAAAAAAGAATCCATGATTGCCACCAGATGGATCACTGCTGTCAGGCTATTAGGAAAGCTGAAAGCTATTGATGCTATCGATATACTGATCGAAAACCTTGATGAGACCGGTCAGAATGGCGTCATACTTTCCATTCATTTCCGCCCTGTCGTAAGCGCAGTGATTGATATAGGTCAACCGGCAGTACCCAAGCTCATCGAAGCATTATCCCATCACAAGCCTTCTATTCGAGGAGAAGCCGTATCTGCCCTTAGCAGGATTGGCGGAGAGAAGGCAATGAAAGCGATAGATACAGCGGCCACAACTGAAACAGATGAATATGTACTCGCCATAATCAAAGCCATATTGCGTAATAATACGCCAGCAACGGACGTTGAGGTCAGTCGAGAGGCATCAATCGAATCGTGCGCAGGCGGGCAAATAGTAGCTGCCACTTTTCGGGTTACTATGGGAGGCAGCGCAGCACCCATGTTGCAAGCTGCCTGCGCCAAAACGCCTGTCGAGATAACGCGCTTATTAGTAAAACAAGATGGCTCATATATGGTTTACTTCAGGAACCTCGATCCTAAGCGTCGGGTGGTCGGCGTATCATACGCAGTAACGGAGTTAGACGATAAAGGCAATAAAGGGGAGACAGAGTTCATCGCGGGCCTACTGTCAGAGCCGACATCACCGGGAGCAGAAATGATGGAGAACCCCGGATGGAGACACAGACAATTTAAGCTGGAAAAAGCCAGAACATACCTCGTGAATTTCAGTAGCGTAAAATTCGAGGACATGTCGGAATGGCATTTTAAAGTTGATTGCAACGTGTCGAAGTCGATGATGCGAATCAGATGCAAAGAAGCAAAGCAATAAATGATCCTGAGCCTACAGATGCTCATTTTCAAACCCGCCTTCCGCTCATTATAATCAAATCGAGAATTTTCAAAACAGAGGTCGCCCGAATGAGTCACATCACTGAAAGCTCAATCAAAAAAATCACCGCGCCCGCAATTCGTTCTCGCAAGCGCGGCGATCCGATCATCGCTCTCACCGCTTACGATTATCCGAGCGCGAGACTCGTCGACGAAGCCGGTTTCGATATCATCCTCGTCGGCGACAGCCTCGCTCAAACCGTACTCGGTTATGAATCCACATTGCCTGTCACGCTGGACGAAATGATAGCCGCTGCTCGCGCTGTCCGACGCGGCGCTCGTCGCGCGCTCGTCGTAGGCGATATGCCTTTCGGCTCTTATCACGACAGCAGCAATCGTGCGGTCGAATCAGCCATTCGCTTCGTCAAGGAAGGCGCGGTCGATGCAGTCAAACTCGAAGGCGGTCTTCGTCGCGCTGAAGTGGTGCGCGCGATAGTCGAGGCCGAAATTCCGGTGATGGGTCACATAGGACTGACTCCTCAATCAGTCCTCAGAATGGGCGGCTATCGCGTGCAGGGCAAAACTTTGGAAGCCGCCCGTGAGCTTGTCGAAGACGCTCTCTCACTTGAGCGCGCGGGCGCGTTCTCCGTAGTCCTCGAAGGCATACCCGCTGAAATTTCCCGATTGATAACGAATCGATTGAGCATCCCGACCATAGGCATAGGCGCTGGCCCGGATTGCGACGGGCAGATACTCGTCTTCTCTGATCTCGTGGGGCTGACATTCGGCCACACTGCGAAATTCGTCCGTCAGTACGCCGACGCGAAGAGCATAATCAGTGACGCACTCAAACGATTCGCCGATGATGTATCGTCGCGCCGCTTCCCCTCCGAGGCGGAGAGCTACCACCTGCCCGAAGGCGCAGCAGTCGATTCTCTCCAAGATCAATCGCAGATGCCGCCGCTTGGGCCGATCAACTGAAAATTATGCCAACCGAAATTTGGCGATTGCTTGGCTATGATACTTTCGCGCGGGAGGAGTACCCGCTCCCCGGCGAGTATGACTCTGAAGCCGAGGCTGTCAACGGAGCAATGAAGCGACTTGAAGAGATGGAAAAACTTCAACCTTCCCATCACAGCGGCGGGCAGGATGGAATTCAGGATCGCGTCTATGTCATCCGACCCGATGGAACGATTTTCAGAGTGCTGCCTGACACGAACTGAAAACGATCAAAACTCCTTCACTCGCTTCGACCTCTTGCGATACATTACGCGCTATGGAAATCATCAACCGCGTTCCGAGAATGATGAGCGTCGCGCGCGAGCTTCGCGCTTCAGGCCAGCGCATAGGCTTAGTCCCCACCATGGGCGCGTTGCACGAAGGCCATCTCTCGCTTATGAGTCAGGCGCGAGAGATGTGCGACAAGGTCATCGCTTCGGTTTTCGTCAACCCCGCGCAGTTCGGCCCCGATGAGGACTTCGAACGCTATCCGCGCGATCTGGCCCGCGATGCCGAGCTTGCTTTCACTCGCGGAGTCGATTTCATTTTCGCGCCCACAGCCGAAGACCTCTACCCCGCGGGCTTTTCCACTTACGTCGGGGTCGAGGGACTCAGCACGAAACTCGAAGGCGCAAGCCGTCCGGGTCATTTCCTCGGCGTCACTACCATTGTGGCAAAGCTTTTGAATATCGTTCACCCGCACTTCGCCTATTTCGGGCGCAAGGACGCGCAGCAGGTCATAGTCATCAAGCGAATGGCGCGCGACTTGAATATGGATGTTGAAATAGTCGTAGGCCCGACCGTAAGAGAAGAAGACGGACTTGCTCTCTCATCGCGAAACGCATATCTGTCTACAGACGGGCGCAAGGCCGCGATCATACTGCGCCGTTCGCTCGAACGCGCCCGCACTCTCTACAACGCGGGCGAGCGCGATGCCGCAAAGATCGCTTCAGCCATGCGCTCAGTCATCGAACCGGAACCCCTCGCGCGAATCGATTACATTGCCATCACCGACACAGAACATCTCGACCCTGTAGACCCGATCCCCACAGACCGCCCCATTCTCATCTCAATGGCCGTCTTCATCGACACTACCCGACTGATCGATAACATCGTCCTTAACGGAGCGATCTGAGAGTGCGGAATGCGGAATGCGGAGTGCGGAATGGTGGAAGAAGATTCAACGCTTCTGTTCTCCCACTCGCCCTCTCACCTATGCTCTCATTCTTCCATTCACCCGAACTTCCTTACTCCGCATTCCGCACTCCGCACTCCGCATTTTCTTCTAAGCAGCGGGCAATTCCACAATGAAGCGCGCGCCGCGGGGGCGGTTGTCTTCGACCCAGATGCGGCCCTTGTGGTCGCTGATGATCTGATGGACTATCGCGAGGCCGAGACCTGTGCCGCGGCTGCGGGTTGAAAACTTGGGCAGGAAAAGTTTGTCGCGATCCGCAGGGCGGATTCCATGTCCGGTGTCTGAAACGATGAGCCGCGCCGCCTCGCTCGATTTCAAATACCTCGTTTCGATTGTGATCGTTTTGATCGAGTTCGCCTGTCCTCCGTTCGACGGATCCGAGGCCAACGACTCGATAGCATTGTCGATCAGATTAACCATAACGCGCTTCATCTGCTCCACGTCGAGATGAAGCGCGGGCAGGTCTTCCGCGAGCAGACAATCGACTCTGATGCCGTCGAGTCGTTCGTTGTAGAGACTCACGGCATCGCGCACCACGTCGTTGAGCGAAGCCTCGACGGGCCGCGCTTCGGGCAACCGGGCGAAGCGCGAGAACTCTTCCACCATTCGCTGAAGCGCGGCGACTTCACGGACTATCGTCGTCGTGCCTTCGTTCAACACGCGTTCGAACCGCGTCTCTTCGTCGGCTATCTTCTCACGGTTGTAGTTTCGCATTATTCGCTCGGCTGAAAGCTGAATGGGAGTGAGCGGGTTTTTTATCTCGTGAGCCATGCGGCGAGCGACTTCGCTCCAGGCTGCCGCGCGCTCGGCCTGAATAAGATCGGTCAGGTCTTCGATCACTATCACCCATCCGTCCAATGCGCCCTCGGCGTTTTTCAGAGCGATGGCTGTAGTCGCAGTCTGAAGAGCGCTTCCGTCCGCGCGATGAAATTCAATCTCGGCCTGCGCGGTTTCGCTTCGTCGGGCGCGGCGGCACAAGGCCATCAGGCTTTCTCCCTGCTCGTGTATGACCTGATTTATGGGAGCGCCGAGATCAGGTTTCGATTCGAGTCCCAGCATATCGATTGCAGCGCGGTTGATCGTGGTGATGCCGTTTTTTTCATCGGTCGAGATGACTCCCGTAGAGAGCGATTCCAGCACGGTTTCGATATAACGACGGCGATCATCCAAAGCGAGATTCGTGCGGCTCAAATCTTCGGCTGCGCGCTCAAGGCTGAGGCGATTCTCCTGAAGCTGGGCGGCCATTCGGTTGAACGAGCCTACAAGCGATACCAGTTCATCCTGAGCCACCACATCCACGCGATGCGTCAAATCTCCGCGAGCGACTTTCTGAGTCGCTTCCGCCAGCGCCTGAATCGGAACCGTGATGCTGCGCGCGACATAAAGAGCCAGCCAGCTTGCGGCGAATATCAAAAGCAGCGTGACAGCTGCCAGCAGCAGAACATAAGTCGTCTTGATGCGCTTTATTTTTCCGAGCAGGTTGTGAAAGTTCGCGTGCTGTTCGTTGATGCTGTCGGCAAGTCGCGTGAGGTCGTCGGGAAATTGTCGAGCGACGACGAGAGCATCCCCGTCCGTCATCCTGACTGCGGCGAGTATATAAATCGATTTCGAGTCTGCGGTTTTGACCTGCCCGGTGAAAGGCTCCTGCATCTGCGCGGCCTGCTGCGCCGCCCACTCAAGATTATCGATGATTTCTTTCGGCGCGCTCGCGGCATCGCTTTGAACCGTGGTTTGACGCCCGCGCGCAACAAGCCGAGCAAGCGCAAGGTTGTACTGGCTTAATTCGAGTTTCAAGACCTCCACGAGCGCAGTTTCATTGCTTGCAACCTGGGAATTCAAGGCAAGCGTGCGAGCAACGGCGCGAGCTATGCCTGCGACTTCGGCTTCTTCCTTTTTGAAATAACTTTCTTCAATTTCTTTTGCGTTATCGACTACCTGTCGGGCCGGGTCTCCGAACCAGCGATCAACGCTGCGATTCAAAAGCCCGAATGCGAAGAAAAACAACAGGAGCGCGGGAAGGAGCGAAAGCCCTATGGCATAGCTGACGAGCCTCGCTTTGAACTTCGACCCTAATTGTCCGGCCCTTCGCTCCTGAATGAGCTTCAGCACATGCCGCATCAGCACGAAGAGGATGGTGACGAAGGAGAGAAAGTTCAAAGCCGAAAGCGCGTAAAAGAGCAGCGTCTCAGCGGGCGTTTCCGGCATCACGAGCGGCTGAAGATTGAAGCCGCTCTGCGCCACCAGAAGAAGAAGCAGAACGATGACGACTATCGATAAAACGATGACGCGGGTCAGCCTTCGACGCCCTTCATCGCTGAGCTTCGCCGGTTTTTGATCTCTGTCCGCCATGCGCCTCCGCTTACAGGATGAAGAGGAGAGTGGGAGAATGGGGGAATGGGAGATGGAAATTCATCGCTCCCACTCTCCCATTCTCCCACTCTCCCATTCTTCTTTTCCGCCGTCAAAGTATCTCCCGCTCATTGCCAACTCTTCGCGTCACGCGCTCGCGGTCGAGGTATTCGAGAAGCGGGATCGCGTGCTTGCGCGTCAGTCCCCCGGTGATTTCCTTGAATGCCGCAACATCCATCTTTTGATTTACGGCCTTGCGCGCTCGCACTCGCCCTTTCAACTCATCAAGTGAATCGATGTGAAAAACCATGTCGCCAACACGCTGAATTTTCTTTTCTGCCGAGAGCAGATTGTAGAGCTTGCGCGCAAGCTCCAGGGCTATCTTGAGGCTCGCCGCCGTCTCTTCCAATGTCTGAGCCTGAAACCCTGAAGCCCTGAAAGCGGCTTCGAGAGCCTGTTTCGCCTGAGCTTCGGAATCCGAAAGCGCGGGGCGGTGCGCCGCAAGCCTTAGCGAGTCGCGCTCGGCTGCGACTTTCCCCTCTTCTGCGATCCGCGCAATGACTGATCGAAACACTTCCGCGCGCGCCGTGCCGAATACTCGCTCGCGCACTTCCTCGCGAGCCACACCCAGAGAAAGCGGCTCGCGGCGATGATGTTCCGCAAGCAGCGACACCACGCGCGAAGAAAGCTCACGATAGCTCTCTGTCGACATGAGAATGAGCGGCGCGCTCGTCACTTCCATCGCGCGCCCCGAAGCTGTCAGTTCACGCGCGGCGGCGGCTATCTGATCATCGGTCGCGCCCGTTCGCGCGGCAAGCTCACTGGAGGTCATGGCGCGATGTCCGGCCATCTCGATGAAGAGAGCCGCGCGCTCCGTGGGGTCTGCTTTTTCCAATCGGTTGAGTCGCGCCGATGCTTTGGTGTCGCTGATGCGATGCTTTTCTGCAAGAGCATCTATGATGACGCCGCCGCCGATGGTTATCTGCGGCGAGTAACTGCGAATGATAAAACGGTCGCCTGGTATGGCTGTGATCGGCTCTTCGAGTCTCAGTTGAGCTATTCGACTTCCTCCCGGCTCAAGCGGAAGCGCGGCTTCGTCACGACTTGCGCCGAGCAGCACGACACGGGCCATCACTTCGGCGGTGCCGTGATGGAGTCTCACTCGCGCTCTTTGCAGAAGGGGGCGCACGGCGGCGGGGAGAAGATCGAGCCGCGCATCGATCATCGATGTTGCGCGCAGTCTTCCGGCAGGCGCAAGTACGCTTCCCCGTTGAGCCTGATCGAGGTTGATGCCTTGAAGATTAATAGCTGTGCGCTGACCTGCAAACGCCGCGTCAGTGTCGTGGCCATGCACCTGAAGGTTGCGCACGCGCGCTTTTATTCCTGCGGGCAGAATTTCGAGATCATCGCCCACTTTGATTTCACCTGCGATGAGAGTGCCTGTGACGACGGTGCCGAATCCTTTGATCGAGAAAGCGCGGTCGATGGGCAGGCGCGGAACGGCTGAGGTCGTCTTGCTCTCGATGGATTGGGCGAGGCGAGTGAGCGCGCGTTTGAGATCGTCTACGCCTGCGCCCGTTCGCGAACTCACGGGAATGATCGGAGCGCCTTCGAGGAATGAGCCTCGGACGAAATCCTCGACTTCGGCGTGAGCGAGTTCGAGTATTTCTTCATCGACCATATCGGATTTAGTCAGCGCGACCAGCCCCGATTTGACGTGAAGCAGACGGCAGATGTCGAAATGTTCGCGCGTCTGCGGCATGATGGACTCATCGGCTGCGACTACGAGCATCACCAGATCGAGACCGTGCGCTCCTGCAAGCATGTTCTTGACGAACCGCTCGTGGCCCGGAACGTCCACGAAACCGAACCGGAAATCGTCTATGGCGAGATCGGCAAAACCTATATCGATGGTGATGCCGCGCTGCTTTTCTTCTTTCAACCGGTCGGCGTCTATTCCGGTGAGAGCCTTGACCAGCGCGGTCTTGCCGTGATCGATGTGGCCCGCCGTGCCTGTGATGATGTTCTTCATACCAAGTCACCGCGCAGAGGATTTTAGTATTCTCTCGATGATCGCGCTCGTCGATGCGCCTTCGAGGTAAGGCAATGAAAGAACGCGCCCGCCCGATGCTTCGACTTCTTCGCGCCCGACTATTTTATCCAGCCTCCAGTCGCCGCCTTTGACAAGCACATCGGGAAGGAGCGCAGAGATTATTTGCAGCGGAGTTTCTTCATCGAATATGGTCACGTAATCGACCGATTCGAGAGCAGCCATCACTTCCGCGCGTTCCCGTTCAGAAAGAATGGGGCGGCCTTCGCCTTTGAGCTTTAGCACAGAACGGTCGCTGTTGAGCGCGACTATGAGCGCATCGCCTAAAGCGCGGGCCTCGCGGAGATAGCGCGCGTGGCCTGCGTGCAGGAGGTCGAAACAACCGTTGGTGAAGACAACTATTCTGCCTTCCCTGCGCAGTCGCTGGCGCTCACTTAGCAATGATTGCAAATCGAGAAACTTTTTCTTCACTCGCATGTTTATAACACAGGGGGCCGCAAAAAAGGCAGATGCAAACCTGGGAGCGCAGGTCGCCTGCCTTCCTGACTCCAGGATTGGCGCGCCCCCGATTTTGCGCGATGCTCGCACTCAACTGCTCAGAGCGATATCCTGCTTATTGCGACGAACGGGCGGGATGTGTATACTCAAGGCGTTTGATCTTTGCCGCTATGGTGTAGCTGGTTAACACGCAGGATTCTCAATCCTGAGACCACGGGTTCAAATCCCGTTAGCGGTATACTCTGAATTGCAATACCTCTCGCAAGTTTTCTTTGCAGGGCTATCTCTCCATCGAACGATAACGAAGATGAAACAGACGAAGCGATGTCCCAAATGTGGCATTGAGAAATCGCTCGGCGCTTTCAGCAAAGACAAAGCACAGCGCGATGGATTGCAGGTCTATTGCAAACCCTGTCGAAAAGAAGTGACAAAGGACTGGCGAGAGCCGATTCGTAGACAGTTTTTGC
>DLHY01000085.1 GCA_002483445.1 Blastocatellia bacterium UBA7656
CTAACCTCTAACATCTGACATCTGCCATTGAGCAAAGCATGGGACTTTATTCGAAACACATTTTTCCCCGACTGCTGGATTGGTCGCTCAAGGCCGATGAGTTTCGACGGCTACGCGCTGAGGCTCTTGCGACAGCTTACGGTGAGGTGTTGGAAATAGGTTTCGGGACGGGATTGAATCTATATCATTACCCGAAGCAGGTCGCCCGCCTCACGACTATCGATAGCGAGCGAATGCTTGCGGATCGTGTGGCGCGACGCATAGGCCGCGTCGCTTTTCCGGTCGAGCAGATGCAGTTGGATGCAAGCGGGCGACTGCCTTTCGACGATGACACATTCGACACCGCCGTTTCGACGTGGACTCTTTGTTCGATCAGCGATCTTCCCTCGGCGCTCGCAGAAATTCGCCGCGTGATAAAGCCGGAAGGTCATTTCATTTTTCTCGAACACGGTCGCAGCGACGACGATAAGGTAGCCCGATGGCAGGATCGTTTGAACCCGTTTCAAAAAATCATCGGCGTCGGATGCAATATGAATCGACGGATCGATCAATTCATCAATGAAGCAGGCATGAACATCACCGCGCTTGATCGATTCCTGCTCCGAGACGCGCCGCGTATGCTCGGCGAGATGTATAGCGGAACGGCTAAGAAAGGATGAGTTTTCAGTTTTCAGTTTCCAGTTTTCAGTTGTTTTATTCTGACTTCTGACTTCTGACTTCTGACTCCTGACTTCTTGAAAGGAAGAATTCACTATGTCAACAGGCGTTTTCAAAGGTATCACCATCGTCGGCACTTCGATGGAGAGTTTCAGCAAGGCGATTGAAGTGGCCATAGAGCGCGCAGGTCAGACTATGCGCGAGTTGAGATGGTTCGAGGTGCGTGATCAGCGGGGCGCGATCCGCGACGGGCAGATCGAATATCAGGTCACGCTCGAAATCTTCTTCAAACTGCTGACGGAAGAGGCAAACGACAAGCCCGCAGAAAAACCAAAACGGAAAAAGAAAAAAGAGAAGAATTAAGGCGCGCAGTCGAGACCTTTGATAGCGGAAAAGAGATCGTCTCGCCTGTGCGTGACGCGGGCAAAGCGCGCGCATAAAAGAATCTGAGGAGTCATTCAGGGCGTTTTCACTGACACTCTGAAATGATGAAAAACTGACCACTGACCACTGTTAAGGAGAAATCGCCATGAAACGAATGCTGACTCTGGCTCTGCTCATCATCACCCCCGCGTTGCTGGGCTTGAAGCCTGCCGCCGCCGGTCGCGCTGAGATACTCTGGGACACCTGGGGCGTGCCGCACATATTCGCCCGCGACGCAGAAGGCTTGTTTTACGCTTTCGGTCGCGCGCAGATGCACAGTCACGGCGATTTGATCCTTCGACTCTACGGGCAGGCGCGCGGTCGCGCATCGGAATACTGGGGGCAAAGTTATCTCGCATCAGATCGCTGGGTGCGAACCGTCGGAATACCTGAACGCGCAGGAGAGTGGCTCAAAGCGCAATCGCCCGCCTTTCGCCGTTATCTCGAAGCCTTCGCCGCAGGGATAAACGATTACGCCCGCGAACACCGAAACCGCATCCTTGATGAAGTCGAGATGGTGCTGCCGGTCGATGCAATGGATGTGCTGGCTCACAGCCAGCGCGTCATTAACTATACGTTCGTCGCCAATCAAAACGCGGCGTCAGAGGCTAATCGCGCTCTGAGCGAAAAAGGCTCGAACACATGGGCAATCGCGCCCGCGCGCTCGGCCTCCCGGTACGCTATGCTTTTGGCCAATCCGCATCTGCCGTGGAACGATCTTTTTTTGTTCTACGAATCGCAGCTTACCGCGCCCGGTATCAACGCCTATGGCGCAACGCTCGTAGGCTTTCCTGTGATGGGCATAGCCTTCAATGACTATCTCGGATGGTCGCACACGGTAAACACTCACGATGGATATGACCTCTATGAACTCGCACTCATTGAGGGCGGCTATCGCTGGGACGGCAAAGCGAAAGCATTTGAAATCGCAGAGCAGACCTTGAAAGTGAAGCAGACGGATGGCTCTTTCAAAGAAGAGAAGTTTGCAGTGAAGCAATCGATTCACGGGCCTGTGATAGCGGAGAAGAGTAACAAGGCAGTCGCTCTTCGCGTGGCTGGAATTGATCGACCGGGAATGCTCGAACAGTGGTGGGACATGGCGCGGGCCAGGAATCTCGCACAGTTTCAGGCCGCGCTCAGTCGTCTTCAACTGCCTATGTTCAACGTGATGTACGCAGATCGCTACGGCCATATTTTTTATCTCTTCAACGCGACCATCCCTGCGCGCGGGAAAGGCGACTGGAAGTATTGGAGCGGAGTCGTTCCCGGCGACAGGAGCGAAAATTTGTGGACGCGCGTGCATCCTTACGCGGATTTGCCCAAAGTGATCGACCCGGCGACGGGGTGGCTTCAAAACGCAAATGATCCGCCGTGGACTGTGACGTTTCCGCAATCGCTCGGCGCAAATAAATTCCCCGCTTATTTCGCGCCGCGCTCGATGGATTTTCGCCCGCAGCGTTCCGCTCGAATGCTCGATGAAGACAAGAGCATTTCTTTCGAAGAGATGATCGCCTACAAGCATTCGACGCGGATGGAATTGGCCGACAGGATTCTGGATGATCTTCTCGCTGCGGTTCGCAAGCACGGGAGCGAGACGGCGCGGCGCGCGGCTGACATTTTGGAGAAGTGGGATCGCTCGGCTGACGCCGAGAGTCGCGGCGCGGCGCTATTCACGCTATGGGCGCAGGAGATGAGACTCACAGGCGCGGAATCGACGAAAGTTTTTGCAATTCAATGGGACGAAAAGAATCCGCGCACGACGCCCGACGGACTTGCTGACCCTGCTGGTGCCGCGGCGGCGCTTGAAAGAGCGGCCAGGAGAGTCGAATCGACTTTTGGCCGGATCGATGCGGCGTGGGGTGATGTCGCGCGTTTGCGAATGACGGGTCGTGATTTGCCAGCCAATGGCGCATCGGGCAATTTAGGTGTCTTTCGTGTAGTCGGATACACATTCGACAAAGACGGGCGATTGCGCGCGGTTGGAGGCGATTCTTATGTGGCGGCGATAGAGTTTTCAAATCCGGTGCGGGCGCGCGTGTTGATGAGTTACGGCAACTCGTCGCAATCGGGTTCGCCGCACAACGGCGATCAGCTTGAGTTGTTTTCCAAAAAAGAGATGCGCCCCGCTTGGCGCGAGCGAAAAGAAATTGAAGCGCATCTGGAATCAAGAGAGGTGTTCAAGTAACATCATCAGGCTATTACCGGACTATTTTGCTGGCTGCTGCTGAGTCAAACAATGAATCGTGCCGAGTCCCCACACCAAATCGACTGCATGAATTCCTACGACTGCGCGATCCGTAAAAAGTTCAGCGAGTATGCCTAACGCCACTCGATCATTGGGATCGTTGAACGTAGGAACAAGCACCGCCGCGTTCGAGATGTAAAAGTTCGCATAGCTTGCAGGCAATCTCCGCCCGTCAAGATACAAAGGCGCGGGCATCGGCAGCGAGATCACTTCTATCTTCGATCCGTCTTCGAGCCGCGCGTTCTGCAACCGCTCATAATTTTCTTCAAGCGCGTGATGATTATAATCCGAAGCGTTCTTCTCGCGACAAAGCACAACTGTCTGGGCGTTGACGAATCTGCAAATATCATCGACGTGGCCGTGCGTGTCGTCGCCTTCTATTCCGCGCCCGAGCCATACAACATTCGTTGCGCCTAAAAAGTCACGCATCGCCTCTTCAATCTCTTCGCGGCTCAGACGTGGATTTCGCGGCTGAGTTTTTTTATCCAACAGACATTCTTCCGTCGTGATGAGCGTGCCGCGCCCGTTCACCTCGATGCTCCCTCCTTCAAGCACCACATCGCGGCCATTGACCGTGGCGCGAATCATTTCACAATTCAAAGCCCTCGCTGCGCGCTCAGGGATGAGGTCGTCTTTCTCCCAATCTTTGTACTTCGCCCACGCATTGAAATGAAAACGGACAATCGCGATTTCTTTTTTGCGTCTGACGAACAGGGGGCCGAAGTCGCGAGTCCATCCGCGATTGGTCGGGAAGTGAAAAAACTCGACTCGCGAGAGATCAACTCCCACACGAGCAAGAATGCGCTGCGCTAACAATTCATGAAAACGGTCTTTGACGAGTATGCGGACTGTCTCACGGGGGGCGATCTTTCGGACTATCTCGCCATAGACCCAGTGAATAGGGATGATCTTCCCTGGCCAGTCGGTTCGATTATGAGGCCAGCCGATCCACGTCGCCTCGTGCCGCTCCCATTCGGCAGGCATAATCAAGCTGGAAGATGAGTGTATTTTTTTCATAAGGGGACAGATGTTAGATGTTAGATGTTAGATGTTAGTGCCGGACAAGACTAACATCTAACATCTAGCATCTAACATCTACTCATCGAGAAATCGTCGATCAATTCCCGTGTAGGCGTCGATTCTGCGGTCGCGCAGGAAGGGCCAGTTGCGACGGACTTCTTCTATGCGCGATGGGTCTATCTCGCCGAGCAATACCTCTTCGCTATCAGTGGCCGCTTGAGCCGTCACGACTCCGAACGGGTCGCACAAAAAAGACGTTCCCCAAAATTCTATGCCTGCGCCCTCGGTCGGTTTTTCGTGGCCCACTCGATTGACCGCCGCGACGTAAACGCCATTTGCAATAGCGTGCGAGCGTTGTATGGTTTGCCATGCGTCGCGCTGAGATGGGCCGTGAGAGCCTTTTTCATAGGGGTGCCATCCTATCGCGGTCGGATAAAACAGTACGCTCGCGCCCCGCAGGGCCGTGAGTCGCGCGCCTTCCGGATACCACTGATCCCAGCAAATCAGAGCGCCTATTCGACCCGCTTCAGTGTCGAAAGCGCGAAAGCCGAGATCGCCCGGTGTGAAATAAAATTTTTCGTAATAAGCTGGATCGTCCGGTATGTGCATCTTGCGATAGAGGCCCGCTATCTTGCCCGTCGAGTCGATGATGGCTACGGTGTTGTGATAAAGTCCCGCGGCGCGTCGTTCGAATAAGGAAGCGAGTATGACGACTTTTTTTGCGCGAGCGATTTTTGAAAGCGCGTCGGTTGACGGGCCGGGTATCGGTTCTGCGAGATCGAAAAGCTGGGCGTCTTCGCGCTGGCAGAAATACTCGGAGCGGAAAAGCTCAGGCAAACAGATGACCTCAGCGCCGTCGCGCGCCGCCTGCTCGACGAAAGAAACGGCGCGCTGAAGATTTTCATTCGTATCAGTTGAAGCGGCCATCTGAATGAGACCGACGGTGAATTTCTTCGAGGTTTGCATAGAAAGAGATTACACAAGAGAGATTGATGCTTCCAGGCGAGTCAGTAAAAGGTAGATTCTATTGAGAGATCAAGATAAGCGCAGATTCGTCACTTCATACTTGTTTGGGCTTCTGATGGTTGCCCCCACCGAGCGAGCAACTCGCGCACTTCTGCTTTGACTTTCTCTTCCTGAGTGGTATCCAATACCCGCAACGCTTCTTGTGCGAAACGGATCGCATTACTCTGGTCTCCCAGCCCCTCACTTAATAATGCAAGGTTGGCGAGTGTTCTGCCCTCTCCAATGTGATCACCGAATTCGCGGCTGATAGCGAGGCTTTGCTGAAAAACTTTTTCTGCTTCTGCCCACTGCCCTTGATTTAGATAAAACACACCAAGATTATTCAAAGTTCCCCTTTCGCCTATTCGGTCGCCGACCTCACGCCTTATCTTCAGGCTTTGTCGAAGCGCATCTTCCGCTCTTGCCCAATTACCTTGTTCTTTATGGATAAGTCCTAAGTTGTTAAGAGCGGCCCCCTCACCTTTCCGGTCACTAAATTCACGGCATATTTCCAAGTCCTTGTTGTACATCTCTTCAGCTTCTACCCAGCGTCCCTGTTGACCATAGACATTACCAAGATTGATCAAACTTCGCCCTAGACCCTGTTTGATCCCTAATTCCTGAGATATAGATATACTTTGTTGAAGTGCGCGTTCTGCGTCAGACAACCGTCCTCTGTGTGTATAGACTACGCTGAGATGACTAAGAGACAAGCCTTCAGCCTTGCGGTTACCGGATGCGCGGGCAGCATCTACGGCGCTTTCACATAGTTGTTCGCACTCCAGCCATTTTCCTCGCAGGAGCAAAAACTCGCCCAAGTAATGGGCTATTACTATCACTAAATCATGATCGCCCAAAGTAGCAGCAGCCTCAGCCGCTGCAATCACATTGCGCCATTCTTCGTCCAGCACCGCAAGATTTGACAGGTCATTTATGTTGGGATTCTCCTCTGCCAGATTGCGGAAGAAATCAACGAACCGGCGCTGCCACTCTTCCATAGCATCGCCCAACTGCGCCAGAGCGAAGCGACGTACCAGAGGATGAATACGATAACGCCTGCCATCAAAGTTGAGCAACGAGAATCGAACGCACTCTGCTGCTGGATGATGCCACTCTTCGATCTCCGTCAACGGCCCGATAGTTCGTTCGCTCACTCCGTCGGGAACTACACTCAGTCTCATCAGCAGATTGCGCGCGTCTTCGCTCAAGCGATCAAACGAGACACGAAAACAGGCGGCGATGCTCCGGTGGTGCTCCTCGCGTAGCGGGTCTTTCGCATCAGAGATGGTCTCGATATTTCTGGCAATCAGTTCTTCAAGCTTACTTATCGACAACTCAGCCACTCGTGGTGCAAGCATCGCTATAGCCAGCGGCAGGTCGCCCGCTATCTCGCACAATCGCGGCACTGCCTCTTCATCTTTTCCTTCCCATCCTGCGTTCTTTGCCAGATGGATGAAGAGTTCCACCGCTTCATCGCTCGGCATCGCATCAAGCTTCATCGTCGGCGCGCTCAGATAAGGCACGCTGTTGCGTGAAACAACCATCGCCGCCGAGCGTGGCGATATTGTCTTCACCCACTTCAACATATCGCTGTCATCGGCGATGAATTCGAAATTGTCCAGCACAATCAAACACGCCCGGTCGTGCAAAGAATCATCAAGCCTCTCGCGTCGTTCATCGGGCGGGAGTTGTCTCACCAATTCGCCGACGAAAGCAACTCCGGCGGAAAGTATGATCTCATCTATCGAAGGCCGCGTTTCGCAATTGATCCACACCATGCCGCCCGCAAAAAGCGAGCCTGCGCGCCGCGTCGCTTCTTCGGCAAGCGCAGTCTTTCCGACGCCCCCAAGCCCTGTCAGAACGATGACTCCTTTCGACTCAAGCATCTCGGTCAGTTTTTTCAACTCGCGCTTGCGCCCGATGAACACACGCTCCAAGACTACAGGCTCGTCGACTGTGGTGAAATCGAAAACGGCAGTGCGGAAGGCATAGAAGTTCGGAGCCTTTTGCGCAAGCTCGCGATGCTCAAACCTGTTCACCCAGCACACAAGCGATATGTTCTTCTCAGTCAGCGATTCGCGCTGAAAATCCAAGTATCTCAACGCGTCGGGAAATGCGCGCTCCATATCGAACAGCATCACGACATCGCCTGCGCGGGGTTCGAGTGCGCGAATCAGATCGACTGGGTTTTTCTCCTGCTCGCTGAGGTGAACTTCATGGACAGGCTGCGATAGCCGATTGCGCAAAGCGGCAACCATTTCTCGGCGAACGGAAAGGCGGTCGTAGAGCGCAATCGCAAAAGCTCCGCGCTGCGCGTGCGTGAGCAGTGTGACCAGCTTCTCAAGAGATCGTTCCTTCGTTGCGCTCATAATCAAAGCAGTGGCTTCACAATCGGATGTACGTCGCCCCATACAACCGTGTTGCTGTACTCAAGCAGGCTCAGATTCTCAAGGCACTGCCGCGCAGTTTCATTGGGAGTGATCTGACGAGTATTTTGAATCTCGCGTAATGCGTCGTAGTGACCAGGCAGCAGGAGATGCCTGAAATCGTTTCTCATACCGGCGGCGACCTGCTCGACTATTTTCGAATCGATCTTCGGCACTCCATCGGTAAGCGCGATGAGCGCAGCATCGCAGACCATTCGCACAAGGTCACGCATCAATCCGCCGCTTGATTCGATGATGTGGTCGAGCGCCGCGCCATCGAATATCTCTTCAGAAACGCGCCGCGTGATGACTTCACGGAGCGCACGGTGTCCATCAGCGTTCGAAACTCCCTGAGGATCGCTCAGGCTGACATTGGGCAGGAGGAAGTGTTTGTTGTAATCGCCCAGCCGTTGTGTGAATTCATTCGAATAGCAAAGAGCTATCGGGAAAGTGTAAATGATCCGACAGACGGAACTGTTGAGTGTCGTCGCGTGTTCGAAGAACAGATTGCGAGCCGTAGCCAGATCGGTTTTGTCCACGTCTTCGAATATGATCAGAGGCGGGCGACCTGTGACCCTATGAATTTCCTCGCACACCGCGTTGGCCTGCTGGATGAGATCGTTGACGCGAGGATAGAGCCGCTGACGCATCGTATCGCGCGTGGCGGTTTCCTTTCCATACTTGCCCTCGATGCTGAAAACCAGCGCGTTGATTTTCCCACTTACGCTGCCCGATTGAGGAACCGTTATCGTGGTTTCAGTAGTGATCTCGTTCGTGAGAAAACCGAGGACTTCTCTCCATAGTGCCGCCGGAATTCTGACCCTGCGCACCTTGCTGGTGGCTTCGCGGAAGAGAGCCGCCGCGCAGGAAAGCGCAACATCGACGTAGTTGAGATCGGCGAGATTAAGCGAACGCGCGGATACGTGAACGACGAAGAAGTGATCATCGAGGTCTTTGGCGAGGCGCAGCAACTCAGTCGATTTCCCGCAGCCGCGATGCCCGCTGAATAAAATCTTGACCGGCTGATTCGAAGTCCGCAGATAGGTCTTCATCGGATCAAGCGCCGCGTGCGGGCGTTTGACATAATAAGCGTCAAGCTCCTCAACTCTCATTTGACGGCGGGGATCGAACAGGTTCAAAGCATCAGCCAGAGTGTTCGCAGGCACGGTTGATCCTCCTGAGATAAGAAAGCGCGCCTGCACGGGCGCACAGAAGCCGGATGTACAGGCGATAAAAGCGTGTGGCATCATTCATAGCCACGATGTTAAGTAGACTGGAAGATAAGGATCAGTGTCAAGGATGATGACTGGAAAACAGTGGCTCCGCTCTGCATCACGAAGCGCGACTCGAAATGAGGAGACAGAGATGAAACAAATTGACGCCGCGATTCTTCAAACTCGTGTCGAAGGAATCAATCTCCGACCCGGCGCTTTCGCTGATCAGATTGGTGATGGCGTGGTGTTGCTCAACTTTCTTCGGCATCTCGGCTGAATATTCTGCCGCGAGAGCGTAAAGGATTTACGCCAGCTTGCTCAACGGAATCCTTCTTATCCGCCTGTGATCTTCTTCTATCAGGGGACGGCGGAAGACGGAAAAGAGTTCTTCCGAGAGATGTGGCCCGAAGCGCGAGCCATCGCCGATAAAGATCAACTGTTTTATAGAGCCTTCGGACTTGAGCGCGGCAGCATCGGTCAGTTGCTCAGCCTTTCAGTGTGGGCGCGCGGCATCGAAGCGATGCGCAAGGGCAATCGCGCCGGAATGCCTGTGGGAGATGTGCGAATGATGCCGGGATTTTTTCTCGTGCGCGGCGATCAGATCATTTGGGAACACAGGTCGAAAAATTCAGCCGATCATCCTGACTTCGCTCGAATACCTGAAATTGCAGGCGCATAAATCAAAACGCATGACATATCGTGAAGTTATCGAAAGGCTGAAATCTCTGTCCGAACCCGCGAGAGTCAGCGCGATGTCGCGCTTCGGCGTTCAGGTGAAAAAAGCTTTAGGCATATCTGCTCCTGAACTCAGAGGGCTTGCGAAAGAAATCGGAAAAGATCATGCGCTTGCCGCGCGGCTCTGGTCTTCGGGCATTCACGAAGCGCGCATACTTGCTGCGCTCACGGATGACCCGCATCTAGTCACGGAAGATCAGATGGAAAATTGGGCAGCGGATTTCGATTCGTGGGATGTGTGCGATGCCTGTTGCTTGAATCTCTTCGATCACACTCCGTTCGCTTACAAAAAAGCCATCGAGTGGAGCCGCAGAGAAGAAGAGTATGTCAAACGCGCCGCTTTCGCCCTGATGGCCGCGCTCGCCGTCCACGACAAGAAAGCCTCGGACAAAAACTTCCTGGAGTTCCTGCCCATCATCAAACGCGAATCCGCGGATGATCGCAACTTCGTCAAAAAAGCGGTCAACTGGGCGCTTCGTCAAATCGGCAAAAGAAATACGGCATTGAATCGCGCCGCCTTCGAAACAGCCTGTGAGATTCGCCTGATCGATTCGCGTCCGGCGCGATGGATAGCCGCCGACGCGCTCCGGGAACTCAGCAGTGAGCAGGTTCAAAAGAGATTGCTCAGGGTGAAAAAATGACCTTTGAAAAAGTGCTTATACTTTCGGCGACATCGGGCGCGGGACACGTGCGGGCGGGCGAAGCCCTTGAGCGCGCTTTTATTGAAACGGGCGCGGCTCGTGAAGTCCGACACATAGATACGCTCGAATATACGAACAAGCTCTTTCGCCATCTCTATTCGAAAGCCTACATCGATATGGTCAACCGCGCGCCGGAAGTGATGGGCTGGCTCTATGATCAATTCGACAAGCCGTGGAAGAACGAACGCCGCCGACTGGCTTTCGACAAACTCAACACGCGGCCCTTCGTGAAAATGCTCCGCGAGTATCAGCCTGAAATAATCATCTGCACTCACTTCCTTCCCTCGGAAATCATATCGTGGCTCAAGGCGAAGAAGCGTCTCGATTCGCGTCAGGCCATAGTCGTGACGGACTTCGACGTTCACGCCATGTGGCTCGCCCATCACTACGAGCATTACTTCGTTGCTATCGACGAGACGCGCGCTCATCTGGAAACGCTCGGCATAACGGCGCAAAAAATCGCGGTCACGGGCATTCCTATCGATCCGGTTTTTTCGCGCAAAAGAGATAAAATCGAGATGCGCCGAAAACATGGTCTCGCCGAAGATCGAGTGACCATACTCGTTTCAGCGGGCGGGTTCGGCGTCGGGCCTGTCGAACACCTGATAACGTCGCTCGCCGACTTGCGGCACAAGGCGCAGATAATCGTCATCTGCGGTCGCAACGAAGAGTTGAAAAAACGCGCGGAGCGAGCCGCCCGCGCCTCGTCGGCTCATTCAGTCGATTTCAGGATCATGGGATTTACGACAGAGATGGACGAACTGATGGCGGCTTCAGATATCCTGCTCGGAAAACCGGGCGGCCTCACAACGTCGGAAGCCCTCGCGTCGGGGCTTGTGTTCGTCATCGTCAATCCGATTCCGGGACAGGAGGAGCGAAACGCCGATCACCTGCTCGAAGAAGGCGCGGCCATTCGCTGCAACAACCTTCCAGTGCTGGCTTACAAAATTGATCGCCTGCTCGATGACGAGTCGCGCTTTGAAGAGATGAGGAAAAATGTCGAGCGAATGGCCCGCCCGCGAGCGGCGTTTGAAATTGTTGAAACGCTCGTCGAGTTAAAGAAGCAAAATCGAATCTGATCAATCGCGCTCGCCTTCGACCTTTTTGCCGTCGAAGCCGATGTAGATGCGGGCGTTCCCGGAGCGAGCCATCTCGCGGAGAGTTTCAAGCTCCATCAAGCGAAGCAATGCCGGATGCTTGCTGTAAGCCTGCGCCGCCTGCTCGCGCTCGCGCAGAGCCGATATCTCCGATTCAGTTTTGATCCTCTCAATGTGCGCCTCGCTTTCGGCGGCAAGCCGCGCGGCCTCGACTTTCGCTTCGACTTCGAGCTTCGCCGTTTCCATTTTCGACTGCGCTTCCATTCTCTGCACTTCAGATCTTGTGCGCGCTTCGACCATCTGAGCCTCGCTCATCCGCTCGGCAGCAAGCACGCGATTCATGATCTCCTGAAGATTGCCCGGAAAGATCAGGTCTTTCACGTCGGCGCGAATGATCGCCACGCCGTAGCTCGAAGCCGCTTCCTTCACGTCGCGCAGGATGTCTTCGCTCAGGCGGTTTCGGTTCGTGAGAATTTCTTCGAGCATCATCGTGGCGAGCGACCGTCTGGCCGCAAGCTGCACGTCGCTGTAAAGGCGGTCTTCGTAATCGGCGACCTTGTGAATGGCGGCCTGCGGATCGGTGACGCGAAACTGAACGATGATGCTCACGCGAAGGGCGCCTTTGTCGCTGGTCAGGATCTCCTGCCCCTTGATCGTAAGGTCGCGCTCGCGCACATCGACGAGTACGACTTCGAACCGGGGCGTGCGATAAAAGCCGAGATTGATATGGCGCGGGATTTTATGTCGCCCTGCTTCGAGTATTTTCGTCAGCACTCCGTCCCTGTACCACAGTCCGCGATGAGTGTCTTTGATGATGACTTCGCGCCGAGCCATGCGAGAATACCTCCCTGTATAAAAACGGCGCTGGTCCCGCAGCATCAAGCCGATGTGGAGGACGAATTTTCAGATTGGCACTCGCCAAGCCGCGTTGAAAAAGCGGCGGCGAAACCTGATGGCCATTCGCTCCTGACTTGCCGGGACCAGCCCGTGATCATATCACTGCCAGAAATAATGCCAAGTGTAAACGAGATCGATCTTCTTTCCCGGTTCGAGCCTCACGTCCCAGCGAATGCGGCCAACTCCGTTGAGGTGATGCCACCACCAGGGCCAGCTATACCAACCCCACCACTGAGGATAATCGCCCGCAGGCATGTACCTGCCGTCTTCAAGCACATTTACTTTGGTTATCTGGCCGTTGTTGTCTGCCGTATCTATGTGTCCGAGTACGTTGCGCGTGACTTCTATTTCGACCGGAATATTTCGGTAGTTCGTCAGCGTGAGCGCGCCCGTTAGTTCCACGCGGGCATAATCATTGCCCTGCCAACGCATCGCGTTCGGAGTGCGGCGGGTTTCGGTTTCATTCTTCGCAACCTGAATGTCTACGGCTTTGGTGATTTCCAGATCGACCTTCGCTCCCGTGGCAGTGAAAGTCATCATCCCCTGCGCAAGCACTCGGTCATCGCGGACGATGAGCGCAGGCGCGGTAGTCAGCGGATAGCTGCTCTGATTGGTCAGGCGGATTTTGTGCGCGACTTTCGGCGTGGCAAGCAGTCGGGCCATTTCCATCTGCTGCTCGTTGTTAAGATTTCTGCGCACTTCAGGTAGAGGGGCATAAGCGAGATCGAGCGCGAAGATATCTTTGTAAGGAATGGTGTATTCGGCGATAGTCATAGCCATCCGCTCGCCTTTTCTCATCGTGATATTTCTGACGGTGAAGATAAAGAGGTCTTCGCTCCTGTTCGATTCAGGGATGCCGGGACCGAGATCGACGGGCGCTTCCTGCGGCGCAACACGCTCCGTCATGCGTGCGCTTTGCGACATGATGGCGTTCGACAGCATCTGCGCGCGGTCTCCCTGCTGGAAATACTGCGAGAGTTGCGCGGAAGTTTTTTGCAGCGATATGGGATCGAGCGTGTCCTTGAATGCGAAGGTTGGCACTCCGATGACCAGATTGGCTGTTACATTCTGAAAGTCAGTCAGTTCGTTGAGAAGAATAGCCTGAAGTCGGATGACGGCGTTTCCGCGTCCATCGAGAGTGATCTTGTAGCTCGGTATCCATCGAATGCCTTTTTGCAGATAGACCAGTCCGACATTGACCGCTCGTTCCGCCGCGCGATTGCCCCAGTCGAGTTTGAGAGTGAGGAGGTTTCGAAATTCCTCTTGAGCTATTCGAGGTTTGAGCGGTGTTTTGAATATCACATCGCGGATATTAGCGAGCGGGACGACCTTGACGCCCTCATTGGTTTTCACGAGAACTACATCGCCTTTTTCAGGGAGTTTGTCGCCCGAGTTCGGAAGCCCTGTCGCTTCAAGTTCCTCGGAACTGCGCGAGGGGATGCCGATCAGTGTTCCCGAATAGCTGGCTGCGGGCAGAGCATTCTCGGTGATGGCGACTTCCGCGCCCGCGTTCGCTTCGATGAGATCGCGAAGATTGAGCGCAGTATGATCTATTTTCACGCGGCGCTGACTCGCCACGACCGAAGAGAGTTTGACTCCTTTATCAGCCGAGTAAGGCCAGAATGTGCCAAGCACAGGCGCGGGCAGATAATCCATCAACACATTGCCCGACTGATCTGTAGGCATCGCGCCTTCGTGCAGGATGAAAGCGTGTCCGTCCTTGAAGACGGTGATTTCTTTGACAGGCATACGGGCGAGCGCGCTCAGTTGAGTCGCGGTCTGCAAGGGCGCGGCTGCCGATGAAAGAACGAGGGTGAGGACTATGAAAAGAAGTCTTGTTCTCATGATAAATCTCCTCAAAAAAGTCTGGAGTCTGGAGTCTGGAGTCTGAAGTCAGTATGCAGGGGCTTTGCGACAATGCAAGACTATTTGTTTTTCAAGAGTCGTCCATATAGTCAGCGACGACACTCTGAAAGAATGAAGAGGCAGGAGGTACGAGTCAATCGCAGAATGCGCTCACACCTTCTGACTCCAGACTCCAGACTCCAGACTTTTCTTAGCGATTGAACGAGGCAAAACACCCGCTCTTGCTGTTTCAAGCGAGCCGTTCTCTTCGACCGAGCCGCCAGCGATAATCAATCGGCGCTACGCGAGCGGCAAGCTCAAGCGCGACTTCTTTCTGTGCCAGAGAGTCAAAGAATGACCATCGCGCTTCTTCGACGCTTACCAGAGTTTCTTTCCACTGCGATTCGTCGCGAAAGACTTCAGCCACTCGCAGCCATCCGTCCCGGCAGGAAAGACCGAGAGGGCGATACTTCAAAAACTGAGCGGCTTCCTTCATCGAAGCGAAACAGGAATCTCGCGCAAGACCTGGCTCTTCTTCGCAATTGACGCAAAGGCGCGCGTCTGTGCCTGAGTCGCGCACTTCGAAGATCAATCGACCCGCGTCTTCGAAGTGCATTATGGCTGCGGTGTGAAATCTGAAATCGCTCGTGAGATTGCCCAGTTCCGAAACGAGAAAGTTATCGGCGTCGCTGCGAACGAAATAAAGCCCTTCGATCATATCTCCGCTCGCAACCTCGGCGCGAACATAGAGTCGATACGCGACGTGATAATAACTCATTCCGAACGGGAGTGGCGTTCCCCGTGGGCGCATTTTTTCTATGCGACAGGCGACGATGTTCCAGAAAGCCCAGCGGTCGCGCGTGACCAGTTGCAAAGGAGCGGGGACGAGATGCTCGACGCTTTCGGCGGGCGTTCGATAAGCGATCAGTAAACACTCGCTCAATCGACCGACCATCGTGAGTTTCATACGATCTCCGTCAGTATGGTCTCGCAGGACTCGCCAGGAGGATGAGCAGAAAACATCCATTGAGCGCCACTACCCAGAGCGCAAGCGCCATCTTCAAACTCATCCCCAGCCGTCGGGCGCGACGAACGAAGAGCCACGCCATCAACACATCAGCCGCGAGTACGATAGCAGCGTGAACCATCTTGAAAGCGTTTTCGGTCGAGGCCGCGTCGCTCGCCCGCGCGATCAGATTCACAAGCACGCTTGTCATCAAAACGCCGATGCCTGCGGCCTGAGCTACGAGGCAGGCATCAGCCCACGCAAGCACGGAAGGCCGACAGCGCGTCGCGGCGAGAAGCACCGCGCCGAAAACTATCCATGAAATTCCTGAAGCGATGCCGATGCTGCGCGCTATGGGCAGGAGGTTTTCGCTGCCGTCGAATACGCCGAAGCTCGACGCATAAACCGCCGTGCCGGCAAAAGCGATGCAGCCGAACAACACTCGCGCGGCCCACGACAGAGGAGCGACTTGATCAGTGTTTGTAGTCTCTGGGGTCACAGTCGAAATCCAATCAACCTTGTATGCTCTGCTCGCGCGCGCGACTCGCTCTCGGCGCGACGGGGGCAAGCCGCCATACCACGATTGCGCAGGCAAGCAGGCAGAGATTCTTTGAAATTCCTCCGAGCGGATTGACCAGCATCCTTGCGTCCGTTCCAACGACGACAGCGACAAGCCCGCACATTGCAATCGACACCGTCAGTACTGCCGCCCGCTCCCATAAGCCCGAAAGCACCCATAGCCCTGCAATTATTTCCGCCACTCCGATCATCGCAAGCGTGCGTTCGGGCGTCTGCCAGTAGAGACCCGATGCTCTGACCAGTTCGATTTCACCTGGGCTCACGAACAGGATTTTCGGCGCAAGCCCTTCGATCACCCACACCAGACCGAGCGCCGCGCGCGCGCTGATTTTTATCGCCCATAGCCGATGCGCGAGATCAGCCGTCCGCCGCAGAGTTTCGATATCGCTTCCAGTAGTTATTTCATCTGAGGGCTTCATATTTGGAATCCGCCGCGAGAAATCTGATTCAATGCCGGTCGGATGTCAACGTCGGCGCGCGTATTCGAAAAATATTTTCATCTCCCTGTTGACAGTCTTTAGATTTAGAATTATTCTAACTATCGTTATGTTAAGCAAAAAGAATTCGATCAGAAAGGCATCCATTGATGATCCGGCGCTGACCCGTCAGCGAAGAGTCGTTCTCGATGTGGTGCGCGAAAGCGACGATCATCTTACGGCGGCGGAGGTCTTCGAACGGGCGCGCAAAAAAACGCCGACGATCAGCTATGCGACAGTTTACAACTCGCTGCGATACCTGAAAGAGCAGGGAGCTATCAGCGAGATAACTTTCGGCAACGCCGCCAGTCGCTACGACCGCGAGACTGCCCGCCACGATCACGCCATCTGCACCTGCTGCGGCAAACTCGTGGACTTCGATATATCCGACACGATGGAATTGATGCGCGCCGCCGCGCGCCGCTCCCGATTCAAACCCGAAGGCATTCATATCACGCTTAGGGGCATTTGCCCGGATTGCCGCTCCGAATAGGGGCGCAGTTTTTAACTTCGTTTTTACTCGCGGATCATTGCGAAAAACGACAAGAACTTAAAGCAAATACAGGAGGAAACAAATGTCAGCAGCAATAGCTTTTGAGAAGGCGCAGGTGGGCCAGCCTGCTCCGGATTTCGAAATGGCCTCGACCAGAAATCTTGAGAAACTCAACGAGCCAGTCAAACTGTCCGATTACAGGGGCAGATGGCTCGTCGTGATGTTCTATCCGCTCGATTTCACTTTCGTCTGCCCGACGGAGTTGACCGCTTTCAGCGACCATTATGAAGACTTTCAGGCCATCGGCGTAGACGTACTCGGCGTTTCGGTAGATTCGGTTTATTCGCATCGCGCATGGCTTCAGACTCCGCGCGACAAGAACGGAATCGAAGGCTTGCTCTATCCTCTCGGTTCGGATGTCACCAAGCAGGTGGCGCGCGATTACGGAGTGCTGATCGAAAATCGCGGCATCGCTCTCAGGGGTCTGTTCGTCATCGACCCGGAAGGCATACTTCGCTACAAGGTCGTCCACGATCTCAACATCGGGCGCTCGGTCGAAGAAACTCTCCGCGTCATTCAGGCTCTTCAAACCGGCGGCCTCTGTCAGGCCGAATGGCGTCCGGGCCAGGAAACTCTCAAGCCGTAACAGTTTTTGCGAGTGATGATCCAGCTCGACCGGATCATCACTCTTCGTTTCAAGAGGTGAATATAATGATGAGAATTGGAACTGAAATGCCGCGACTCGAAGGCGCGACCGAGTGGATACGTGGCTCGCAGGAAGAAGCCGAAAACGAAACGAAAGGACACGCGACGCTCATTCACTTCTGGTCGATCAGTTGCGGCATCTGTAAAGAAAATCTGCCGCGCGTGATCGAGTGGCGCGAACAGTATAAAGAACGGGGTCTCCGCACTGTGGCTATTCACATGCCGCGCTACCCGGCTGACACAGACATTGAAGCGGTGCGGCAGGCCGTGGCCGACTACGACATAACCGAATCGTGCGCGGTCGATAATCTGCATCATCTGCGCGACGCTTTCAAAAATGAACAGGGCTACGTGCCTGCTTATTATCTGTTCGACCGGGAAGGCAAACTCCGAAGCTTCGCCGCGGGGGAGCGAGGATTGGATATGCTAAACGCCGCTCTCAATCGCCTGCTCGCCGTGTCGAAGGAAGCGGCGATCTGAAACCCGTTTCAAAAGAAACACAAAGACGCGGCCTTAGGGCCGCTTTTTTATTTTATAAGATCAGCATCGCGTCGCCGTAGCTATAAAAGCGATACTCGCGCTCGACCGCGTGACGGTAAGCCTTGAGAATCGACTCGCGTCCGGCGAATGCTGCAACGAGCATCAACAGTGACGAGCGCGGCAGATGAAAATTGGTCACAAGCCCGCTCGCGGCGCGAAACTCGAATCCGGGATAGATGAAAAGCTCGGTCTCTGCGCAGGTGACAGGTGACAGGTGACAGGTGACAGGTAGCAGAATTTTATCCCCTGTTCCCTGTTCCCTGTTCCCTGTCACCTGCCGACAGGCTGATTCAAGCGCGCGAGTGGTGGTCGTGCCGACGGCGATAATGCGGCGGCCTTCTTTGAGAGCGCGATTGATCGAGCGGGCGGCGTCTTCGCTTATGGTGTATCTCTCTGATTCAACGCGATGGTCTTCGACCCTCTCGACACGCACAGGCTGAAATGTGCCGTAGCCTACGTGCAGAGTTATTTCTATTGTTTCAACTCCGCGCTGACGAATGCGGTCAAGCAGCGCGGGAGTGAAATGAAGCCCCGCGGTCGGGGCGGCTATCGCTCCGCGCTCGCTGGCGAAGACGGTTTGATAACGCTCGCGGTCGAGTCGGGCGTCTTCTTTGCGCTTTATGTAAGGCGGAAGCGGAGTGCGCCCGATTCTATCTATTGTCTCGTCGAAATCACTGTCGGCGTTGAAACGGATTATTCGCCGTCCGGCTTCGAGACGCTCGATCACTTCCGCTTTCAATTCGTCAGCGAACTCAAGCCTCGCTCCCGCAGGCAACGCTCTGCCCGGTCGCGCGAGAGTTTCCCACACAAGCGGCTCGATCTGACGAACGAGAAAAACCTCGACGCGCGCTCCTTCGATTTCCTCGCCCTGTTTGCTCGACCTTACTCTTCTGCCGATGAGTCGCGCGGGAAAAACTCGCGTGTTATTCATCACGAGCGCGTCCCCTGATGTGAGGAAATCAGGCAGGCGGTCGAAGGTTGAATCGTGAAGCTGGCCGCTTGCGCGATCAAGGATGAGAAGCCGCGAGGCGTCTCTCTGCAAAGCGGGTTCCTGCGCGATCAGATGTTCGGGCAGATGGTAGTCGAAATCGGAAACAAGCATCAGTTGGATTTTAGAGTTCAATATGAGCGCAGACAATGTGTACTTTCCTGCCGCTGTTTGATTCTCATCAGAAAATGTACGGCAGGCTGTCAGCCTGCGTTGCCTCAATTTTCATACTTTCCGCGCGTCAACAGGCTGGCCGACTGTTCTACCAGGCGACTCATCATCAAGCCTCGACTTATGCTTTATGTATTCCTCTCACCTGCGCGGTTGGTGTAATATGGCTCGGCCCCCAGGCCCCGAGTTATTCACATTCAATCTACGAGATCATATTGAGGAGCGAGGCAGTTATGATGGATAACATAGAGAGCCTGCTGGGAATTCTTCACAACCAGAAAGGCAAGGAATTGCGTCTCGAAGTCGGGCAGCGGCCACGTCTGATGACCGATGCGGGAGCTTATGATCTGGCTGCGTCTCCGCTCGGACATCCGCAGGTGGGATCGCTCATCGCGCCGATAGTTCCCGAAGACACGCGCCGCGAGCTTCAGACGCAGAGCGCAGCCGAGTTTGATTATGAGCTTGGCGGAGTGGGCAATTTCAGAGTGAAAATAGTCAAAGCGCCTACGGGGCTTGCAGTCAGCGTTCGCCCTGCTGCCGCCTCTGAGCGTCCCATAAAGCCAACTTCCCCGGCGCTCAATGTGCCTCCCGATCTTCAATCGAGGCCCTCTCCGCCTCCCGCTCAGACGGGCGGGACAGGGGCGCTCGCTTCTGCGCCCGCTGTGCCTCCTCCCCGTCAGACTGCTCCGATATCGGCTTCGGCACCGCAGGGGGGCAATACGAGTCAGATGGACAAGCTCTTTCGCGATATGATGGCAAAGGGAGCTTCTGACCTGCACATGTCGGTCAGTATGCCGCCGATGATTCGCAAAGACGGAGAGATGACTCCGCTCGATCAGTCGCTTCCCCAGCTTGCGCCTGATGAGCTTCGCGGGCTGCTCACCTCGATCATGCCTCAGAAAAATCGCGAGGAGTTCGACCGCCGTCACGACACCGACTTCGCTTACGAAATCCTGGGGCTTGCGCGCTTCCGCGCAAACATCTTCATGGATCGCAAAGGCTGGGGCGGCGTCTTTCGCGTCATCCCCAATGAAATCCTCACCGCCGAAAAGCTCGGACTCTCGCAGGCGATACTGAAACTGTGCAATCTGAACAAGGGGCTGGTGCTTGTGACCGGCCCGACAGGCTCAGGGAAATCGACGACTCTGTGCGCGCTCATAGACTACATCAATCGAAATCGAACGGATCACATCATCACCATCGAAGACCCCATCGAGTTCGTTCACGAAAACAAAAAGTGTCTCATCAACCAGCGCGAGGTTCACACCCATACCGATTCATTCAAAGACGCTCTCAGAGCGGCGCTTCGCGAAGACCCCGACATAGTGCTTGTCGGCGAGATGCGCGACCTTGAAACTGTGGCAATAGCTATTGAGACAGCCGAGACGGGCCATCTTGTTTTTGGAACGCTTCACACCACGACTGCCGCCTCGACCGTTGATCGCGTAATCGATCAGTTTCCGGCCGACCGCCAGATGCAAATTCGCATCATGCTTTCGGAATCTCTTCGCGCAGTCATATCGCAGACTCTTTTGCGCAAAGTGGGCGGCGGGCGAGTTGCCGCGCTCGAAGTGCTGATAGTCAACAATGCGATCAGCAATCTGGTTCGCGAAGGCAAGACGTTTCAGATAACCTCGGCGATGCAGACGGGTCGCGCGCTCGGAAACGTCATGCTCAACGATGCCCTCCTCGAACTGGTCAAGTCGAAGATGGTCACTGCTGAAGAGGCTTACACGAAGGCAGTCGATAAGACGGGCATAGAAGGACTCTTCAAGCGCAACAACATCGACACCCAGTTCGTTCTTAGTCCGGCTTAGATCGGTTGAAGCATCATGGTTCAACGCCATCATTGAGCAACCTGCTGTATTGAGCTACAGCAATTCCCGGTGGAATGATCGATTCAATATAGGATCATCGCTCAACAGGCGACTTCGCCCTGCAGGGGCGGTTCAGTGCATAGCGGCTTTCGCCCTCGCTCGAAGCGATGCCCGGTCGAGCAAATCCAACCTGACGGCGATCCTGGGCGATGCAGCGGAACTTGATATAAAATTGCGCGGAGATTTGAATGGAGACGGGAAAGCCGAAGCGATCATACACGTTTCACCCGATGAAGCGGAGAACTGCGACGGCGATCCGCCGAACAATTTGAATATCAGGATGCTGACTTTCAGAGGTCAGTACTGGCTGCGGTGTTGCGGGCCATAGCTCGATAGTCGAGACCCGATAAGGTTGGAGATTATGCCCAAACAGCACATCAATCCCGACTCGCTTTTTCCAAGCCTTCAGCATGGCTTCTCTCAAATCGTTGTCGCCAGCGGCGCAAAGACGGTCTACATCTCAGGGCAGACCGCGTGGAATGAGAAGAAAGAAATTATCGGCGCGAGTGATCTGGCTGAACAGGCAAGACAGGCATTGCGCAATGTCGAGGCGGCTGTCAGGTCTGCGGGCGGAACGCTTGCAGATGTCGTCGCGTTGCGCATCTACATAGTCAACTACAAGCCGGAAGATGCAGGCGCGGTCGGCAATGCGTTGAGAGAATTTTTCCCTGAAGAGAGGCGTCCCGCAAGCACATGGATCGGAGTCTCGTCGCTCGCCGTCCCAGACTTCCTGATCGAAATCGAAGTGACGGCGGTTCTGGAATGATGGGCCGGTCTGTCGTGGTTTCTTTTCATTCTCTGATCAGAGCATAGATGAATTCATCCATCGTCTGCCCTTCTTTGGTGACGGCTTTGCGGAGCCGCGCTTCGAATTGAAATCCGGCTTTTTCCAGCACCTTCATCGATGCTGGATTCCACTCAAGCACGCCCGCATAAAGTCGGCACAGATCGAAATTCTCAAACGCATATTCGACAATCGCGCGCACCGCTTCTGTCACCACGCCGCGACCCCAGAACTCTTCTCCGAGCCAGTAACCGACCTCGGCAGAGCGACGATAGATATCATCTTTCAAGATCATCCCCACTCCACCCACGGCTTCACCTTCTACCACTATGGCGAAATTCGTCGCTGGCGGCTCATTCGCTTTTTCAATCCAGCACCGGGCATCCTCCATCGTGTAAGGATGAGGAAAGGCATCGCGCACATTGAGCCATATCTTTTTATTATTGGCATGTCGCACGAGAGACTGTTCATCTCCCTTCTGCCATGGGCGAATCGCGCAAAGACTGAGCTTGATCTCCATACCTGCTCCTGAATCATCTTCTATCGAAGCTTTTCTTCACGAACGGAAAAGGATAGTGGGGCAGGAAAAAAGAGTCCAGCGATAGCCTGAAAAGTCCTGAGTCCAGAGAGTCTTGAGAACGTCAGGGAATTCTCCCGACCCTCAAGGCTCTCTGGACTCTCCAGACTCTCCAGACTCTCTGGACTCGATTTAGAAGGCCACCTTCAGGCCGAACTGAATCTGGCGGCCCGGAAGGGCGGAGTTGAATCCGAGCGGCGAATTGCGCGAGATATTCTTGCTCCCGCGGACGTTGTAGGGCCCGAAGAGGAGTTGCGCATCGCAGCCTGGAAATAACGGATTGACGTTGGCAGGGTTGACCCCCGGACTGCAGACCACATCGTTTACGGAAAGGAAGTTGGTCTGATTGAGGAGATTCTGTCCTTCGACGATGAACTCGACTCTCAGGCCCGAATCGCGGTTGATGTAGAACTGCTTGTTGATTCTCAGATTGACGCTTGAGAATTTGTCGCCCGTGCCGGTGTTGCGCGAGGCCAGAAACGGACGATCATAGAGGCTGTGCGCGTCGCCGTTGGCATCGCGGCCTATGCGCAGCGTGAAAGGAATGCCGCTGCGCACGAACACGATGGGGCTGAGGGTGAGGTCGCCGAATGCGGCTCCGAGGAAGCCATCTCCGGCCTTGAACGGACTACGGATGACGGCGTTGGCGACGAAGTTGTGGCGAATGTCGAAGGCAGACACGGCGCGCTCCAAGTCGAGCCTGTTGGGGATGAAGGCCGAAAACGCCGAGTTGAAATCCGTCTGATCGTCAATCGCCTTGCTCCAGGTGTAGTTGGCCTGGAACTGGAAGTTGTTGCTGAACCTCTTCGTCAGGCTCGTGGTCATCCCGTGATAGATCGAGTTGCCTATCGATTTGTAGATGTTCTGTTGCGCTATCGTCGGATCGATGCGGGTAAACTGCGGCCCGAAGGCCGGACTGACTACTCCCGTCTCCCGATAGTTCACTTCGTGCGATGTTTGAATGTGAACTCCGCGATAGACCTGGTAGGCGACTTCGAGCGAGAGATCCTGCATGATCTGGCGCGAGATGCCGAGACTTCCCTGAATCGAGTAATTGTTCTTGTAGTCGGGGTCTGCGTCGAAGACGACTCGTCCGGCGCTGCCCTGTCCCGTAGCTATGCCAAGCCCGTTGAGGTCGGCTTCCGTAAGAGCAGTGAAGGGAAGCTTCCCTGCCGCCACCCCTGCGCCCCATATCGCAGCGGGAGCCTGCGCGCCGTCGAGCGGCGTCTTGAAAATCTGGTTTATGAACTGCCCGCTGTCATTGAGCAGGTTCGTGACATAAGCCACCTGATAGTAGACCGGCGAATAGAAGATTCCGCCGCCTGCGCGAATGACTGTTTTCTGATCGCCCCAGGGGTCCCACGCGAATCCGAGACGAGGCGAAAGATAAGCTTTCTTCTGAAGCGGCGATGGTTCCACGTCATAATCCAGTCTGACGCCGAAATCCACTGTGAATCGCGAATTGATCTTCCACGAATCCTGCGCGAACAATCCGAGATAATGCGCCCAGTCCTGCCATTCTGCGTTTCCGAACCCCTGGCGATAGAGGAATGGCAATCCGAGATTGAACGACTGGATCGAACTGAAATTGGCCGCCGCAGGGCCATTGTCCGGAACTCTTCGCGCGCCGGTCTGCGGGTCAGTTCCGAAGCTGCGGTTGAAGAGTACTAACGCGAGGCGATCAGCCGCAGGCACGGCAAGTATGACCGGGAAGATGCCCGATGCGAATTGCCATTCGCCTGCGAACCACAGTTCGTTTATCACGCGGTAATTGACCGGGCGATATGACCCGCCGAATTTGATGTTGTGCCTTCCCTTCGCCCAGCCCAGAGTGTCTTCGAACTGATAGCGATCCTGGAAGGTGTTGAACGGTGTCGCAAAGCCGCGCCCGAAATCGCCTATGCCTGCTATGAGCAGGGATGTCGTGCCGGGAGCTTTCGGTACAGTGCGCGCGGAGTTGTTCGGCACAAATTGAAGTCTGAGTTGATTGATGATGTTGGTGCCGAAGTTATGCGTCCAGGTTCCGACCGCCGTGTAGTCGCGGAAAAACAGATTGGTGCTTGCGCTCGGCGATCCGGTGTTGCCTTCGAGGAGATTGTCCGTGTCGTTATGCGTGAGCGAGAAGCGCGCCGATATCGAGTCGTTGTTGCCGACCTGATAATCGATCTTCGTCGTCCAACTGTGCAGGCGGTCGGGGGCGTTGATCGCGCCCTCGTTGCTGCGGAGAAGATTTATCGTGTTCGGGAAGTTGGTCGAGATGAGCGCCTGACGGAGATTAGCGGCTATGCGCCGGGTGTTGGCGTTGGCGTTCAGCGAATTGACTAACAAATCGAGATACCCCGCCTGCCCTAATGTCGGAGCAAGCACCGCCGGATTGCTCGTGTAGTTGCGGAAGCGGACGGTGTCGAGTTTCAGTCCCTCGTAGGAGGTGAAGAAGAAGGCTTTGTTTTTGACTATCGGCCCGCCGAATGTGCCTCCGGCAAATAACCTCTGATCGAAAGCTTCTTTAGGGAAGGTATCGAAGAAGTTCCTGGCCGACGTGAACTGATTGCGATAGAAGGCAAATCCGCTGCCGTGAAAGCTGTTCCCGCCGCCTTTGGTGATGACGTTGATGGCCGTGCCTGCTGTAAATCCGAACTCAGCGGCGAAGGCGTTGCGGTTGACCTGAAATTCCTGAATCGCCTCGACGCTGATGTTGGTTCTCAACTGGCCCGATCCATATTCATTTTCGCCGCCGTCGAGGGTGACGAGGTTGTTGCGCCCGTTGCTTCCGCCAATGGAAAACCCTGAAGTGCCGAAGGTGAATCCGGGGTTCTGGGCGCGCGGGGCGTCCGAGCTTGACACTCCCGGAAGCGTGAACACATAAGAAGTGAATCCACGTCCTATGTTGGGGAGGTTTTCGACCTGACGGACATCGATGGTGTTGGCCTGTTGCGAACGCTCGATTTCGATGAGCGGCGCATCAGAAGTGACCTGAACCTCGGTGGTGACCGAGCCGACTTTCATTTCTCTGTTAAAAGTGGCCACCTGCCCGACCGTCAACTCGAAGTTTTTCAGCACAGCCGTCTCGAACCCGGTGGCCTCGATTCGGATTTCGTACACTCCGGGTTGAAGAGCCTGAATGAGGTAGATTCCCTCCGAGTTGGATTTATCCGACCGGACGAGTCCCGTCGAGATGTTCTTTGCAGTGACAACTGCGCCGACCACGACGGCCCCGTTCTGATCGAGTATGGTGCCTTTGATGGTAGCGCCGGAAACGTCCGATTGCGGGAGAGCCTGGAGCGACATCGCCAGCGTGATGAGCGTGACCTGCAATGCGGATAAGACTCTGCGTTTCATAGTTACCCTCCTGAAGTGCGGAATGGTTGCCGCGAAACTGGCTTTCAGAGCCGATTTGAGGGAGATATGTTCGGCTTCCATCTGGCCAGTTATGGATTGTTGCGATCACGCCGCATGGCGCGATCATATCAAGCCGAGCCGGAGTAAAAAGTCAATATCTATGAAAACCGGATTTCGAGCCTTATCAGAAACAGAAAACGAACGAGCGATCTTGTCAACGACGCAGATGTTCGCGATAAGTAGCTGCCGCGTCGCATCTGAAATTTTACGGTGAATATGCGGATGGTATACGGTCAATGTATACTCTCAGCGATTTGCGGTGTCAAGGGAGCAGAAAATCTGAGTCCTTCTTCATACCTGGGCGCGATCATCGGATCAACCTTTGCCGCAGGGCGAGCGGGAATATAGATGGCCGCCAGGGCTATGCCTGCCAGCGACGCCGGGGTATATGGCAGTTCGGGATCGAGTGATTGAATCTCTTCGTGATCGAACTCTCCGGGCTGTTTTCATTATCTCCGCTCGACCCGGATGGCTTTCAACTTCTGCGGCTCTGCCGTATCGACCTCGAAGCGGAACTCCACACTCCCGCCCTTCTTCGCTTTCGTCGTCACGGTGATGCCTTCGTCGCCAGCTTCGCCAACGCTCTCCAGTTCCAAATCACCCAGATCATCATGTATCTGGCGATAGATTTTCAGTCGATCTTCCATCGGGCGGTTTGCCAGTGACGTTTTGGACAGGTTGTTGAGAAAGAACTCCTTCATCACTTTCTCATCGCCGGAGTTAAATGCTTTCAAGTAAGCCTCGGCGATGCGGCCCGCGGCAGTGTCCGGCAATTTCGCCTCGCCGGATTTTTTAATCGCTGATGGAGTTGATGAGACCGAACCGCTCATTGCCTGCACGGTCAGTTTGAAGTTCCCGGCTTTCTCACCCGGTTTGAAGCCGAGGCCGATTGATTCTCCAGTCGTCGGATTGAAGCTGATAAACTCCGTCGCCGATTGCGGGAAGAATTGCGTTCCCGGATTTGAGACTGAAAGCCGGATGCCTCTAAGCAGCCCTTCGCCTCCCCACATAAATTGAGAGTAATCCACGCCCCGCTCGAAATCGAGCCGCGCGGTCGTGACGTAGCCCCCCTGACCGGGTACAGTGCCAAGCACGGTGACGGCTTTGAACTGGCCGAACTTCTCCTTGCGCTGCTGCCATAACTTTTCCTGCCTCGGTTTGAATTCATCAAACGGCATAGCTGCGCCAAACGCTTTATGCATCGGAGCGTGGTCTCCTCTCGCGGCAGCTTCCAGCATCAGGCTGACCTGAGCCGTCATTTTGTTGATCCGTTCCGGGTTGCCGCGCCTGCCGCCTGCAAGCAGATCGAATCCTTCCTGATTCGCGCCCGCAACGAACAACCGCTCGCCTTTGACGGAAACACTCAACTCAGCGCCGGAGGGCAGATTGTAAGTCCCGATCAATTTTGTCAGAGCCGCGCCATCAAGCTTGACGGTCTGGGGTGGCAGCGGAACTTCTCGCCCTCTGGCAAGCGACATTATCGGCCTGTTGATTTCCGTCGCCCGCAATCCGGCATCAGTCGTGGCGATCAGTATAGCGATGCGAGTGGCCGGTTCGCGCATGTACACGAAATAATGAACGCCGTTGCCGCCGACCAGCGTCACCGGGCTATCGATTGCGAACAGCTTCTCTTTGAATTCCTTTGAGAGCAACTGCTGGCCTTCCAGCGCGAGATGGAATTTGTACATATCGCCGAGCGTCGATAGCGTGCCGCCAGCCCCGCGCAGACTCCAGGAAATACCATCCGCGAGGTGCGGATAATCAAAGGTCGAGCCTCGATCTTCGCCTTCCATATAGCTGTGCGCGATCTGACCGTCCCGCCATTTCGGTATCAGATAGCCGGTCATCGTCATCCCGGCAGGTTTGAATATGCGTTCGTCCAGATACTTCTCGAAAGGCTGGCCGGAGACTTTCTCGATGATCGCGGCGAGCAGGCCGTAGCCGGGGTTCGAGTAGTTGTCCTCTTTTCCCGGTTCGGAAATCAGCGCCGCGCCGAACACTCTCCGCAGGAATTCTTCCTTCGTGACTTTTTCTTCATCCCTGCCGGAATACATGCCGAGGCCGGAGGTATGATCCATCAACTGCTCGACAGTTATCGCGGCCTTGTCCATCGGCACATTGTCGAAGAATCTGGTGATGGGATCGGTGAGGCCGAGCTTTTTCTTCTCTGCCAGTTGAAGGATCGCCATCTTCGTAAAGTCTTTTGTATTCGATCCAATATCGAAGGCCGTCTCTCTGGTCGACTGAATATTTCGCTTCCGATCCGCAAGGCCGTAGCCCTTCTCAAGCAGCACCTGTCCGTCTCTGGCCACAAGCGCCGCGCCGGAAAATCCGAAGCCGACCAGTCGAGTCAGGTATTCATCTATCGTGGTCGGTTTTGCTGGCGCGTCAGACAAGCCGCCATTTCGCGCAGCCGGCGATGAAATCGACAGAGAAAGAATCGAAAGTACAAGCACACAGCTTTTCAAATGTGTCATAGAACCTCGCTTGATGGAATTCGCTTCAAACACGAGGAACTATCTATCATGAAGTTGTGAAGATGTTATGAAGACCGACAAACTGTCAGGCGTTGTGCTGTGGAGTGATAGGCTTCCTCATTCGAGCTAACGGCAGCATCACATCGTCGGGCAAAGCGAGGTCGAATCTCTCGATCACTTCATACCCGAAGGCTTTGTACAACGGCTCTCCGGGCAGCGTTGCAACCAGATCGAGCGCGCTGAATCCCGCATCGCGCGCAGCCTCTTCGCAAGCCTTTATAATCTGGCTTCCTATCCCGCGCCGCGCCCACTGAGGATCGATGAAGAATGCGCGTATGCGCGCCGGTTCCGTCCGCGCATCGAGCAAAGGGTCAATGGCCGATTTCATCTGATCGCCTCCGTAAAGAGTTCGGCGTTTGCTCCATCCGCCGCAGCCGACGATTCGGCCCTCCATCTCAGCGACGAAGTATGTGCCATCGAGTATGAGTTGAGAGTCGACTCCGAATACGTGAACGATAGCGGCTTCGATCTGCTCGCTTGTGTAATAACCTGCGCTCAGTTCGCGCGCCGAGCGGGGGATGAGCCGCTCAAGCGTCGGAATATCCTCTATAGTGGCCTTTCGAATCAGCATACGGTTCACTTCTTCAAAAATCGCTCCACCCCGCGCTTGCAGTCTTCAGTCATCCGCGCGATAGCGTTCATCTGCACGCCCGCTTCTATCGCCGCTTCGAACGACATTGCGTCCATGTGATAGAGCAGACTCTTCGACAGGCTCACAGCCGAAGCAGATTTTGCAGCCATCGATGAAACGTAAGCTTCAACCTCGGAGTCGAACCGGTCATCGCTGAAAACACGATTGACTAATCCCATCTCCATCGTGGCGCGGGCCGAAAAAATCTCGCCGCGAGTTATCATCTCGAACGCGCGCTTTTCTGAAACCGAACGACGAAGCACAGCCATCACCATCGCGGGGACGAATCCTATGTTGACCTCCGGGTAGCCGAATTGCGAAGACTCCGACGCCAGTATGATATCGCAGGCCGTGGCAAGGCCGCACCCGCCCGCAAGCGCCCGCCCGCGAACCGCCGCGATTATGGGCCGCGGATGATTTCGCATCGCGATGAATAACTCTGCAAAGCGTCGCGCGTCCGAGACGTTGTCCATTACTGTGGCTTCCGCAATGCGCTGCAGCGCGGCCAGATCAGCGCCCGAACAGAAATCTTTTCCCGCGCCTGTGAGTAGTATCACGCGAACGCTTTCGTCGCGGGCGGTGCGATCAACGGCGTCGCGTATCTCGCCGATTATTTCGCCGTCGAGCGCATTGCGCTTGTCGGGCCGATTAAGAGTGACACGGGCGACGCCCTGATCGATTGAGAAAAGGATTTTCCTGTACTCAGACATAATCACGCCTCACTTCTCATTATGAACCGGAAGCGACCGCAAAGCCGCTCGACTGATGCGCGGCCCTGCCCCTGCTTCGATCCAGGATGTTATACCGAGTCGGGGTCTGTTGTCTTGAGGTCTCTCTCATCGGCCTCGCTTTTCTGATGATGCGAAGTTTCTTTTCAGGAAGAAGAACGCGACGAGCAACACTGACAAAGCAGCCAGACCCAGAATCCAGTAATACGAAGAGCCTTTGCCGATAGGCACATTTTCCTGTGACTCGCCGATCAGGATGAAAGCGGCCCAGTATCGGGGAGCCGACGCTCTATCATCGTTGAGCAAATCAAGTTTCGCCGCTCGCAGGGCTTCAGCCTTCGACCGGCCCTCAGACAAGCGGCTATAGAAGGCTTCCATAAAGGTTGCGGTCCTTTCATCATTCACATTCCAGAGGCTTGCTACAACGGATTTCGCTCCGGCATGAAAGAAGGCCCTTGCCATTCCCTGCACCCCTTCTCCTGAAAGCGTCTGCCCGCGCGCCGTCCGGCAGGCTGACAGCACTACAAGGTCGCTCGCAAGCTTGAGGTGATAAATCTCTCGCGCCTGCAAAAAACCATCTTCTTCTTCAGTCGGAGCCAGAGCCAGAGCTGACCTTGCCGGAGCGCGACGGCTTATCAGCCCGTGCGTGGCAAAGTGGATCACTCGAAAGCGATCCAGTTGACCGGCCTTGATCAGTCTCTCGCTCGCTTCGCTTCCTGTATGGATTTCGCTCCCCGCCCCGACGTAACGGCGAAGGGCTTTCGCTTCGGCGGCGGCGAATGGAATCGGCGCGATATGCAAACCTTCGTCATCAAACAAGGCCCGCGTTTGCGAAGCAGAATCTTTCGAGCCATCTTGCGCTTCGTTCGTGACGGGATTGGCCAGTATGAGCGAATCGACGCGATCACCGGCAGAAGATGCATGTTCTTCTGCGCGCAGTTGAGACAGGACTGTTGCCGACGGAACGTAGGAGATGGCGAAATCCTCCACGAGAAACCTGCTCCCTCCCTCCTCTTTTCGGATCAGAGTTTCAAATGGCAAATAGTGCAGCACCCCATCCGGGACTATGACAAGATGATCTATATCAGGTCCGATTTCGCGGCGCAGAGGTTCCAAAAGCTCCGTGTAAAGCTGACTGCTCGTGTCGCGCCAGCCGTCTCCATCGTCCCTGCTCAGGATGTCTGCATATATGCGCGCGCGGGTTTCGAGAACGTCGGGCGACACATTGAGACGCATCGCGCGAAAAGTCCTCCCGGTCAGCACAAAAGCTATCACGGAGTTCCTGGCGATCAAGTAAGCCACAAGCGCCGTTCGCCCATTGAGAAGAGCGCGCGCTCCTTCGAGCGACAGGTTATCGGGATAACGCAATGTGGCGTAATGAGGGTTGCGCTGTTTGATTTCAACTATCAGGCGATCATACTGCTCTTCGGCCTGATTCAACTGCCTGAGTATCCGGTCGCGCTCTTCTTTGAGCGCGACCGTCTCAGCCATACGTTTTTGCAGATCGGTTATCAGCGCATCGATTTGCCTGCGGCGTTGGCGAAGGTCGGCATCGAGTTCCTGATCGAGGTCGAGTCGCGCTTCGGCCAGGGCATCGAGCATCGCGCGAGAACGGGCGCGTTCCAGCACATTGAATGCGCGAACATCATCTCCTCCTTCAGGGATTTTTTCATTTCGCTCTATGAGTGCTTCTATAAAGCCCCTGTAGGCCTGCCCGTGTTTTTCGATAAAGGTGGCGCGGTGTTGCCCGCTGGTGATACGGTCGCGAAAAGTTTCTATCCGCTCGACGGCTCTTTGATAATACTCGATGGCTCGGTCCAGATCGTCCTGCTTCCTGTAGGCGTGGGCCAGACAGACGTAATCGCTCCAGGACGGACGGGAATCTATCTCAGTGCGAAGTTCAGCCGCTTTCTGAAAATAACCGAGCGCGCGGACCGGATCGCTATCGACATACAGCCAGCCCAGCCCCTGAAAGTTGTAAACCACGCCGCTTTTCCACCCGGCTCGCCGACAGATGGCCATAGAGCGAAGGCGCATCCTTATGGCATCTTCCACCCGTCCGACGCGGGCCATCGCATTGCTCAGGTACATCATCGTTTCGGCCTGGTGCGGAGGATGGAATCCTTCCCGCTCGGCGATTTCGAGCGCCTCAGTCAGATATTGGAGCGCGCGCCGAGGATCGTCCGTCTGTAGATAAAGTTCTCCAATGCGTCTGACCGATCCATGCAGAAGGTTGGCATCGCCGGTCTCGCGGGCTATCGACAACGACTCTTTGCACATCTCGAAGGCCAGATTGTATGCGCCCAGTGTCGCATAACCCATGCCTATATTCTCTATGGCCGATCCCATCTGAGGCTTCGCATCGAGTTGCCGAAATATATCGAGAGATTCGTAAAGCGGCCCGAACGCCTCGTCGAGCCTGCCCAGGATTTTGAGGGTGATGCCTATGTCTTTGAGTGATACGGCTTCGCCCAGACGGTCACCTGTCTGGCGCATCAGGGAAAGCGATTGCTGAAAATAATCCAGGGCTTCTTTTTGCCGGTCGGTATAGAAGCAGATATTGCCTATCAGGTTGAGCGCCCGAGCTTCGAAGTGGAGGTCGCGCGAGTTTCGAGCAACGGAAAGTATGTGCCTGCTCAATCGCTCACCCTCTTCAAACTCTCCGCGACCGACGCGCCTTTTGGCGGTTTCATACTGTTGCTGCAATTCAGGCTGCGAGGCTGCTTTGCCCGATGCCTGTCCCGCAAACGGCGGCGCGCATATCACAAACAGAAACAGACAAACAAACGAGAGTCGAAAGTCTAAGGTCGGAAGTCCAAGGTTGAAAGTTTTGGTGCGACCTTCGTATTTCAGATTTTTGACCTTCGACATTTTCACTCTGTTGCCCATCTATATGTCACTGCCTGCGCGCGTCAACGCTTATCGTGAACTGAAACACATCAGAGGGACGGCGCTCGATGCCTTCCTGGATCGTGATCTGCCAGTAATAAGGTTTGCCCGATTGCAGAGAGGCGCGAACCGTTTCGGGCAACGTGATGGAGGTGTCGGTGGTGGAAACGCTCTCCCAAACAGAGGTTGACTGAAAATCGTAGAGCGACACTTTGTAGCTTTCCGCCCGCTCGACGGCAGACCATTCGAGTTTCTGCGGGGCGTCGTCGAGCATGGCTTTGTCTGACGGATAGACATTGAGCCTTACTGAAGGGCCTCCACGCTCGTTTGGCTGAGGCACAGGGCCGGACCGCGTTGCCAGCCATAAGGTTAGCGGGGTTCCGATGGCGATAAAAATCATGGCGATTGCAGAGACGATGCGCCATCGCGGCCAGATAAATCGCTCTCTCGACTGTGAAGGCGGAGCGGCAGGCGTATGAGAGAGGGACTGCTCAAGCTGTAACTTCAGCGAGCTTAGGGCGCGATACTCGCGCGCGCAGGCCGAACACTCTATCAGGTGATCTGCCACGCCCTCGCGCCCGGCCTGATCCACGTCACCTGTCAGGATGCGCTCGAAGGTCTCTGCCGAGAGGCACTGCGCTGTCCGCTTTTCACGGCGAGCCAACTCCTGCTGATAGATTTTTCTGAATTCTTCTTCGATGAATTTCATGCGCGTTCCAGGTAGCGACAGACGATCGTCCGGCTCTCACTCGCATTTGACGCCGGACAGTCGAAGATACTTTCGCAATGTCTTCAATCCCCGATAGAGAAGATTACGCGCTTTGGGTTCGCTCCATCCAAGTATCTCACCTATTTCACGGCTCGTCATCCCCCCAAGATAGAGCGACACCACACGGCGTCGAGAAGGTCGAAGCAGGGCCAGCGCCTCTTCGACCTTCTCGATCATCTGCTGCTGCTCGGCCATCTGATCGGGCAGCGCATCCTGGCTTGCGATCTGCAAAACCGGCTCCTCTTCGGTCTCCAGCGATTGCAGTTGTTCCTCGCGCCGGTCTTGCACCTTTCGCATAGCATCTATCGTCGTCGTTACGGCTATTCTGTAAATATAAGACGGGAGATTGCGGATTTCCCTCTCACTTTCTATCGCCCGCCAAAGTTTCAGACGCGCTTCCTGCTCGATGTCATCGAACTCCAGCCCCATATCTTTGGGACAAATCTGGCTGATGGCATCGCGCAGGAACTTGCCATACTCCTCCACGATTGCATCGAAGCGCGCCTCGGTCTCGGATACTTTTTTTGCCATGCCAGATATCAAAAGTGAGAGTCTTTTTCCGTTTCAGCCGTCTTTGGTCTACGGAGCGCGAGTGCTGCGCGCTCCCGGATTATAACGAAAGAACGGCTGGTTTGCTTCCAGGATTCTTTTGTTGAAAACGAATCTACGCAGAGGAGTAAATGATTATGTCCAGTTATGTGCTGATCGAATCGCGTGACCCGTTCGAATCCCGCGATACCCAATTCGTTGTTGAAACGGCTGCCGAACTCAAGCGACGCGGCAATGATGTGAAAGTGTTTCTGGTGCAGAACGGCGTCCTCGCCGCGCGCAAAAATGCGCGCAACTCGCACCTCCCCCGACTCGCCGAAGAAGGCGTCACCCTTCTCGCAGATGACTTCTCCCTCAGAGAGAGAGGCATACAGACAGGGGAACTGTTCTCAGACATAACCGAGTCGAGCATCGACGCGCTTGTGGATTTGCTGGTCGGGGAGAACACAAAGGTTATATGGCATTGATCGACTTTTAAGGAGTCGTTGATGTCGTTTTCAACGACTCCCTGAAATGACGAGAAACTGAAAACTGAAAACTGAAAACTGTTTTCCAGAGGAGGCAATTATGTCAGAGAAGACTTTAACGCTGGCTCTTATGGACCCGCCTTATGAGTCGGCAAACTCTACGACGGCATTTCGAATTATCTCTTCAGCTTTGAAGAAGGGGATTCACGTCAACGTGTTCGCTTACGAGGGAGCGGTGAATCTTGCAATGAAAGACCAGTCCCCACATCCGAATCCCGTCAAGGGAACGACAGTCGAAGAGGAAGACCATCCCACGACGAAGAACTTTATCAGTTCGCTCGTGGAGATTGGAAAAGACAGTCCCCTTCTCAACTGGGTCAATTGCGGATTGTGCGTAGACGAGCGCGGGGCCGCAAACGCGGTCGAGGGCGTTCGCCGCGGCGGGCCTGCGGATTTTCTCAAGATGGCCCTCGAATCGACCAACACTCTGGTCATTCCCACAAGGTAAAAAAACGAATTTCGATCAATCGAAAGAGGAGACAAGCCATGAAGATATTGAACGTGGTCGAATCGGCTTATCGCGGAACGCTCGAAGAGCAGGACGACACTATTTTGTGGTTGAGCCGCGCATTGAAAAATGCAGGCGCGCAACTGAGCGTCCTGCTTCGCGCTAACGCGGTCAATTACATAGTCAATCAGGAGTGTCCCACTCTCACAATAGGCAATGTGAGCATCAGCCATCCTGCCAGACCCACTGAGGACATAGCCCGTCTTCAGGAAAAAGGGGTGACGGTCTACGCGGTGCGCGATGACCTGGAAGAGCGCGGGATCAATCGAGCGAACTGCGCGGGCAGTGTCGAAATTATCGCACGGGGCGACATAGCAGGACTTATGGAAGAACACGACCAGATATGGCACTGGTGATGAGGCTTCCGTCTCAATGAGTAGATCGTTGATGTACAACAGGCTGGCAGCCTGTTGACACACTGAAAGCATGATTATTTGGAAACCCGCAGGCTGGCAGCCTGCTCTACCTGTTCGGAGGAAAAGGAATGAAGCGAAACATCTCACTTATCGCAATCTGTCTGCTTATCGCTATAGGTTCTCTGCCAAGCGGAAGCACAAAGGCTACTGACACGGATAACCTTTCCAGAGGGAAAATAGTCGTAGCCAATCGCGCGTCGGGTACGATCTCTGTCATCGACACTCACTCGGACGAGGTGACAGGCACTTATGCCCTGCCCGCCGGTCCCAACGCGCCTGAACCTATGTATGTAGTCCAGTCGCGCAAGCGAGTATTCGTCGGCGACAGGGCCAACAAGCGTGTGGCCATATTCAATTCTCGCAGCTTCGCCCTCGAAGGCACTGTCGCAGCGGGCGCGGGAGTCTTTCACATGTGGGTCGACCCGCTCGACCGCCAGTTGTGGGTCAACAATGACATCGATAAGACCGCTACGGTCATCGATCCCATCACGCTCGAAATCCTCGCGACAGTCCCGATGCCTGCGGATCTGGTTGCAATGGGAGGCAGACCTCACGATGTGATTTTAGATCCGCTGCTCGGACAATCTGCTTATGTCACGATGATCGGCTTCGCGGGTCCGAGTGACTTCGTTGTGAAGTTCAGCGCCCGGACGTTTCAGGAAGTGGGGCGCGCGGCGGTCGGCAAAGACCCGCACCTCTCGGCGGCCAGACAGAACAAGTTTCTCTATGTGCCTTGCCAGAACAGCCACGTCGTAATAGTGCTGAATCGCTTCACCATGGGAGAGGAAGCATCCATTCCTGTTCCGGGAGCGCACGGGGCGGGGATGGCAAACAATGGAAAAACTTTCTATACGACGAACCTGCCGGGGGGCGGAATCAATGGGTTGTTCACGATAGACACGCGGACTAACAGCGTGGTCGGCGCGAGTGTCGACACGCCGTTTGCAGCGCCTCACAACATCGCCCTCACTCCGAATGGTCGCAAACTGTATGTGACACACTCGGCGGGAACATCGAACAAGGTGACTATCTACAAGCTGAGTGGAAACAATTCCGTTCCTGACCTTATCGGAGAAGCGACAGTAGGCTTCAACCCGTTCGGGCTGGCTTATGTGCAGTGATCTGGCGGTATCGAAACCGCGAACTATCACGAAGGAGAAAATTCATGAATTTTAGTAATAAAACGATCCAGCTTACAGGGCTTTTGCTGTCGCTCGGTCTATTACTGGCTGTTCCGGCTCAGGCTCATGTCAACAGCCGCCCACTGGAACCGCTCGCTGGCAGATGGCGGACTTATGTTCTCACTTCGGGCGCTGAGATTCGACTCCCTGCGCCGCCTCACCTGTTGAGCCAGCAGACTCGCGCGGAACTCACGGAGTTGAGGTCTTTACAAGCCCAGAGGACTCCTCAGATTCAAGCTGTCATAGACTTCTGGAACGCTCAACCGGCATTCAAGCCCTGGACTGAAAAGCAACTCGATCTCATACGCACTCGTGGAATCAACACTCCGCAGGCTCACAGAGGGCTTGCCCTGGTTCAGGTGGCGATTTACGATGCGGTGATTGCGGCCTGGCACTGGAAGTACAGATACTTTCGCCTGCGCCCTGATCTCCTGGATCACAGATTGAATCCATCGGTCGCGCCTCCTCTCGATCCCACTTATCCATCCGAACACGCGACGATAGCAGGCGCTGCTTCGCAAGCGCTGGCCCATCTGTTTCCCCAGGATGCTGACACTCTGAGGGCAAGCGCCGAGGAAGCCGCCCTTTCGCGCGTGCAGGCCGGCGTCAACTATCGAAGCGACATCGAAGCGGGGCTTGAGCTTGGCCGCGCAGTTGCCGATTTAGTCATAAGCCGCCGAGCCGCGGCGGATGGTTCAGATGAAATATGGGACTGTGTGACTCAACCGGGCAGACTCACAGGGCCGGGTCACTGGGAACCGACATCATCGCCCTTTGACCTATGCCCGCCCGGAGGACGTTTGCCGACCGAACCTCTGGCCGGAGAATGGCAGACATGGATCATTCCATCAGGTGAAGCCTTTCTTGCGGAGCCGCCGCCGGGATTCGATCTTTATGGCACGAGTCAGGCAGATGTCTGCAATCTGCTTCAACAGCCCGCACAGGAGATAATGGCGCACGTTGCCGCGACCAGAGCCGAGCCGCCCGACGGCCCGCGCAACGCGCTGATTGCCCGATGGGCGGGAGCGCCGGGCAATCGCTGGAATCTCATCATGCTTGAACTGCTGGTCAGAGACAGAGTGAACCTGCCGCGCTCTGCGAGAATAAGCGCGCTGGTAAACGCAGCCCTCGCCGACTCTCTTTATGCATCGTGGAAGTCGAAGTACGCATATTGGACCGCCAGACCGCAGACGATGATTCGCCAGTGCGGACTGGATCCAAACTTCACGTCGGTGCGCTCGACTCCGCGCGATCCATCCTACACATCGGGGAATTCGACGAGCGGAGGAGCGGTCGGAGAGATAATGGCATACTTCTTCCCTCGGGACGCGGATGCGATGCGGGCGGAGGCTGATGGCGGAGGAATCTCGCGGCTTTATGACGGCACACACTGGGTATTCGACGTAGAAGCCGGATTAGCGGTGGGCCGGTCGATGGCAGGCTTGTTCATCGAGAGAGCCAAACATGATGGGGCTCATCCGCCGCGGTGATCCTCAGACGAAGTTTGACGGAGTGTGGGCGTGTGCGCAGAAAACCTGTTATCGCGTCCACCTCTGTCAAATCAGAAGTCAGGAGTCAGAATGTTCAGGCTTTGCTGCTCATCACTTCGCGGGCCAGCGCATCATCGACTTCGATTTCCATGCGCAGAAGAGCCGCGCTGTAGGTCTTGCCCTGCGCGTCCGTCCTCAATGAAATAGTGCCGCCGCCGTCGAGAGATTTGTGCAGCAGGAAATTCAGCGCGCCGAGGTTTGGCAACTCGTATCGCTCCACATCTCCGAAACAGATTCCGCGAAAATGTTCCTTGACGCGCTCGGCGGTCACTCGCTCGACAAGCACCGCGTAGTATTCCGGTTTGTAAGCGATCAAACCGACATTGGCCGTATCGCCTTTGTCGCCTGATCGCGCGTGCGCGAGGTGAAGGAGTTTTACTTTCATATCTCAAGCCTCGACGACTGAAATCTCCGGCGCGACTTCGCTCTTTGGAATGAGCGCGGGCCAGTAAGCGATTATCTCTTCCGCTTTGGGGCGACCACTGGCAAAGCCCGTCACCGTAGGCGGCCCGTTGAGGACGAGCGGAGCAAGCTCGCGGGTGAATCTTTCGACCACGGATTTATCACTCGACCTCACGCCTATTCTGAAAGCCACTTCCGCCAGATCAGGCGAAGGGTCGCCCGCCATCGGCCCGTTGCAGGCATTCGCGCCGACGAATTCAGTAAGCACATGATCGAATCGAAGTCCCAGACGGTCGAGACGCTCTCTCAACACACGATCAGCCGCCTGAGCCTTTTTCAGGGCGTCGGGCCATCCGTAAACGAGCGAGCCGACAGCTTTCCAGCCTGCGGAATAGCTTATGCTGACTTTGTACATATCGGTCGCCGGTCGACCTTTGATGCCCGAAAAGCGCACGCGATCTTTCGCCTCCTGTTCGAGATGAATCGAGGTGAAATCGGCTATGCAATCGGGCGTGATGTACTCATGCGGGTCGCCCATCTCATACACGAGTTGCTCTTTGACTCCTGCGACCGTGATGCGCCCGCCTGTTCCCTCGTGTTTGGTGATTGTAAAAGTTCCGTCCTCGCGCGCTTCGATTATCGGATAACCGATGTCAGCCATATTGGGAATGGTCTCCCAATCGATGAGGCAGTTGCCGCCCGTCGTTTGCGCTCCGCATTCGACCGTATGACCAGCGATGGTTCCCGAAGCGAGGCGATCCCAGTCATCTCGCGCCCATTTGAATTCGTGAATCATCGGCCCAAGCGCAAGACCCGTGTCGGTCACTCGTCCGGCGATGATTATCTGCGCACCCTGACCCAAACATGTGGCCACCTGACCGCCGCCGAGATAAACATTCGCGCTTTGCACCATTGAGCGAACCTCGGAGAGCGGCTCTCCCGTATCGAGATTTTTCAACTCGATGCCGCGAGCGATAAGATCATCCAATCGATGCATGATGTCATCGCCCGCGACGATGCCGACTTTCAGTTTACCGCCGAGACCCTTTCGGCGAGCCGCTTCTATCACCGCATCGCGACAAGCTTGGGGGTTGACTCCTCCGGCATTGGCTATGACGCGGATATTGCGCTCGACTATTTCAGGCAGAATGCGCTCGATCATCGTCACGAAGTCGCGGGCATAGCCTGAGCGCGCGTCTCTTGCGCGCTGCTTCTGCATAATCGACATCGTGACTTCGGCAAGGTAATCGAGCGTGAGGTAATCCAAAGGCCCCCGGCGCACGAGTTCGACAGGTGCTTCGAGCGAATCTCCCCAGAAGCCCTGCCCGTTTCCTATTCTTATTGTCTTCATTCGCGTCCCTCGAAGAAAGAGTCAATATACGTGCGCGCTCGATGGAGGGTCAAGGATTAGGAAAAGGAGAGTGGGGGAATGGGAGAAGAGACGAATGGGAGAATTGCAGCAATGAATCTACGTCTCCCATTCTCCATCTCTCCCACTCCTTCCGCTCACGGCTTAGGCGCGGGCGGCGGCAGGTCGCGGGCTTCGACCGTAGATTGAAACCCTGTGCGCGCGTGGCTGCCGTCGCAGAAAGGTTTATTCTGCGACTGACCGCAGCGGCAAAGCGAAATGATGGTGCGGCCCGCGAGTCCGAATTCCTGTCCGGCAGCGTCTTTGATCGTGATGCCTTCGCCCGTGATGCGTAGCGGCCCGTTGTTGTTGCAGATGATTTCTATTTTGTCGCTCATTTGTTTCTCCTGTTTGAAATTTTTATTTGAAAACCGGATCGTCATTCTAGCGCAGCGCCGCAGGATTAAAAAGCAATGTCACCTCTTTGCCAGCCGGTCAAAAAAGGCCGAGGCGCGCAGGGTTAGCGCCCCGGCTCTAATTTGGCTCTCTGCTTCCTTCGAGAGGAGGACTCTTTTATGAAGCGAGGCCGTGTGGCGCGCTCTTTATCAAAGTTCTCTGAGCGCGCTCAAAGTCAATAATCCCACTGAACGAAATCTTATTCCAGACTCATTTCGATTGAAGAAGACGGCTTTGATCAGTAATATGACC
>DLHY01000063.1 GCA_002483445.1 Blastocatellia bacterium UBA7656
GGATTCGAACCCACGGTACGGTTTCCCGTACACAGCATTTCCAGTGCTGCCAGTTAAGCCACTCCTGCACCTCTCCATACGAAAGACAAAAGGTAAAAGTAAAAAGGTAAAAGAACGCTTCCCACTTTTGCCTTTTTACTTTTTACTTTTGCCTTACTATGGCGGAGAGGGTGGGATTCGAACCCACGGTACCCTTGCGGGTACAACGGTTTTCGAGACCGCCCGATTCAACCACTCTCGCACCTCTCCGCATTTGACTGCTGGCGTCTTTCGCGAAAGAAGGATTGTAGCATCCGCCTGCAATCCGCCTCAAGAAAACCTTTTTCAACCGTGACTCGATGATTCAAAAAATCAGTCGTGCAAATCTGAAAATGAGTCTCGACGGCTCCCGCCCTGGGGTCGCTCGCTCCGTAGACCAATCTGTGTATTCGCGCGTGAACTATCGCGCCCGCGCACATCGCGCACGGCTCGATGGTTGAATAAAGAGTCGCTCCGGTCAGTCGATAATTTCCCACGGCGAGCGCCGCTTCGCGCAGGGCAAGTATTTCAGCGTGAGCCGTCGGATCGCTTGTCTGTATGACGCGGTTATGACCGCGCCCGATGATGCTTCGTTCAAAGACCACGATTGCGCCGACAGGCACTTCGCCTTCCCCGTAGGCCAGACGGGATTCTTCAATCGCCTCGCGCATAAAAAAGAGGTCGCCTTGTTCTTCGACGCTCATCTGAGCTTCCTCGAAAGAAAACCGGATGTTACTCGCCGAAAGAGAGGCTGTCAAGAAACGCTGCGATGACGGGCGACTCTTTACTTCCGTCATCGCTGAAGTGACAATCAAGGATCAATGATTCTAAGCACTGCCAACGGGCCGCTTTATTTCGAAGTCGCGGGCGAAGGATCGCCTGTAGTCTTCATCAGCGGATGGGCGATGTCTTCGGAATGCTGGCGCCCGGTCGTCGCTCAACTCGAACGCGATCATCGCTGCCTGATTTATGACCTTCGAGGTGTAGCCCGCTCGCAGCCCGCTTCACCTGAAGCGAGGTTCGAAATCGAAGACCACGCCGAAGATTTGCACTCGCTCATAACTCACGCGGGGTTTTATGACGCGACGCTCATAGCTCATGAAACGGGAACGCTCATAGCCGCGCTTTCTGTGGATCGCCATCCGCAGGATGCCCGGTCTCTGGTTCTCGCGAGTCCGCGCGCCGCGGTCGGGCAGGATGAAATCAAAAATCTTTCTGTGCTGACCCCAACCGCGCTCGCCCTGCGCGAGATGGCAGCCCTTCCGGTGCTTCGCAATCTCGTCGCGTGGCGTTTTCGCCGCGCGCCTGAGCCTTACCGCAAACGATTGTTCGCGGATTTCGCCGAACTCGATCCGCGCGCCGCCTATCAGACAGCCCTTTCTGCCGCCGACCTCGCTTCTTCGTTTCAACTCGATGAGTTTGTCGAGAGCGCGGGCCTTCCAACGATGGTAGTCTGCGGAGAAAAAGACAAGCGCAGCCGGGAGGAGGCGAGGAAGATTTTTTCACGGGCGCAGAAGGCGAAGCTTGCGACCTTGAAAGATTGCGGCTTTCTTCCCATGCTGGAATATCCGCGTCAGTTCGCCCGACTCATACGCGACTTTGTGGCAAAGCGGGCGACCGAAAGCAGAACTCTGAAGCGATTTTGATGTAGCGAATCTGCCGGATTGAGCAGGCCCTGAAAGTATGGCGGTCGGGAACCCGCAGGCTGGCAGCCTGCTGTACCTTTTTTGAAGCGATTGTAACGCGAGATGGAAGAGATAAAAGAAACTCAGGTCATCACTCAGTCGCGGCTGACTGAACGAAGTCGCGCTCAGAAGCATACCTCTGTGATCGTTCTGGCATTGTTGACTATGTTTTTTCTCGCCAGCATTTTTTATCGCGCTTCCGATGTCGGCCCTGATGGCCAGTACTTCACTATATGCGCCTTCAAAAATATAGTCGGCCTTCCGTGTCCCGGCTGCGGGCTTGCGCATTCGTTTTGCGCACTGGGCAAGGGGCGACTCGTCGAAGCGTTTCGTTTCAATCTTCTCGGCCCTGTTGTTTATTTCCTCTTCATTTTGATCTGGCTGAGGTCGCTCTCTGTGCTTTCGGGCTGGCGTCGGCCTGTGATGTGGATGGATCGCGCAGCCTCGCGCCTGAAACTCATACCCGTTTTCGTCGTGATGTTCGCTGTCCTGGGGCTGGGCCGTATCCTTTATCTGCTGCTTGCGCGCTGAGTCTACATGGGGCGAGTGCTGACGAGCATAGGCTCGAAGAAATTATCATCGCTGACAGGTCGAGCAGCGGACATGCTCTCGCGCAATTGAAATATGCTGTTGATGAAGTCGGATGCCTTTTCAGCATCGAGCGGCTTTGAGAAGAAATAGCCCTGGCCGGTCGCGCAGTGAAGATCGCGCAACTGATCGAGTTGCTCTCTGGTCTCCACGCCTTCGGCTATGACCTGCTTGCCGAGATTCTGAGCCAGCATGATGATTGTGCGCACGATCTCGCGGTTCTCGCTGTTTCGGCTCATCCGGCTCACGAAAGAACGGTCGATCTTGAGCGCGTCTATCGGCAAGCGATGCAGGTAGCTGAGCGATGAATAGCCCGTGCCGAAATCATCTATGCATGTCTCTACTCCAAGCGTGCGGAGACGTTCGAGCATCCAGGTCGCCGTGTCGACGTTTTCCATAACGACGCTTTCAGTGATTTCCAGTTTGAGCCTGCAAGGATCAAGCCCCGTAAGAGAGAGCGTCTGAATGATCTGCTCCATCAATCCCGCGTGCGCGAACTGCTTGCCGGAAAGATTCACGCTCATCCACACGTCGCCCAGTTCCGGATATTGAGTCCGCCATCTCTGCATCTGAAGGCAGGCTTCGCGCATCACCCACTGGCCTATGGGAACGATCAGCCCCGTCTCTTCGGCCACAGGGATGAAATCGGCAGGCGGGATCATTCCGCGCTCAGGGTGTTGCCAGCGAATGAGCGCCTCGAATCCGCTCAACTCTCCGGTTTCAAGAGAAATGATGGGCTGATAATGCAGCTTGAACTCTTTTCTTTCCGCCGCGTGACGAAGGTCGCTTTCGATTTGCAGCGTGTTCATCGCGCGCACGTGCATACCCTTGTCGAATATCACGAAGCGCGCCTTGCCTCTAAGCTTCGCCTGATACATCGCAGTGTCGGCATCGCGCAGCAGGTCAGCCGGTTTCTCATACTCGGAATCCGAAAATGCTATTCCGATGCTGACCGAAGTGAAGGTCTCGAATCCTCCGAGCGCGAATTTCTGCGAGAGATGATTCTGAATTCGCTCAGCGACTATTAGGGCGTCTTCCGGGTCGCGGATGTCATTGATCAAAACCGTAAACTCATCCCCTCCGAGTCGGGCGATCATATCCTCGGTGCGCAGGCAATGGCGCAGTCTGCGGGCAATGCCAACCAGCAACTGATCGCCGTACATGTGGCCGAGGCTGTCGTTGATGATCTTGAATCGGTCGAGGTCCAAAAACAAAACGGCGAACTTCGAGCCGGAGCGCCGACGAGAGCGGCTCAAAGCTATTCTGAGTTGATCCATAAACCACGCGCGGTTGGGAAGCCCCGTGAGCGGATCGTGAAAGGCATCGTGAAGAAGCTGCTCCTGGGCGCGCTTGCGGTCGGTGATGTCCTGAATCTGAAAAACCAGCGATGACGGGCGGCTCTCGGTGTCGTGAATCAGAGAGATGTTCACCAGCGCCCAGATTTCCTGCCCGTGCTTGTCGACATAACGCTTTTCGATCTGACTGCTCTGAGCGCGGCCTTCGAGGATGTTGACGACTTCCTGAAGAAACCGGTCGAGGTCTTCAGGGTGGGTGACGATTTGAAACCTCTCTCCGATGAGTTCTTCTTCCCGGTAGCCGATGATCTGGCACAGCGAATGATTGACCTGAAGCCATCGCCCGTCGAGCGTGACCATCGCCATGCCTATCGGAGCATAATCGAACGCGCTGTGAAACCGCTCTTCGCTCTCTTTCAGTTCAACCAGATGGCGGGCGGCCTGTTCAGCCTGGGCAATCGAGGCTTCCTGATTCTTGAGGTATGTCGAATAGGTGAGATATATGACTCCGATTATCGGCAGCAGGGCCGCAAGCGAGTAGAAGCCTATGAGCGAAGTCAGCGTTGCTATTATCGCCGCCGAAAGCGCGCAGGCGAAGTAGCTGACTGAAGTCCACAGATAATGAGTCTTCCACGTCTCCCAAACGGGACGGCTCGCCCTCGTCGCGCCTGCTGTCGCCACCAGCCCGGAATTCAATATGAACTGCGCCCCGGCCATCAGGGTCGTCGCCGCCATCAGCGCGACCAGATCGCTCTTGCCGACCAGAGTTTCGACAGGCCCGAACAGGAATCTGATTATGAGCGCGGTTAAAAAAGTCGAGCAGGACATGGCGGCTGAGTTGAAAGCTATTGTCAATGGTTTGCGGCTTATGCGAAGCGAAGAGACGAAAGTTTCGGTCGCGCCGAGAAGGACGGCGGCTTCTCCGCCTAAGAGAAGCATGGTCAGAAATATGAAAACATCAGCAATCGAGACGTTCGATTTGAAGCCAGGAATTTTTATGTTGATGCGCGAACTGACCGCGAGGGCGATGGCGACGAGCAGGAGAAATGGAATGCCGAGATTGGCCGCCGACACGCGGGAAAGCGAAACAGCGAGAGCGGAAAGTCCCGCTATCACTACGCTCCACATAATAAATTTTGCCGCTTTTTCGGTCGTCACTCGTTTGATCCTTGTTGCTCAGTTCTACAGATAAAGCGTCTGGTAGCAGGCCACCGACCTGAACCCTATTTTGCGGTAAAAAGCCTGCGCGTCGGGGTGCTGCTCGTTTGCGATCAGGCAAACCGACCGGGCGTCGAGGAGGAGCATACGGCTCAGTTGCGAGAGACACCTCACTCCATAGCCCTTCGATCTCTCGCTTTCGGCAACCCACACGCCTTCGAGGTAAGCGATGTCAGGCGTGTCGCATATAAGATCGGCTTTGAATATGAGCTTACCGCTCTCGATCCATACCCAGGTGCGCCCGCGCTCGACTCTCCACCGGCATCGCTGGCGAAACCCTTGAGGGTCTATTTCCAGACTGTTGATGCCTCGCTCTTCGATGCCGAGACGGTTGTGGGCTTCGACCACCAGATCGAGGTCTGCAATGCTGGCTTGACGAAGAGCCGTCACTCTTTCGCGCACGGCGACCGGCCAGCGCAGTTGAAAGAGAATTTCGCGGCACATTACGCGCGGCAGGCGGCCCGGCTCAGAATAATGACGGCAGAAGACCTCGATGCTTTCCTGCTCGCCGAGCGCCAGAAAAGCATTCGGGTGAAGCAGAGCCAGACGAGCGAAACAACGGACGGCCTGCTCGCTGAGGGTTTCGAACATAACAGCGTGTCCGATCAGGGCGACGCCTTCGATGCGCCCGTCCGATGCAAGGTAGGCATAAAAAGTTCCGCGATTGAGCGGGCTGTCGAGACCGTGATCGCGGATGAATCCCATCATCCCGAATGTGCGAAGCGGACGAGCGGATAGATAATCGAGAACCTCGCGCTCATATCCGTTTGTGAGTCGCGCGATCTGCGGGCTGTCATTCAATATCGCCCGCTGCGGTTTGATGCTTTCTCTCAGATCAGCTATCAGGCGCATGATCTCACTCCATAAAGCAATGAAACTTCTGATCTATCGGGCAGTTTCTCTTTTTCAGACTCGGTGATAATGACGCAGTTGAGTCAGCGCTCTGCGCTGCCGCTATCAGGCGCGATAACCCAACTGCGTGTGACCCCCACAAAGAGGGTTGTCTCAATTCCTTCTCTGCCTCGGATAGTAGGGGCTTGCATCAGTGATCAGCCTCAACCCTAAGATCGGAGCATCCTCGTTGTTCGAGAACACGCCGACCGTGCCCATAGTCGTTGATGAAATAGAAGTCGGATCGATTACCGCTCCGCTCCAAAGAGCTTGCGCCGCTGAAGAGAATGTCACTCCGCCGTGCGCATAGCCGGAGGATGCTATCGTCCCTTCCGTATAAAAACCTGTCGCCCGGACAGCCGATTCAATCGACTGCTCGACGGCGACCAGCTTGCCGCCAGTCGGATACAGGCAACTTGCGCCAACCGCGTCGGCAATAATGACTCCTTCTGGCCACACCCCTCCGTCACCCAACAGGAAACCGTCCGACAGCAAAAATCCATCTGACAGTAAAAATCCGTCCGAGAGCAGAAAGCCATCTGACAGCAAAAATCCGTCCGAGAGCAGGAAACCGTCGGACAGAAGAAATCCGTCCGACAGCAAAAAGCCATTGCTCATCGGAGCGAACTCGACCACGTTGCCCGAACTGTCGCGCAGAACCAACTTCAGGTCTTCGCCAAGCCCGCTCAACGTCATTCCCCAGCGCAGCAGATTCTGACCCGCCCTCGCAGTGTTGGCGTCCCAGCGCACATTCTGCGCGAGGCGAGCAGCCGCATACACATTGACCAGCCCCGCGCCCTGCGTGAGCAATCGCTCGATGGCGTTCCTGTCGGCAAGCGACGGAAGACTCTGCGCGGTCACGCGAAGCAGGGCTTTGACCATCGCGGGCGTGAGTCGCGGGTTGGCCTGAAACATCAGCGCCGCCGCGCCCGCCACAACCGGAGCCGCAAGCGAAGTTCCCGTCAACTGACAATAGACTTTCGGCTGCCCGCCATTGGAAGTTCTCGGCACGACGGAATTCGGCAATACTTCGCCGGTGAGCGTCGCGTGATTCTTCGTCGTTGCGGCGATTATTTTCACCCCCGGAGCGACGAGGTCGGGCTTGACGAAACCATCTACGAGCGTCGGCCCGCGAGAACTGAACGAGGCAACCACGAGGTCGCTTCTTCTCAGCGTTGCGGGCGTCGGATCGATTGCAGGCGCGGTTCTCTGATCGGGCCACGAGAGATAAGACATCTGCGGGTTTTTGGTCGCGCCGACTGTTATGACTTTCGGATCGTTGCCGGGGCTTCCGATTCCGCCGTAGATGGTCTGATAGATCGGCTTCCCCTGCGCGTCATAGCCCGTGACGATATCGTTATGTCCGTAGTTGCCCGCAGAGCAGACCACCACCATCCCTGCCACGACGCAGCGTTCGGCTGCCTGACACAGAGGGTCGGTTTTGTAGCTTTGAAGAACAGGCGCGCTAAGGCTCAGGTTGATGACGCGGATGTTGTAACGGTCTTTGTTGGCGAGGCAGAATTCCAGAGCCTGAATGACTGCGCTTATGGTTCCAAGGCCGTCGGAGTTGAGAGCTTTGAGCGCGATTATGTTCGCATTCGGAGCTACGCCCGTGAAATCGCCGTAGTTGCCGGGATACCATTCCACCCTGCGGTCGCTTTGTTGCGAAGCCCAACCGCTTCCTGCGGCGACTCCCGCGACGGGAGTGCCGTGACCGTAATCGTCATAAGCGTCCCTTTTGTTGCCGACGAAATCCTTGAACGCGACCACGCGATGGTTATTATCGCTGCCTGATTTTTTGAAATCGGGATTGGCGGCGCTGATGCCCGAATCGATCACCGCGATGCCCACACCCGTGCCATCGAGCGGCGAGTATCTGAAGCCGTAGACGCTGCGAGCGGATTGACTGAGTTGATCCGCTCCCATGAGCTTTGCAGTGGCGTCGGTCGCCGCAGTCACTTTCCGGTCAGGAGTTATGAATGCTATGTTGTCTTCCGAGGCAAGCTCTTCGATGCGCGCCAGCGGCATTCGAACGACCATCGCTCCTATGCTGTCGAGTCTCGTTTTGACTCTCCCTCCGTAACGCTGAATCGTCTCCGCGAGGTCTGAACCACGGGTCTGAATGATGACATCCTGATGGGTATCAATAGCCGTTTCTTTGACTGTCTCGATCATACTTCGCAGATCGCGAGGCATCTTCCGGGATTTGAGATCAGCGGTTTCCTGATCGGAAGCCAGGGCCGGGTCAATCAGGCCACGTTCGCTCTGCTGCTGCCAGCGCGGGAGTCCCACGACAGGCAGTATGAGCAGAAGCGTCGTCGCCAGAAGGAGTGTAATTGACCTGGCTCTCTTCATTTATTTCCCTCGTTCTCGCGCGCATAGTCGCTCGATCCCAAGTAAGATCGCTCTCATCTCTTCAATTGATGTGCCAGTGTTTTGGGCAAACTGATCTGAGAAAGCAGGAGAAGCGAGCAAGTACCCCAAACCCGGAAGGAAGCGGCGAAAACGGCGAGAATCAATCCTTCAAATCTGAGTTATTCGGTGTGCGAGAGAAATGGATTCAATGCGGAGATGGCCAAAATGTCCACGCCTCCATACGGCATAAGTGACCAGGATTGCCCTAGTCAATCCGTCATCCCTTCGCGGTCGCGAAGCGAGATCATCGTGGCGAGCATCGTGGCGATGGGTTTCTCTCTATCGTCGGTGAGAGCGAATACATCTCCCGCGCAGACCGTCACCGTCCGTCCGGGCCTGGTGACTCTGCCGCGGGCGATCATTTTTTCACCCCTTGCAGGAGAGAGCAGATTGACTTTGAACTCGACCGTCAGCACTGCGGCATCTTCAGGCATAAGCGTGAGAGCCGCATATCCGCACGCGCTGTCGAGGATGGCGGTGATTATACCGGCGTGAATGAATCCGTGTTGTTGCGAGAGGTCATCGCGGAAAGGCATCTCGATTTCGACTTCGCCCGCAGCGACGCGAGTCATCCTTGCGCCGATGGTATTCATCACCGTCTGGCGAGCGAAGCTCTGCCGCACCTTTTCTTCGAAGTCGGGATACTGGGGTTGAAAGTTCGTCATCTCGTTTTTGCATTTTGCGCTCAACGGGCGAAGGTTGTCGAGGTCTGAGCTTTCGATTCGAGAGCAGGCCATTCAATTCCTGTAAGCAGGAGTGTTCGGCAGGGCCGCGCAATGATGAATAACTGCGCGGCCCTGTCATCATCAAGGCCCGCAGGAGCAGGGACTATTGGCGGTGTTGCGATCACTGATCGAGCAAATCGTCGTGCCTACGGGCGACTGCAAAGATGCATTGCCGCGTTTGGTCGCCTGATCCAGCGTCGCCTGTACTCGCCTGCCGCCGGAATTATCCGTCAGGGTGAAGACATTCCCCTTCTTCGAGACGGTTCCCTTGCCGATGAACGTGGAACTGCCGCAGCAGAAGATGTAATCTCCGGTCAAGGAATTGAACATCAGCGTGCTGCCGCTGCTGTCGTCCTTAATAACCGAGTCCATCACATTCAGCGCCGCTGCGGTCGTGGTAGCTGTGCCGCCGCAGAGGCTCGTGAACACTGCGCGATACCGTCGCCCCGGATTGACCATCACGGTCAGCGACGTGGATGTCGCGCCAGGGACATCCGTGAAGGTCGCGCCGCCATCGGTGCTGACCTGCCATTGCACGGTTGGAGTCGGGCTGCCGCTTGCTGCCGCGGTGAAAGTGACCATCCCTCCCGCGCAACCGCCCTGCACTGTCGGATTCTGCGTGATTGCCGCCGCCTGACAGACGAACGGCTGACAGGTGAAGGCGACAGGGGTGACGATCAGAGACCATGAGTTGACCGTGCCTGTATCGATGTTAGCCTGGTCAGCGACAAATAGTTTCCAGTCTCCCTGCGTGCTTTGCCCGTCGAGTCGGCTCAACTGCCCGACGGGGTCGGGGAAGATGGCCGGATCGCCAATGAGGAACCAGACGGGCGAGTTGAAAGCAGGCAACCAGTCGCCGGTGAACGGAGCGTCGCTCGCAAAGGATTGATTCAGGTCGTTGACCGACTCATCATCGATCACAGTGTTTATAAAGTTGTCGCCGTCTCCGCCGCCGAAGAGTATCTCTCTCAACCAGATCAGGTCTGTGCCATAGCCGTTCGGCGCTTTGAGCATCACGGTCAGGTCGCCCGTGAAGGTATGAGTGAGGCTATCGATGCGGAAGTCTATGTCGGCGATTTGCAGGTCATTCGTTATGGTGAATGTGTCCTTCGCGCCGAGAGGATCGGCGTCAGGGATTGGAAGCCCGCCCGGTATGGTGCGCGTGAAAGTTATCGGCGCTCCCGTGCCAGACGGAGTGCCTACGCGAAGCGTGAAAGTGGTCGTCGTAGTGCCGAGCGAACTGGTTGTTTGCAGGCTGAACTTGAGCGACTGTCCGCACACGGCAGACGGGCTGACGAGTATGGTGAACTGCGTACCTCCCACAGTGGCCTGCGGAGCTATCGGCCCGTAAGTCCCATTGCCGTTCATGATGGTCACTTCGGGCGTCGAGGAAGTAAGCGTCGCTGTCGCGGAAGCCACTCCTTTGCTCGTGTGGTTCCACGGATTGAAGAGGTTGACCGTGAGTTTGACAGGCTCGCCGGGATCGATCCCTCCGTTGTTGTTACTCATGCTGTCGTCGACCGTGACAGTCGCGGCATCGAGGAAGGGGAGAGAAAACGATTCGCCGATACCGATGTCTCCTAAATTGCTGAACCCTGTGATACCAAGCGGTGCGACAGCCTTGTAGCCCAGCCCGCGGTCTGCGAATGCTTCCCATATCGACTGCTCGTTGGCGAAACTGTTGGTTGCGCCGTCGGCTGCTATCAGCGCGTCGCGGGCGTCGGTGAAGCTCGGATTGCTTGGGGTCATCTTCATTGCATCAGTCACGATCTGGAGCGAGGTGAGATTGCCGGTCGGAACGTCGCCGTTCGCGCCACCGGGATCAGCGATGATTCGGCTGCGCATCTCCCACAAAGTGAGGCACCAGATTTCCCCCACATTATGAACTTCGAGCGCGCCATTGGTGTTGAAGCCCAGCGGATCGGGAGCGATGCCGCCTGAAAGATCGTTTGTGAAGGAATCAGCGTCGGCCCACGTGAGCGGGTTCACGCTGTTATCGGTCGAGTAGGGGAATCGGCGAATGCCATAGAGGTAATTGTCGAGCAGTCCGCCGAGTTTGAATGTGGCATAAGCGCCTGTCGCGTACATTCCGTCAGGGTCATCGGCGTTGGTGTTGTTGAGCAGCGAAAGCGCATAGAAATCGCTCCACCCTTCGCCCATTCCCTGACCGGGACTCCAGATCAGCCCGTCGGCATTGCCTATGAGGCGATTGCTCAACCCGTGGGTGAGTTCGTGAATGACTATTTCAGTATCGAGGCTGCCATCGCGGTCGATAGTGGGAAAGGTGAAGCGGAACATCTGCATACGACCCGACGTGCCGTCGGGAGGCGTGGCGAAATTCGCGTTGTTCGTTCCTGATGAGTCCTGACATTCTGCAAGAACGCGGTCGTTGCCCAGGCCCATGCCGGAAAAGTTGGTCAACTGGAAATTGCCCGCCGCTTCATCGAAACCCAGATTGAAAAGCTGATCGTGATACCAGTTGGTGACGTAGAAGAGTTGCGTCACCGCCCCTCGCCGGAAGTTGATCTGCGTGGTGCCGGTTCCCGTCGGAGTATCGCCAGCTTCGGGGTTTCCGCCCTGCGGCGCAGGGTTGTAGGTGAAGTCTCTCGGAGTGGTGCCGAGAAAATCGCGGTTGAGAGTATTGGCATCGGGGTTGCCGATGGGGCGACCATCTATGTCAATCGTGCCGGTGTCCGGGCCGTTGGGCGCGACGCGATCCACATAAGCATCGACGTTGTTGCCTGTGGTCGTCGTTCCGCCGTCATCTATCCAGCCGTTGGGGCTGGCTGTGATATCCTGAACCGTCAGCATGTTGACGATGGTGCGCGCGATTTCAGGGAACTGCGTACCCGACCCCGGAAGGATGTTCGATGGCGACTGCGGAGCGGGACTGTCAGCCGGGGTCTTGCCATCGGCCTGAACGTAGACGCTGAAGCGCGCCTCCTGAGTCGAAACGTCCGATCTTATGTTCTTGCGCCAGAGAAGCTCTCCCGTGCGCGCATCGACGAGCGTGTACCAGTCATAGTTCCCATTGGTGAAAGTAACTTGAGACCACGCGGGTATCAGCACGCCCGGAGCCATGGGGAAATAGACCAGTCGGCTGGATGCATCATCGGCTATCTGCGGATCGTTGATTTTGATGGATGCTTTATTTCCTTTTCGCTCCGATTTCGAAGACCTCATCGCAGACACGTTGAGCGAGATGTCCACAGTATCGAGGGCGGAGACGAGCGCGCGTTCGGGCGAGATCAAATCATCGAGAGGTTCGGCCTCATCCGCGTTTGATGCGAGCAGGCCGAGTGTGCGAATCAATCGACCGTCGCGGTCGAGTATCGCTCGCGTCTCGCTTTGAAATACGGGAATGTCGTTGACGATTTGTTCGAAGCGCACCATCCGCAGTCCGCTGTCAGGGCTGACGCTCTCTCCGATGAAGTGCAACTGATCGACTTCGCTCTCCTCAAGGCCGTAGACTGCGGCATTCGCGCGGAGGTAATCGCGAACTATATCGATGCCCTCCCGACCGGGGGCAGGAGGAGTGAGCGCGCCGGTTTTACTGCTCACTATTTCCACCGATCCATTGAGCGGGGAGAATCTGACTTGGGATGACTGGACGCGCAGAGCATCAGCGGCTTTGGCCATCGAACTGATCCTTGCGCGCATTCTCGATTGAGCGGCGGATTTGCCTCGCAACGAACGGGCGCGTGCCGGATTGCCATTGACTCTGATATCGAAATTGCCGAGCAGCCTCGGTTTGGATTGAAGTGCGGAGGATGCGCTCGTGTTTGCGAGAGGGAATCCGGCAAACACAGTCAAAGCGAAAGCTGATAGAAGAATCCACAGCCAGGTATTTTGCTTCAGAAAACGACGACAAGTTTTCATTGACTCTCTCCTGATATTGATTTTCGAAGTGAGGGTTCGAGCCACTCGATGCGGTTGGGGTACCGCATCGGCATCGCGATTTTACATGATTGATAAGGAAGCACCCCTGCTGGCAGTCGCCTCTTGTCTGAATCAGGATACACAGCCTCGCCATAGTCTCTTCTGAAATCAGCTTCCAGAGCCATTTAGAGAGGCGAGCAAGCCTGTCGGTTGTGTTTGAATCAAAGCGGCTTCCAGCCTGAATGCATCGAACAAAACTGTCGCTTTCTTTCCAGTGATAAAACTTCCCTGGGCGGAATTGCAACGCGGATACTCTACTATGACCTTCTCAGGTCAGCAAGCTTCGCCGCAAAATAATAGCGATGCGCGGAAGGCAGCGCGCTCGCTTGACCTTGCCCCCCCTGCGCGTATAATCAGTCGTTTGCTTCGCTCGCGTCATCGCCGACATGAAGGATTTTAGAAAACTTCTAAAGCTCGTCAGGCCATACGGCAGACTTTTTGCGCTCGCCTTTTTCCTGATGACTCTTGTCGGTCTCTTCGAAGCCGGACGAACTGCGCTGCTCCGCTCGATAATCGATTCGCTTCCCGCAACTGAAAAACAGGCAGACGCTCCGACCTCTGCCATCGAACAGGCAACAGGCGTTTCGCGCCGCACGCTCGAATCTTACATAGATGTCCGCAGCTACTTTCCGAAATCGGAAAACCCGCTGCCGCTGATCGCCGCGCTGCTCGTTTTCTTCACCCTTATCCGGGGAGGAGCGGAATATCTCTCGAATGTTTTGATGTGGAAGATAGGAGTTAGCGTCGTAGTCGATCTTCGCCAGCGACTCTACGAGCATATACTCATTCAGTCGGCGGAATTTTTCACCGCTAATCCGACCAACACTCTGACCACGCACATCATAAGCGATGCCGAAAAAGTGCAGACATCCGTTTCGAGTCTGCTGGCCGACCTGCTGCGCGAGGGGCTGACTTTTCTTTCATTGTTCGCGCTGGTCTTCATCCTCAACTGGCGGCTCACTTCGGTCATACTTCTGGTCGGCCCGTTCATTTATCTCCTGACTGTCCGCTTCGGCAGAAGGCTCAGACGAATCGCACATCACACGCAGGAAGGGACAGAAGAAGTCCTCGACATCGCTCAGGAAACCATCTCCGGCCATCGCATAGTCAAGGCATTCGGCATGGAAGGGTTCGAGCAAAAGCGATTCCTCGCCGCGCTCTCCAATCTTGCCTCCACGCAGGTCAGGGCAGCGCGCGTGGTCTATCTTTCATCGCCGATACTCGAAGTAGTCGGCGTCATACTTGCCGCCGTCTTTTTGCTCTATGCGCAAAAACTTATACGAGCGGGAGAGATGAGCGTAGGAATTTTCGCCACTTACATCGTCGCTATGCTTCAGATGTACGACCCGCTTCGCAAGCTCTCGCGCATTCAGAACTATTTTCAACAATCATTCGCCGCAAGCTCGCGCATCTACTCTCTGCTCGACACTCACACCGAAAAGAGCGACCGCCCTGCGGCCACAGAGCTTGCGCCTCTCCGAGACGCCATAGAATTTCGCAACGTGTCATTCAAGTACGAAGATTCCTCGGACTGGATTTTGAAGGATGTCAGCCTCACCGTGCGTCGAGGCGAGATGGTCGCGCTCGTGGGGCTTTCGGGCGCGGGCAAGACTACGCTTACGAATCTGCTGATGCGGTTTTATGATCCGACGCTGGGCGAGATTTCAATCGACGGAAAAAATATCTGCGATGCCCGACTGGCAAGCCTTCGCTCTCAGATCGCGCTCGTCACTCAGGATGTGATCCTGTTCAACGACTCGATCATAAACAATATCGCTTATGGCCGGAGGGATTTTGATCGAACGAAAATAGAAGACGCAGCGCGGGCAGCTTACGCGCACGATTTCATCCTTGATCGCGGCGGATACGAGACGCTGATAGGCGAGCGCGGGGTGAAGCTTTCAGGAGGCGAGCGCCAGAGAGTCGCAATCGCGCGGGCGATTTTGAAGGACGCGCCGATACTGATACTCGATGAGGCAACCTCCGCGCTCGACACGCAATCGGAGCGGCTTGTGCAAAGGGCGCTGGCGAATCTGATGGAGGGACGAACTACTATAGTGATCGCTCACAGGTTGACTACCATTCATCGCGCCGACAAGATCGTGGTTATGGATCGCGGTCGGGTAGCGGATTCGGGCAGGCACGAAGAATTGATGTCGCGCGGGGGAATTTATCGCGACCTTTACGAATTACAGTTTTCAGATGAAATCGTCAGCAGCGAAGTCGCCGCGACTGAAGATGGAAATTGAGCGGGAGAGCGGAAACCATAATGATTAAAAGCATGACGGGATTTGGACAGGGGCGGGCTGAAGGACACAACTACAAAGTCCGCGTAGATGTTCGCTCGGTCAATAATCGCTTCCTCGATGCTCACACCAAGCTGCCGCCTGAGCTATCGAGCCTTGAGATGCAGTTGAAAAAACAGGTTCAGGCTGCGCTCAAACGCGGACGAGTCGACATAATGGTTTCGGTCGAGCAGATGAAACAGGCGGTGTTTGAAATCAATCGCCCGCTGGTGAGCGGATATCTCTCGGCGCTTGCGGAACTGAAAACCGAATTCGGACTTGCGGGCGAACCGTCTCTGGAGCTTGTGGCGAAACTTCAGGGCGCACTGATCGTGTCGCAGGATTCCACTCAACTCGATGAAGAACTCGTCCACTCGGTGAGCGCGGCTCTTCAGGAATCCCTCGCTTCGCTCATTCAGATGCGCGCGTCTGAGGGGCAGGAGCTTGCGCGCGAGCTTAACTCGCGGCTTGATGTGATCGAAAGCCAGTTGCCTGGGATAGAATCGGAAGCCGAGCGATTGCCTGCGATTTATCGCGAGCGGCTCGAAAAGCGATTGGCGGAGATGTTGGGCGAAGCGAAGATCGATGAGATGCGGCTGGCCCAGGAAGTCGTCATGTTCGTCGACCGCAGCGACATAAGCGAAGAGATAGCGCGCCTCAAGAGTCACATACTCCAGATGCGCGACATCCTCACGAGCGATGACGATGTGGGCAAGCGGCTGGATTTCATACTTCAGGAGATGAATCGCGAGGCCAGCACCATACTTTCGAAATCGGGCGATCTTGCAATAAGCGATGCGGCTATTGTAATAAAGACTGAAGTGGAAAAGCTCCGGGAACAGGTTCAGAATGTCGAATGACGCGGAAAAAGAAGTTTCGGTCGATACGCCCGGAAGTCTGATAGTGGTCGCAGGGCCGTCGGGCGCGGGGAAATCCTCGCTCGTTCAACGCGCACTCGACGAGATAGATCGCCTGAAATTTTCGGTCTCCTACACAACGCGAAGCCCTCGCAGCGGGGAGGGAAATGGAGTAGACTACTTTTTTGTTTCGAGAGAAGAGTTCCTCGCCCTTCGCGATCGGGACGAGTTCCTTGAATACGCTGAAGTGCATGGCCAGCTTTACGCCACGAGTCGATCTCAGGTCGCCGATGCTGCGCGCAATGGAATCGATTTGATTCTGGATATAGACGTGCAGGGCGCGGATCAGATTCGACAGCGAATGCCCGAAGCCGTCACCATTTTCATAATGCCGCCGTCGCGCGAAGCGGTCGAAGAGAGATTGAGACTGCGAAACCTCAACGCGCCTGAAGACATAGAACGCAGAATGGCGAACGCGGCTTCAGAGGTTCAGATGTACAGGCATTTCAAATACGTCGTCGTCAATGACGATCTGGATCGAGCGACGGCTGCGCTGGAAGCCATCATAATCGCAGAACGCCATCGCACTGATCGACAACAGAGAGTTGCGCAGTCAATATTAGATACCTTCGGAGGTGAATCCGTTTATGCCCGAAGTTAGAAACGACGGGGAATGGACAATAGAGATGGACAGCAAATACAGACTTGTTCTGCTCGCCGCGAGGCGCAGCAAACAGCTTCAGAAAGGCGCAAAGCCGCGCCTTCAGTCGCAGGCGCGCAAGCCCACTCGCATCGCGCTTGAAGAAGTCGAGCGCGGGCTGGTCAAATACCAGCCTATAATCAAGGAGCCGCCTGCCGAGTAGATGAAATGCCATGAAGGTTGCCCTCGGCGTCACCGGATGCATAGCCGCCTATAAATCGGTCGAGATACTGCGCGGCCTGCAAAAGCGTGGAGTTACGGTTCAGATCGTGATGACTCGCCACGCTCGCGAGTTCGTCGGGCCGCTCACCTTTCAATCCATTTCAGGTCTTCCTGTAATAGCCGATATGTTCGCGCCGACCGATGACCCGGAGATAAAGCACATACAACTTGCCGGGGAGATCGATCTGCTTCTGGTCGCGCCCGCAACAGCGAACATACTCGCGAAGTTCGCCCGCGGGCTGGCCGATGATTTCCTCTCCACCCTCTACATCTCGACTACCGCTTCAGTGTTGGTTGCTCCTGCGATGAACGTCGAGATGTGGGCGCATCCGGCCACGCAGGAAAATGTTCGAATACTCAGCGAGCGCGGCGTGCATTTCGTAGACCCGGAGGAAGGCTACCTGGCCTGCCGCACGGTCGGAGCGGGACGGCTGGCAGAGCCTGAAAAAATAATCCATCGCGCGTGGGAAATCCTGACTCTCGAAGCAGATGCGAAGTCGGATGAACCCTTTGAGAAAGATGAGCGATCTGCCATCAGGCTTGTCGACACTCCCTGCCGCGACCTCAAAGGCGAGCGGATACTCATAACCGCAGGGCCGACCTTCGAAGCCCTGGACCCGGTTCGCGGCATCACCAATCGTTCGTCGGGGAAGATGGGTTATGCGCTGGCTGAAGCGGCTCTTGCTCGCGGAGCAGAGGTGACGCTCGTCACAGGCCCAGTCTCAATCGAGCCGCCCCCTGATGCGCGAACTATTTCAGTGCGCTCGGCAGAAGAGATGCACAGCGCGGTGATGGATAATTTCGATGGCTCACAGATGATCATCTGCGCGGCTGCTGTCGCCGACTATCGCCCCGTCAATGTGGCCGAGCAGAAAATCAAAAAGAGCGGCGACAGGATCACTATCGAGATGGAAAAGACCCCGGACATTCTCGCCACTGTCGGGCGCAGGAAGGGCGACCGCGTTATTGTTGGATTTGCCGCTGAGACTGAGAATGTAGCGGCCAACGCTCGGAAGAAACTTATTGAAAAGAACGCTGATCTCATCATCGCCAACGATGTGACCGCGAGCGATGCGGGATTCGATGTCGATACCAACCAGATAATCCTGATAACGCCGGATGAGACTGTGGAACTGCCGCTCGTTTCGAAACGCGAAGCCGCCAATTGGATACTTGACGCTGCGTTGAAGATCAAACCCCGTTCGCCGTCCCGCGCATAGCTCCGCCCCGGAAAACAGGGGGAGTTGAGGTTTTGATTTATTTTTAGATCGACGATAGTCGCGCGCGGGCGGACGATTTTCGGACTCCTTAACTGCGTTTCGCGGCATCGAGCAGGGTCAGATCGGGTCTGGTTTTGCGCGATTTGAATTCATCGATCCAGGCCTGAGTGGTCAGTATGATCTGCGTCCGAACCGATTGCTTTACAGGCTTGTTATCAGTAGCCGTCTGTTGATCTCGTTTTACTAGCCGAATCGCCATGATTTTTTCTCCTGAGAATCTCTGATGCTGGCGCTAACAGGAGAGCAATCGCGGTGCCACAGCGATTTTTCATAGCTCTACTTGGAGCGATCATTAGGCTCTGCATCAAAATCCCCGCTCAATCATTGCCGCCTGTGGCTTTTAACTCTGTCTCTATGCGCTGGCTCACTCATGTGGCAGGGGGAAGAATCGCCACTGTTGTGACTAAAAAGGACAATTTTTGCGGGTGTTTTTGGAACACAGGGCAAAAAATTCATAGAATTGAAGGCTGGAATGCCTGAATCCAATATGGGTTCGCTTGATTGATCGTAGCTTGCGGGATAGGATATGAATTCAGACCAGCGTTGTGATTTGAAACAGTGACGACCAGCGCAAAGGGAAGAGGAAGGCTGTAGATTCTGCTTTCAGGAGTCGCCCGTATTCCCCCATTTGGTGTAGGCGTGTCCCGAAAAGAACAATCAACTGCCCTGTGCTGGCTCAATCGGCAGTTTATCCGCAGGACTGACAGGGAAGAGGCGCGATGGTTTTTTCAGACCGTCTGACGAGGTTCCTCGAACAACTTCAATGGACTGACCTGATCGATTTTCTGATCGTCTGGGCCATCATTTACGGTCTGTTGAAACTGGTTCGAGGCACGCGAGCCGTGCAGATGGCCATAGGACTGCTCGGCGTGGGATTGCTCTATCAGGTTTCGGTCGTGCTTGGGCTGGAGTCGCTCCAGTTCGTGATGCGCAATTCGCTGCTCTACTTCGGATTCGCCATACTGGTCATATTCGCGCCTGAGATTCGTTCAGCCCTGATGCGGGTGGGATCGAATCTCCGTCGTCCCATTCGTTTCGGACGGGCGAAGAAAGCGGGCGAAGACGCTCACGAGGCCATAGTGCTTGCTGCGATGACGCTCTCATCGCGGCGCACAGGCGGGCTTATAGTCATCGAGCGAAATGTCGGACTGCAAAACTACATCGACACGGGCGTGACGCTCGATGCCATGCTCTCTTATGATCTGCTCGTCACCGTGTTCGATCCGCATACGCCGCTTCACGACGGAGCGGCCATAATTCGCAACTACAAGATCGCTGCCGCAAGCTGCTTCCTCCCGCTCACGCTCAACCCACGACTGTCGAAGGAACTCGGCACACGTCATCGCGCAGCCATCGGCGTGACCGAAGACACGGACGCCGTGGCGATAGTCATAAGCGAAGAGACCGGCGTGATATCGTTCGTCGAAAATGGCGAGATCGCGCGCTATCTCAACAGCGCGCGACTGCGAGAACTAATCGACGCCGCCGTCGAGCCGGGACGCCGCGCTGACCGCGAGGCCGTTCGCCGCGAAAGATCTGCGGGGGCCGAGACATCCAGAGAAAGGGTGAGCGAAACGTTCATCAAGTGAGAAAGCGACATGGACAGGTTCCTTGAACTGTTCAAAGTGATAAAGGAATACTCGAAGGACTACGTGTTGGAGAACACGGGCCTGAAAGTCCTCGCGCTTTTGATAACGTCAGTAATCTGGCTGTCGGTCGCATCGCGCCCCGTCAGCCGCGTGACGATTCGCGATGTGCCAATCGAGTTGCGCAACCTCTCTATTTCGCCCAAGCTGACCATCTCGAAATACGACACGCTGTCGGCGAATGTGTTTTTAACCGGCTCTGTCGATGCGCTCGATGCGATTCGAACGAGCGAGCTCATCATCTACGCCGATTTCGAAAACGTCGAACCCGGAGTGCGGGTCATTCCTTTGCAGATCGATGCCAGCAGATTGCCATCGGGAGTGCGCGATCAGGGAGTAGAGCCGCGAAGCATAAGAGTGACGGTCGAGCATGAAGTCGTGCGCGAGGTTCAGGTGAAACCGCGGTTTGACGGCGAGCCGCCCGAAGGATTCGAGATCATCAGTCAGCAGATAGAGCCAGCCAACATTCGCATTCAGGGAGCGGCAAGCCTTGTGCGCGATATAACGGAAGTCTCGACCGAAACAGTCAGCCTCAATGATCGCCGCGAGCCTTTCAGCCTTCAGGTCGCAATAGACATCACCTCGCCCAATGTCAGCATCAGCGACAAGGATCAAATCAAGGTTCAATTGACCGTCAACATCGGCGAGGTACGCAGAGAAAGAGTCTTTGATCGCGTGCCTGTTACACTTATCAATGCGTCTCCGACTGCTCAGGCTCTTCCGAAATTCGTCCGGGTCACTGTCTTCGGCGCGCGCTCTGCGGTCGAAGCGATGAAGCCTGAAGATATAACGGTCGAAGTCGATGTGTCGGGAGATGAGGGCCGACTTGAGCCGCGGGGCAGAGTGTCGGATGATTACGCGAATCGAGTCGAGATTCGCGCGATAGAGCCTAAGACGATACGGATCAGATAATGAGAAGGGAACACCAGATAAATGCCCGAAAGATTGTTCGGAACGGATGGGATAAGAGGCAAAGCCGGACATTACCCTCTGGATGAAAAAACAGTCGAGGCGATAGGACAATCGCTCGTTAAAAATCTCACCCGCGAGCTTGGCCGCGCGCCCGCGATCATAATCGGGCGCGACACGCGCGAGTCCGGGCCACAGATTGAAAATGCGCTGGCCAGAGGCGCGCTCACAGCGGGCGCTTGCGTGGAATCGGCGGGAGTGATAACGACTCCCGGAGTCGCTTTTATAACCCTCCGCGAATCTTTCGACGCGGGCGTGGTCATCTCGGCTTCGCATAACCCTTACGAGGACAACGGCATCAAGGTCTTCTCGCCTTCAGGCAAAAAACTTTCCGATGAAATGGAGCGACGCATCGAATCCTCCCTCTCAACGGTTGAAACGGTCGGCGCAATCGATTTCCAATCCGCTCATCCGTCCTGGTCTGATAGGCACTGCTCGCTCTACATCGATCACCTCGTCGAACAGGTCGGAGAAGGGTTATCGCTTGAAGGGATGCGCATCGGCCTTGATTGCGCAAACGGCGCGGCCTCGCACATCGCGCCGCAGGTGTTCGAGCGACTGGGCGCAAAAGCGGAAGTCATCTGCGCCAGCCCCGATGGCAGAAACATAAACGAAGACTGCGGCTCGCTCCATCTCGAAAAACTTCAACGGCTCATCGCTGAGGGCGAACTTGATTTAGGAATCGCATTCGACGGCGATGCCGACCGCGCTTTGATGGTCGATGAGCGAGGCTCGTTAGTCGATGGCGATCATGAACTTCTCATACTTGCGCGGCTGAGAAAAAAGCAGAATCGACTTCCGGGCAACACAGTCGTCTCGACGGTGATGAGCAACATAGGGCTTGAGATTGCGCTTCGCCATCACGAAATTGAAATGATTCGCTCGCAGGTGGGAGACCGCTTCGTTTTAGAAGAGATGCTTCGACGGGGAGCGAACCTCGGCGGCGAGCAGTCGGGCCATATAATCTTTCCTGACATAAGCCTGGCGGGAGATGGCATAGTCACCGCGATTGAAATGCTGCGCGCCGTCGTGGATTCCGGGCAAACGCTTTCTCAGCTTGCGGCTGAGTTGGAAAAATTTCCGCAGGCGCTAGTCAACGCCCGCGTCAGTCGAAAGCCGCCCATTGAATCTATGCCTGCGGTCGTGGCTGAAATTCAGAAGATCGAAGACGAGATGCAAGGGCGCGGGCGATTGCTCGTTCGATATTCGGGTACGGAAAATCTTGCCCGCGTCATGATCGAGGGCGAAGATCAAACCCTTATCGAAGAACAGGCTCATCACCTTGCAGACCTGATCCGCCGATCAATCGGGTGATGGAACGAATCTCCCGTCATTTCTTGACCCTGATAGCGGGGTCATCTAAGATCGTCACGAGCGATCTTCATCTGTGGAGGTATAAGGATGAAAAAGAGTTTATGCGCCGTCGTATTGAGCGCCCTGTTGACTCTGGCAGCCGCACCGGCTCGCTCACAGGCCGCTCGCGAAGCTACTATCGAACCCGACACGAAAGCCCGCATAGTTTTGCAATCGCATCTCAGTTCGAAACTCAACGAACCGGGAGACACCATAACCGCCGTCCTCTATGAGCCTGTTTTCGTCAACGGCAATCTGGTGCTGCCGCGCGGGACTGAGTTTCAGGGGCGAGTCATATCAGTCAACCCGGCTCGTCGCGGCATGAAAAAAGGCAGCATGGTGATACTCTTCGACAAGATCAACATGCCCTGGGGTCAGGAGACGGTTGCTGTCTCCTTCACCTCGATTGACGACTGGAACAAGGATAAAAAGTACAAAGCCGACAGTGAAGGCGAGGTCGATGGCGGCAGGAATGGGGAGAAAGCAGCCGAGAACGCTCGCACGGGCGCGGTGCTTGGCGGAGCGGGCGCAGGCACGGCGGTGCTGGTGTCGGGCGGAGCGAGAGGCGCGGCCATCGGCGGCGGCATAGGAATCGGCGCCGGGGTTCTGGCCGGACTGCTGCTCACGAAAGGCGGAGACGTGAATGTGGCTCCAGGAGCCATGTTCAGGATCAAGTTCGATAAGCCCGTGACTCTGCCCATAGTCCGACAGAGCCAGTCGCCTCAACCGATTCAGCAGGAAAACCCGGAGACGCCCCCGACTAAAAAACCGTGAGGCAATCATGTGGCAACGAACGAAGAGACTCATCACTTCCTATCTCGACGATTTGATAAACCGGGTCAGCAGTCCTGATCGCGATGTCCGACAGATCACCCGCGCAGAGATGGCGCGTCTCAACGAGCTTGAAGCGGATACGCGAGCTTCCATGAAGATGCTTGAGAAGGAACTGGCCGAGACGGAATTGAAACTCATTGGCGTTGCCGAGCGCGAAAAGATAGCCCGTGAGCGCGGCGATCAAACGGCTATGGCGAGCGCGACTTCGGATATGGTCGCGCTCTCCGAGCATATAGATTTTCTAAAGCGGCAGATCATCGAAGCCAACGCCACGTCTGAAAAGGCCCGACGACTTCGTGAAGAGCGGGCAAGGCTTGGCGGAGAGCTTGCCAACGAAACCTACCTGACAGATATGCGGGAAAATCTGGCCGGCGTTCAATCCCCGTTCGACGCGACCGATCCGGCTTCGACTCTTGATGAAATGCGCTCGCGCATTCGCAGCACTGCTATCGATGACACTGCGCTGAGAGTGGCCGAAGCTGATCGGGAGATGGAGGCGGAGCGCGCTCGCGCCCGCGCTGACGAATTGCTTGCGAAGTACAAATCGGGACTTGGCGGAGTGGAAAAAGAAACGCCCCGCCCCGATCCTCCGGTTTCATCAAATGTCGAAACTTCCGCGCCCAATCGAGTGGATAAAGAAGATGACCCTGAACAGCCGAAAACTCTCGGCCCTGCGAAAGGCCCGACGCGCCCGATTGATTGATGAAGTTTGAGTTGGATATCTCACTGTCTTCCGAGCAATGATGAAAGGATTGTATCTCCAAACTTCTCGATGCTACACTCTGCAACGGGCGCCTCGATATGGAGATTTTGATATGGACAACGACAAGGACATAATGGAATCTGCAAAGGTAAAACTGAATTTTCGTATACCGTCGAGGATGCCCAGCCTGTATGCTCATCATCTTTTTGTGCAGCCTTTCGAGGAAGAAGTGGTACTCTCTTTTTTCGAGGTTGTGCCGCCGCTCATCCTTCCAGATACGGAAGATCAAATGAAGATACTTCAGGAACAAGGCATTCCTGCTGACTGTATTGCTCGTATAACCATTGCTAAAAACAGATACCAGTCTTTTGTCGAAGCGATGAATCGAGTTCTGGAATTGGTGAAAGCGGAACAAACTAAAGAAGCCGCAAATCTCAGTTTGAATCAAAATAAGGGACTTATGAGCGCAGACGAGCAGGTAAGTTTCTCAGATATCTTCAGGCCGAGAATTACTGGTAAACAAGAATCACCCGATGCCGACAATAGCTCAGACAATTGAAAAAGTTAATGACTTTACGGAACTTCAACCCGGATGGCATTTCGGTGAAGGCGTGACGCCAGAGGAGCGGATACGCGAGAAAGCGATTCAATTTCTGCGGTATGGCGAGTATATGGGCATAACCAGAGCTAATGCCTTCCCTGGAGTCGACGGCCAGATCCAAATCACGTTTTATTACGAAGATTCGATGCTTGAATTAAACATCGAAGCCGATGGCACAGTGACCATAGCCGAGGATGAGGGGCGAGAACAGATATATTTCAAGGAAGGGGCCTCCGAAATCGATGCGCGAACCAAACTGAGGGAGTTCAGTGAAAAAATATGGAATTCTTCAGAGTCATCCATCGAAAGTATTACGATTCCGAGCGCGGAAATTTTTCCAGTCAGGCGTTCCAGCCTTCAAGCGATAAAGGTGTCTCGGTTGTTAAGAAATCTTGTGCGATTGACACAAGCAACACAATCTGCCAGCACATTTCAAGATTTTATCCGAACTTGGTCGGAGACCCTTCGATCTACTGGGAAATACCAAACGATAAGATACCCGAAGGCTGTCGGTTCGAGCAGCAAACCAGCACAATGGGTGACGATTGCCACTTCAATATCTACGGCTGGAATAGAAATCAAACGAGACAGGCATTCATCGCCCTACAGCTAAACGACTTCATTGTTTGCACACCTGAAGGCGAGAGAGCGTTACAGATGTCTGATCTGGAATGAGATTGCTTCAAGCGAAAATCAATGTTGTGATCAATCTTGTTCCTGCACATTCTCAGATTTAATGACGACCTGCATGAAAGTCTACGCCATAGATCACGTCCAGTTAGCCATGCCTGTGGGTGGAGAAGATCAGGCCAGAAAATTCTACATTGAAGTTCTGGGCCTCGAAGAAAAACCAAAGCCTCCACTGCTCGCCCGTCGCGGCGGAGTCTGGTTCGAGCGGGGCGCGCTTAAAATTCATCTCGGCATCGAACAGGATTTTCGACCTGCGCGGAAAGCTCATCCCGCTTTGCTGGTCGAAGGCTTGACCGAACTCATTCAAAAATGCGAAGAGGCGGGATACACGATCACACAGGGCGAGCCGCTTGAAGGCTACGCGCGAGCTTATGTCAGCGATCCGTTCGGCAATCGAATCGAATTGATGGAAAAGGTGTAGCTGCGTCAACAGTACCGGCGAATGGCCTACCCGGTTAAAAAAGCATTCCCGATGGCAGCCATATCCGACCGATCTCGTTCACGGTTATTTCCAATCCTCTTTGTGAAAAAAACTGCTCATCTTGATGGGCGAAACTAAGCGGCGTCTTTGTCTATCTTCACTATCACTTTGTTAGTCTCACCAACCATAAGCACAAATAGCAGCCTCACAATACCAATGATAATGAAAAACACAGGCAGCCAGAACAAACGAGCGTCTAAGTTCTTGCGGAAGTATCCCGCGATATTTATTTCGCCCTCTTGTCCTGCGTAAAGGATCATGAAGATCGTTACTTCAGCGCATATCAAGGATAAGACAGCCATGATGAAGTATTGTAAGAAGGTTATTAACTCACTTTTCAATCGGGTCGTCATGTTGGAGGTCTCCTCTTGCCCGTGCCTTTACGCTCCTTGCCGAGCGTTTGAGATGCTCTTCAGTTAGACAATGATCATTGAGGATTGTTCCTTATCCAAGAGGTACAGTTTCCTGGAGCTTATTCCCATGCCTCCTGTATTATTCAAGCGTTCTCGTTCCTCCATATGGAATCCAAAAATGTTTGCTATCGAATGGCTCGAAGTGGTTCGCTCCTGGTAAGACTGACTTTAGTTCACTTGATAGAACCAAGCCATCTAATACGCCTTCGGCTAATTCTTCGCTCCACTCATTTTTGAGTTCCTGATAACTGGCTAAATGCTCTATATCCCAACCCACAACTGCAATTTGATAACCTGGAGCATCACGTATGAGATCGTAGAGGTTGTTTCCTAACTCCGACAACTCGCTTGATGTTAGTGGTATTCTTGGCAATTGCTGATCCAGACTCACCGCATAGCCCACTCGTTTTGGAATAATAGAAACCTGATATGCATCACCACCCTTTTCCTGAATGCGATTTAATATAGGGCGATGTATTCCTATAGTATGTTCCTCAACTTGAATCTCAAAAGACTTTTCACTGATATGTTTTGAGAAATCTTGAGCGGCTTTGAGATCAGCCCCAAAGTATGCAACAAGTTCAAAAACTATCGCCACGTTTAGTCCGTTCAATTTCCTAACTTTGAATCAGGCAAATTATTTTCCTTCGATGATTTCGATTCTCTCGATGCGGTCGCCGCGAGCCAATCGATTGACCACGCTCATCCCTTCCGTGACCTGACCGAAAACGGTGTAGCCGCCGTCGAGATGCGGCTGCGGTGCGTGCGTGATGAAAAACTGACTGCCGCCTGTGTCCTTGCCCGATAGAGCCATCCCGACAGCGCCCGTCCCGTACTGACGGAGATTTATCTCGCAGCGAATCTGATATCCCGGCCCGCCGTTCTGATCGCCTCGCGGATCGCCCGTCTGCACGACGAAATTCGGAACCACTCGCATAAAGTCCAGACCCGTGTAAAAACCTTTCTTCGAAAGCTGAATGAAATTATCCACCGTCATCGGCGCGTCAGATGCGAAAAGCTCTATTCGAATTTCGCCCTTCTTCGTGTGAATGACCGCCTGGGGATTCTTCTTCAACTCAGCCAGTTGAGCCAGCCTCTTCCAGTACGTTCTGTCGTGGCCCGTCTCCACTTTGCCTATCTGCACTCGCGTGTCTGCCTGCTCAGGGTTCAGTCGGAGAAGTTCTGCGGCTTTCATCCTCACGACGTAATCAGGATCGCGACCCGGATCGGTTAAAACCATGACATTGATCGGGCGCTTGAGCTTGTCCAGCGCTTCGATGATCGCTATCCGCGCGTCGTTCATCGTGTCGAGCCGCGATGCTTCAAACGCATCCTTGAGCGCCTTGAATATGGGATCGCTTGCATCGCCGGCTTCTCCTAAGAGCGTCGCGGCAGTAGCCCTTATGATCACATCATCAGACTTGAGCTTCGCTACGAGCAAGTCAGTCAGCCCCGCCGTTTTTGACTTGGCTGCAGCGTTCAGTATGTCGGAAACGGCGCGATAATCGGGCTGTCCGTAGGTCTTGCCTGACACGAGATCGAGCAGAATCGTTTTTGCCTTCTCAGTGCCGAGTTGTCCGAGTCCCTGCGCGAACGCAGCCATCGCTTTCCAGTCGCCACGCAGGAGATTTGCCGATTCGGGTATGTCCAAAAACGCGGCCTCGCCGAATTTCGCAACAGCTATTTCGATTTCAGGGTTCGAGTTTGCGCGCCCGTCTGCAAAACGCAGCGTTTTCAAAAACGAAAGCGCGCGCTCATCTTTTATATTTCCAAGCGCGGTGGCGATGAGCAGGAGGAGATTTTGCTCCACAGGCACGCCTTCCCTTGCGCGATTGAATGCGCGATAGCCTGCCATCAGTTTGTTGCCGAGCGCGACGAGAGGATCGACGGCGCGGGCATCTGCTATTGAGCCGAGCGCGTTTATCGCGTTCGCCGTGACTCGCTCATCTGCATCTGCAAGCAGTCGAATCAATCCTTCGACCGCACTCTTGTCTTTTGCTGCTCCGAGAGCGCGAGCAGCAGTTGCGCGAACCAGAATGTTTTTGTCATCCAGCAAAACGAGCAGGGAAGGGACGGCAGGACTGATGCCTTCGCGAATTCGCGCGAGCGCATTGGCCGCCTGCCATCGCAAGTCCGCGTCTGCGGAGCGCAACTGTGCGGCGATGGCTTCGACGCTCGAAGGGTGCTTGATTCGCAAAAGCGCAGAGAGAGTCATCGAAGCTACGAGCTTTGCGTCATCCGAGACGAGTTGATCTGCGGGCGGAAGGAGCATCTTGAGGTTTTCAGTTATTGCGCTTATGGGATACTGACCGAGCGTTTCCAATGAAAGTCGATTCGAAGCCACCTTGCCCAGAGCTTCAGCGGCGCGAGCGCGCACCTCATTGGATGTTTCGTTTTGAGGCTGAAGGCGATCAAGCAATGCGGATACCGCGTAGTGACTTTCCGTCTCGCCCAGCGCGAAAGCCGCCAGCGCGCGCATCTCCGCGCTGCGGTCGCTGCTGAGGACTTCTATCAAAGCTGTTACCGCGCTCGGATAACCTATACGGGCGAGGGCTATGATCGCGCGCTTTTTCACCCCGCCGTGAGTGAGCTTGAGCATACCGAGAAGTTCGGTCGCTACGGTGCGCTCATCTTCGAATTGAATTATTTTCGGATACAGCACCCGCTGAGTGCGGTCGCGTCGAAGCGCGGGTTTGGCTAAGGGAACTGTCGTCGGCGGAGCCTGCGCAGGAGATTGCGTGCGAGATTGCGTGCGAGACTGCGCAATCAACAACGAAGGCAGCACCAGAATAACCGTTATCGCGATCAGAGCAAATTTCTTCATCAGTCAATAACCGTAATAGAGCATGAGTTGAAAATCAGCGCCGGACAGTCAGATTCGCTTCAGATCAACGCTTCAGCGAGCGGCTCTTCACAATTGCGACAATATCCTGTCGTATTCCGCGTGCGAGCCTATCCAAAACCATATCATCGTATCATCTGTCTTGGCCCCAATCGCTCGCCATCCAATGCCTATGCGCACAGAATAGACAGGCTGTGTTGCGTGTACTTGCTTGAACTGAAGGCTGTTTGTGCCATGGGTCTTTCTTCCAAAGGCGATACGCTTCTCTGGCTTTGCGCTGAATGTGCCGGGGAAGTTGTTGAAACGCCTTCCTGAATCTTTCAGTTGTGTGAGAAGTCACTGCCTTCTTCTATCGGCTTCGTTTGTCCCTGATTGAATTCGGCCAGAGCTTCCTCAGCGAGCATAGCCAGTTCATCCTGCGACTGAGCAAAGGCTTCTTCCCACCGTTCCTCCGAAGCAAGATCATTCAGCAACATCCTTGCAATCGCGTCCTGATCTGTTTCCGAAAGTTTGGACGCTTCGGCAAATGCTTTCTCAAGGAGTTTTGTCATATCCCTCTATCTCTCACCCGATCGTGTCACTTTCAGCTTATCTCATCTCTTCTCTTCGATACCAGCGCATCAGAGACGGCTGACCTCGACGAGGTTATCGTAAAAAGTCGCGCCCTCGCCCAGATCGGTCAACGCCTGCGAAACCGTAGCGTTTACGTTTCCTCCGCCGGGGCTGAGCTTGTTCCACCATATCGAAAGCGCGACCGCCACGCCCGTCTTCACCCGGTCTGAAATCTCGGCATAAAGCCGACACTCCCCTCGATCATTCCACACCCGCACCTCGTCGCCGTCGCTGATGTCTCTCTCTCTCGCGTCATCTCGGCTTATTTCAATCGTCGGGCGACGCTCCATCTTTATGAAAGATTTCAAGTGCGAAAACGACGAATTCAAAAACGAGTGCGCGGGCGGAGAGAGTAGCTGGATCGGATATCTCGCGGCAAGATCGGGCGCGGTAGCGGGCGATTCGCGCGGCGGAATGAAATCAGGCACAGGATCAAGACCAGCGCGGGCAAGCCTGTCGCTAAAAAATTCGCACTTGCCCGAAGGAGTCTTGAATCCTCCGTCAGCGAACGGGGCGAAGACTTCAGGCAGATTCAAGCGCGCCCAGCCGTCTCGCTTGAGCTTATCCATCGTTATGCCTTCAAGCGTCGCGTGGCCCGATGATATCGCCTGCCGGATGATCTCTTCATCCGAGTCTTTGAAACACTCTTCTTCGAATCCAAGTCTTTCGGCCATCAGTCGAAAGACCTCCGAGTTGGGTTTCGCTTCGCCGAGCGGCGCGATAGCAGGCTCGTTGTAGACGAGATAATAATGCCCATAAGGCTTGACCATATCGCGATGCTCAAGTTGAGTGGTGGCGGGCAATAGAATATCCGCGTAATCAGCGGTGTCTGTCTGGAATTGTTCGTGAACGACTGTGAAGAGGTCTTCTCGCATAAGCCCCGCGATCACTTTCGATTGATCGGGCGCGATTGCCGCCGGGTTTGAATTGTAAACGTATATCGCGCGGACGGGCGGACGAGCTTCGAGCAACGCTTCGCCCAGTCGCGACATATTTATCGTGCGCGGATTGCCGCGAATCAAATCAGGTCGCATCAGCGTGTTGTCATCGAGCGCAAACAAACCGCTCGTCGATAGCAGCACTCCCCCGCCCGCGTGACGCCAAGCTCCTGTGATTGCAGGCAGGCAGGCGATAGCGCGCACGGCCATCCCTCCTCCCGCGTGACGCTGCAATCCGTAGTTGATGCGAATCGCCGCCGGGTGAGTTGAAGCGTACTCTCTCGCGAACTGGATGATTTCTTCTTCGCTTATTTGGCAGATAGCGGCGGCGCGAGCGGGCGGGTACTCACTCACGCGGTCTTTGAGATGTTCAAAGCCCGTGGTGTGTCGCTCGATGTAATCGCTGTCTTCGAGTTTTTCGCTTATGATGACATTCATCACTGCAAGAGCGAACGCGGCGTCGGTTCCGGGCTGGAGTTGAATATGCTGATGGCATCGGTCTATCGTGCGATTGCGATAAGGATCGATCCCGATGAGCCGCGCGCCGCGATCCAGAGCTTCCTTGATTTCAGGCCACAGATGAATGTTCGAGGCAAGCGTGTTGGTTCCCCAAAGAACGATGAGTCGCGCTCTGTGAAAATTCTGCGAGTCGGTTCCCGTTTTCTGACCGATAGTGTAGCTGAGTCCTTCGCCGCCCGCCGACGCGCAGATAGTGCGCGCAAGCAAACTGGCTCCGAGGCGATGGAAGAACCGCCTGTCCATGCTCGATCCGTTCACCACTCCCATCGTGCCGCCGTAGCTGTAGGGAAGAATCGCCTCCGGCCCGTCTGCGGAATCAGCAATATCGCGGAAACGCTCTGCGACTGTGCTGAGGGCTTCCTCCCAGGTGATGCGAACGAACTGGCCCGCGCCTTTCGGGCCGACCCTCCGCTGAGGGTAAAGCACGCGATCAGGATGATAGACCCGCTCGGTGTAACGCGAGACTTTCGAGCAGAGGAATCCTCTTGTGGGCGGATGTAATGGGTCGCCGGTAAGGCGGATGGCGCGGCCATCTTCGACTTCGACCAGCATCGCGCAGGTGTCAGGGCAATCGTGCGGGCAGGCAGCGTGAACGATTTTTTTCATCAGCATCAAACCTCAGTGATATTCGTGATTATAGAGTAAGCGTTGGGAGTCTGGCGAGTCGGAAGATTTCCAGACTCCAGACTTCAGACTCCTCTGTTATAATTGACGCGCAAAAATCAATCTGATGATGAGAGAGACTATGAATACTGCAACATCGAGCTACTATGAAATCGCCACGCAGTTGCCGCCCGACTCAGTGGTTACTTTGCGCGGCGTCAGTTGGGAAGAGTACGAGGAGTTGATAGAACACCTCATTGAAGCCGCCGGTCTTCGCGTCAGCTTCGATCAAGGGACATTGACTATTATGACTCTTTCACCCGAACACGAAAAATATGTGCGATTCTTTGAAAGCCTGATAACCGTCATCCGTCTCAGGCTCCGATTGACCATCCTGTCCTTCGGCTCAGCGACGATGAGGAAGAAAAAAAACAAAAAAGGCAACGAGCCTGACGCCTGCTTTTATGTTCAAACCGCTTCCGTAATCGGCAACAGGATGCACATCGATTTCGCCGTCGATCCGCCGCCCGACATCGTTGTGGAAGTCGATATCCATCACGACTCGCTGGGCAAGTTTCCCATCTATGTCGCGCTCGGAGTGCCGGAAATCTGGCGCTACGACGGAAAGCGATTGACCATTCATCACCTTCAGCAAGATCAGTATGTGAGCGTCGAGCAAAGCCTCGCGCTGCCTGTGCTTTCCGACAGTGTGTTGACAGATTTTCTCAACCGACTTTCACAGCAAGGCGAGTCGCCCGCGCTCGTCGCCTTCGACCAATGGCTTGAGTCCCGTCAGCAATGATCAGTTTTCAGTTTTCAGTTTTCAGTTTTCAGTTTTCAGTTTTCAGAAACCCTTGCCCAAATGTATTTACCCGTCGCAAGCATCTTGCCTGCGCTTTCGGTGAAACTTATTGAAAATCGCTCTGGTCATCAGGTTTCACTCCGAAACTGAAAACTGAAAACTGAAAACTATTCGTATCGAAGTGCGATCATCGGGTCTATGCGAGTGGCTCGTCGCGCAGGGATATAACAGGCCAGGAGAGCAACGACAAAGAGTAGTGACGAAACGAGCAGAAAGGTTGCAGGATCGCGCGGCCCGACTTCGAAAAGAAGGCTTTCGATCAAGCGGGTCAACCCGAAAGATGCCGCAAGTCCTATTGCCACACCAGTGATGGCCATCAGCGCGCCCTGACCGATTATCATACGCAGCACATCACTACGATTGGCTCCCAGAGCCATTCTTATGCCGATCTCGCGTGCGCGCTGGCTGACCACATAAGACATCACTCCGTAGAGTCCTACGAGAGTGAGCGCAAGAGCGAGAGCCGCGAAGCTGCCGATCAACACTGTGTAGAATCGATCCGCAGCCATCGCTTCACCTAACACTTCTGTCATCGATTGAAGGCTGATGACAGGCTGAGTCGGGTCGACCTCGCTCACCGCTTTTTTTACCGCAGCGAGACTCAGTGGCGCATCGCTTTTGACGACGAAACTCGTAGGAAAGACGCGGCTCGAATACTGAGTCATCCCATCGGACGCCTGCGATTGCGGGATGAAGATGACGGGCGGCTCGTTTTCTTTGAGACCGAGCATCTTTACCGATCCGGCGACTCCGACTATCTGCTGGCATGGCCCTTTAGCGCACCACTTGTCATCGCCGAGCGGCGACTGATTCTGCCAGTATTTTCGCGCAAGCGCTTCGTTGATTATCATCACCGGATTGGCTCCCTTCTTATCCGTTTCGAGAAAGGATCGTCCGGCGCGAACGGGTATGCCCATCACTTCGAAGAAGTCGGGACTGACGGCCCAGAATTGAACAGTGTCTGGATTGTCTTTTATTCGAATGCCCTGCCTCAGCCCTCGCCCCGGAGGAAGGCTCGATGCGGCGGCGGCTGATCTGACTCCGGGCAAGACTTTCAATCGCTCGATGACCTGCTCTTCGAAGTTCCACACATCCGTCGAGGTCTTGTATTTTTCAGGCGGCAGCGACATCCTCATAGCCCAGACGTTTTGCGGGTCGAAGCCGAGTCTCACTGCGCGCAACTCGAACAGACTACGGACGAGCAATGATGCGCCAGCAAGCAGGACGAGCGAGAGCGCGACCTCGGTGATTATGAGAGCGCTGCGCAGTCGATGGCGAACCGCGCCCGCGCGCCCGCCCTGTTTGAGCGCAGCAGTGAGGTCTGTCCTCGAAGCTCTCAATGAAGACACAATCCCGATTACGATTCCTGTGACGAACGATATGGCCAGCGTGAAAATCAGAACGCGAAAATCTATGGCGGCTCCATCAGCTATCGCCTGGCCTTCGGGATTGGTCGCAAGCAAAGCGTCGGTGATCCAGCGCGCTACAAGCAATCCGGCCACGCCACCGACAGCCGCAAGCATCAGGCTTTCTGTGATCATCAGTCGCAGGATTCTCCATCGTCCCGCACCTAAAGCCGCGCGCACGGCCATCTCTCTTTCGCGAAGAGTCGCGCGAGCAAGCAGAAGGTTTGCGACGTTTGCGCAGGCTATCAAAAGGACAAGCCCTACGGCTCCGAGCAGTATCAAAAGGGTTGGGCGCGTATCGCCCGTGAGCCATCGCTGATACCCTTCGAGTTGCGCTCCGCGGAAATCTCTTCCCGTCCGGTTGGGAAACTGCTGGCGAAATGATTCAACGACTGAATCGATTTCGGATTGCGCCTGACGCGGGTCGATATCGGATTTGAGTCGCGCGAGCATCTCGAAATTCTCGCCCTGATCGGCTGAATGAATAGCCAGAAGCGGCAACCACACATCGGCTTGGGGAGTGAAACTGAATCCTTGTGGAAGTATGCCGACGACGGTGTAAGGCTGGCTGTTGAGTTCGATGTTGCGCCCGATGATCTGCGCGTCACTGCCGAAATAGTTTTGCCATATCGAGTGACTTAAAATGACGACGCGCCCTGCGTCGGGGCGATTCTCTTCGGGCAGGAATCCGCGACCGACGAGAGGCGAAATCCCAAGCACGCGAAACAAATCTTCGGAGACCGCAAGCCCCTCGACCGATGCCGCCTGCTGGCCCGTCCAGAGATTGAAAGTCGAAGGAAAAGAATAAGCCGCTGCGGCTTCGAAAGAGGTGGAATGCTCTTTGAGAAAAGCAAACGACTTTAGCGTAAGGGCGGAGTTTCCTCCCGCAGGCGACAGCCATGAGAGGTGCGCTAATCGATCCGCGTCCGCGTATGGCAGCGGACGGATGAGCGCGCCGTTGACGAGGCTGAAGATCGCGGTGTTTGCTCCTATGCCGAGGGCGAGAGTCAGAATGGCTACGGCAGCGAAGCCGGGATTTTTGCGGAGCATCCGCAATCCGTATTTCAAATCCTGAAACAGAATTCCCATGTCTATTTCCTCCGATCAATTTGCAACTCAACTTTTTTCACGGATGCTGTCTGCGATGCTGGCATACAGCGCGTCGTAGAGAAACGAGGCGCGCGCGGCGGTCTCGTGATCGTCGCCTGTGACGCGCGGAAAGCCTCTGCTGATGAGAGCCAGTCCGCGCGCTGCCGGGTGCCGGTCGAGTTGATCTTTGAAATCCGCCGCCTGCACGATGCGCGCCATCTCCATCAGCGCAGGATCATGGGCGAGTCGCTCATGGACGAGAGCAGCGAAAGAGCAGCGGCCCTGTGTGTCCTGATGAGGGTAAGTCGCGCCGGGTGCATCGAAACCTGTGGCGTTGCTCGTGTCTTGCGCTCGGGCGACTTCTTCTGCCGGTACGAACAGGAATTCAGCCTGCGGGTCGAGGAAGCGGCGGATGAGCCAGCAGGTGGCCGTCCGGTTGACCCGGATTTCCGTGCGTGTGACCCATTTCATGTTGATGCCTCCGGGGTTTCTCTGTTGGGAAACGATACGCGCCATCAGTCGGCGAAGTTCAGTCGGATGCCGACGCTCTCCGCCTGCTCGAAGACGATGGCCGCCGCCGCCACATCCTGCAAAGCCGTCCCCGTGCTGTCAAAGATGATTATCTCCTCTGCCGCTTCGCGCCCTGGCTTCTGACCTGCGATCACTTCGCCAAGCTCCGCATGAACATCTGCTTCAGTCATCAGTCCGAGCGCGATGGCGTGATGCAAATCTCCTATGGCTGCGCATTGCGCCAGACTGTCGGCGATCACCTTGCTCGTCGCCATCAAACGCGGATCGATTTCCTGCTTCTCTTCGTTGTCGGCTCCGACGGCGGCTATGAACATCCCCGATGGGATGTCTGATTTATTCAGGAAATATTTTTTTGACGGCGTGCAGGTCACGCAGATGTCGCTTTTGCCTACGGCAGCGGCGAGATCGCGGACGGCTTTCACTTCGATTTGCAATTCGCCTGACATCTCATCCGCAAGGCGTTCGGCCTGACTGTGATCGGTGTCGAAGAGATAAGCTGTTTCAAGCTTTCGCACTTTTGTCAGCGCGCGCAGTGAAACCCGGCCCTGATTGCCACAGCCGCAGATGGTCGCGACTTTTGAGTCGGGGCGAGCGAGATACTTCGCCGCCACAGCCGTAGCCGCGCCGGTGCGGAGTATGGTGATTTCAATCGAATCCATCAGGGCCAGCGGGTAGCCGTTCTCAGCATCGCAAAGCAGCAGGACTCCCTGAATATTGGGCATCCCGAACCGCTCTTTGTTCTGGAAAAAATTCCCGTTCACTTTTGCGGCAAAGTAAGGCCGCGCGAGTTCCAGCCCCGCGGCCTTGATGTGAAATCCGCCATCACGGGCGTGAACGCCCAGCACTCCCGGCGGCAGGGCGCGACCTTCGGCGTGCGCCTTGAATGCCTGCTCGACTGCATTGATGCATTCGTCAAGGCCGAGCAGCGCGGCCACTTCCCGACGAGAAAGCAGTACGGTTCCTTTCGGCTTCATAACTCCTCCGTAAAAGTCTATAGAGTCCAGAGAGTCTTGAGAGTCCGAACCCTCGATTGTTTTTCATACTTTCAGGGCGTCGTCACTGACGACCTGGAAGACTCCTCGGAAAATGTACAGTAGGCTGCCAGCCTGCTGTTTCTCAAATTCTCATACTTTCAGGGTGTCAACAGGCTGGCCGACGGTTCTACATCAACGACTCCTCCGAAATAGATGCGCAAGCTGACAGCTTGCGCATCTCCAAAGTTCGTACTTTCAGGGCGCGCAATCCGTCAGATTGCGCTACATCAAAATTTCTTTCGCCTCGTTGGTCGAAAGCAGACCGACGAGGTTCGATTCAGGATCGATCTCGACCGGCAAGTGACTGCGGCGAAAAATTCGCGCCGCCGTGATTCCCTTGAGCCGTATCGATCCCTCTTCGACCCTCAGCATCGAGCCTTCGCGCAGTCCGATCACAGGAGCATCATTCTCTTCGAGAAATTGCCTGATGCGCTCTTCCTGCGTTTCGCCCATGTGCGTTGAATTAGGGTCGGGGTCAAGGTAATGCGGGCTGATCTGGAAGCCGACCAGTCCTAAAGCGTCGAAGGAAGGCGGCTCGACGACCGGCATGTCCTTAGTCGTCTTCAAGGTCGGACAGGCGACAATCGAGCCTGCGCTCGATCCGATGTAAGGCATACCTTCAGACACCCTGCCTTGAATCGCCCGCAGCAGGTTGAAATCATATAGTGACTTGAGCAACCGGAATGTATTGCCTCCTCCGATGAATACGATTTCAGCTTCTGCGACTGCCTGCTCAGGGTCAGAGGCTTCCGAGACAGAATCCAATGCGCAGCCCATCGCTTCCATTCGCCGCCGCGCCAGCGCCGTGTAAGCCTCGCGGTCGTACATAGCGAAGGGGACGAACAACACTCGATGAATCGCCCCCAGAAAATCCCTGATTTCTTTTTCTGCGTGATCCAGATACCCGCTGCCGTGAAGCGTCGAGTTGCTGATGAGCAGCAGTCTTTTGTTTCCATTTTCGACTTTTGACATATTTTTACCCCCGTCATTTTTGTGTCCGGCTTCAAAGGTTGATCACTGCCCGCCCAAGTCCGATCAACCCGCCGATGATTACGACCCACAACACATTCGCTTTGAATCGAAACAGCGCCGAGAAAGCCGCGACGCTCATCCCTGCCGCGAACCAGTCTGTTCCGCCAGCAAGGCCATGAGGCCAGATCACCGCCGCGCCGAATATGAGCGCGAGATTCAAAATCACACCCACGATGGCCGCCGTGATGCCGGTGAGCGCGCCTTTCAGATTTTCATTGCCGCGCAATGACTCGATGTGAGGAGCGCCGAGAAAGATGAAGATGAAGCAGGGAAGAAAAGTCGTCCACGTGGTGATGAGCGCGCCAATGATGCCGCTTGCGGCTGGCGCGAGTCCCTGCGGATGATTCCAGCCCGCCATGAAACCGACGAACTGCAAGACCATAATCAACGGACCGGGTGTTGTCTCTGCCAGCGCCAGCCCGTCTACGGCCTGTGTCTGTGACAACCATCCGTAATCGGCGACCGCCGCCTGCGTGACATAAGCGAGTACAGAGTAAGCCCCGCCGAAAGTGACCATCGCCGCCTGCGTAAAGAAGCGGTACTCCTGCGCGTAGAGGCTCGACCATCCGCGCCACCATGCGAGCGCGAAGAATGGCAAAGCCCAGAGCGCAAGCCCCACTGCCACCGTCCGCAATGCCCGACTGCGCGAAGGCAGCGTGTGCGCAGGGCGCGTCGCGTCGTCATCGATTACGCTGGCGGACTCAGGCTTCACGCTTTCTGTTTTGCTTTGTGCGATACGCGGCCAGAATCGCGTCGCCGCCAGCCCGACCAGGCCAGCCGCGAGAACGATCAGAGGGAACGGAACGTGAAGAAAATAAATGCTGATGAAAGCCGCCGCTGCGATCAGATAATGTGTCCGGCGTGTGAGCGCGCGACGACCTATCTTCAACACCGCTTCGACCACGATGGCCACGACTACAGGTTTAAAACCGGCCAGCGCGCCCGCGACAGCCGCGACATTGCCGTAGGCTGCGTAGATGTATGAGAGCGCGAGCAGTATGAAGATGGAAGGAATGACGAAGAAGGCTCCGGCGACGATGCCGCCCGGCACGCGATGCAGCAGCCAGCCGATGTAGATTGCGAGTTGCTGGGCCTCCGGGCCAGGCAGCAGCATACAGTAATTGAGGGCGTGCAGGAATCGCTCCTCGCTGACCCAGCGCCGTCGCTCGACCAGTTCACGATGCATGATGGCGATCTGACCCGCCGGACCGCCGAAGGAGATGAACCCAAGTTTGACCCAGAAGCGAAACGCCTCCGCAAACGTGATTCGGTTCCCGGCTTTACCTTCGCTTGCTTCGTCTGCCAGCGACGCGACGCTTTTTGTCGACATCTTTCCTGCCTTTTGCTTCATGCTCCCGCCGGAGCAGTTCATACAAGCCATCGAAAATGGGATGGCACATCTGGGCAAGTTTGCGATCATCCTTCAATGACTCAGCCAGCCCGCGGATCACGGCGCTGAGTCCGGCAGCTTCCGTCCGGTTGAACTTGCCGTCCTTGAGGTCTATGTCGTGGACGATCTCCGATAGCGAGCGCAGACCTGCGTCATCGCTCAATCCGAACTGACGGATCATCGTCTCGAAAGTGCAATCCTCGCCCTGATGCGTGAACTCGCCGCCATACATATCGAAGCCTGTCGCCCCTTCGATAGTCTCTCCTTCGGCGACGAAGACGAATCGCGCTTTCGGATCAATGAATCTTTTGATGAGCCAAACGACGGTCAGACGATCAATGAAAAGGTTGCGGCGCGTCATCCATCGCCGACCCTGATACTGAGCCGGACTCACTGTTGCGCCTCGGACGGGATTGGCTGCATGGACGCCTCGACTCTGCGCGCCGCGCAGCATTTTCTGACAACGCTCCGAAGCCGCTAACGCTGCCGCGCGACCCGTGGCGTCGAAAAAGTCTGTGCTGAGTATGCGCTCCAGTTCCTTGTGCAGTTTGTCGAACTCCGCTTCATAGTGGCTGATCCGCCCCGTAGAGAGATGCCCGCCGCGCTTCTGCTCACGCATGGCTCCGGTGAGAGCATCTATATCCGCCGTCATCTGCGCATACTCCTCGTTTCGCGCCTTGCGGAAAGCGGCCATAATTTCGCGATCAGTTTTGCCCTCGACTGCGCCCGCGCGAAAGACGGTCGCTTCGCCGCCCGACGATTCGATTTCCTGTTTGAGCCACTGAAAATCTTCGTGCGTCTTCTCGTTGAAGGGCAGCACATAGACGGAGTTTTTGACCGACACTGCGCCGAGCTTCTGCAACTTGCGCCAGATGCGGACGCGCAGGTTGGTTGGTTGCGGGGGCAACTGATGGATGAGCAGCATCCACGTATGCTCCTTGTTCTGATCGTCGCTTCTGGTCTTCATCTATGATCGCAATCTCTATCCGGTATCCGTAACAGTTTTTCAACAGGCAAGAGCCGTTCCGGTTCCTGCAACTTTAAAAATGTAACGGTATGGAGTATGTAACGAGTGTTGTTTTTTTGCAAGCGCGAGATGATGTTCGTTATTGGGAAGCCCGATCCCGATAACGAACGGAGACAGAATGAGGACCTGGATTATTCGTGTCTAAGCGCCGCCAGCGAATCGACTCTCATAGCGCGGCGGGCTGGAACGTAGCAGGCCGCGAGCGCGACTATGATGAGCAGCGATGAGATGACTGCGCAGGTCAGGGGATCGGTCGCGCTCACCTGACGCATCAAACTCGACGCGACGCGTGTGAAAGCGAAAGCCGACGCAAGACCCTATGGCGATTCCCGTCAGTGTCAGCATCATTCCCTGACCTATGACCAGGCGCAAAACATCCGATGCCTGCGCGCCCAATGCCTGTCGTATGCCTATCTCAAGCTTGCGTTTCGTGACCGAGTATAAAACCACGCTGTAGATACCCGCCGCCGCAAGCACGAGCGCGACTGCCGCAAACAGAGCCGCCATCAGCATATTGAATCTTCTCGGCGCGAGGTTGTGAGCCATCAACTCTTCCATCGTCTGCACACTCGTCAAGGGCTGATTGCTATCCCGTGCGAGAACCTGCTGGCGAATCTGCGAAGCCATTAGCAGAGGTTCGCCCGACGTTGGCGCAAACAGAAACATATCGCGGACGGGCGCTTGAGAATGCGGTATGTACCAGTCGGGTCTGGCTTCGGAATCAAGTCCACGATGAGGAATGTTTCGCGCCGCTCCGATGATTGTCCGCCAGTCTGAGCGAGCGCGGGGCGCTCCGAGCTTGATGCGTTTTCCAATCGGGTCTTCATCCGTCCAGTAAGCGCGGGCCTTCGCTTCATTGATTATAGCGACCGGCTCCGCGCCCGCGAGTTTGAGCGAGGCATTGCTGAAAGCAGCCATCTCTTCGAATACCCGATTCTGCTCGCGGTAATCGACGTACTCAGCCGGTTTCGCTCCGAGTTGCTCCATATTGAGGGCGAGAAAATTTCCCCAGACAAATGTGAGCCGGTCAGGCTCTTTGAAAGGCAGCGGGCGGAGCAACACCGAATTGACGATGCTGAAGATCGCCGTGTTTGCGCCGATGCCTAATGCAAGAGTCAGCAGGGCGACAAAGGTAAATCCTCGATTCGCTCTCAACGCGCGCAAGCCATAACGCAGGTCTTGCCACAAATCGTTCATAGTCCTTCCACAAAAGTCTGGACTCTGGAGTCTGGAGTCGAAGGTCAAAAGTCAAATGTCCGGGGCGACCTTTAACTTTCACACTTTCGACTGACCCCTGATCCCTGATCCCTGACCCCTCACCTTGATTCCGGCTTGAGTTCCCAAAGCACATTGACTATGACCCATCGGCCATTCCACCTGGCCATGTGAAGGTAATCGATCCAACTCGTAGCCACTACCTTGACGCTGGCAGCGCCCTCGAAGACATCGAGGATGGTCACGTCCTTTTGCTGCTTCTCTTTCGGAGTGTTTTTTCCGCCGCCGCTCCTCGTTCCATGGACGAGACTCATCGCGCTCATCTGGCCGAGGCTGCTGCGGCCCGACTTGGGATCGGTGCGAACGATTCTTTTTGCCAACTCAGGATGAAGCGCGCGCTCCATGCGCTCGGCGTTTCCTTCATACCACCCCTCGATATAATCGAGCGCGGTCTGTCGTATGGCCGCAGCATCAGCTTCGGCGGGGCGGTTTGTGGCAGTTGAACTTTGAGCCATAGCGTCAAAGCCAAGCAAACTCACTCCTAATGATAATGAAAGAGCGAGAGTGACGAATCGATACATTTGTTGGTTCATTTTGAGACTCCTTTGGATTATTCGTATCTGAGCGCGACCATCGGATCGACTCTTGTCGCTCGTCGAGCAGGAATATAGCACGCCGTGAGCGCAACTATAGTCAACAACACCGCGATCACTCCGAATGTCAACGGATCAGTAGGCTTGACGCCATAGAGCAAGCTCTCCATCAGTTGCGTCAACGCGAATGCAGCCGCCAGCCCGATCACGACGCCAATCAGAGCCAGCTTCATCCCCTGCTTCACAACCATCCTTAGCACATCGCTGTGATTGGCTCCCAGAGCCAGTCTCACGCCTATCTCGTGCGTGCGCTGCGTGACCGAATACGACATCACTCCGTAAATGCCTATGGCCGAAAGCAGCAACGCGACCCCGCCGAATACTGTGAGCAGCAACATGTAGACGTGCGGCTCGGCGACCGATTCCGACATGCGTTCCTGCATCGTCCTGATTTGCGTAACCGGCAGGTCTCGATCTATCGCCCATACTTCATTGCGCACAGCCGTCGCCAGACTCGATGGCTCGCCGCTCGTCCGCACGCTCACGTACATCGAGCGCCACCAGAGATTTTGCAAAAACGGCGTATACATAGCCGGTTGCGCTTCTTCGTTCAAGCCGTTGTACTTCACATCAGCGACCACTCCGACGACGGTCAGCCATTGACCTGTCGGAGAGTAATCTCCCGTTTGGATGCGTTTTCCAACGGCATCTCCGTCAGGGAAATGCTGTCGTGCCATCGCCTCGTTGATGATCATAACCGGCGGCGCATCGCTCGTGTCTGAGTCCGTAAACGCTCGCCCCGCATTCTGCCTGATACGGAGCGTGTGGAAGTAATCGGGGCTGATGAGCAACTGATCGGCAATCGGTTGCGACTGTCCCGGCGCGGGCGTCTGACCTTCGACCGCGAACGGATTGCGCATAACCAAGAGGTCGGGCGGCAGTGACATCGAAACCGCGGCGGATTCGACGCCGGGTATTGATTGAATGCGCTGCAATAGTTGCTGATGAAATGCGCCGACTCGACTCTCTTCCCCGTATCTCGTCCGCGGCAACACGATCTGCGCCGTCAGCACACGGTCGGGATCGAATCCGGGATCGACTCGTTGCAGTTCTAAAAAGCTGCGAATCATCAGACCCGCGCCTACGAGCAGCATCAGAGCCAGAGCGAACTCGGAGATGACAAGCAGCCCGCGAAGCCGTTTGCGACTCGACCCGTCCGTGCTGCGCCCGCCTTCCTTAAGCGTCGCGTTCAAATCCGCAGGTGAGCTTTCGAGCGCAGGCGCGAGACCGAAGAGAAGTCCGCTGAAGAGGGTCGCAAACAGCGTGAATCCGAGGACGCGGCGATCAATGCTGATCTCATCAATCCGCGGCAGACGCTCAGGACTCAGCGCGACTATCAAATCGACTCCCCACATAGCGAGCAGCCATCCGAGCATGCCTCCGATCAGGGCGAGCGACAAACTTTCAGTCAGCGTCTGCCGGATGAGTCGGAAGCGACTTGCTCCGAGAGCCGCGCGCACGGCCATTTCTTTCTCTCTTTCAGTGGCGCGCGCAAGCAGTAGGTTCGCCACGTTGACCGAAGCGATGAGCAGAATGAAAAAGACCGCGCCGAGCATTACAGATAAACTCAGTTGCGCGTCGCCGACGATGGATAGCTTGAGCGGTTTTACCGCCGGGACTTTAGGCATGCTGTTCGGATACTGCTGTTGTACCTGACCGGCGATTTCTCTCGCGTCGGCCTGCGCCTGATCGACGGCGACGCCGGATTTGAGGCGGCCAATGACGCGCAGGTAATAAGGCGGTCGCACGCGAGGCGGATTATTCAGCCGCAGAGTAGTCCATACATCAGACGGCCCGACGGAAGATAAACGGAAATCCTTCGGCATCACGCCGATGATGGTATACGTCTCGTCGTTGAGCGTGGCGGTCTCTCCTATGGCATCAGGATCAGAGCGGAGATACTTTTCCCAGAAGCTGTGACTGACGACGGCTATGCGCGGGCTGCCCGGTTTATCTTCATCAGGCAGAAACGTTCTCCCTCGCTCGGCTCTGACGCGAAGCACATCGAAGAAGTCTGCCGACACAACTGCGCCGATCACTTCTTCGGGCTGACCGCTGCCCGTGAGGCTGAAGCGATTTCCAGGAGAGATGGCCGCGACTCGCTCGAAGCTCTGATTGCGTTCCTTCAGCGCGAGGAAATCAGCATTGCCGTATCCGCCCCTGCCTTCAGGCGTCTCAGGGCTGTTGAGGAACATCTGCATCAGCCTGTCCGGTTCCGCGTAAGGCAAGGGTCGAAGCAATACGGCATTGACGACGCTGAATATGGCGGTGTTCGCGCCTATACCGAGAGCGAGTGTAATGACGGCCATGAGAGTGAAGGCAGGTTTTTTCACGAGCATTCGCAGGCCGAAGCGAAGGTCTTGCCAGAGTGTATTCATAGTCTCTCCTCCGAAGTCAGGAGTCAGAAGTCAGGAGTCAGAATGAAAACTGACCACCGACCACTGACCACCGACCACTGACCATAGTTCCATGCGTGTTTGTCTGGTAGCCAAATACCGTACCAGAGCGATTGAATACTTAAATCATCCGATCAATAAATTTAGGCGAGAGCAGGCAAATGCTTTGGCTTGGAGTGTGTGCGATTATGGGAAGCGGGAATCCCATAATCGCCAATTTACAGACGGGCATAAGATTCAATTGATGTGCGGAGTTTTCGAGTTTTTCCGATTGCAGACCGCTCGACTAACGGTTGCCTCTGAGCAGCGGCAAACGCTTGTATGATTCGATCATCAGCTTCAGAAATTTTTCTTCAGAGAGGCGGTCGTCGTTGCGCAACTGCATCAAACAAAAGCGGTGACTTGTCACCGCACTCCAAAGGTGTTCCGATCAGGGCCGAACACACTTAGAATGCGGAGTGTGGAGTGCGGAATGCGGAGTCGATCAATTCCGCACTCCACACTCGCCCCACTGACCACTACTCATACCTGAGCGCGATCTGTGGGTCGACCTTCGTCGCTCGTCTCGCTGGAATATAACAGGCGAATAAAATCACCAGCATCAACGCCGTCGAAACACCAAAGAAGGCCATCGGGTCTGTCGCGCTCACTCCATAAAGCAGGCTTTCCATCAATCGCGTCAACACGAGCGCTATGACCAGCCCTATGCTCAACCCCATCAGCGCCAGCTTCATCCCCTGTCTCAAGATCAGTCGAAATACCGCCATCGGCGTTGCGCCGAGCGCGCGTCGAATGCCCATCTCGCGCGTGCGCTGCGCGACCGAATAGGCCGTCACTCCGTAAATCCCGATTGCCGCAAGCAACAATGCCAGCAACCCGAAACTGCCAAGCAAAGTCGCCGCTACACGCGCCGGAAAAAGAGACACGCCCATGTGTTCTTCTATAGTCTTGATGTCGTAGAGCGGAAGAGTGGGGTCGAGCTTTTGCACTTCGCTGCGAATCGCGCCGATCAACAATTGCGGATTCGTTTCCGTGCGCACGACAAGAATGTTGTAGGACTCATACGATTGCAGCATCGGCGTGTAGACGAACGGTTGCGGGTCTTCGCCTATCGTCCAGTACTTGCCGTCTCTGGCCACTCCGACTATCTGCAATAACTGTCCGGTTTCGCCGCCGAAGCGAAACCGTTTGGTGGTCGCTTCGGCGATTGAGTTCAGGTCGGGATAAAATTTTCTCGCGAAGGCTTCGTTGACGATCACTACGCGCGTCGATTTGTCTGTGTCCTGACTGGTGAAATCCCTTCCGGCAAGCAGCGGTATATTCATCGTCGAAAAATATTTCAGCCCGACTGTCGAGACCATCGCCGAAGGCGCGTTCGCTCCCTTCAAGGGCGGCTGGCCCTCGATAAAGACGCTGCTCGACGAATAGTTGAGGCTGAGCGGAACCATATTCGTCAGCGAGGCCGAACGCACACCGGGCAATGACTCGACGCGCTCGATGACCTGACGCTGGAACTGTTCCCCTTTGGCCTGATCGTATCCTTGCAGCCCGACATCGAAAGACAACAACAGCCCGTTCTTCACCTCGAAACCCGGATCGATGGTCTGCACCTGTTGCAAGGCGCGAAGCACAAGTCCTGCGGCTATGAGCAGCACCATCGACAGACTGATCTGCGCGACTACCAGACCGCTGCGCAACCACGACCGACGATGGCCCGATTGCATCGTCACGTCCTTGAGCGCGGGAACAAGCTCAGGCTTCGTCGCCTGTAACGCAGGCACCAGCCCGAAGAGCATGCTCGCCGTGAAAGAGACGGCGAAAGAAAAAATCATCACGCGCCAGTCGGCTTTCAAGACGAGAGTGAGCGGAATTTCAATCGGCGGTTTGAAGGCGAGGAATAATTCGATTATCCATATAGCGAGCATCACACCGAACAGGCCGCCTAGGAGCGAGAGCATGAAACTCTCGGTCAATAGTTGACGAATCAATCGCACGCGGCTTGCGCCTATCGCTAATCGAATGGCGATTTCTTTTCTTCGTTCGGTTGCGCGCGCAAGCAGAAGGTTTGCCAGATTCGTGCAGGCTATCAACAGCACCAGCGCGACGGCTATCATCAGAACCCCGGCGAAACCGGCAAATCCATCTCTTATGGTCGGGAGAATGAAACCGGGCGAAGTGAGTTTGATCCGCTTTCCATCGTCCGATTCCGGATGTTCGGTGGCGATCTGCGCGGCCAGCACGTTTAGCGAAGCTTCGGCCTGCTCTCGGCTGACGCCGGGTTTGAGGTGTCCCGTAGCGAAGATATTGCTCGTGCCTCGGCGATCAAGCCAGTCACTCCCCGGCTCGATCCACGGCTGCATCATCATCGGCACCCAGATTTCCGGCTTGTAAATAAAATCTGTCCCTTGAAAACCTTCCGGCGTTACGCCGATGATTTGATAAGAGTGGCCGTTGATGATGATGTCTTTGCCGATCACTCCCGGATTTGCGCCGAATCGTTTTTGCCAGCAGGCATGGCTTAAAACGGCGACAGGGCTTTGCAATCGCGTTCGGTCTTCTTCCTGTGTGAATGTGCGTCCTATGAACGCGCTGATTCCCAGCGCGTCGAAATAATTGCCCGAAACCAGATAGCCCCACGCGCGCTCATTCGTGCCATCGTGACTCAAACTCATCGGCGCGAAACGCGAAGCATAAATATCCGACAGCACTTCGTTGCGATCACGGAAATCGATGAAAGAAGGATGAGAGAAAGCCTGAAGCGATTCATTAGGCCCGACGACGGAAACCGAAACCAGCCTGTCGGGATTGGCAATCGGCAAGGGAGTGAACATCAGCGTATTGACCAGACTGAAGATGGCCGTATTGGCTCCGATGCCTAAGGCGAGCGATAAAAGCGCGATCAATGTGAAGCCCGGACTTTTGAGCAAACGTCGAATGCCATAGCGAACATCCTGAAACAAGGTTTCCATGACTTTCCCCCTGACAGATTGTTGAACGTGCAGTATGAACTACGCACAAGATTGTTATAAAGGTGCAGGTTCCTTTGATGGGAGATGGGGGATAGGGAACAGGGAAGTATACTCAGCACGGTCATAAACTGCGCTTTCGTGGGTCGTAATCGTACAACAGGCTGCCAGCCTGTTGTACGATTTTAGCCTCGTTGCCAGAAGCGCAAATCATGCCTGTTGGCAGTATATCTGATTTCTTTCTTCCCTGACCCCTGACCACCGACCCCTGATCCCTATTCATATCTGAGCGCGACCATCGGGTCGACTCGCACGGCCCGACGTGCCGGAAGCCAGCACGCCAGCAAACCAATCGCGCCGAGCAGCAAAGCCATCATCGCAAACGTCAGCGGGTCGGTCGCATTCACGCCGACCAGCAGACTCGCCAGCAATCGCGCCAGCCCAAACGCCGCGAGCAGGCCGATCAGCATTCCGGCCAGCACTAACTTTGCGCCTTGCCCGACGATCATCTTCAATACGTCGCCAGTCTGCGCGCCCAACGCCAGACGAACGCCGATCTCCTGTGTGCGCTGGCTGACCGAGTACGAGATCACTCCGTAGAGTCCGACGATCGCCAGCAACACGGCGATCAGGCTGAAACTGCCGACCAGCATCGCGCCGAGTTTTACCGGCGCGAGCGCGACGCTGCCGCTCAGGTGCGCGTCGAGCGACTTCACATCGAACACCGGCAGGTCGCTGTCGAGCGCGCGAATCTCCTGTCGCACCTGCGCGACCAGACTCAGCGGATCAACCGTCGCGCGCACGTGAAGAATGCCGCGCGATGCCGATGCCTGCGCAAGCGGCAGGTAGAGAAACGGTCGCGGCTCTTCGGTGAGCAACATGTATTTGCCGTCGCGCGCGATGCCGACGACTTCTATCCTTTCGCTTTCGCGTTCCGAAATGCGTATGCGTTTGCCGAGGGCGTCTGCTTGCGGCCAGAACTTTCGCGCCATCGTTTCGTTGATGATGGCAACTCGCGTCGTGTCTGCTTTGTCTTGCGAAGAGAAGGCGCGACCGCGAAGAAGCGGCACGCCCATGGTTTGAAAATAATCAGCATCCACGAAATTCGAAAAGATCATCGGTTGCTCGCTCTCTTTGACGACTGCTGCGCCTTCGATGCTCACCTGCACACCTTGTGTGTTGCCGCTGAAAGGCACGAAACTGGCTACCGAAGCCGATTCGACGCCTGACAGATTTTTCACACGCGCTGCCAGATCATCATAAAACCGCCGACTGCGCGCCTCGTCGTATCCCTGCAGTTCCGGCTCCATCGAAAGCATCAGGAGATTGCCCTGACGAAAACCCATATCAATGTCTTTCGCTTTCAGCATACTCTGCACAAAGAGCCACGCACCCACGAGCAGCGCCAGCGACACGGCCATCTGCGAAACCACCAGCAGATTGCTCAGGCGATGGCGCGCCGCGCCCGATGAACTGCGCCCGCCTTCTTTCAACACCGCGATCAGATCGGCTCGCACGGAACGAAATGCGGGCGCGATGCCAGCTATCACTCCGGCAATCAGCGCAACGAGCAGTGTGAAGCCATACACGCGCCAGTCGGGGCTGAAGTTGAAATCAATTACAGCGTCCGTGCGAATATTGTTGCCAACAGAAGCAAGCAAGTCTGTCGCCCAGAAAGCCAGCGTCAAACCGAGCGCGCCGCCGATCAGGGCGAGCAGCGCGGTTTCGGTCAACAACTGACGCAGCAAACGCCCGCGTCCCGCGCCGATAGCTGCTCGTATCGCCATCTCTTTCGTGCGACCTGTGGCTCGCGCCAGCAATAAATTCGCAACGTTGGCGCACACGACCAGCAGAACGAGTCCGACAAGCAACATGAAAATTGCGAAGATGCGCGGCATCACCGATGACACGGCTATGTCGGGGCGAGCCTCGGTTTCCGGCACGACTACGATACCCACACCAGCGTTCGTATCGGGGTAGGCTTGCGCGAGTTGCGCGGCCACTACATTCAACGCGCTTTCAGCTTGCTCTCGGCTGACGCCGGGTTTCAGTCGCCCGATGCTTTGAAAGTTGTGATTGGCGCGTCCTCGCAGAGAGGTTCCCGGCGCAACCTGACCTACCATCGAAATGGGAACGTAAGCCGCTTTATCGAGCATCTCCAGGATGCCTTTGAAATTTTTCGGCGCGATGCCGATCACCGTAAACGGATGGCCGTTGAGCTTGACGGTTTCGCCTATAATCTGCGGATTGCCGCCAAAGGCGCGTTGCCAGTAGCCATAGCCTAGCACCATCAGAGGGTTTGCGCCTTCCACGCGATCCTCGTCAGGCAGAAAGGTGCGCCCGTGAATCGCGTCAACGCCAAGCAGCGAAAAATAGTTGGCGCTGACGACATCTACAATCGCGCGTTCGGCGCGGCCTTCGTGGCTGAGTCCCGCTGACAGCGTCCAGTAGAGCGCCAGATCGCTGAGGGCTTCGTTTTTCTCGCGGTAATCTAGGAAGTCTTCGTATGAAAGCCCGTGCGGAAATTCCAGATGATTGTCGCGCATACCGAGGGCGACGATTTGCTCGGGGTCTTTTACGGGCAAGGGGCGCAGCAACAGAGCATTGACGGCGCTGAAGATGGTCGCGTTTGCGCCGATGCCCAAGCCGAGCGTGAGAACGACGACCAACGTCAGCCCCGGTTTCTTCGCCAGCATACGCGCGCCATAGCGCAGATCCTGCCATAGTGTTTGCATAAGTCCTCCTGATGAGGTGACAGGGAACAGGGGACAGGTTACAGGGATTCGATTCGTTCTTCCCTGTCCCCTGTTCCCTGTCACCTGTCACCTACTCGTATCGAAGCGCGACCTGTGGGTCGACTTTTGTCGCTCTTCGAGCAGGCAGATAATTCGCCGCCATCGCAACGAGAGCGAGCATAACGGGGATCAGCACAAACGTCACAGCATCCATCGTGCTTACGCCGAAGAGAAAACTCGCAAGCAATCGCGCAAGCGCAAGAGCCGCTATCCAGCCTATCACGATGCCTGCGCCGACAAGCGTCATCCCCTCTTTGATAACCATTCGCATTACGTCTTTTCTTTGCGCGCCAAGCGCGAGGCGTATGCCTATCTCGCGCCTGCGCCGCGACACCGCGTAACTCATCACACCATAAAGTCCCACCGACGCAAGTACGAGGGCCAGCCCGCCGAATACTGCAAGCATCGCTGCGCCCATCCGCGCAGGGAAGAGCGAGCTATCGAGTAGAGCGGTGAGCGGCTGCACTTCGGTCACGGGCAGGTTTTTATCGAGAGACTTCAACTCCTTTCGCACCGATGCCGCAAGACTTGCCGGGTCGCCCTCGGCGCGAACATGCATCGTCATTCCCGTTTCATGATTTTGATCGAGCGGTTGATAGACCATCGGTCTCGGAGTCTCACTGAGCGTGCGGTACTTGCTGTCGCGCACGATGGCGACGACCTCAACCCACGGCCCATCTGCATTGTTCAGGCTTATGCGTTTGCCAATCGGCTCTGCGTCAGGGAAGTAGCGTCGCGCGAATGCTTCGTTGATTATCGCAACGCTGGGCGCTCCCTCTCTGTCCTGAGTCGTGAAATCGCGGCCTCGCACGAACGCGATGCCCATGGTCTGAAAGTATTTCAAGTCGATGACATTCGCACCTGCGATTTGAGGATTCTGCATGGCGGCTGTGTCGTTGATCTGTCCTTCGATAATGACATTCGCGCTGCGCCCGCCACCGCTTATCGGCACGACGCGCGCAAGGCTTACGGACTCGACTCCGGGAAGCGCGCTTACGCGCTCTGTGGCCTGCCGATAAAATTCCCGCCCCTGCGCTTTCGTGTAGCGAAGCAGATTGATATCGAGCCGCGCGGTCAAAATTTTTTCTGCATCGAAGCCCGGATCGATGTTCTGCGCATAGCTGAGGCTTCGCAAAAACAACCCCGCGCCCACGAGCAGCACGAGCGAGAGGGCCACCTGCGCGACGACGAGCGCATCGCGCAGTTTCAACCGTCGGCTTTTTTGAAACGGCGCGAAAGTTTCATCCTTGATCGCCGCGATCAGATCAGGCCGCGATGCCTGCAACGCGGGCGCAAGCCCGAAGATGATTCCCGTCACCGCAGACAGCAGGAGCGTGAATCCAAGCACGCGAAGGTCGAGGCTGAAATCGAGCGTGAAGGAAAAAATGCCAGTCGGCGGCCTCACGGTTTTCAACGCATCCGTAGTCCACAAGGCAAGCAGCAACCCACAAGCGCCGCCCGCAAGCGAGAGCATTACGCTTTCAGTCAATAACTGACGCACAAGCCTCAGGCGTGTAGCTCCCATCGCAAGCCTTATGGCGATCTCTTTGCGTCGAGCCGCTGCGCGAGCAAGCAGGAGATTGGCGACGTTCGCGCAGGCGATCAGAAGCACTATCGCTACGACCACCATCAACAGCGCAGCCACGGCGACGAGTTGCGTGTATGCGCGCGGATCAATTTTGCTCATGGGAAAGAGCGTGGTGATGCGGTCGCGGTTCGTGTCCGGGTAAGCCTCGGCTAACTGACCGGCGATGGCCGAGACCTCTGATTGCGCCTGCTCCTGGCTGATATCGGGCTTGAGGCGTCCGATCACATTGATCCAGCTATTGCCGCGGCGCGCGAGCAGGTCGGGATTCATATCGCCTGAAAAACCGCCGCGTGGCGGACGAACGAGCGATTGCATCATCATCGGCACATAGATATCGTTGGTCTCCAATATCTCAGGCCCGTTGAACCCTGCGGGCGCGACGCCGATTATGGTGAAACTATGGCCGTTGAGAGCGATCTGCTGACCGATGACGTTCGCGCTTCCGGCAAAGCTGCGCTGCCAGAGTGCGTGGCTGATGACGGCGACCGGATGCGCTCCCGGCGTTTTGTCTTCTTCCATTGAGAACGCGCGACCGGGTGCGGGCTTGACTCCGAGCGCGTCGAAATAATTGCCCGACACAATAGAGCCTGACAGCAAGTCCGTCTGATCATCTTTGCGCGCGCTGACCGAAATCGGGGAGTAAGCTATCAGATCGTCGAAGACTTCGTTCTGATCGCGATAATCAGCGTAAGCCGGATAAGAGAAATTGCTGTAAGGATTGTCTGCCGTGCCGCTGAACAGGAACATCAGCCGATCTGGTTCCTTGACAGGCAGCGGACGGAGAAGCGCCGCATTGACTATGCTGAAGACGGCGGTGTTGGCTCCGATGCCTAAGGCGAGCGAAAGCACGGCGATGGCGGTCACGGCGGGTGACTTCATCAGTAAACGCGCGCTGTGTCGCAGGTCTTGCCAGATCGTATTCATACTGTTCGCCTCCCCCCTTCGTTCATTGTCTCCGTTCCGACAAATGATCGATGACGAATCCTTCATGCCTGAGCGCCGCCAGCGACGACGCTTCTTGTCGCCGGATCGAAAGCAAAGGCGGCGAAGGTAGAACGCTCGGCATCAACGGCGGCGCTCATCCCCGTCTGCTGTTGCATGGTATCGTCGAGTCTCCACCAGTTTACAGACCGGGATACCGTCCCAGGTAGATCAACAACAAGTCCGCCGTGTTCGTCACTGCATGAGCGACAAGAGGTGGCACTAGGTTGCGGCCACAGGCCAGGTAAAGCAGGCCGAGCAGCAGCCCGTTGATCACATTCTCAATCATGCCGGTAACACCCTGATCAATATGGCCTGCTCCGAAGACGGTACTTACCACGACGAGGCTCACCACCCACGCAGTCTGCGTTTCACCAACGAGGCCAGCAACGCGGTTCATGAGATAGCCCCGGTAGACGAGTTCTTCTCCCAAAACAGCCAATATCCAGATCAACACCACGGTGACGAGAAACAATCTGAAGTTGCCGACTATAGGACGGAAATCAGAAAGGTCTGGCGGCTTGCCCATCAACTGAGTCAGCAAGGGATAGCTGACGAATAGCTCCAGCAACAGCAACCCGACTCCGGCCAGTAGTCCGATAGCGATAGCGTGTCTCCATCTTCGCGGCGGCGCAAGCCCAACGCTCGCCCATCCAAGCCCTCGAAGTCGCAGCGATATCCAGCCGAGTGCAAAAAGAAAGGGCGTCTTGCTGAGAGGTATCAAGCGGTAGAGGTCAGCGATGTAGAGCGCCAGCACGAGGCTGATCTCTGCGACGACAAGCCAGGGACTATCACGCCATCCTGCTTTGGCGCTTCTACGGCTCACAACGGTATCCGTCATGAATATCTCCTCGTCGGTCTAACTTCGTTTATGCTCAGGAATCAAGAGCCGTGCCAGCTTTGCCGCGGGGTCAAACGTTGTGATTATAGGGACTGATGCGAATTGATCGGTACAGATATGGAGCCGTGATGTTCGCTTGTGGGATTATGTTTTCCCGAAAGCGGGATGATCGAGCTTCATCCCTCGACGGGCAAAGGCAAAGCGCATTCAGCCTAAATCGTTTTCTTTCTTCTTTCCTCTTGAATTTCAAAAGGAACTTTATGCTCGTAATAATGCCGCGCCTCGCTTGGGAAGCGTGCGGCGGACAACGGAGTTTCGTGCTAAGATTGAGGGCCATACGGAAATTTTCCAAACGGGGAGCTTTCGCAGTGAAAGGATCAGGGAGGATTGCACAGCTATGAAACAACTCAAACAGGTCATGGAGGAGTTGGCTGATTTCGAACCTACTCATTTTCCATTCATCAGTCTTTATCTCAACACGCAACCCGATCAGCACGGTCGGGCCAACTTTGATTCTTTCGTTCGTAAAGAGTTTCGCGCCCGCGGCAAGACATATACATCGCGATCAACTGAGCGCGAGAGCTTCGACCGCGATACCCAGCGCGCGCCTGATGGATCAGTATCGGCGCTATGCGGTGCTGGTTGCCGATACCAGTTCGGCTCGATTATTCATCTTCGGACTGGGAACCGCCCTGAACAGCGATACGGTCAGCAATCCAAAAGCGAGCCGAACTTCGGTGGGAGGCTGGTCGCAGATGCGTTACCAGCGGCACATCGACAACTATCACCGCAGTCACGCAAAAGAGATAGTTGACGCGATTGACCGCCTGATGCGAGAGGAAGGAGCCGAGCATATCATTCTGGCAGGAGATAAGGTGATCATCCCTGTACTCAAGGAGCAGTTGCCGCAGCATCTTTCAGACAAGCTGATCGATGTTTTGAGAATAGACATAAACACTCCCGACCATGAACTGTTCGAAGCGGCGGCAGAAGCTTTCCGCGAGCACGATGCTCAAATTGATGCGGAAAAAGTCGAGCGATTACTGGATGAATTTCGCGCCGGGGGGCTTGCTCTGGTCGGAGCGCACGACAGCCTTGCTGCGCTCAATAACGGGCAGGTGGATGAACTGCTCATCATTGCTTCGCTCGAACAGATTCACGAAGACGAAGAAGAGGTCGGCGCCCTCCTCGCGCCTGATGCCCCTGCAAACGAGGATGACCCCGCGCAGACGCGAACCGTCCTGATGGCCGACGAGCTTGTTACAAAAGCCCGACAGACGGGCGCGCGCGTCACGTTCATCGAAGATGAGTCGTTACTGGCAGGGGTAGGCGGCGTCGGTGTGTTGCTCAGATATCGCCTGTGATTTGTAGCCGACAAGACGTGACCTTGATGAAAATCAAGATCGGAG
>DLHY01000025.1:0-22500 GCA_002483445.1 Blastocatellia bacterium UBA7656
TTTAACCTGAACTGAAATCGGAAATCACTAGGAAGGTCTTTAGTATTGTGATGAGTGATTAGCGGTAAGTAACCAGCCGCGAGGCTTCGAGGCAAGCGCCTTTTTCCAGCGCCTGCCATCCTTCATTTTATGAGCCGGTTGCGAAGCGCCTTCGCCACAGCTTCTGTCTTGGAATGAACGTGCAGCTTCTCGTAGATTCGTTGCAAGTGAAATGAGATGGTGTGAGTGGTTACACCTAACTCGGCGGCAGCAGTCTCATAGTTGTGGCCTTCGGCCAGCATCTCAAGCAGCCTGATCTCGTGTGGGGTCAATTGCTCGTCGGGTGTTTCGCGCGGGCGAATCTCACGAAACAGCCTGACGACTTGATGCGCGACCTCCGGCGTCATCGGCGCGCCTCCAGCCATAGCTTCCCGCAAGCTCTCAAGCAGACGCACCGGCGAAGTCTTTTTCAGTAAATAACCGCTCGCTCCCGCGCACAAAGCGTCGAATATGCGCTCGTCGCCGTCATAGACCGTATGCATCAGCAATATCAATTTAGGGAAACGCTCTTTTAATATCCTGATGCCCTCGATACCATCCATTCCGGGCAGACCAATATCGACGAGCACAACATCGTGCAGGCTATCGCTGATGCGGTCAAGCGCCTCTTCCATCGAACGAAAACTGCCGGTGCAACTGAAGCCCGGACTTCCGTCTATGAGCGCCGCCAGGTACTCGCGGAACTTGCGCTGGTCTTCGATAATCGCCACCTTGATCTCAATCGGCGGAATCGCAGGCGGTGTTGTATGGTCGTGCGTAGTCATGAAGCGTACCTGTTCTCAGTTTCCACTAAAAACATCAGGAAAGTCATCAGGTAGGTTCCTAGTGTTGCCGGTCTGTCGCAGCAAAAATTTGGGCATTGCGTTGCAGTAAGTAATTCTTGAGCCGACGCTATCTGAGAGGCGTTTTCAGCGTCACCGCCGTGCCTTCGCCGTTGCCCGAGACCACTTCCAACGTGCCTCCCAATCGCTCTGCCCGGCGACTCATGCTCACCAGCCCATTGCCATCAAACGATTGGCTGGTGTCGAAGCCTTTGCCGTTATCTTTCAATTTCAGCGCCAGCCATCCTCCCTGACTCTTAAACTCGATGTCAACCTGGGCGCACTCGGAATGGCGGGCTATGTTGTTGACGGCTTCCTTAAAAATCAGCAGCACCTCGCGACGGGTTTCCGTTCCCAACCTGATGTCTCGATCATCAAGCGTCGACTCGAAGTGAAAAGCGATATGGCGAGCCGAAAACACGTCACTTGCGAAGCGCCGCATTCGCTTCACCAGATCAACGAGATGGTCTCTGTCAGGGTTGACCGCCCAGACAATGTCGCCCATCGAGTCAACCAGTTCGCGCGAGGTGCCTGAAATCAGCGAGAGAGCTTCCATTACCTGCTGATCCTCCTCGCGCGAGCGCTGCTGGGCGACCTCGCTGGCCATGGCAATTAAAGACAGGTTTGCCCCGATGTCGTCGTGCAGGTCTGTGGCAATGCGGGTTCGCATCTGCTCGACTGCAAGTTTCTGCGCCAGACGGTTGCGATAAAACGAATAAACGATAAAACCCAGCGCCAGCGCCGCGAGCGCTACAAACCACCATCGCTGCCAGATGGGGGGCAGGATCGTGAATGAAAAGCTGGCGGGCCTCTCGCTCATCACGCCACCTGCGTTGACCGCTTGCACAAGGAAGCGATAGCGGCCCGGCGCGAGATTGGCGAAATTAACCGTGCGCTGATCCGCGAGTTGGCTCCAGTCCTCGCTTGCGCCTTCGAGCTTATACTGGTAACGCAGTCCTTCGCCGGGGCTGAATCCGAGCGCCACGAAATCAATCTGAAGCTGATTCTTATCCGGGCCAAGCTCAACCGAAGCGATCTCCGTTTCGCCGAGCGCCGAAATCCCGTGCGTCTCTCCGCCAATGCTGAGTCCTGTAATCAGAACCGGAGGCGGCGACTGGGGTGGGTCTGGTTGAGGGCTTAGGCGTGACAAGCCTCCTTTCCCGCCGAACCACAGATCACCTTTTCGATCACGAAATGACACCAGCACTTCGCCCGAAATCAGGCCATCGGCGGCAGTGAATGGCTTGACGCGACCGGTCGAAGGGTCCAACCGATCCAGTCCGCGTGCCGTGCCGACGTACAGACGCCCGTACTCGTCTTCGGTGATGCAATTGATACGATTGCTGGAGAGTCCCTGAGCGGTTGTGTAGATGATGAATTGAGGCTGCTCCGCACTGGTGTCGTCCAGGCGAGCCAAACCGCCAGTGGTCGAGGCGATCCACAATCGGCCTCGGTGATCAAGATAGAGATCATAAATCGCGCCCACCGGGAGGCCTTGCTCGGAGGTGAACAGGGTGAAGCGACCATCGCTGAAGCGAGCAAGGGAATCAGTCTCAAATCCAACCCAGAGATTCCCCGCGCGGTCTTCGCTGAAAGCATAAGGGATCGGCAGTCTCAGTGGCAGGCCATCGGATTGCCCGTAGTGGTGAAATGTTTCGGTGGCTCGTTCCCAGCGAGTGATTCCGCATCCGGCCTCGGAGAAGGTCGCAATCCAAATATCGCCGCGCGAGTCCTCATACAATCGGAAGATATCGTTTGAAACCAATCCATCTCTGGTCGTGTAAATCGCTTTCGGCGGCGTGGTGGCGAGTTGGCGGACGTGACTCACTTTCGGATAGCGTACCAATCCTTGTCCGGTGGGGAGCCACCATTCTCCCGCTTGATCCTGGAGCGTAAGCTGATCCCAGCCCCAGCCGAAGTAAGTGAGGCGTCGAGGAAGCCGGGGGCGAATCGCGCTGAATCTTTTTCCGTCAAACCAACTGAGGCGCTTCGCCGAGGAGAAGATCGTCATGACGCCGAGGTCTCCGGCGCGGCTCTCAAAGATGGACGACACGCGAGACTCGCCAAGGCCATCGGCTTGGGTGTAGGTGGTAAATCCGTTTCGCGCCAGCTTGAGCGCGCTGTTGTCCGTACCAATCCATAGATTGCCATCGCGGTCTTCTGCCAGCGTCTGCACAAACAACTTGCTCAGAACCAGCGCGCTCATATAGTCGCGAAACCCTGAGCCATCCGCATTGGCCTGAGGAACGAACTCGATGAGTGCTGTGATCGACCCGACCCACAACTGCCCCGTAGACGATTGAAAAATCGATCTAGTATTCTGATTGGGAAGCCCCTCTTTCTCTGTGTAGACGCGGATGATTCTGGGTTGGTGGGTTCCCGCATCCAGCGCGATCTGGGATAACCCTCCTCGTGTCCCGACCCATAATTGCCCGTCTGTATCAATCAGAAGCGCCAGGACGTCATTGGCCGGCAGCCCGTGCTCGGTGGTGTAGCGCTCCGTGCGGCCATCGGGCCAGCGCCGGTAGAGACCGCTCCCTGTGCCGATCCACAAGGCGCCCTGCCGATCCTCTGCCAGGGCATGTACAATCATATCGTTCTCGACCTCTCGCGGAAGCCTAATCTCCACGACGTGAAGCGTCCATTCCCCATCGTTCGGTTCGAGCCGGTAGAGTCCATGTCCGGTTCCACACCAGACGGCCCCTGCGCTTCCCTCCAGGAACACGTTCACGGCCCCTATCCTCGAGTGATCATTCGGGCGGTAGAGGACGAACATCGGATCGTCCGTCGTCCGTCCTCCGTCGACCGTTGTTGGTTGATTGTAGGGGTCGGCTCCTGACGACGGACGGCCCTTAGGGTTGAATCGGCATACGCCATAGTAGGTGCCGACCCAATAGACACCGCTACGGGTTTCTACGAAGGATCTGACAGTCGGGTGAGACAGTCCGTCAGCGGTCGTGTAGTTTGTGAAAGTGTATCCGTCGAAACGCGACAGCCCGTCTTCGGTGCAGAACCAGAGGTAGCCGCGCGAGTCGCGTATGATGCGGTTTATTTGATTGCTCGCAAGCCCGTCGGCTGTAGTGTAGATTTTTATCGGCAGTTGCTCGCCCGATATGCTTCCCGGCATGAAAAAGATCACCCCGAGCGCGCAGGCAATCAGACATAAGATCGTCGTTGTCTTGATGCTCATCATCTCGGCGCAAACTCCGCTTAAAGGATGCCGACGATCTCCGAGTCTACAGCCAAAGGATCGAGGCGGATCATCCGCACCCATTCCTGCAATCCAACCCGCGCCTTATTCCGAAAACCGAATGGCTCTAACGGCCAGCTTTCGCCTTCAATGCCTCATAACTCGCTTCGTCGTCGAGGTCTGTCGATATGGGAAGATCGAGCATACTCCATCCCGGTTCGACCAGACGACCGAAATTGTCCGCCGCGCCGACGAACCCGCCGCGCATATTCGTCGCATCCGTGTAGCCAAGTCCGGCAAGCACTTCGCACGCTCGCGCCGAACGCCCTCCCGACTTGCACCCCACGATGAGCTTCACGTCTTTGGGAATATTGGCTTCGACCACTGCGGTGAAATCTTCGTTCGGATACATGCCTCGCACGGGGTCGAAATGCAGTATGGGAATGTTGATTGCGCCTGCGGCATGACTGGCATCGAATTCCTGCTCCGAGCGAACATCGAGATAGATGCTCTCAGGCTCGTTCTTCAAAATCTCGTGAGCTTCCTTAGGACTGACTTCTTTCATAGCTTGCCTCCACCGATTGATTATCGGAGCAAGGATTATATGGAAAGTCTGCGAAATGAAAAAGCACCGGACGATTGGCGCTCTTTCAATTTCATGTTTTTCGTGTTGCTGTCCTTCTTCCCCCCGTCTATGGTAACGTAGCGTTGTAAACATCTTTAGAAAGGTGCGTGAAGCAGCATGTCTCGGCTGAAAGTTTTTTTGGACACAAACGTACTTGCATCTTATTTCCTGGGGAAGCCAGAGGCTCAAAAGCTCTTCGACCGTGATATTACGAAGAGAGTGCAATACATTATAAGCCCTCTTGTCCTTCAGGAATTACTATTGATATCTGATGAACTGGGCAAAAAGGAAAGCGCAGAAGAAATAAATAAACTTTTGTCGAAGTATTTGACTATCGAGCAACTGGATGAAGATAGCGTTAAGGGATCAGTAGAAAGGATTCGCCATCTGAGGAATAAAATCGTCCATGCTAATGACTTGCTCAACATTCAGATCGCAGCAACAACAGCAGATTACTTTTTGACACAAGATAAAGACCTTCTTAGCCTAAAAGAGGTTGGTTCGGCTGAGGTCATTTCTCCGGAGCAATTCTTCAATCTTGTGAAAGAAGCTGCATGAGAGTCTATTTAGACACAGGTGTTTTCATCGACTACTTCATAAACCGAAGCCATGCAGGCCACTACCTCCGCACTGGTCGCAGGCGTGGCCGGACTCCTAAAAAGCTCCACAAAGATGTCGTGTCTTGTTTAAGTAGAATCAGTCGAAGGCATGAAGGGCTTACATCCTGTCTGGCATTATATGAATTGGAACAAGCTTTGGTCACCGAACTAAAGAAGGTTTACAAGGGATCTTCCCATTTAAACCCTTTCATCATTTCATCTGCACGATCCGCAGTGATTCAAGGTATGACAGTAGCCCAAATATACAATATCAAATTGCTGGATGTCTCCGAAAACATAGTTCTAAAACAGCTCCAAGAAGTAACCCTTCAACTTCAAGGCATCATGGCTGCGGATTCACTGCACATTGTTACGGCAGTCCAGGCAGATGCCGATATTATTATTTCTACCGATACTCACATCCATAAATTGAATAACGTCTTTCAAACCAGTAGAGGATCGCAGATTCGGTGTGTTGATACAGATGTTGCTTTAACACTTCTTTAGCGCCTGCCTGTGAAGCCAGAAAGCTAATGATCAATCAGAAGATGAGCTTGAGCGCAAATCTGACGCGGCGCGGAACGGAATCCGTCTCGCCCGCATCGAGAAATCCAAATCCGCCCGCATTCTCAAGCGTTGAATTCGGCCTTGCGCGGTTTGGATGATTGAACAGGTTGTAATACTCCGCGCGGAATTGAAGCGAGACTTTTTCAGTTATCTTCGTCGTCTTGATCAGGGCGAAATCAACCGTAGCCACCCGCGGTCCCGTGAGCGTGTTTCTGCCCACATCGCCGAACGGTCGGCCCGCGGCGAAAGTCTGTCCGAATGCGTCCGAGGCCATCCCCATCGAACGGGCGATCTGTTCAACCACAAAGTCGTTGTAGATGAACCTCGCTTCACCAATCGCGCCCGCGCGAAATCCCGCGTGGTCTGCGATGATGAACCCCGTAGGGCTGATGAACGGCGTGCCGTCCGGGTTGAGAAAGAAATGAAGCGCGCGATTCGCCGCATTAGAAAATGCCACGACATCCGCGGGCGCCGAAGCGTTGCCCGCGAACGGTCGCACCGCTCCCAAGCGATCAGACAGCGCGGCGGCGAATGAAGCCGGAGACTGACCGATGTATTGAAGAGGCGTGAAGGGCGATCCGCTCGCAAGCTGGATTATTCCACTCGCCTTCCATCCTCCGGCGAATCGCCCCAACACGCCAGACTGTCCCCTCTGCCACGGCAATGTCAGAACGAAATGTCCTGTCAGCGAATGCCTTTGGTCGAGAGTGGAAAGCGCGCGCTCGTTCACATCGAAAGGATTCTGCGCGAACATCTGAAGCACAGGAGAGAGGAGCGAAGCGCGGTCGCCCACTCCGCCTGAAATATTTGAGTTATTGTCCGCAACATCATCGATCAGCTTCGAGAGTGTGTAACTCGCTCCGCCTTCCAGCACGCGAGTCGCGCGCAGATCCATTCGCATCTGAAACGAGTGATAAATCGACCGGCCCGTAGTTTCATAAATGCGCAGAGGGCCATCGCCGTTCGCGCCGTCTATCGCCCGAATGAGTTTCGCCCCGCGAGAGCCTGTGTATGCGGCTTCTACGGAAAGCCTTTCGGTCAGGTCGCGGCTGCCCGCAAGATGCCACACCATCGAGTAAGGCGTGCGGTAATCGCGGGCGAGATCCGTTCGCGCATACTTAGACGCATCGCTTCCGAGAATCGATCTCAGCGCCGAGGAGTCGGGGACGGATGGAAACCTGAGCGCGCCGACCTGTGGAGTGATGACCGCAAGCATCACGTTGGGCGAACTTGCGGCAACGTCGGCCAGCGGGCGAAAAGCCGTCTGATCATAAGCTATCTGCACGCCGCCGCGAATCACTGTCTTGTCGAATCCGAACAGATCGCGACCGAACACGAAAAAGCGCGGCGTGTAGGCGAACCCCAGCCGAGGGGCGAAGTTGTTATTGTCGCGCCTAAGACCCGCGAGGGCAGGTGAGTTGAGCGGAAGCGTCGAATCGAACAGAGCAGTCGCCGCGTCGGATTCGCGTTCGCGCAATCGTTCGGCAAGCGAGTTTATCGGCTGAGTCGCGTTTTCGTAGCTCAATCCCAGAGAGAGCGTGAGATTGCTTTTGACTCTCCACACGTCATCGATGAAATAGTGATGATGCAACTGCGAAAAATGCGAGCGCGCATCGCCCACGGCAACCGTCAAGGTCGCGGGTCGATCAAGAACGAAATCTTCGAAGCTTATGAAGTTGAACTGCCCGCCCGCTCCGGGCAGGTAATCGAAAATTGCGCCTCTGCGCCTCCATTGTCCGCCCACCTTGATGTTATGACGACCGGCGATGTGCGAGAGCGTATCCGACGCTTCGAAGAGCGTCGTCCGGTGCGAAGCCGGAAGAAACGCGCTCTGTCCGTAGCCGAGCGAGCGAAAACCTGTGTTCACTCCGGGACTCTGCGTGGGTTCGTCTTCCGAGCGAAGAGCGAGATGAGCGCGATTGAAAGTGAATTTGGCTTCGTTCGATGTTCGCGGAGAAAGGGTTCGATCCCATTGCAGGTTTGCAAGCTGCGAACGCACTGCGGTATCTGCGGCAAAGCCTGCGGCCAGTCTTCCTATTGAATTGGTCGCGCTGCGGGTCGAGAGCCAGTACCCCGCCCTTATGGTGTCGCGAAGCGTCAGGTTGAAATCCAGTCGCGCGGTCGCTTCATAGCCTTCAGCCCTCGAAGAGAGAAGGCGCGTCGTCTGGCCGAACTCTACTGGCACGCCTGATACGGGGATCAAAAAAGTTCTCGCGGTCTGCGCAGAGCCAGCGGCCAGCGGCCCTCTTCGAATCAAATCGTCGACAGTCATCGAAGAAGGAAACGCATCTTTGAGTTGTTCGAGTCCCTTTTCAGTAGGCGTTAAAAATGAAGAGGTCGAATCAACGAATCGTTCAGAGGCTTCCGATTCGCCCTCGAATGCGCCGAAGAAAAATATCCGGTCGCGACGCACGGGGCCGCCGAAAGTTCCACCGTACCGGTCGCTCCTCAACAGCGGCGCGCGTTCCGCTCCGCTCCTTCGCTCAAGCGGCGAGAGCGCGCCGAATCTTCTGTTGAGATGAAAATCAAAAACTGTGCCGTGAAAGTCATTCGATCCGCTGCGCGTTTGCGTGTTGACCGCAGACGCGCCTGTGAGAGTGGTGTCGCCCGTCCCTCGCGTGGTCATTATGTTAAGCGTGTCGAGAGAATCGAAGTTGTTGATCGAAATAACGGGGCGACCATCGATGTCGTTATTGTCGTGGCCATCGATGCTGAAGTTATTCGAACGCGACCCGTTCCCGTTGAACCAGAATCGAAACTCGTCGTTGCGATCCGTGCCGGGAGATTGCGCCGAGGGCGGGGCGAGTTGCCGTGAGGTGGCTCCCGGCGAAAGCCGCGCAAGCGAATCAACCGGAGCAAGGCTCGGCAGGTCTCTCAGATTTCGAGACTCATAAGAAGAAGCGCGAGCGATGGAAGTATCGATGGCAGGAGCCACGGAAGTTACGGTCACGGTCTCCGCCACGCTGCCAGGAGACATCAGCACCCCGGTTGCCGCGACCTGACCGGGCTGAACCGCGACATTTTCAACGATGGATTTTTTGAACCCTGGAGCATCGACTTCTATTTTGTAATTTCCCGGAGGCAGCCCTGATACGCTGTAGTTGCCCGACTGATCGGTGGTCAGCGTGCGGGTCGCGCCGGTGTTTTGATCTCTGATGGTGACAGTCGCGTTGGGGATAGCCGCGCCATTCGGATCGACGACCGCGCCTTGAGGAGGCAGCGCGCTGGTCGCATTCGATGGTACGGCGAAATCCTTTGCGACCGACGAAGGTGTTGAAAACCGCTTGCCAGACCCGGAGACTTTCGATGCGTCATCCCGCCCGATATTCTCTTCATCCGATTGCGCGTAGACGAGTTTGAATCGCTCCGCGTTTCCGAACGCGGCACGCGCGGTAACGTGTCGCGCATCATCCCATTTGATATCGATACGATGAGTTGGCGAAGTCAGGCTTTTGATCGCAAGGCCGCTTCTGACATCTACTTCTATCTCGACTCTCCCCAGAGGCACGCGAAGTTTTTTGTACTCTCTTCCGAGGTCGTGTTCGAATGTCGCAATGCCTCTTCTTTCCGGAACCGCAAGCGAGTAGACGATTTCGATTCGTTTATCGGAGCGGGGCGGCATCGGATAGATGCGGGATTCAAAGAATCGGCGTTGAGATTTTTCTTCCGCTGCGCGGATCGATCTTCTGGTTTCGCCGTCATAGACCGCGAATTCAATGAGCGTAGCTCCGGCAGGCATAGAAAAGCGGTAATCACCTTCGAGAGTTTCATCCGTATCATTGCGAAACACCTGTTCGACTCTTACGGTCGCTAGTTGTCCTGCGATGCGCGCGCTGATTTTGGTCGATGACACAGGAAGCGCGGCGGGGAGGGCGGCCTCCAGGCTCGTCTGCGGGCGGCGCGGGGTAATGATCCCCTGACCGTAACAGGTTGCTGAAATAATGAGCATCGCTGCGAGCGCGGCGATGAATCGAAATCGCATTGTAAACCTCCCCGCGAGGGTTGTTTCAGTTGGGCTGTTCAAACAACAGAATGCCCGAAGAGCGGCCTTCTTGCACGGGTTTTTGCCTCCCCTTCTTAATACAAATAGTTGCAGCAATGCCCCGTTTATTGGAAGCAGGACGGGTGTGATTAGACAGGATTAACAGAATGCGGGAGGATTTACCTGACTCGTCAAAAGGAAATCCTGATCCGTTTGTTAATCCTGTCTGATTTGTTTCTCCTGGAATTCAGCAATTACTGGTTAAAAAAAATTACTCATGATTTTCGCCTACAGATGGTTTATCATCGTCCTGCCGTTCAAGCCCCAAGAGTTGACTGCTCCCCTCATCGCAATCCTATTCACACAAAAAGCCATGACTGAAACATTGCTCCAATACTCGATTGACGAACAGATGGAAGAGTTGCTCATCAGCGAAGGCGTGCTGACTGAGGATCAACTCTTAAAGGCCCGAAAGATTCACCAACAGCTTCAGGGACAGCGATCTTTGAGAGATGTGCTTCTGGAGATGAACTGGATAAGCGACGATCGGATTGAAGAAGCGGTGCGCAGCCAGCGAAGTCGCGCGCGCACAGGCGAGATACTCGTCGCCCGCAATCTCATAACCGAGCAGGATGTCGCCGCAGCGCTCGACCTTCAGCAAAAGAGCGCGCCGCGAGCCAAGCGCATCGGAGAAATTCTCATAGAGATGGGGCTGATCGAAGAGCGACACGTCATCGAAACTCTGTCGGAAAAGTTCAGCCTTCCTGTCATAGACCCGGATATTACAGACATAGACGGCGAGATCGTCCGTCGCATCTCGCTCAAGTACCTGCGCCGTCAGGTCGCTCTTCCCATCCGCATCGTCGACGGCGAGTTGATGCTGCTCGTCTCTGATCCGCTCAAGACCGCTTTTCTCGAAGAGATCGCAAGGCTGTTTAACTGCCGCATCAAGCTCGCTCTTGCGACCAGCGCGCTGATACTACAGAAGCTCGATCTGGTCGATGCTCTGCTTCAGGGCAAGGATTCAGGCATTGCCGATTATCAAAAAGTAAAATATCACACTCTCGAATCGCAGCCGCAGTCGAGTGAAGATCGCGTCATTCAGATGGTCGATCAACTCATCAAGTCGGCTATCGCCGAAGGAGCGAGCGACGTTCACCTTGAGCCTATGGCCAACAAGCTCCGTGTGCGTTATCGCATGGACGGCGTGCTGGTTCACAAGGTGGATTTCCCGCGCGATTACACGCCGCGCATAGTTTCGCGCATAAAGATCATGGCGGACGCCGATGTTGCCGAGCGGCGCAAGCATCAGGACGGGCGTATATTCGTCAAAGTCGAGGATAAGGAAATCGATATCCGCGTCTCGTTTTACGCCACTGTGTTTGGCGAAAATGTGGTGCTGAGAATTTTGAACAAAGCGTCTCTCATCAGCCTCCGGGAGCTTGGGTTCGCGCCCAACATCCTGAGGATGTACACGGAAGATGTGCTGGGCATCCCGTCAGGCATCACGCTCATAACCGGGCCGACGGGATCGGGCAAGACAACTACTCTTTATAGCTCGGTCGATCATTGCAATGATCCTACCGTCAAGATCATCACCTGCGAAGACCCCGTTGAGTACGTCATCGACGGCATCTCGCAATGCTCGATCAACGAAAAGATCGGGCTGACTTTCAATGAAACTCTGCGCTCCATCGTGCGACAGGACCCGGACATAATCGTGATCGGCGAGATAAGAGACAAGTTCTCCGCCGATGTCGCCGTCGAGTCGGCGCTCACCGGGCATAAGGTTTTCGCTACATTCCACACCGAGGATTCGGTCGGCGCGCTCGTGCGGCTCATCAACATGGACATAGAGACATCGCTCATCGCATCAACGATAGGGGCGGTGCTGGCTCAACGGCTCGTTCGCAAAGTGTGCCTCAATTGCCGCGAGCAATACACGCCCGAAGATCGCTCGCTCCGCAGGTTCGGTTTGAAGCGCGAGGAGATAGCTTCTTTCACTCTCTGGCGGGGCAAGGGATGCACGTCGTGCAACTTCACAGGCTATCGCGGGCGGCTGGGGATTTATGAACTGCTCGTGCCGAACGTCGATATTCGAGACGCGATACTTCAGAAGAAAACCATGCAGGAGATTCGGCAGATCAGCCTCGACTCGTGCGATCTCTGCACGATGCAGGAAGACGGAATGGTGAAGGCGCTTCGCGGCATAACCACTCTCGAAGAGGTTCTGGAAAACGCGCCGCGCGTATTTCATCATCGTCCCCTAGGCGCGCTGTTCGGGATCGTGGGCTGACAGGCTGCGAGCAAAGCAGGAAAAATCGGCCAGTCGGCTCTGAGACTGCAATAGATCATATTCAAAATACTGCATAAAACTCCAAATCTCGGTTTGACTCACCGTGCGCCTGAGTCATATCATGAGGCCCATCAATTAGCACGAGAATCCATCGAGGCGATACCACTACGGATCGCTCCGTATGCAGGCTGTTTTTCAGAGCAGGCTGATGACGGGGGATTATGAATTTTGCAGGGATCAACATGGCGTCTTTTCTATTTGGCGCCGCACCTCGCATCCATCGGGGATTCTCAACAAAGCTATTTCTAAGGAGTGCAGTTCAAGACCAGATCGGCGGGTTATCGCTGTGACATAACACGCCTAAGAGCGTGGGGACGTCTGTTCTCGCTGGCCGCCATTTGCCCCGCGCAGCGCACGCGCCCTTTGTAAATTTCCATCCGGCTGTGTTCGCCGACTTAGCGACAGACGCCGTCGAATGGGCCATCAGACGCGGGCGTGACACTAAGGCAGGTCACGCCCGGAAAAGGGAGTCACCTTATGAGAAAAAATAATCCGAAGCTATATGATTTTATTGGAAGTCGCGCCAGGTCTTTCTGGAGCGCGCTCCTGATGCTGTTGATGATAGCGGGAACCGTTCCCGCTCAAACAGGAAAGTCTTCAGTGCGCGGCTCTGTCCTCGATCCTCAGGGGCAGGCTGTGGCAGGAGCGAATGTCACGCTGACAAGCGTCGAAACGAATGCCACCCGCACTCAGACCACCAACGACAAGGGCGCGTTCATCTTCGACCTCATCTCGCCCGGAGCATACCGCATCGAAGTCGAAGCCACAGGCTTCAAAAAATCGGTACTCAGCGAAGTTCGCGCGCTGGTCGACAAACCCACGTCTCTCGACATTCAACTCGAAGTCGGAAACGTGACCGAATCGGTAAACGTTTCTGCCGGTTCGACCGACATCCTTCTCAACAAGCAGGATGCCACGATCGGCAATAACTTCCAGAACCTCCAGATCACCCAGTTGCCGTTGGAATCGCGCAACGTGATTGCCTTGTTGAGCCTCCAGCCCGGTGTATCGCCCGACGGAACTGTCACCGGCTCGCGCGCAGATCAGGCAAACGTCACGCTGGACGGAGTCGATGTCAACGAGCAACAGACGGGCCTTGACAACCTCACTGGCGAGGCTTTTTCGAGCGTCCTGCGCGTGACTCCTGACTCAATTCAGGAATTCCGCGTCACCACCACTAACCCGAACGCCACACAGGGTAGATCAAGCGGCGCTCAGGTCGCTCTTATAACCAAGGGCGGCACCAACGAATTCAGCGGTTCCCTCTACGAATTTCACCGGAACACGAAGACGACCGCCAATGATTTCTTCAACAACCGGTCGATTGATCCGGATACGGGAGAGGGCGTGCCGCGCCCCAAGCTTCTGCGCAATCTGTTCGGCGGTTCGATCGGAGGGCCGATTCAACGTGATCGTCTCTTCTTCTTCTATAACTATGAGGGCCGACGTGACTCGGCTGAAGAATCTGTGGTGCGAGTGGTGCCGCTTGCGAGCATCGGTCGCGGAGAAGTACGTTTTCCAAACTCATCGGGCGGCATCACCACGCTGAGAGCCTCCGACATCAACGCCATATTCCCGGCTGTCGGGGTCAACCCGGTCGGTCTGGCCGTTCTGGCTGATGCTGCGCGGAGGTATCCCGCAAACGCCACGACTGTCGGAGACGGCTTCAATACGGGAGGCTTCCGCTTCAACGCTCCGACTTCCGTGAATTTCAACACTAACATCGTGCGGTTGGACTATAACCTGACCAGCGATGCGAAACACCTGTTGTTCTTCCGCGGGAATTATCAACAGGACCTCGTGAAATTCGCGCCTCAATTCCCCGACACTCCGTCTCCGAGCTTCTGGGGACATCCCAACGGGTTCGTGATGGGACATACCTGGGCGATCAACAAGAATCTGGTCAATGATTTCCGGTATGGACTCACTCGTCTGGGCTTCACCAGTTTCGGCGATTCGGATCAGAACTTCATAAGCTTCCGCTTCGTCTATACGCCGAGGGCGTTCAGCCGCACGCTGTCGCGCACGACTCCCGTCCATAATTTCACGGACGACCTGTCGTGGACGAAGAACAGCCACAATTTCCAGTTCGGCACCAATATCCGCGTCATTCGCAACAATCGTGATTCGGCCACAAACGCCTTCGACACCGCAATAGCCAACCCGTCTTTCTATGCTTCATCGGGAGCGGTGTTGTCACGCCCCTTTGCCTCGCAGATCGGGCCAGGATTCACTTCCGACGTGAGGAGCGCCGTCTCAGCCGTCATTGGCCGATTCTCGCAGTACGACGCGAATTTCAACTACGACAAGGACGGCAACCTCCTGCCTGCTGGCAAAGGGCTGAAGAGGACTTTTGCGACTGAAGAGTATGATTTCTACGTGCAGGATAGCTGGCGGTTTCGCCAGAACCTTACCTTCACGCTCGGACTTCGTTACGGGTTGAGCCGTCCCGTGTACGAAGCCAACGGACTGGAGGTCAAACCCACGACGAGCCTCTCAGGTTATTTCGATCAGAGAAAGGCAAGCGCACTACAGGGCAGGCCATTCAATGATCCGATCACAGTCGATCTTTCGGGTCCGGCCAATGGTCGCCCCGGCTATTACCCCTGGGACAAAAACAACTTCCAGCCGCGTCTGGCCGTCGCCTGGTCGCCCAACTTCAAGAACGGCTTCCTGCGAAAAGCGTTTGGAAGCGATGGCGATGCGGTGATTCGCGCCGGATTTGCGATGACCAACGATCACATAGGTCAGCAACTGGCTGTTCAGTTCGATCTCAACAGCACTCTGGGCTTTACATCGAATCAGGCCATTGCAGCCAATACCTTCAACGTGACGACCAATCCGGGGCCGCGCTTTACCGGCTTCGGGCAAAGTGTGCGCACGCTTCCTCGAATCAACAATCCCGGCCCTCTGAGATTCCCGCTGGTCACTCCGGCTGACGAAGATCAGCGCATAGAATCGTCGCTCGACGATGGCATCGTCTCGCCGGTCAATTACAGTTGGAACGTCTCCTACGGGCGGCAATTTAAGGGAGGGATGTTCGTTGAAGCTTCATACATCGGTCGCAGGGCGCGAGACCTTCTCGCCACCCGCGACATAATGGCGCTCAACAACATCGTCGATCCCAAGTCAGGGGTTGACTGGTACACTGCCGGAACACAGTTGGCCCAACTCCGACTGGCCGACACCCCGATCAACAGGATCAGGCCAATCGCTTACTTTGAAAACTTTTTCCCCGGCCTGGGTGATTCGCTGCTTGGCGATCCGAGCCTCTCAGCGACTCAGGCGGTATACACTCTGGTGGCAAGAGAAGGCGTGGGAGGCTTCGACATTCTGGACTGGACGTTCGTTCAGTTGTTGATCGACGACCTGGGCATATTCCCCAATCTTTTCTTCCAGCCACAGTATGCCGCGCTTTCCACCTTCAGCACCGTTGCGGGGTCGGACTATCATGCAGGCACGCTGACCTTCCGCGAGCGTTTCAAGAACAACCTGCAGTTTGACATCAACTACACGTTCTCGCACTCGACGGATACCGCGTCGGGTCTGCAAACGAGCGGAGCCTTCGGCTCTGCCTTCATCCTGAATCCTCTGCGGCCTCAGGACAACAAGGCCGCGTCGGATTTCGATATAAGGCACATAATCAACGCGAATGCCTTATGGAATCTGCCAGTGGGACGTGGCCAGAAATTCCTCAATAATTCTTCGGGTTTCGTCGATGCCTTTCTGGGAGGCTGGCAGTTGACGGGCATCTTCCGCTGGAACTCCGGTCTTCCGGTTCAAACGCCTTTCGACGCTGCGCAGTGGGCTACCAACTGGAACGTTCAGAGCAACGGAGTGCGGGTCGCGCCGTTCACCTCTTCCCCGACGCGAGGAGGCAAGGAGGATCCCAACCTCTTCTCGGATCCCAAGAAGGCTTACAATGCCTTCCGAAACGCATTTCCGGGAGAGACGGGAGATCGCAACGTCCTGCGGCTTCCCGGCTTTGTCAGCCTCGATATGGGTCTGGACAAGTCTTTCACCATGCCCTACAACGAGAAGCACAAGCTGCAATTCCGCTGGGAGGTCTTCAACGTGACGAACACTCAGCGGCTGACTCTGGCGACAGTGACTCGATCCAATCTGGGTCTCAACCAGGATTCTCAGGTGATAACACAATCTCCGGGGCCATCTTTCGGAAAACTGGATTCCATTCAGGGGTCGCCTCGCGTGATGCAGTTCGGATTGCGCTACACGTTCTGAAGCGACACGACAAGCTCAACTTCGAAAGCGGGTCGAAAGGCCCGCTTTCTTTTTTCGGGGCTGATGCTGTTTTTTATTTTCGTCCGCGCTGATATGAATGCCCGCCCTCGCAGGACGCATCCCCGTTCATCCTTCGCAAAGGGCTTTCAACCTATCGAGCGATTCTGCCCAGGCGACTCGCAATCCATCGGCTTCATCTCTGGCCTGAATCCTTGTGTGATTTACCAGAACGCCCGTTTTGCCTTTGCCTTTATCCTGAAACTGAACATCCACCTGTGAAGGCGCGCTGAAAGCCGGGTTTTCAAACGTGAGGCGTATATCTTTATTCTCGCGCACGCGCAGGAATGTTCCTTGATCGCCATCCTTGTTTTTGTATGTTCCGCCGTCTTTCACATCAGCGCGAGTTAATTCGCCGAACCAGCGGCTCAACATATCTTTGTCTGACCACGCGGCGAAGACTTCTTCGACGGGCGCGCTGATGGTTTTCGTCGAGCAGATGAAGTAGCCTTCAAAGAGGCCGTCTTTTTTGCGGGCATCGTGATGTTTTTCGTATTCGATGGCGATGGTGGTACACCACCACGGATCGAGCTTTTGCTCATAGAGATGGTTGTTGACGGCGCGGCGTCCTTTTTTCAATCCGTCCCATCCGTCAAGTTCGGCAAACCACTGATCGAGTGTTTTGCCCGTCGCCGCTTTCGCCGATTCGTTCGTCACCGGATGATCCGATTCAAGGTTGTATTTCACTAAAACTTGCTCCTTTCCATTTATCAAAGATTCGTTTGAGTCCTCCGGCCTGACAGCGCCGTTCGTTTATTAACGAATGAAGTTGTCGGATATCGACACGCTGCTATTATTTTTTCTGTAGCTCGCGCAGTGCGCCGAAGACTAGATGAAAGTTGATCGAAGATGATGATTGGGCTTGAGGGTGATTCGATTTTTCTCGTCTAAAACAACAAGGCCCGCAGCGGACGCCACGGGCCTTATTTGATTTAATCCCGGCAGCGACCTACTCTCCCACACAGTTACCCGTGCAGTACCATCGGCTCAGAAGGGCTTAACTTCCGTGTTCGGGATGGGAACGGGTGGTACCCCTTCGATACGACCACCGGAAAAAATTAAAGAGCAGAGATGCTCTCAGATAATCGAAAGGCAAATTCAAAGAAACCCGATGCTGACCGTTTTGCAAAGAGCAAATCTTATGGTCAAGCCGATGGATCGGTTTAGTACTGGTAAGCTGAACACGTTGCCGTGCTTACACCTCCAGCCTATCAACCTGGTAGTCTTCCAGGGATCTCATAGGGAGAACTAATCTTCGGTCGGGCTTCACGCTTAGATGCATTCAGCGTTTATCCCTGCCTGACATAGCTACCGAGCGCTACCGCTGGCGCGATAACTCGTACACTAGAGGTCAGTCCAACCCGGTCCTCTCGTACTAAGGTCAGATTCCGTCAATTCTCCTACGCCCACGCCAGATAGGGACCGAACTGTCTCACGCATATCACTCCCCTGTTACCAGGGGTATAGACTATATCTCCACCCTTCCTGAGAAAAAGAAGGGGTCAGCGTATTATAGCAACCATAGATTTGCGACTTCGTCGCGCGAGTTGCTATCTCGGCCTTGCGGCCTCAGTCGTTACAGGGACTTCGGAAGTTTGTACCGCATCTGGTCAATCACGTTTGGTTCGATGATAGCTCTAAGTTTTCTTGCTTCTGCGACTGGGACATAGAGCCTTAGCCCTCGTCCCTTTCCGCTCTTGCAAGGATTGCTTTGGATTCCAAAGTTTACTTGCAAGCAAGTCTTGAGCTTATCTATATCCCCAACCGAAAAACATTGTGTTTCGAAGAGGATCGAACCCTGCCTTTTGTCGAGTGTGCCGTCATCCATAAACCAGACTGCTAGAGATCGAGGAGTGTTGAGCAATTCCAGAATTTGATCTGGAACCACCTTCTTTCCCTCCACGTAAAATGCTTCTCTAAGCTCAGCAAGATATGGATGAGGTTTCGTCAAAAAGCGCCAGAATGGGTACTGCGTTTTTGCATAGAAGTACAAAGGGCCTGGGTCAAGTGAAGCAAGTTCTTTGTGTTTCCACTCAGCATAAGCCTTTTGCTTTGCCGAGTGTAGCACTTGAAGCCTGACTCCTCTGCCATGAGGCTCAAGATAACCATCCCCAAGCACTGTCCCATGCAAAATCTCTCTCACTCTCTTCCGTCGTCTTCCCTCGGTATTGCCCTGCAAAGCTAGTTCGAAAGCCTCGCAGGGTTTCACCGATATAAGCTGATTAGCACCGCAGAATTACTTCTGCGGGACGCCCTTTCGAACGTTCTAAACCCAGCTCACGTACCACTTTAATCGGCGAACAGCCGAACCCTTGGGAGCTTCTGCACCCCCAGGATGTGATGAGCCGACATCGCACGCTTTTCCATCGTTTCCGATGGCGTAGACTATATCTTCACCCTCTCCCACACGCACAGGAGGAGGGGTCGGCGTGTTATAGCGGTCATAAATTTGTTCGCCCGTTGCGAACAGGACGCGCTATCTCGGCCTTTCGGCCTCAGTCGTTACGGGGTCATGATGGAAACTTGTATTCAAATTGCGGCAACAGGTGCGGAGTAACAATCGTTTTGAAAACCGAAACACTTTCAACCGCGATTCTGATTCGCTGGCATTGCTTGTCCCGATTCAGCGTTGCTTTCACGCTCCAGGTTGCCTCCAACAATTCAATCATCCTCATTTGCGATTCATGATCGAATTGCTGAGTGTTGAGGTACAAAGCCTTATGGCTCTTACAGCCATCATCCATAAACCATACCGCCAAGCTCAAAGGATCAAGCGTCAGATCATCGGACACAACCTTTCGCCTGTCAGAATAAAACCGCTGATAAAACGGCGTTAATTCTGAAAGACTCAGGGTCGTGAACCTATAAGCGATTCTTTCGCCATTCCCTTTTCTTGCCTTCGGCGGTGTAGTCACCAGATTTGCCAACTACTGATATTTCCAATCAACGTAGAATTTTTGTTTCAACGAATGATTGATTTCCAGCAGCGCATTGGCTTTGCACCGCATCGCTCCATCTCCAAGCAAACTGCCTGTAATGATGGAGCATTGAGTTCCCGTCAGACTTCCCACGGTATTGCCCTCGGTCCTGCGCTTGCGCGCAGCCGTTAGGGGTTCACCGTTATAAGCCGATGCTATAGATGACATTTCTGCCACCTCACCCCATTATGTCGAGGTGCCAAACCCTGCCGTCGCTGTGGACGCTTGGGCAGGATCAGCCTGTTATCCCCGGGGTACCTTTTATCCGTTGAGCGACGGCCCTTCCATATGGAACCGCCGGATCACTAAGGCCGACTTTCGTCTCTGTTCGACTTGTTTGTCTCACAGTCAGGCTGGCTTATGCCTTTGCACTCTACAGGTGATTTCCAAACACCCTGAGCCAACCATCGCGCGCCTCCGTTACATTTTAGGCAATCTGTTAACACGACAGTTTATACATCATCGATTCAAGCAGATGAGGCTTTACAATTTCCGTGAAGCTGGGGGCTTCACTTGATGGAAAGTAAATCTGCAACCCATCCGCCTGCTGACGAGTGGTTGTAGTCAGTTCAAAATCACGCTCCAGACAAGTCCTCAGCATTTCAACTTCTGACTGCCTGTAGCATTGAACATTGAGATACAACCCACGGCATTCACGAGATTTTCGTGATCCGTCATCCATAAACCATACGGCCAAAGCCAATGGTGACAACGCCAAATCTTTCGGAACCGTTTTTCGGCAATCCGTATAAAAACGCGAATGCCATTCAAACAATTCAGAATGACTGATGGTGTTAAACCAAACATTGATCGAAGCCGAACCGAGCCTGTTTTGTTTGGATTTGAGTTGTGGAGGAGTAAGAACCCACTCCTTCCACATATCACATTTCCAAGCCACATATTCCTGCTGCCTTATGCAATGCTCGATTTTCAAGCGGGCTGTTTTACTTGACTGCTGCTCAAGATGAGCATCACCAAGCAACATACCCGTAAGCATCTCGCATTGCTTAACAGACAGATTCAGGCCGTTTCGATATTCCCTCAATGCTCTGGTGTTCATGGTTTATAGCCTGTCGTTCCCAGGTCATTTCTGCCTGGGTCTGTATATCGCTATACAGTTCAGACCATACCATCCCTGAACGGTGGATTATTTCGTTCAGAGCCTTCGTTGTGGTCGTTGGGGTAGAACCCAAAGGATTCCAACCTGCTGATTGTCCGCACCAATCACATTATCACTGCCGGTTAAGGCTAGTAGTGTTGGATACTCGGATGTCCCAGCATACGCCGAAGGTTTTAGTCGCCCCGAAATCAAGGCGACCGCCCCAGTCAAACTACCCGCCTGATAGTGTCCCTCTCCCGGATGACGGGAGTAGGTTAGATTCCAAGCGCAGGAAGGGTGGTATTTCACCGTTGGCTCCCCGAAGCCCAAAAGCCTCGGTTCAAAGCCTCCCACCTATCCTACGCATCCAACGCCCGAAATCACTGTCAAGTTATAGTAAAGGTCCACGGGGTCTTTCCGTCTAGACGCGGGTACCCGGCATCTTCACCGGAACTACAAATTCGCTGTGCTGCTCGTTAAGACAGTCGCCAGATCGTTACGCCATTCGTGCAGGTCGGAACTTACCCGACAAGGAATTTCGCTACCTTAGGCAATTTGTTACGACTCGAAAGTCGGTCACGTCATTTCTGCGTGACTCTTGGCATCGCTGCCAAGATCGGACTGTATCTTCGTCTCGCCTTGCACGCGAGACGCCCGTCGTGCAGTCTCTGAGGATGATGCTAACACCTCTTCCAGTTTGTACTTGCGCTGCTTCCCTTGAGCATTCATGCTGAAGGCTATTCTCACGATATGTTGAAAACCTTCGAGTGTATGATGCTCTTTGTTCATCATGCGCTCCACCACGTCACGGAACTTTGCATAGTCGTGACGCTTGCTGGAGAGGACGGGATGCGAATCAAGGAAAGGGATGATCTTTTCAAAGATCGTCCGTCTTCCGTAAACGACAAGAGTCAAAACATTACTTTTGCCTGGACTCTTTTCGTATATTTTTCCACATCCCAGGAACCTCTGGATTCTTTCCAAAAGTTCGCGGCTTTGTCGATGTTGATTAATTGTGAAATCAGGATCGATCAGCCAGCCCCATTTTGCACCGGGGTTTGGATGAACGGTCACTGAAAAACAACCCTCCCCATCGATAAAACCTGCAAGATAATCCGGCGTTAGCAACCTTTCCTGCTGATTGTCTCCACTCATGTATTGTCACCTCCTCGGTAACATGAGATACGCGAGATGTTCCAGCATATAGACAGGTTTTACAACGGCCCTTCTCTGGTAGCAGAGAACTACCGTTATAGTTACGGCCGCCATTCACTGGGGCTTCAATTCAATGCTTCGCCTTGCGGCTGACATCTCCTTTTAACCTTCCAGCATTGGGCAGGCGTCAGCCCCCATACGTCGTCTTGACGACTTTGCGGAGACCTGTGTTTTTAGTAAACAGTCGCCTGGCGCTGTTCATTGCAGCCACTTCGGGCTTTCACCCTAATGTGGCACCCCTTCTCCCTAAGTTACGGGGCTAATTTGCCGAGTTCCTGAACGAGCATTCTCACATGGGCCTTAGGATTCTCACCCCACCTACCTGTGTCGGTTTGCGGTACGGTCGCTAGTCAACCTCGTGCCCGAAGTTTTTCCTGGCATCTGGGGTCACCGACTTTGTCGGCTATTGCCTTCGTCCCGCGCCTTAGCCTTAGCGGGTGGATTTGCCTGCCCGCCAGCCTATACGCGCGTTCAACCGGATATCCATCACCGGTCTCGACTACCCTGATGCGTCACTCCACACTCAAACGGTTGTTAGCGGTTCGGGAATTTTAACCCGATTGCCATCGACTACGCCTTTCGGCCTCGCCTTAGGGACCGACTAACCCTGCGCAGACGAACTTAACGCAGGAAACCTTAGGTTTTCGGCCCGACTGATTCCCACAGTCGTTATCGCTACTTATGCCGACAAAGTCTTTTCCACACGCTCCAGTCTTTCGACCGCCCTTGC
>DLHY01000125.1 GCA_002483445.1 Blastocatellia bacterium UBA7656
TGTTCTACATCACCGACTCCTCAGAAGAAGTGGCGCAAGACGAGTTTGCGTGGTTCAAATTTTCGTACTTTCAGGGTGTGCAATCTTGAAGATTGCGCTGCATCAAAAACTCCTTTGTAGTCATCGTTCTCAACTCTACTCGTTGCCGGATGCAGGCAATGGCGTTGCTGTCCTTCCGGCTTCGCCGCGCTTTTCCATAATCTGTCTGACTTCGCCCGTCGGATCGTTCTCCACGCGCCGTGTCGCGTCGAAGCGATCAATGCGCGACGTGATCGCTGATCATTTCTTCTTCTGCTTTGCCAGATATGATTTCGCCTGCTGACCGACTATCTCCACCAGATTGCCCATAGCTACATGAACGTCAATGAGGTGCAACCCCCAATCAGCCTGCACCTGCCCGCCGACGACCACATCGCCGACGATGTCATCAGTTCGCGGGTCTTTTGGATCTCCATGAACTTTGACCGCTAAGTAAGAGCCATTCCCATTCGACACGCATTCGGCAGTCAGCAGACCGGGGACGCTGACGAATGGCGTGCTGATCGTCTGCGCAGGAGTGACCCACGGTTTAGGCTCCGATGACGATCCGAGGCTGCGACCAGCAGCAGCAAGATAAGCGTGAAGCGCGCCGCTTCCGCCGCCCAGCGCCGCCGGGTTCACGCAGGCGGCAACCATCTCTTTATTCGCCACGCGACCAAACCTGCTGTTGGCGGGCGGCGGGACGTTCTCGCGAAATGTAGCGTAAGCGATCACACATCCTGTTTGCGATGCTGAATGACAGAGCGGAACATTCTGGAATGCGCCGCCGACATCCTTGCCCTTTGGCACAGGCAGACTCGTTCCCAAAAGCAAAGCGGAAATGAGACGCTCCTGAACGGGTTTGCCATCGATCTCGTTTCGAACCAGTTGCGTCAATACGCCCGACCCTTGGGAATGGCCGATCAGCACTACGCCGCGTCCCTGATTGTCGTGTTCGAGGTAATGCTTCCACGCATCGACCACGTCGTTGTAGCCGAGCGCGCGATCAACCGTCATCGGCCTGCCCGCGATTCCGGCGCGCAATGCCGTGAGCGTAACCTGCCTGTAGAGCGGCGCAAAGACGCGGCACTGCGAGCCGAAACGAGCGAACTGCGCGCGAATCACCGCCAACTCTTCAGGCCCAGCATTCATGTCCGAGTTGGGCGTCGCATCGTTTGAAACAGTCGGGTAAACATAGAAGCAATCAATCGGCGCTTTCGCATTCGGCGACCACTTCTCTGTTGTGAGCTTGCCATTGGCCTGAACGATTGTAGTCGTCAGATCGACCGCGCAGGCATCCTGACGGCCCGGACGACAGAGCCAAGACTCTGATTTGTTGTAATCGTTTTTCGCGGCTGGGGGCGTGGATTGAGTCGTCGACTGAGCCAGACATTTTTCGCCAACAGAGAGGCCCGCGACTAAAGCTGAAGTGATAAGGATGAAGCGTCGTAACATGTTTTTCCTTTCGTGTTCCTGTAGAGCTTGCGTTCTGTCAACATAGCTGACCGGTTTTGTCGTGGCGATCAGCGGCGCTGTTGAAATCGCTCGATGAAGTCGAGTTGATCTTTGAGCAAATGATTGCGCAACATGGGAATCCCCTCCGTCAGGTTTGATCGTCAACATGAGCAGCGCGAATTTTTTTCGTTATGCTCGGATGAAAGTCTGCTCTACTGCTCAGTACCTTTTTCAAACGGCATCGGGTTACTTATTTCTTAGGGTCGTTGGCGTTGATGAATTTGACGACCGTTTCAAGATACTCCTGCGGCATATAGCCCGCCATGATGGCCGTCAGGTGCGACTTTCCGGGCAGCACGACGTTTGTGAAATTTCTCAACTCGCGGTGCATTCGCACGGTCTTCGCCAATGGCCGATCATATTCGCCGTTGACGGCCATCACGGGAAACGTGATCCGGGTCAGATCGAGTTGCGGCCCCGCGGGCTGTGTGCGCGCGGCGTTAGCGAGCGCGGCCCGCTGCTGCTCCTGCCTCTGTTGTAATTGTTTCGCCAGTTCCTCGACCGTAATTCCCAGATCAGACGCGCGCTTCGCTCTCAACTTTCCGCTCGCTTCATCTTCCTGCCTATCGCGCCCCTCTTTGTCTTTAGGCAGTTTCGCTCTCCATTCCGGGTCCGTCTCCTGAATGCCCGAACCGCCGAAGCCAGCGGTGATGAAACGATCCGGCACCAGAGCCATCAATCGCCCGACAATGCCTCCGCCCATCGAATAGCCGTGAAAGTGCGCTTTCTGAATCTTGAGATGATCCATCATTTCTATCACGTCTTCAGCCCGACCCGGCCCCATCGGCTGCGGCTTGTCGCTCAATCCATGGTTGCGGCAATCAATCGCCACGACCATGTGATTTTTCGCCAGCGCATCAGCAATGCCGTTTGAGAACCAGTTGCCCTCCGCGCTGCCCGTGTAGCCGTGAATGAGTATGACCGGCACGCCCTTGCCTTTGACCATGTAGTGAATCTTCACTCCGTCCGATGTCTTGAAAAAGTTATGCGAAGGTTTATCCTGAGCGAAGCTGACGCCCACCGTCATCACTGTGAAGAGCGCGATTGAAAAAATATTTCGTCGCATCATTTCATGCCTCCCTGAGTTGGCAAATGGTTATCACGTTTTCTAATTCTGCGCGGCTGAAATTCTTCAGCCCTCGTGCGGCTCGTCGCTTCGGCTCTCGATCACACAAGCTTGTGCTTGCGGAGCGGCAACTCCCGAATGCGCTTCCCCGTAGCGGCGAATATGGCGTTACAGATCGCAGGCGGAATGGGCGGCACTCCCGGCTCGCCTACTCCGGCTGGCGGCGCGTCGCTCTGCACGATATGCACGCGCGTTTCAATCGGAGCTTCATTGATTCGCGCTACCCGATAATCGTGAAAGTTGGACTGCTCGATCTCACCGCCAGCCGCCGTGATCTCGCCCATTAGCGCGAGGCTTGCGCCAAACACTGCCGCCCCTTCGAACTGCGCCTTCACGCGATCAGGATTGATCACCCGGCCAGCATCCAGCGCAACATCGACGCGCGGAATCCGAATCTTTCCCGTCGCATCGACTTCGACCTCGACCACCGTGGCAACATAAGTCAGAAAACTGTAATGCGCGGCTACCCCTAGCGCGCGCCCCTTTGCCGGTTTCCTCTTCGCCCAGCCGGAAGCCGCAGCGGCCATCTCGATCACGTTGCGCAGGCGGCCCGTCTCAAGCGGATATTTTTCCGCAAGCCTGCCGCGGGCAGCCACATCGACTTTGCGCGGCTGACCGACAAGGTCGAGCAGATATTCGACCCTGTCGCGTTTTGCCAGATGCGCCAGTTCATCGACGAAAGAATGAATGGCGAAGGCGTGCTGGATATTGGCCACTGAGCGCAGCCACCCGATGCGCACGTGATGCTGTGCCGGGCCGTTTTCCGCTCGCTGGTTCGGGATATCGAAAGGCACGTTAGTCCATCCCATCCCCAACTCGCCCCCGCTGGCCGAAGCCGTCGCCGCGTTGAACGTCGTCATCATCGAAGGAAACGCGCACCGTTGCAGCCAAGCCGTTGGGCGACCTTTCTCGTCGAGCGCGGCCTTCATATACATAGCCGAGACGGTGTGATAATAATCGAAGCGAATGTCATCTTCGCGAGTCCACGTTACCTTGACCGGCTTGCCTACCGATTTCGACAGCAACGCCGCTTCCGCGACATAATCAGGTTTGGACTTGCGCCCGAAGCCGCCGCCGAGAAGGGTGACGTGGCATTCGACATTTTTTTTATCGATGCCGAGCGCGGCTGCAACCGTGTCCTGCACAGCCTGCGGATTCTGCGTCGCAGCGTAGATCAACGCCTTGCCGTCCCTGACGTGGGCCACTGCCGCGGGCGGTTCCATCGGCGCGTGCGCCAGATGAGGAACATAATATTCGGCCTCGTGCGTTTTGCCGCCCTTAGCGAATTCCGCGTCGACATCGCCCACATTGCGCACGGCCCTTTGCGGCTTGCGAACGGTTTCGATCAACTGCTGCTTGTAGCTCGTTGAATCGTAGCTGGCATTCGCGCCTGGTTCCCATTCGACCTTGAGACGCTCGCGGCCCTGCATCGCGGCCCACGTGTTACTGGCGATCACCGCCACACCGCCCAACGGCTTGAATCCATGCGGCGGCTTGAAGCCTTCGATCACTACAGTCCGCTCGACCCCAGGCACCTTGCGCGCTTCCTGATCGTCGAAACTTTTCAGCTTTCCGCCAAGCACAGGCGACCGCTCAATCGCGGCGTACACCATTCCCTCGATCTGCGCATCGATGCCGAAGATGCCTTTTCCTGAGCATAAATCTTCGCGGTCAACGATAGGCATATCTTTGCCGATGTAGCGATACTCTGCCGAAGACTTGAAACTCAACTCTTCTCGCTTGGGCGCAGGCTGCTGCGCCGCGGGCGCAGCCAGTTCGCCGTAGCCGAGTTGTCGTTTGCTGCTCTTATGCACCACTTGATGGTTCTGCGCTTTGCACTCCGAGACCGGCACGCCCCATTTTGCTGCCGCCGCCCGTTCCAGCATCAAACGCGCGCTGGCCCCCGCCTCGCGCATAGCGTCATAAAAATCGCGTATCGAACATGAGCCGTCTGTGTTTTGCGAGCCGTACTTCGCATCGCCGATGGCCTGCTCTACTTTCACCCGCTTCCAGTCCGCGTCCAACTCTTCGGCGGCGATGGTCGGCAGGACCGAGCGTATTCCAGTACCCATCTCAGAACGATGAGCCATTATTATCACCGTGCCGTCAGTCTCCACGCCCAGATAAACGCTCGGATGCCACGCAGCCTTATCGACATCGCCTGAGACCATAGCTTCAACAGGCAGCACTCGCGCGACCAGAACCAAAGCCGAGGCTGAAAACATGCTGCCTAAAAAGGCGCGACGATTGATCACTTCGACTCGATTCATTGTTTCACCTCCGCTGCCTGTTTGATCGCCTGTCTGATGCGCTGATAGGTGCCGCATCGGCAGATGTTGCCGCGCATCGCCGTGTCGATATCAGAGTCCGTTGGTTTGGGCTTTTGACGAAGCAGCGCAGCCGCCTGCATGATTTGCCCGCTCTGGCAATAACCGCACTGCGAAACGTTGACTTGAATCCACGCCTTCTGCAAAGGATGGCTGTGGTCGGAAGATAGACCTTCGATGGTGACGATCTTTTTGCCGGCCACGGATGAAACCGGCGTGACGCATGAGCGAATGGCTTCGCCGTTGATATGAACGGTGCAGGCTCCGCACTGAGCCATGCCGCAGCCGAACTTGGTGCCTGTAAGACTGAGCGTGTCGCGCAGAACCCACAGCAGCGGCATGTCGGGGCTGACTTCGACAGAAAGTTCTTTCCCGTTGACGTTGATTTTGATGGCAGTCACTGACGTACTCCTCTGGCAAACAGTTTTCAGTTTTTCATCATTTCAGCGCGTGAACAGGCTGGCAGCCTGTTCTACATTACGGCAGGCGCAGCGCGATAAGCTGAGGAGTATCTCCGCCAACTGTCAGCGCGATGTATTGTTTACCTGCGAGCATATAAGTCATCGGCGTGCCTATCGCCCCTCCCGGCAAAGCGACCCACCCGACTGCTTTGCCTGTGGCTTTGTCGTAAGCCACAAGCTTTGGGCCTTCCGTCGTATCCGATTCCGTCACCGCTCCGTCCATAGCCTGAATCAAAAGCGTCTTGGTCAGCAGCGGCCCTTTGGCTCCGCCTCCGCCCAGCGGCGGCAACTTCACTCCCTTGAGCAATGGATGATTGCGAATGCGCGAAGCCCCCATTCCAGTCGGCGTCATCCATACGTGCTGCCCCTTGTTCAAATCAATCGCTGTCATCCGCGAATAAGGAGGCTTGAAGAGCGGCAACCCCTGCGGGCCGCGAGGCACTTCACCGCCTACCTTGTGCGTGTAGCGAACCGTTCCGCCCTTCTCAGGATCAGGCGTGTAAAAATGAATAGTCGAAGTGCCGTTGCGCGATGGCACATAAAGAATGCCTGTCTCAGGATCGATGGCTGCTCCCTGCCAGTTCGCCCCTCCCCCTTCGCCCGGTCTCGAAATCGTCCCCTTAGTGCCGCCCTCCGTATCGAGCGAGGGAGGAGTGAAGAGCGGCCCTATGCGAAATTTCTTTATCGTCTGCAACGCTTCGGCCCGCAGTTCAGGTGTGAAATCGATCAGGTCATCTATCGATACGCCCTGATATTCGAAAGGCGCGGGTCTGGTCGGAAAAGGCTGAGTCGGAGACGCGCGCTCGCCCGGAACATCAGAGGGCGGTACTGCGCGCTCTTCAATCGGCCACACAGGTTTTCCCGTCACTCGATCAAAGACGAAACAAAATCCCTGCTTCGTTACCTGCGCGACCGCTTTGATACGCTTTCCATCAACGGTGATGTCTATCAAATTTGGCGCAGCCGGATTGTCATAATCCCAAAGCCCGTGATGAACCATCTGAAAATGCCAGACGCGACGGCCCGTCTCCACGTCGAGGCATACAAGGCTTTCGGCGAACAGATTATTTCCCAATCGATGGCCGCCGTAAAAATCATTCGTCGGCGTGCCAGTCGGGAGATAGACAAACCCAAGCTCATCATCTGCGCTCATCATCGACCAGACGTTGGTGTTGCCCGTATATTTCCACGAATCCTGCTCCCACGTCTCGACGCCGAACTCGCCTTCGCGGGGGACGGTATGAAAAACCCATTTCGGTTTGCCCGTGACGACATCGAACGCCTGAACATCGCCCGGAGGCGCTTCTTTCGTTATGCGACGATCCGCAATCGCGGAACCGACGATGACCGTGTTACGACACACAACGGGCGGAGAAGTTACGGAATAGGTCAGCGCGTTGAGATAGTCGCGGTCTTTGCGCGAGGCGCGCGGAATATTTTTCATCAAATCGACGCGCCCCTGCTCTCCGAAGTCGCGACAGGGCCGCCCCGTCTTGGCATCGACTGCGATCAAGTAACCGTCGCCGGTTCCCCAAAGAATCCTCGATTGCGCGCCGTCGCTCCAGTAAGCCGCGCCGCGATGATTCCACTGAAAGCTCATCGTCGGCGTTCCCGTCTCATAGCTTTTGGGATTGTAGACCCAGACGGTTTCGCCCGTAGCCGCATCAATGCCTACGGCCTGAGACAGAGGCGTGACCAGATAGAGCATACCGCCGACCATCAAAGGAGTGGCCTTGAGCGCGTCGTTCCACGGGGGGCGTTTTTCTCGCCACCGAGTGGGATTATCTTTCTGAAGGTCTTCGAAGATGTTGTCGGCCTTCGCCCACCATTCTCCGCCGGAAACATTTTTGCTCAACGTTTCATCGACCGACTTCCACGCCCACGCGATTTGCAGTTTTGAAAAGTTGTCGCGGTTGATCTGATCGAGCGGCGAGTATTTTGCGCTCGTGTTATCGCCGCCGTAGCTGGGCCATTCGCCCGTCGTTTTGCCGTTTTCGGCAAGGCTTGAAATATTCGAGAGAGCAAGCGCGAGGCAGATGAGCGCAGCCCATTGAGAGATTCGGCGAAAGATCATTCGATGATTCATCTTTCGGCATTCGGCGATTTGGTTCGTCACTGCAATCTCACTTATTCGGCTGCTTGGGGCCGAGGCTTCGAAGGAAGTTGATCAAATGCCACATCTGTTTTTCCGTGAGACGATCTTTGTAGCCTTCCATGTCGGCGCTTGTTCCATCGCGTATGACGACGAATATTTCGCCGTCGCTTGATCCGTGATCCCACGCCTCATCGACGAGATTCGAAGGCGTGCCACCGGCCAGCGCCATCCCGCCGTCTCCCTTAGCCTGCGGGCCGTGACACGAAGCGCAATGACGCAGATAAATTTTTCTGCCCTCTTCAATCGAAGCCGCGTCGCTCGGAACAGGATTATTGATCTTCTGCGCCTCCAGGTGGCGATGCGGCTCGACGGGGTGCGACTGCTGCCCCGCAATCAAGCCAGCCATCATGAAAACACTCGATACCAAAACCAACCATCGGCGCATCACGTTCCTCCGAAAAAGGTACAGCAGGCTGCCAGCCTGCGGATTCCCCGATTTTCATATTTTCCCGGTATGCGCAATCTGGCAGTTCGCGCTACCCCTTATTCCTCAGACACATCGAAATTCTCGGCCAGATAATCCGCTTCCCTCTCGCGCAGATGCACGAACACTTCATGCACGAGATTGACGATCTTGTTTACTCCGTAAGCCCACTGATTATTTTTGACCTTGAGAGCGAGGGAAACTTTTCCGCCTCGATTAGTGCAAACGATCCGAGCGCGTTTCGAATCAACGCGACGATGCAGCGGCAATTCTTCGTCATATCGCGCTTGCAAAAAATTTTTCAAATCCCGGTGCATAGTCGAGCGCGCAGCAACATTCGGCAGCAGGTTTTTGAATCTCAACTCCTGCTTTTCGGCATCGAACACGAACTCCACCGGGTGTGGCGTCAGCCATACAAAAGAGAAGGAGCCTGACTTAATCTCGCTGAAGGAGCGAAACACTCCCCGGTCTGCGTAAGATTGAAGCGAGTCTCTTACAATCTTCAATGATTTTGTCCTTCGTCCTTCGTCCTTTGTCCTTCGCATAGGAGCGATCTTGTTATTAGTCCGTCGTCCCCCTTGCAAATGACGAATGACAAGGGACAAAGGACAAATCAGTGAAAGTAAGACATACAACCCGGCTCGGTCTTGCCCAGAAATCCCGGCGCGTTCTCGCGCAGCCAGAATTCTTTCTTCGCCTGACAATTTATCACCGAAGGTCGACTCTCCTTGACCGCGATTTGATAACACCTTTCGAGCGCAGGTCGAAAATCCTCAGCCCTCGTGACGTATTCTCCATGCGCGCCAAGAGCCTCGCCGACTTTATCGTAGCGGACGTTTTCCTGAAACAGGTGCATACTCAACGTGACAGGGTTCGCGCGATTGCCGTTCCACGTTCCCCATGCGTTGTTGTTGTAAACGATCACGATCACTGGCAATCGGTACTTCGAGAGCGTTTCCATCTCCATCGCCGTGTAGCCGAATCCGGCATCGCCCGTCACGCACACTATGGGATGACCCTGATATGGTTTCTGTACGCTGATGCCGTGACGGACGGCAGCCGCGACTCCGATTGAATATCCGACATCAGGCCCGATGGCTCCATACTGATACGCTCCGTTCATGATCTGCCCCGGACGGTATCCGCGAAGCCATCGCCTCACATAACGCGCTATTCCATATCCGCCCGATACGACCGTCGTCTGCTCTTTCGGAATCTTTCCGCGATAGAGAAAATCTCCAAGCTCTTTTGCTATCACCGCCGGATGCACCGCGTCGGTGTAGCCGAGTCCCTGCTTGTAAATCACATCAAGCTCATCCTCGAATTTCTTTCGCGCGGCGGCGATCTCTGCTAACCACGCATCATGCTTTATGGCGGGCATCTCGTTGAAAAGGGCTTCCAGAGCTGCTTTTTCGCAACTCACTATTCCTATATCAATCGGCAGATTGCGCCCTATGTCTTCCGGCGATGGGTCTATGCGAATGTATTTGGCGTCAGGCCCGAAAGCGAATTCGCCGATTGTCGGCATACAGTATTGGCCCACTAAGACCACGACATCTGCGCTTGCAAGCGCCGCGGGCGCGGCGTTTGCCGAAAGCGGCGACGCATCCGAAAACTGTCCCTTCATCGCGCCGGATTCGACAACCGGTATCTGCGCTTTTTCCGCAAAGCTTTTCAACGCATCCCACGCCCGACTGTAAAACACGCCGTTGCTCGAAACGATCATCGGTCGCTCGGCGCGTTTGAGCATCTCGACCGCCGCGCGAATGTCTTTCGGCGCGGGGTGAGGCTTCGACTCTGTTCGATACCTCGATTTGTCGTAGTAATAAGTCAGATCAGCCGCCGTTTTGAACTGCGCCCGATAGACCTCGCTCGGAAAATCGATATGAACAGGGCGCGGCACTCCCGATCTCAATTGCCGGAATGCGTAGGCCGTGTACTCGGAAAGGCGCGAAGGAGTGAGCAACCTCTTGCCATATTTTTTCAATCCTTCGGTGGCGGGCTGCTGATACTGAAGCTGAATTCCTGACTCGGTGTCTTCCTGTTGGATAGACATGTTCGAAGCAAGAACCAGGAGCGGAGTGCGCGCGGCATTGGCGGCTGCAATCGCGCAGATCATGTCGGAAAATCCCGGCCCTTCGGTTCCTGATGTGGCGGCAATTTCTCCGGTCACGCGGATGAAGGCATCGGCAGCGTGACACATCGCGCCTTCGTGTCGGCCTGAATAAGCGGGTATGCCTTCCTGCGCGATGGCATTTATGACGTTGTAGTTTCCCGGACAGCAGAAGAGCGCGGCCAGACCTTCCTCTTTGCACATTCGAGCGAAGACCTGAGCGCCGCTCATCGGAAAATCGATTTTCACGGGCGCAGCCTTTGCCGCAAGCGCGAACTCATCAGGAATTTTTATGGGTCGCGCGGCGTCCGATGTACCCGAAGCCGAAGCTTTGCCTGCGCCGAGAGTAGCCGCCACGCCTGCGCCAATAGCTGCTTTGGCGATGAAGTTTCTTCTTGAGAGATCAGGTTGCGCTTCTCGCTCGCCCGATTTCTGTTTCGAACCCTTAGACTTTCCCATAACGCTCCCCCATGAAGAAAAAGATGTCGGATGTTAGAGGTTAGCTTTTAGTAGGGGATGGAGCGACATTTGTGACCGTCCGGCATACTAACATCGAACATATAATATCTAACCTCTACCCGATCTATGATGTCGATTTCGCATCGACCTTTCGAAACCACGGGCTGCCGAAATTCGTCCACGGCCCGCCGTCAACCGATATCTGAACCTGTAAGCGGTAATGCGCCGGAGACAACATCAGCGTCTTGCCCTTGAGCTTGATAGTCCTGCCATTTTTTTTGATCGGCGCGCTCTCCCAATAAATGGTGTAATACCCGCCCAGATCGCCGCCTATCGGGCCGGTCTTCGTCTGCATAACGCCGAACAGTCCGGTCTCGGAACGGGTGACGAGTTTTTCTTTCTCGTTGTAGGAAGTCGTCGCGCGTCCTTTGAAAGCGCCCGTCGGGCCTTCGCCTTCTATCTCGCTTTCGTAAGCCGTCCCCTGAATTTTCCTGTATGTCTCTTTGCCTTTGATCTTGCCCGCAGGGCCGAGAGGTGATTCAGGCACGTTCCATTCAAAAGTCCACGCGCCCAGAAAGTAATCCATATCGGGCGGCGGCATCGGATCGGTCGGATCGGTCGGACGATTAGGTTGTTGAACAGGTTGTTGTGATAAAACGAGGGCGAGTAACAGTGCGATTATCATTGTCTTTTGTCCGTTGTCCGTTGTCCGTTGTCCGTTGTGACAAACCACTGACAACGGACAACAGACAACGGGCAGCTATTGCTTTTTGTTCGCGCTTTGACCGGCGGCTATCTCTTTCGTCAGGTCTTTGCTGTCTACCGTGTACTCGAACCACGGAATGAACATCTCATCCCAGCTTTGCTCGCTCCAGAAGACTTCTTTATTGGGCGCGGGATTGTAGCGATTATTGATCGAGTTATCGTAGTGAGCGACGGCGATGATTTTACTGCCCGCAGGAATTTTCAACGGCTGCTCAAGTTCATAATGCAACTGCCAGTTGAAATCGAACCGAGGAACATTGAGCAATACCTGCTGGCGACCGTCAGGCCAGACGAGCGTGTATTTGACATCCTTGCCGCGCAGGTGCATGTGCGGAGCGAAAGCGTAAAGCGTGATCGCTTCCTTGATCGTCACCTCGCCGCTTATCTCCCAGTTATCGACATTGGGCGGGATGTTGGGGATGCGTCCTCGCACTTTCACTTCTTTGCCGTTGACCACTCGCGTCTCGACGAGTTCCTTGCCGCCGATGAATATCCGGTCGGTCACGCCTTTGGTCAGCACTTCGTGAGTTACGCGAGTCTTCGAAAACCAGAGTCCGAGCATCGAGCGATCTTTTTCAGCGCGACCACTGGGCTGATAGTGCATGTTGAATTGAAAGTACATGCCGGGAAGGACTCGTTTGGCGGTTCCGGGAAAATGACGCTCGAAACCTTTGCCCGGAGCCTGGCCCACGAGCTTGAATGCTCCTGCGCGAGTGAATGAATCCTGACTCTGGAAAACTTCGCGCGATGCGCTCTGGCGCGGCGCTTCTCCTTCGCTCAATCCGCCTGTCTCTCTGGCTGACCGGCTATCGATTGGAGTCGCGGAGCCATCCCTTACGGCCCGACCGTTTACGATTTTGCTTCCTTCGGGCAGTCTGACGACGTTGGCAATAGAGTGATGCACGACCGCAGGATTTCCCGGACGCAATTCGACGGCTTCCACCCATCGCTCTTCGGTAAACGGCACAGGCACATAGAAATTCTGCATGGGCAATTCGCCTTCGGCAGGCACTTCGAATTCGACGGGCATGGGGATGATCAAATCCGGCTCGCCGAATGTCCATCCCGGCGCGAACTTAGGCAACGGCGGTGTGTCCGCATCGTTTCCCTTTGGCGCTCCCGCATCGACCCACGCGACGATGGTGTTGATTTCGGATTGAGTGAGTCGCCGGTCGTTGCGGAATTTCAGAGTCGAGGTATGAGGATCGGCGTACCAGGGAGGCATGGTGCGTTCGAGAATTTCTTCCTTGATAGCTTTGCTCCACGGGCGCACTTCCGCGTAGGACGTGAGCGGCATGGGAGCGACTTCGCCGGGACGATGACAGATGGCGCACTTGTTGAAAATGATCGGCGCGACATCCTTTGCGAAGGTGGGCGATGCGGGTTTATCTGCGCTCGTCGCGCCTATCAATGTCGCAACCGCGGCGAAGGCGATGATAAATGTCATGAGCCAGCGTTTCATTATCTCCTCCGAACAGGTACGACGGGCTGCCAGCCTGTCGCAGGTTTTCATTGTTTCAGCCTTTGAACAGGCTGGCAGCCTGTTCTACCGGGCGACTCCCTGCTATTTGGAACCAGCTTTCGCGTTGAGCCGGAGATCCTGTTTGTCGATGGTGTAATCGAGGTAGCCGATCATCATCTCATCCCATGTCTGCGGCCCCCATTCTACGAGCCTCGTCGGATCGGGATTGAATTTGTTCTTGATCGAGTTGTCATAGTGCGCCACGCACTCCAACCGGCTCCCCTTCGGCGCCGGGACATGATCCTTGAAGAAATAAGTCATCTGCCAGTTGAAGTCCCATCGCGGAACTGAAAGAAGAATCTTCGACGTGCCGTCCGGGTAGACAAGTCGATAGAGAAAATCCTTGCCTCGCATGTGCATATGCGGATGCAGGCTGTCGATGTGACTGTCTTCCTTGAATGTGAATGAAGATTTAATTTCGTAGTTGGGATCGCCCGGTGGTATGGCCAGATTGCGACCGACAGCGCCCGCTGTGATGACGCGCTTTTCAACAGGCACCTTCGAGAAGATCAACCCGACGCTTGAGCGATCCTTGCCAGCCACGCCGTTGGTCGTATAGTGAACCTGAAATATAAGGACAGAACCTTTCTTGATCAGCTTGGCATGGCCGGGTCTCAGTATCAGAGGAGCTTCGCCCGGCGCCCAGCCCACGAGCCTGCCGTCAGAATCGGCGGGTCGCGCATTGTCTCCGCCCTGTTGACGCGAGGCCGCGAGACGTTCAGGCGTAAGCTCGCCCGCAGGCGGCAATGAGCCGTGATCGGGATAACGGACATCGACGATGATGTGATGCACCAATTGGCGATTGCCTTGTCGAATCTCAGCAAACTGCACGTACTTGTCTTCGGTGAAATTCGTAGGCACGGCGAAAAATTTATATGGGATGACTCCTTCAGCCGGGACTGAGTATTCTTCAGTCATCGAGAAAACCACATCGGGCTTGCCGATAGTCCATCCTTCTGTGAACTTGGGAAGAGGCGGAAGGTCGCGCGGGTCGCCTTCGATAGAGCCGCCATTGACCCAGTTGGAAATGGTCTCTATTTGCTTTTGCGACAAGCGAGGGTCGTTCGAGAACTCCGTGTGATGCGGGTCGGCGAACCAAGGGGGCATCCTTCGCTCGGCGACGACCTCGCGAATAGATTTCGCCCACGGGCGGACTTCCTTATAGGTAACGAGCGACATAGGCGCTACTTCGCCTGCGCGGTGACACACTATGCAGTTATTGTAGAGGATCGGCGCGATGTCTTTGGTGAAGGTCGCCGATTTAGTATCAAAGCTGCTTGCCGGACCAATCGCCAGCAACACGCCTGCAAGGACGAAAGCGCAGGTCAGTCCAAAGCCGAATAGTCGTTTCATTATGGAGTCCTCCGAAAACGAGTGTTCGATTCGATCCACTGAAAATGATTGCTATGCCGGTTGCGGATGGAATAACCGGATGGAGAACCGGGCCTGATGCCTCGGGTTGTCGTCCCTCTTTCGATCAATGATTCACTCGAATCCTGATCGCGTCGCGCTTTGGGAATCCTGATGCTTATGATCCCTCGCTATGACTTCAATATATTTCAAAGCTTATAGCACAGCTTGCAATCAACGCCAAGTCAATTTCGTTTATCGCAAACTTCGCGAGCGCATACGAGCCAGCAAGGATTCGTCGTTCAAACGGATTAGAACAGTATCGGGCGAACGCGCGTGCGCAAACGATCAAGCTCGCTGGCATTGTGTTGAAGCAGATCGTGTCCCCAGTTCGCGTATGTGCTGTCGCGGCAATCCTGCGCCAACGCCGAGCCGATGGTTTCGTAAGAACCGAGATTGGCTTTGAGGTCTTCGGGTTTGGTCAGCGTGCCGAGGATGAAAACCCTCTCAGCCAAATCTTCAGGGATGGCGGCTTTCGCATTGTCGAGCCTGTCTTCTCAGTTATCGAAGTCGATCAGAAGAACCATGAAGCAATTGCGAAAACGTCTCATTCTAATGGCGTGGTATGACTTGAAACGCTCCAATACCGCTTCCCAGCCGCCCACCACCGGAAGCACCTGCATCTGCCGTTGCCGAACCGAGTCAACCCCAAAGTGAAAACCGTCCGCCAATCGACTATTGGCATCATCCTCCGGCAACACCAGAATATGCGGTCGATTCCTGTTGACGCTCATGGTTCTAAATCGCCAGTGACAAGTGCGCTGAGAAGGTCTCCGTTGATTTGGAGTTGGCTGATCGGACGAACAAGCGTGTGTTCAAGATGGCTGTCGCGGTAAAGTAGAAGTGTCGATTCTTCGGGAAAACGGTAGATAGCTTCATGGTTGTGCGAAGTCGCGATGAACTGCCCTTTGGATTGAAACGCTTTGCGAAGAGCCAGCACGAAATGCCCGACCTCAGACAAAGCAAGATAATTGTCCGGTTCATCCCAGAAACAAAGCAGCGGCCCATAAGCATCGTTTGAGGCAAGCACCAGAGCGCATATCATGAAACATTTCTCGCCATCCGACAGATCCTCGAAAGGCAGGCTCAGGTTTCCCTGATCGTTTGAAAACTGGACGACAAGGCTTCGAGAGTTTTTGCCAGTAGTGGGATTCTTGATATCTTTCAGATCGGGCATCACCTGTTTGAGATAAGAATCGATCTGGTTATAAGCGGCTGGCGTGTAAGCCAGTAAGCCTGAGAACCACGCGCCGAAGTTAGTGGCATCAGGATTCGGCTCCAATGTCTCCTTTTCAGAGTCTCCAATAATCAAGCTGGGTATCGGTCGGAGGATGATCATACGAGCGAGCCACTGCTTGAAAATGAACAGAGGATTGTTCGTTGTCTGTTCCAGAACTATCGGCAGAATAACCACATTCGTGTTGATACCGAATATCGGTTCACCTTCACTGCCCGTTTTTGCAAGAACCTCCTCCCTTTTTCTTGTATAGATAGGCTTTCCACCAATAACGAGAGTCTCTTCAAATACACGCATCTCTTTGGATCCATCAGGAAGATCGAACGCGATTGCGTACTCGTAGATACTGGTATTCAACTCGACCTCAATTTCAAATCGCATAGGCACGTCTGTACGTCCGCGAGTGAAATCTTTAGGCTCCACGAGAGTGTCTACCCAGTTAGTACCTCGCGCGATCTTCTGTAAAACTTCCAGCGCAAGTCCGACCGCTGTTTTGCCCGATCCGTTTTTTCCGATCAGCAATACGGACGAATGGCCCGCCACTGGCAACTCGAAGTTTTCCAAGCACCTGAAGTTATGAACGTAGAATCGTCTTATCACGAAGGGATGATACTGCGCTTCTGCCGGCAGTCTCGATCGAGGTCATTTGATTTTGGGAAATAGAACGCGGATAACACGGATCGGGCAGATCATCGCGGATCATATCCGTGCAAATCCGCCTGATCCGCTCAATCCGCGTTCTATTCTTCTCTCGCAGGCAAAAATCACTCCGCCTCGCGCTTTCCCAATCGAGAGGCCAGAGCGATGCCAACGCCTACGATTCGCTCCGTTGCTTCCATAGGTCTCTGACCTGCGGGCGTTTCCAGCGATCCCGGCTCTGCGACAAGTCCGATGCGGACGTTTCCCTCATGTTCGATCAAAACTATATCGCCCGCATCGGCCACATCCGCAGCGGTGAAAAATATCACGTCGCCCGCGAACAGATTTTTTTCAGGCCACGAACTGTTCACCCTGACGCATTCGTAATCGCCTTCCGTGATTATTCGCGCCTCGACCAGAAGATCATCGTCCGCCGCGTAAAGCTGAAGCCGCCTCGGCTCTCGCTCATCTTTTTCCATAAGCAGATTGAATTCCTACCGCGCTGAGGTGTCAATGCTCAAGCTTGCTCGATAAAAATTCGCGCACCACTTCACGCACATCGCGACTTTCGCCATCTACGGCCAAGTTGAGCCTTCGCATCTCCGCGTCCGTTATCTTGCCTGCAAGATCGTTGATCGCCGCCGCAATTTGCGGATATCTCTGCAACGCCTCGCGCCGAACGACGGCGGCAGCTTCATAAGGCGGGAAATATCGGCGATCATCCTGAAGCTGAACCAGTCCCAGTTTATCGATCAATCCGTCGGTCGAGTTGCCTGCGATCAGATCGACCTGAGCGGCTGCCAGCGCGCGATACGATAGCGACAAATCCATCTCGCGAGGCTGCGCCGAAAACTTCAATCCGTAGACCCTGGCAAAGCCCGCGTAGCCGTCTTCTCTCGACATGAAATCCTGTCCGAATCCGGCTCTCCATTGCGGAGCATACCTTGCCGCGTCCGAAATCGTTTTGAGATTCAACCTCTCAGCTTCCGCGCCGCGCACGAGTATCGCAAAGGTGTTTTCAAAACCGAGCGGCTCCATCCATTCCAGACCGAACTCCGAAAGATACTCGCGCTTGACCTGATCATAAACTTTTCGCGGATCGGTGATGGGCTGGTGTTTGAGAATGGCCGTGAAAGCCGTGCCGGTGTATTCGACATAAATATCCATCTCGCCCGCGATCATCGCGCGATGGCAGAGGTCGCCGCCAAGCTCGAATTTTCTTTCGACTGCGAGACCGGTTTTCGCTTCGATCACCTGCGCGATCATCTCGCCGAGGATTACCTGCTCGGTGAAATCTTTCGAGCCTACAACGATACGCTCCGATTTTTTCGATAACACTCCGCTCGTCACGATCACGAACGCGACGAGCGCAACTATTCCTGTCGCAAACGCCAGCTTCGCAGTTTTGCCCGCGGCTTTCGCTCTGCCCGGAGCGAGTCGTCTTTCAATCAAACCCAAAGTGAAGTCCGCCGCGAGCGCCATCACTGCCGCCGGGATCGCGCCTGCGAGTATCAAAATGTTATCGCTCATTCTCAGGCCGCGAAAGATATATGTGCCGAGTCCGCCCGCGCCGATGGCCGCAGCAATGGTCGCGGTGCCGACTGAAATCACTGTGGCCACGCGAAGACCTGCGATGATGACGCTCATCGCCAGCGGAAGTTCGACCTGCGCGAGCATCTGCCAGTCGGTCATCCCCATTCCGCGCGCAGCCTCGCGCACACCGGCATCGACTCCCTGTATTCCGGTGAAAGTATTTCGAATAATGGGAAGCAGCGAATAAAGAAACAGCGCGATTATGGCAGGCACGCGGCCTATGCCGTAGGAGCCGAGAAGCGGAATCAAAAACCCGAACAGCGCGAGGCTCGGAATAGTTTGAAGAATGTTCGTCACGGCAAGCACGGGTTTGCTCCACGCAGGCCGGCGGGTGAGAAAGATGCCGACAGGAATGCCTATCGCCGCAGCGGCAAGTATAGAGACCGCGACCAAAAAGAGATGCTCAAGCGTGAGTTGAAAAATATCGGCGCGATTTTTTATGAAGAAGTTTATAAGGTCGGTCATTATCAATTAAGCGATTCACAAAAAGCTCTCGCTTCCTCATTCTCAGATCGGGCAAAGGCCGCAGGCTCCGATATCTCGACTAATCGACCATCCTTGAACAAGCCTATGCGCGAAGCGAGCGCGAACGCTTCGCGGACATCGTGCGTGACGAAAACTATCGTCTTGTGGAGCGAGCGCGAAAGCTGGGCGAACTCGCGTTGAAGTTCTGCGCGCGTCAAAGGGTCGAGCGCGCCGAATGGCTCGTCCATCAAAATAATAGGCGGGTCTGCCGCAAGCGCGCGCGCGACTCCCACACGCTGACGCTGACCGCCCGAAAGCTCATGCGGATAGCGATGAGCGAACGAACCGGCATCGAGGCCGACCAGTTCGAGAAGTTCCACGACGCGCGCTCGTATTCTCGCTTCGTCCCAGCCTTCGAGTCGTGGAACTACTGAGATGTTTCTTTCGACGGTGAAGTGCGGAAACAAACCTGTTTCCTGAATGACGTAGCCAATGCGCCTGCGAAGTCGAATCGCATCCCACTCGGTTGTCGATTTCTGCTCAACGCAAACCGCGCCTTCAGCAGGATCGAGCAGCCGGTTGATGAGTTTGAGCGTGGTCGTCTTTCCCGACCCGCTTCTTCCAAGAAGGACGAGCGTTTCGCCTTGCGCGATTTGAAAGCTCAACCCCTCGACCATGGTTTTACCGCCCGCTCGCGCTGAGGCATCGCGAAATTCGATTACTGCGGAATCGTTCGTGGGCATTTCTCACCTGACGGCGAACAGGTTGAAGCTGAAACATTGAAGCGAATCCGTCCACGTCCGCTCAAGCGCGAAGCCCGACTCGCGAGCAAGAGAGGTCAGTTGATCCGTGTCGTACTTGTAAGAATTTTCCGTGTGAATCGTTTCGCCTTCTTCGAAATGAATTTCCACGTCGAGCGAGCGAATGGCAATCGTTTGACGCTCGCGGCTCACCAGATACATTTCCATTCGCCCTTCGCTCTCGTTATAGCGGGCGCGATGCTCGAATTTTTTAAGATCGAACTCTCCGCCAAGCTCGCGGTTGATACGGCCCAGCAGATTGATATTGAACGCCGCAGTGACTCCGAGCGGATCGTCATAAGCGGGAACGAGAACGTCACTGGATTTTTTCAAATCCGCGCCGATGAGCAAACCGTCTCCGCGATCAAGCACGCTTCTGACAGCGCGCAGAAAAACGCGGGCTTCATCCATTTCGAAATTGCCGATGTTCGATCCCAGAAACAAAGCCATCGCGCGCTCATCTTTCGCCGATGGTTCTTCCATCATAGCTCGCAGGGCGGTGAAGTAATCCGCCGCGTAAGCCGTTATGCGAAGGCGCGGATATGATTTGAGAAGTTCGCGGCTGCTTTCTTCAATGCTGGCAGGCGAGATGTCGACCGGCTTGTAGTGAAGCAATGTTTGACGAGCGAGCAGCGCATCGATGAGGTATCGGGTTTTTTCGGCGCTGCCGCTGCCCAACTCGATCAATCGCACAGGGCCGCAAATGGATGCGGCTATCTCTTCCGAGTGATTGCGGAGAATCTCGCTTTCGGCGCGAGTGAGATAGTATTCCGGCAATCGACAGATGGCGACGAAGAGTTGAGAGCCGAGGTCGTCGTAAAAATATTTCGGTGGGAGTGATTTTTTCTTACCCTTAAGCCCTGCGCGCACATCATCGGCGAAAGAGTCTACGCCCGAAGTGTGAGCGAGCCGGTGAATTATCAATCGGTCGCTGATCTCAGACACTTGTGAATCCTCTCCTCAATTTTCGTGCTGCGCCGCCTCGATCAATTACACTCCAATGGTATATTACTTTTTCGCTCGCCGCCAAACATTGACCGGCAGAAGCGAGAATCGTATGAAAAACACAAGACCCGCGATCATAGGTTTTCCATTCGACGAACACTCTTCTTATCTGAGAGGCGCGGCCCACGCTCCGCCCCTCATCCGTCAGGCGCTCGCTTGCCCTTCATCGAATATGTGGACTGAATCGGGCATCGATCTCAGCGCTGAGGGCGCTTATTTCGATGCGGGCGATCTGGATTTTTCTTCCAGCGACGCATTCTCCGATATCGAAGCGGCAACGGCTCGCCTGCTCGAACAAAATTTCAAGCCCATTTCTTTAGGCGGCGATCATTCGATCACTTATCCGATCATCCGCGCATTTCGAAAAAGATATCCACGATTGAGCATTCTTCATTTCGACGCGCACTCTGACATCTACGACGTGTTCGAGGGAAATCGTTTTTCTCACGCCTGCCCTTTCGCGCGCATTATGGAAGAAGGGCTTGTTGAAAGATTGGCTCAAGTCGGCATTCGAACCATGAGCGGTCATCAGCGAGAGCAGGTCGCGCGCTTCGGAGTCGAAGTCCATGAGATGAAAAACTGGCGCGACGATATAAAATTCGAATTCGATTCGCCGCTCTACATTTCATTCGATATGGACGGACTCGATCCCGCGTGCAGCCCCGGAGTCTCTCACCCTGAGCCGGGAGGATTTACAGTCAGGCAGGCCGTAAGCGTTATTCAATCGGTGAAGGCTTGCGTCGTCGGGGCTGATATAGTTGAATTCAATCCCACGCGCGATGTGTCGGGGATAACCGCGATGGCCTGCGCGAAACTTCTAAAAGAGATCGCTGCGCGGATGCTTGAGCAAGGCGACTGAAAGGACAGGGAATGAGCATAATGCGAAGCGTTTTGCTTGCAGGCTCGCAAAGCGCGTGGCTGCGCAATCAGGCTCCGCGTTACCGATTCGTGCGTCGCGCGGTGTCGCGATTTATGCCCGGTGAAAAAGTCGAGGACGCAATCGAAGCCGCCCGCGCGCTTGAGCCGGAACGAATAGGAACCGTTTTCACTCACCTCGGAGAAAACATAGCTGACCGCAAAGAGTCGGAAGAAGTCACGCATCATTACCTTGAGGTTCTGGATAAAATAGCGGCGGCCAATCTTTCGACAGAAATTTCAGTCAAGCTCACTCAGTTGGGTCTCGATCTGAGCGACGATCTCTGCTACGAGAATCTGAAAAAAGTCATCAGTCGCGAATCCATGTCGCGCACTGTCTGGATCGATATGGAGCAGACCGATTATGTCGACCGCACGCTCGATATTTACCGTCGCGCGAAGTCGGATTTTCCGAACGTGGGCCTGTGCCTTCAGTCTTATCTTTATCGAACTGAAAAAGACCTCGACTCATTGATGCCCCTAAGTCCTGCTATCCGTCTTGTGAAGGGCGCGTACAAAGAACCGGCAGACCGCGCATTCCCGCGCAAGATTGATGTTGATGAAAATTATTTCAAGCTGACCTGCAAACTTTTAGACGAAGAGGCGCGCGCGTTGAATGTGCGCGCAGCCATCGCCACGCACGACCCTGATTTGATTCGACGAACGGAAGAGTTCGCCGCGAAAGAAGGCATCGCAAAAGACAAGGTGGAATTTCAGATGCTTTATGGAATTCAGCGCAGCGCGCAGCAGCGATTGGCGCGCGACGGATACAGAATGATCGTGTTGATTTCCTACGGCGATTTCTGGTTCCCGTGGTACATGCGCCGATTGGCCGAGCGACCCGCCAACGTCTGGTTCGTCGTCAAGAATATGTTTTCAGGATGACGGATCAGGATTGAAAAAATATTCGTTGGTGATGACATAGTGATGTTGGATCGAACAGGTCTTATGCTGAGGGGTTCTTTCACCGCAGAGTCGCAGAGGACACAGAGGTTACGCAGAGGTTTTCTTCTCTGCGCTCACTCAGCGTTCTCTGCGACTCTGCGGTGAATCTCACTCAAACAGTCGCGCATTACTTTTTCACTGAGCATTTGAGCAAACGGCTGATCGCCCTCACCAGCGGCCCAGCAGTTTACGTTTGTTGCTGTCTTTGAGATACTCGCGGACTTTTTTCTCGTCCATCCATTCCGTGTGCGGGATCTGAGCCGTGCTTGCCTCATCGACAATCTCTTTGAGATGGCGACTGACGGCAGCCTCGGCCAGCAGGTATCCGTGATTCTCAAGCACACAGATTTCGGCCTCAGAGAATGCGTCGAGGTCTGTGCGAACTTTTCTTATGACCTCATCGACCAATGCCTCGGAGTAAGCCAGACTGCCTCCATCATAATGTTTGACCGCGCTGCCGATGCCCCAGTATGCACCTTTGAAACTCCTGTTGATGAAACCCGATATGAGCCATCGCTTGCGCAATGCCGCGGACTGCTTGCCCTGTATCTGTGTGTAACGCGACAGGCGATAAAACAATCCTTTATCCGGCTCGAAATCGAATACGGCTCCGCCGTCTGAAACCAGAACGTATTCGCTCGTCTTCCACACAGGCTCAAGCCCCAGATTGTCGTAGTTTCCTCCATCGGTCAGCCGCAGCCCGCGGATTCTTTCATCGCGCGCGTCGCTTTTGTCTTTTCCGCCTTTCAATCGAGACCGGTCTATTTCGATTGGCAGCGGATTGAACACAGGGGGAAAGCAGGAGGAAGCCGCAATCGCTCGCGCCACAAGCCAGTCGTCAGGCGGAGTCGAATAGCCCGCTTCATAATCGCCCGCGCGAGTGCGCTCGAAAATCCAGTTGACTCCGTAAGCCATATCGGTCGCGCAAAAAATGAAGTTCTTCTCTTCGGGCAGGTCTTTCAATCTGAGCGATATCAAATCTCTGGCATAACGCGCGGCGAGCGCGCGGACGCCTGCGCTCGCGTTGAACCAGTTCCACGGAAAGAGTCGGCTCAGGATCGGAAGGGTGCGGATGTTCTTCGATGTGAAGCGACGAAACGGCGCGGCTACTGTCGCTTCCCAGTCGGCGTAGACCCTCTCGCCTGATTCTTTCAGGCAGCGCGCGAGATGACCGGCCAGTATGCTCCCGCCTGATACTGACGAAAAGACCTGCGTCTTGCGCAGAATGCCCGTTTCATTGAGCCGACGGAGCGCGCCGAGATGAAACAGTGATGCGCGAAATCCCCCGCCCGACAGACAAAGGGCTATCCCGGAGCGTCTGGTTTGAGGAGTGTAGACCTCAAGCGCGCGTGCAGTCGCTGTTTTTTCATCGACCGTCCCTGCTATATCTTCGGGATATTCGCTCATAGATCGCCTCAGAAACAGGTGGCAGATGTCAGAGGCTAGATGTTAGTCGAAAAGCAATCGGTATGAGCGCGCCAGCAATCCGTCCTCAGTTTCATCCTTTCAGGGATAAGGATGAAGAGTGTTCACAAGCGGCTCTTCTTCGTGATCGTCTACGGGCAACAGATTGCTCTATGGTTTTTTGATCGCGCCTTCGACGGGGCTGCTCGCGCCTTCCGTGTATTTCGCACCGATCAATCGATAAGTTTCCTCGGCGCGCTGTTTGAGTTTTTCAAGTCCGGCCTGAAAATCCTCTTCCTTCGCGTTCTCGTCGCAGAATCCGCAGCAGCTTTCAAACGTCAGGTCGAATCTCTTCCACTGTTTCATCCCGCCCGGCGCTATCTGGTCAGTGACCGGACACCACACAGTACTCATCGCCAGCATGAAATTGTTCATGAATCTCTGCTTCTTTGCGGCTTCCGCGTAACGATCCGGGTCTTGAAAAAACTTTTCCTTCGCATCCGCCTTGCTCCCGCGATAGGTCACGCCCTTGTATTCCCAAGCGGGCAGTTTCGCATCCGAGGGTTCAAGATAAACCGGACACAAATCGACAGACTTCTGACTTTCAGGAATCTTCACCTTGTCGAGTTGAACGGCATCGGCGGGCAACTGCGCCGACGCGCTCACGGCAAGAACGAAAATGATCAAAAGCGTTCGCGTTAAAAATCGCATCGTTACTCCTCATAGCAGTCTGGAGTCTGGAGTCTGGAGTCGAGAGTCGAAAGATCGGACTCCAGACTCTCGACTCCAGACTCCAGACTTCCCATCATGGCAAACTCAAAGCGACCAGGCGACTGTCTGATGTCGCCACTATTATGTACTGTTTTCCGCCGAGCATGTAAGTCATCGGCGTTCCGTGCGGGCGCGCGGGCAATGTGATTTCAGCGACCACCTTGCCTGTTGCTTTGTCGAATGCGCGAAGCAGGTTCGCTCCGCCTCCTCCACCGCCGCCGCGACCACTTGCGCCCTGGCCTACGAAGAGCAAGGTTTTTGTGAGCAACGGGCCGCCGCCGCCTGCTCCCACGGGGCCGACATCTTTACCGACGATCTGGCTGATCTGCTCGCGCGGGCCGTCTCCGTGAGGTATCTGCCAGACATGCTGGCCGGTGTTGAGATTGATCGCGGTGATCCTTCCGTAAGGCGGCTTGAAGAGCGGCAATCCGCGCGGGCCTTGAGGCGCGGCCCCCAACCCGCCGCTGCCGCCGCGAACGTAATTGAAATTCGAGCGAGCCGGGTCGGGCTTGACCAGCTTCACAACTATCGGGCTGTTGGTCGAAGGAATGTAGAGAATGCTCGTGTCAGGATCAAAGGCCGCGCCCCACCAGTTCCCTCCCCCGCCCCAGCCGGGAAGATTGATCGTTCCCTTTTCAGTCGGCGGCGTGAACAACGGGCCGTGATCATATTGATGGAGAATCTTCTTCGCTTCTTCGCGAAGCTCAGGCGTAAAGTCGATCAGGTTGTCTTCAATCGCGCCCTGAAGTTCGAATGGGGCGGGCTTTGTGGGAAAAGGTTGAGTCGGAGATAGTCTTTCGCCCGCGACACTCGATTGAGCCACCTTTCGCTCTTCAATCGGCCAGACGGGTTTTCCTGTCACCCGGTCGAAGACGAAACAAAATCCCGTTTTGGTGATTTGAGCGACAGCGCGAATTCGCCTGCCCCCGACGGTGATATTGCAAAGCACAGGCGCGGCTGGAAGGTCGTAATCCCATACGCCATGATGCACGGTTTGAAAATGCCACACGCGCTTTCCTGTTCGCGCGTCGAGGCAGACGAGGCTTTCGGCAAAGAGATTGTTTCCCAATCTATGCCCCCCGTACCAGTCATTGGTAGGCGTGCCGATGGGGAGATAAACATAGCCGAGTTCATCGTCCGCGCTCATAAGAGTCCAGACGTTCGTGTTGCCCGTGTATTTCCATGAATCCTGCTCCCAGGTCTCGACGCCGAACTCGCCCGCCTGCGGGATGGTATGAAATATCCACAGCGGCTTGCCCGTGCGAACATCGAACGCCTGAATATCGCCTCGCGGCGCTTCTTTGTTGGTCGGGCCGTCGGAGATCGATGAGCCGACCATCACCACGTTGCGACAGATGACGGGCGGAGAACTGACCGCATAGTTCGAAGCGTTGCGGGCCAGTGGAATCGCTTTCGTGAGATTGACCCTCCCGCCTTCTCCGAATGTCTCGATGGGCTTGCCTGTGCGCGCATCCAAAGCGATGAGGTAAGCGTCGCCGGTTCCGATGAAGATGCGCTCTTCCCGTCCGTCAGTCCAGTAAGCCACTCCCCGATGCAGGAAGCCGAGATTTGTAGGTCGTCCTGTCGCGTAGCTTTTAGGATCGTAGACCCAAAGGGTTTCGCCCGTCTGAGCGTTGATCGAGGCTACCTGACTGAGCGAGGTGCTGACGTAGAGTTTGTCGCCGATCATAAGAGGCGTAGCTTCGTGCGCAAATCCGCGAAGCGTGCGATTCTGCTCCTGAATCTTGATATCGGGTGAGTCCCACGTCCAGGCTACCTTCAGATTTTTAACATTATCGCTATTGATCGCGGTGAGAGGCGAATACTTGGTGCTGCCGTTATCGCCTGCGTAGAATCGCCATTCGCTTTTGCGCGCGCTCTGCTGCGCCGGAAGTGAAACAGCGAGGAGAGTGAGAGTGAACAATGCCGCGAAGAGTCTCGTTCGAGTGTGTCGCACCGAATTTCTCCTTTCAGGTCGTTTAATATATAGCGTTCGCCAGCCATCAACAAAGCCCGATGCGAGAAGATCGAGTTTGCAAACTTTTAACATACGGCCCGTTCTTTGTTGTAGCCACACAAACGAGTCGCTGGTATAATCGCCCGAAAGGAGTCGGCGGAATGAGAAACAGGGTCGCTTTTACATTCGCCATCGTTTTTCTTTTCGGCCTGTTCCTGCCCGCCCAGGCCGCTCCTGAACTTACGATCACGGAGAGAATCCTCGACCGACACAAAGTAATAAACATCGTCGATGATTTCCTCGCTTTCTGGGACAAAGCCGAAGGCAAATCCCTCAGACTCCAGCGACGATTGTGGCGACTGATGGTCGAAAGCAAGCATCAGAATTATTTCGACCGCGCCGTTTATCGCAATGCCACACTGGAAGAGCGTCAGGCATTGCTCGATGAGTTCCTTTCCGTCGTGCCTGACCGAATCGAATCCATCCGCCGGTTCAACGCGACGCTTCTCGACTGGAGCACCAATCCCATAATCGATGCGGTGATAAGATTCAGGTCGAGCGCTTTCTTTCGTGATTATAAGCAGCCGAGCGATATTTATTTCGGCCTGAGCCTGCTCCAGTTCGATGGATCTGTGCGGGCCGTAGGCAACGATGTCGGAATCCCGGACACGCTGTGTCTGGGGGCGGATGTGCTTGCCGATTATAGGCCCGAACAGTTGAGAGTCGCAATCATTCATGAATTCTTTCACCTTTATCATTTCAGATTCCTGATGCAACATCCCGACTGGTTCGACATGGGATCGGCGCACGCGCGATTGATGATAGAAGGACTGGCAGTCGCCGCAACCGAGATAGCCGACATGGGCCAGTCGTCGCTTGAGCTTCACCTGAATTTTTCTCAGAAAGAGATAGCCGCGCAGGAGCAGGAGATGGAATCGAGCGCGCGCCGCTATCTCGGTCTCATTCGCACCGACGCGATGCCGGAAGAGTATGAACTGTGGTTCGCTGACATAGAAACCCCGGACGCGCCGACGCGCGGCGGCTACCTTCTGGGCTACAAAGTAGTAAAACGCCTCCTGAATACCTACGGCAGAGATCAGATCATTAGAATAATTCGAATGAGTCCCGCCGAATTGCGCCAGCACGCCGAAGAACAGCTTTCAGCGATGAGCGGCAACGCGGTGCTTCTCATATCCGGCGACCGCGACTGATAGCTTTCCCCAAAAATCAATCCTGTTTCACGCATGTGCGCGAAGAGTTTCCCTCATGTTAATCTGTCGCTGTTACTTGCGTCTCGCTTTGCGCTCCAGTTTCGGAAAACGGAGGTAATGGTTATGAAAAAAGCTTTGCTTCTGATCTCGATCATACTTTCGGCGGCTTCTGCCCTGCGCGCTCAGGAAGCAGGCGCGAGCGTCTACAACAAATCAGCGCGCAAGACGAGCGGCGTCGCTACGGGCAATCTCATAACGATGGACGGGAAAGATTCAGTCGCGGCTTATTATGTCGAAGCGAATGTGCTGATGAATATGAAAGCCGACGAGTACATAGCCCTGTTCGGACTCGCGCACGAAGGACTGACGGTCGCCGACGCCAATCAAAAGATGGATGCGCAGTTGAAACAATTCATCATTGCTTTGGATGGCCTGGGCGTGAAGAGCGCGGATGTCTTCATCGATTTCATCGCGCAGAACCGCGTCTATGACTATACGTCAACGTCGAACACGATCACGGAAAAGCTTTCAGGGTTCGAGGTGAAAAAGAACGTCGCCGTCCGCTACAAAGACAAATCGCTTCTGGATCGTATGCTTGCGGCGGCTTCCAGAGTCGGCATATTCGATCTCATCAAAGTCGATTACATCCTGAGCGACATCAACTCGGTGCGCGACCGGTTGATGGAAGAAGCATCGAGAATAATCAAGAAGAAAGAAGAGAGTTACTCTCGGTTGCTCGGCATCAAGCTGCGCCCGCAGGGAGTCTTTCAGGAAAAGTACAACGCCTTCTTTCCATCCGAGATGTACGCTTCATACACGGCGTTTGAAACGGGAAAGGTCGTGGATTATCGCTCGAACACGAACGTCTTGCAGAAGCGCAAGACCTCGACGTTTTATTTCAATCCTCTCAGCGTCAGCGAATTCGACTCGGTAGTAAACGCGATGGAAGTAGAGCCGGTCGTGCAATGCACTCTGCATTTGAAAGTCAGATACACGCTGGCTCAATAATCCACGAAGAAGCGCGAAGGAAAGACGCGAAGAAGCGCGAAGAGAATGATCATTCAAACGATTTGCTTCGCGCTTCTTCGTGGGCAAGTATTCTGCCGAAAAGCCACATTATTTCTCTTCTCTGATGTTGATCTTCTTCAACACCCACTCATCAGGATCAACAGCAATCGACTGCGGGCGCGCATCGAGCTTGAAGGTGAATGACTGATCTTTGTCTTTCACATCGATCACTTCGCGCCGGACACCGTTGTTGAGTTTGATTTCGACATCGAGCGGCATACGAAACACCGTCCCTGTTTGTTTCTGCGCGATGATGAGTCGCATTTCTTTAGTCGCTTCATCCCATCGCCACGCGGCGTCATAAACCGGATAGCCCGGTTCATAAATCCACTGGCGGAAAAACCAGTCGAGCGGTTTTCCATGTTGAGCTTCCATCGCGCGTTGAAAATCTTCCGTAAGCGCGTTGCCCTCGCGATGGCGGCGATAATAATCGCGGATGGCGGCGAAGAACTTTTCATCCCCCATCACGCCACGGAGCATATGCAACACCCATCCGCCCTTTTGATAGTTGTTCGCATTGAGCAACTGAAAGAGGTCTTTGATCGAAGGATCATAGATGGGCCGCGCGTTTGCGAGCAGCGCCTCGCGATCAGCGCGCATCAGCGCAAGAAAACGGTCTCGCCCGTCGCGGCGCTCGAAAAACAGATGGCCGAAGTAAGTCGCAAAGCCTTCGCTCAACCACAGGTGATGCCAGTCCGATTCAGTGACCGAATCGCCGAACCACTGATGCGCTATCTCATGCGCGACCGTGCCTTCAAGCTGACCGCTTCCGTTGAAAGCTTTTTCGTCGAAGAAAATATTCGACGAATTTTCCATCCCGCCGAATCGAGTCGAGGATTGAACCAACGCGAGTTTTTTGTAAGGATACGGCCCTATGAGGTTCGAATAAAATTCGAGCATATCGACAGCGCGGCCATAATCTTTCATCCCCCGCTCGCGGTCTTTCGGATAGAGGTAATAAATCACCGGGGTGTGATTGAACGATCCGACATTGATTATGGAAAACTCCGCTGCGCCCACCACCATGCAGTAAACCGGTATCGAGACTGATTCGCGCCAGTGCCAGAGTCTCGAACCGTTTTGCAGGCTCTTGATTTCCACGAGCGCCCCGTTTGCCACAACGTCGTATCGGTCGGGCGCGGTGACGAGGAATTCGACTGTAGCTTTATCGTAAGGATGATCTATCGAAGGGAACCAGTGACGGGCGCGGTTGGGCCAGTTGTCAGCGAAAAAAGTGCGATCTCCGAATTTGTTCTTCTTGATGAAAAGCCCGTCCTGCGGCGCTCCATGATACTTGATCGATAAGGTGAATCGGTCGCCGCGCCGATACGCGCCTTCGAGCGCGATCTTTAATCGATCACCGACGTGAGTGAATTTCGCAAGGCGGGAATTTTCTTTCACTTCCGCGACCGGGTACTCCGTAGCTGATCTTT
>DLHY01000171.1 GCA_002483445.1 Blastocatellia bacterium UBA7656
TAGGCCAGCGAGTTGCTCTTCTTCTGGCCGAACGATTGCCGCACTCGGCGCATTCACAGCATCTCGGCGCGCTCGACCTGCGAACCACAATCGCCGAAGGCACGCCGCGTGAGCGGCTGGCTGAGATCATCGCATCGGAAATCACGAAGAGCCTCGCATGAAGTTGCAGAGTCAAAATAAGAGAATGAAAACACTTGCTGCGGGCGGCGGCCAATTGGTCGGGCCGCGCGTTCAGCGACGGGTTCGCGGCTCTGCCGGAAATCATTTGAAGGCGCGAAGGAACAAACTCGAACGACAGGCTGACACGGCTGCCGAGCGCATCATTAGAGGAGAGAAAAACGTCGCCCGCCTTCTCAGCCCCGCGCCCACGGCCTCGTTGCGCATCTCTGCAAGCTATGGCAGCCCTTTGCCTCGACAGTTGCGCCAGCAGTTGGAGATCGAATTTGGAGCGAGGCTCGACGCGGTGCGCATCCACAAAGACAAGGCCGCCGATTCAGCCGCCATCGTTCAAAACGCAAACGCCTTTGCGTCAGGGCGCGACATTTACTTTCGCTCTGGCGCTTATGCTCCGCACACGTCCCAAGGCCGCCACCTCCTGCTGCATGAAATCGCTCACGTGCTGCAACAGACCGGGCGGCGCGATTCGGACAATCAACTGCGCGCGACCGACCTGCGCGGGTCAGGCGATGTGCAATGCGAAACACTCGAAGATTTTTTCAAAGACAAAGAGATTTTTATTTACAGCGCTGCGCGAGAAGACATCATCAAGCTTCACAAAGATGCGAACCCTGCTGATAAAGAGATGAAAGATCATGGCGATTTTCTGAGCGGCTTGATCGGCAAGGATAAAGACGACATCGTCAAATCTGTTAAAGACAAGACCAGCGCGGCGGATTTTACGGCCACGCCGGGGCGGCTCGCGCTCTACTTCGATTTTCTCAAGGCGAGCGACGCCTACAGCGCAGCAATCAATCTGGTCGGCGAAAAGATTCCGGCAAAGACGGCCTACGGCTACAACGCTTTCTACACGAAGGCGCTCAAGGGCGACCTCGCGTGGCTGTCGAAGACGATGAGCGGCTATGACTTTCTCAAGAAGTTCTGGATGAAGCAATTCATCGACACTTATCGCGTGTATTTCTACGGCGTCGCCCGCCCGATCTGGAACCTCAGCCCGCAGGGTGATTTCGAAACCCGCTTCGATGAAGAACTCGCCAAAGCGAAAGACAAGACGAAGCTCATCGATAACGAGCGATATTTTTACGCGCTCGCGGCGCTCAGGAAACTCGATGAGTTTCGCAAAGATCTGTTGAGGAATGTTTACGAAAAGCCTCTGAAGGCCAAGAATCCTTCAGCGACTCCCATTGACATACGATATACGATTGCCGGAGAACTCGCTTTAGAGGGCAAGCTCGAAGAGATGGGCAAAGCGTGGGGATTATCGCCTGAGCCGTTGAAGCTGCTTGAAGAGATCGCCCCGGAGATTCGCGAACTGGCCGGGGAAGCAAACGAGTTCTGGCTCTCAATAAACGAGATGGAAAAGGCGCGGCAAGAGGGCAAAGCGTTCGAAGGGCTGGGCGCGGCAAGCGAGATCATTGCCGGCGTCAGGAAAGAAAAAGTGTTCGACCGGCTCGAATCCCACCTCGCCTCGCTCGCCAGCGGCATCTTCCTGCTGGCAGCGGGCGGAGCGATGCTCAGCCCTAAAATTTACCTTGCGAACATGAAAGCGCAGCAAAAACGCATTGAAGAAATCTCGCGCATCTACGATCTCTCGCTCATCGAGTTACAACGCAAAGCGGCGCAGGGAAAACCGATCAACAGCAAACTCGCGTTACAGTTGGGCTGGGTGATCGGAAAACTGTTCGGCATCTATTTCAAGCTGGGCCAATACTCGGTTGCGGCTGACGAAGCCTATATGTCAGCCTACCCCGACAAGCCAAAACGCGAAGACATCCGCATCGCTCACCGATTGGACACGGCGGATTTCATTTTCGATCTGGCAGCGGCGCTCGGCTATGACAAACTGAGGACAACCACGTTAGAAGTTCTGACCGCAAGGCAGAAGGGTCAGAAACAATCTCAGATCGCGATAACGGGCGAGTTGGGCGACTGGGAGAAGACCGAAGCCGACTTCGAGCAGATGAAAAAAGATTTTCCGACCGGAGAGATCAGCGGGCTTGAGCCTCTGACGGGCACGGATTTGGCGAACTTCATCTACTCTCAGTATTTCGGTTTGCTCGCCGGTCATCTGAGAGACCTGCTCAAAGCGCAAGGCAAGGATTATTCCGGCAAGCAGGAGCCAATCATCAATCAGGCGCTCAAGCTGATGGAAAGCCATGAAGTTGCGCAACGCTGGGTACTCAAAAATTATAGAGCCGCAGTGAAGCCTGAAGACAGGTTCCGCTTTAACGTGATGCTTGCGGCGCACCCAAAACATATAGAGTTTCGCAACGCAAAGCTGAAAGAGGGTCATGCCTGGATCGTTCCTTCCGATTATTACCTCCATCTGGGCGGACTTGTTACCTGGATTGTTCCGGCGATGGACGTGTTGGTTGGTCTTCTGAAAGAGATTGACGACCTCGATGATCTGGTCAAAGAGAGAATGGTCGAGCGCGAGGAGGAACGAGAGAAAGAAGCTGCCAAATCGAAAAAAGGCAAGCCCAAATCGAAAGAATCCGCAACCGCCAGCCCATCTCCTGAGTGGATTGAGTGGCTGCGCGCGCTTCTTGACCTGATCCGAAAAGACCCGGAACTGCTGAAGAAGGTTTCTAAAAAGATCGAAAAGAAATATGAAACGACTATCGCGGAAGTTGACAAGCTTGCGCAGCAGGCAAGCTCGCACTGGCGGCGCGTTGTGCTGCTGAACAAAATCAAGCCGATGTGGGAGGCTTATGATGCAGGCGACATAAGGACTTTCACCAAACCGAATAACGCGCTGAGGATGATGACTGACTTCGCCTCGCGCGTCAGCCCGCCCGCCGACATCACGCTGCAAATGGCGGCGCTCACGCTTGAGCTTGGCCCTTTGATGGAGAAAAAGCTCGGCCCTCAAACTGTCCTGGGCGTGCTGGAAACTCCTGCCACCAACCGGCTCGATGTAATAGTCGGCCTGCTGCCTCATCTGGAAGGCGCGCTGGCTATGGCCGACAATCCGACCACGAAGGAAAAACTTCTCAAGCTTGACCTGCTCCTCGAAGGCGATTTCAAAAAGCACCGCGATGCCGTTGAGTTGTTGAAGAAACAAACCGAGGAGCGGGCGCTCGCAGTGCAGAAAGGCAGCGTGCTGGAGGGGAACGCCGAAGCCAATTCTCTGGTCTCCTCATCGCGCGGCTATCCGATTCTCGCAGGCCCGGATCACCGCTTCTGGATAGATGGAATCAGCTACGAATTGGTGAAAGTGCATAAGACGTTCAGCTACAACCCCGGCATGGCGATGACGGCTGGCGGAATTCAATGGCCGGAAAGCAAGCTCGGAAACTCGATACTGAAATATGGTTCAGGGCCGAACATCGAAAAGAAAGATCGCAAGGGCGAGCCGATAATCGAGCTAATCCGCAACGATGCGGCAATCACCGTGCTCGATACCGATGACCGTTTGCTCAGCGAGCTTGCTTATGCAGTCGCGATGCGCGCGATAGTCAGACAGTTGGAAGACCTCGGCGTTGCGATTGAGTATTTCGGCGAGGCGCTCAAGATCGGCGCGTCATTCATTCCGGGAGTCGGCCCAGCCATCATGGTGGCCGAACTGGTCACAGGCATTCTCACTTTCATCGCAAGCCCTGAGTTCGACGAGATCGTTGGCACGCTCGGCGGCGACCCTGACAAGCTCATTGATAAAGCCATCGAGGGTGTCTCGTCGTGGGCAAAGCCTGAGTTGTTGTGGGAATGGCTGCTGTTCGGCAAAAAACTCTTTCCCGCGCTGCCTGCGCTCGGCGACACGCCGCGCCAGAAGCGCGCCATGGATAAGCTCAAATCGAGCGAGGGCAAGGTTGATCCAAAAGGCAAACTGGCAAAGCTCCTGAAGCGCCTCAAAGATGTGGGAAAGAAAGTCAGCGGCTCCGTTTTGCGATTGCGCAGCCGAGTGCAGTACCCTGTGCGCCGCACGCAGGTGTTCGTGATGAGCCGACCGATGGTGGCGCTGGTGCTGCGCATCGTGAGCGATAATTTATATCGCCTGACGGACATTAAGCTGCAAGATCTGAATATTGGGACAGTCACCGATGCGACGACGAAAGACATTGCCGCGAGGATGAAGGAGCTAAACGAAAAGATAGGCGAGTTGATCGTCAACCTGCGACACCTTGAATTGCCAGCCGAGATCATTCCCGTCGAGCAGCTTGTCGATCTCACGCTCGACCTTGTGATGAATCACCTCGGCGGCAAGTACAAGGTCGGAGTCAGAGCTCTCAAAGAAGGATTGAAGCTGATCAAATTCGGAGGCTCCTCGCTGTGGGACAGGATCACGAAAGCCATCGCGGATGAGTTCAAGGCAGCCAATCTCGATCCGAACCTGTTATGGCGGGATGCGGTGCGCAAACATTTGCAGCCCGAAGTTCAGGCTGCGGGCCAGAAGCTGGCCGACACGATAGGCGGGATATGGGATCAGGTCCCGTTCCTCAAGAAGGTCGGGCATCCGGAAGCTCCCCAGGTAGCTTTTGATCTTGCGGAAGAAGATTTTCCCGAATCGAGCGAAGAGACTCTGCCCGAAACGCAGATGTATCGATCTGCGCGCGGCCCCAGGCCAGTTACAGGCTCACTGCCGTCGGTTCCCGGCGCGGGCGCGCCTCTGGATAAAAAACTTCGCGGCGATGCGACGCGCCGCTTAGGTCATGACTTTTCGCACGTGCGATTGCACACGGGGCCGGAGGCTTCGCGCGTGACCAGCGCGGTTGGAGCGGAAGGACTCACGACAGGCAGCCACATTTATCTCAGACCGGGGCTGTCGCCTTCGTCGGGCAGCGGCGCTAAGGTTTTTCGCCACGAGTTGACTCACGTGCTTCAACAGGTCGGGCCGAGACCGCTTGGCGAAAAACATTCTTCACAGCCCGCGGCGGGGCGACCGGGACGCGGCGTCCGTTACGACGCACAGCAGGAAGCAACAGCCGAGCGCGTTTCTGACGAGGTTGCGCGCGAGCAGGCCGCGAGGCCGGTTGATGCGGGGCGAGCTTCGTCGGAAGGCGCGCAGCCGAGCCTTGACGATGTGATTGCGAAGTTCTTCAAGGAGTTTGGCAAAGCCGAGTTGCTTCTTGGCCGAGTCGGAGAGATCGAATCGGGCAAAGGCGGAGGCAAAGCCAGACTCGATAGCGAATCGAAGAAAATCGCCGACGAGTTGCCTGAAAAGCTCATTGACGCCATAAAGGCTCTGAAAGAAAAGACCGCCAAACAGCATTTCGCCAATCCGTTTGACACGGTGAATGAAGAGATCGTCAAGTATCTGATCGACAATCACGCTCCCGCGATCAGGCAAGCGATCAAACCTATCGTGAAGCGCACCATGCAGGAGAAGGTGGTCAAGAAGAAAGACGGCGATGGCAAAACCGAATCGGAGTGGGTCTTCAGCGTCAGCCATTTCAAGACGGAGCTTGAAGAATACCTGTTCGGCAAGACCGGCATCTTCTTCGATGTGGATTTCAATACTAAAAAGGTCGAAACAGACAATAAAAAATCTGTCGAGGTCGTTGATCTCGCCAATCCGTTTCAAAGCATAAAAGTGAAGGCGGTTCATTTGCCATTCATCGGCGGCACTGCGGCGCTGTGGGATATGATTATCGAAAACACTTTTGTAAAGAACTCGCCGCTTACCTTCTTATCCAGGTACAAACAGATGAAGCCCGCGGAGGCAAAAGCCGAATACAAAGGTGAAGCGAGAATTCTGCTTGGCGCTCTTGGGCCGCACCCAAGAGTCTTTATGTCGAAAGAGTTTCGCTTCACTGACGCTACAGCAAAGATGATCGAAGAGAAGGTCTTTCCGGTTGCCGGAGGCAAGCTGACCGCGTCGAACCTGCCGCCGGCGGCCGCTTACGTGAAGAACGAAAAGGTTGCCGCGACTGCGACCGAACCGGGCAACTGGACTGCCACTGAAGGTTACGTCGCGCTGCGCTTAGGCGCTTACTCGCAGCGAAAAAGACCGGGCGAGCAGTTCGGAGTCGACCGCGACGCGCATCATCTCACTCAATACCTGCTGTTGGAATACTTGAGCAACAAGAAGAGTTCCAATCAGCCATTTCGGCACGGCCTCTCGCTTTATCCGGGAGTGAAAGGCTCAGGCAGACTCGTCAAGCTGATCGAAAAGCCAAAGCAAAAGGACACGGGAATAAAGGTGGCTGAATATGAGGTCGGGCGCGGCGGATTGATGCCGACGATCCTAATATCGAAGCACACGCACATCTACGGCAACGTCCACGTTGAAGGCAAAGCCGACGATGGGGCGGATGAAACGTCGAGCCAGGGCGGAAGAGTTCACCACGAATTCAAAAAAGCTCTCGGCGGCGAGTACGAAGCGATAATGTTTGATAAGAAAACCGACAAGCTGCGAACTGTTGAAAAGCAGACCAAAGGCGAAAAGGTAAAGCCTGAAGACGAAGTAAAGATCGGCGATAAGCTGGTCACGTCGGAGATGTTGCAGGAGCGCATCTACAGCGCCGCGTGCAAGACGTACACCTGGATGAAAGACGACATGATGGATCGGCTCCAGACCGGGCTTGAAACGAAAGAGGTGGAGTACTACGCGAAGGTGGCCGGACTGGCGACGCATACGAAGACCGGCGATCAGATTCGCTCCGAATACAAGCTCGAAGCGAGCCAGATGGCCGATGTCATCAAGGAAGCGAAGAAACATAACAAGCAGATCATGGAAACCGATGCCGGATTCGAGGAGAAGACATAATCGCTATGACAAACGGATACTCACGCAGCCCCAGGCTGATAAAAGGCGCGCTGATTCAATTCTCCGCGCCGATGCTGATTCCTATTCCGAACATAATCATTTTTCAGTACAACCCCGAATCGCTCTCGCGAACGCTCACGCCCTGGGGGCCGCCTGAAAAAGATGAGAAGGGCAACATCGTTGATCCGAAAGTCGAAGCCGCGCTCGCTCAACCATTCGATCCGCAGGAGAGCTTCACTCTGACGCTTGAGCTTGACGCGGCAGACGCACTCGAAGCGCCCGAAAGCCATCCCATCGCGGTCATATCGGGCGTGGCCGACCGCATCGCGGCCATGGAGATGCTGCTCTATCCGCCGGGCGACAGCGCGCTGGGCGGCTTGCTCAACGTATCGGTGAGCGTATCAATCGGCGCAGGAGGAATAAGCGCCTCGGCTGATGTTCTGGCCGAGGCGAAGGCTCAACGCAAGACCGTCCCCATCGTGCTTTTCTTCTGGGGGCCGGGCCGCATAGTGCCTGTGCGACTCACCAGCTTTTCAGTCGATGAGCAGCAGTTTTCGCCGATCCTTTATCCGATCCGCGCGAAGGTGACGATCGGCCTGAAGATTTTAGACGCGCTGGCGTTCGGCGATGACAAAAGCGTCTCAGCGAAAATCGCCCGCGCGGCTTACACATTCACCCGCGCGCAGAAAGAAGCTCTGGCGATGGCCAACATCGCAAATACGGTTGAATCAATCATGGGTATGCTGCCCTTTTAGGAGAAACGATGTTCGATTCAAAAAGCAGATACACAGGACTTCAGACTTATAACGTCATCGATCATCGCGGGCGCTTGGTTGCGGTTGTTCCCGCTGCCGAGAGACCGCTTGACGCAACGCTCGGCTTTCACGTCTTGAAGCAGGGCGAGCGACTGGATCACCTGGCGGCAAAGTATCTCGATGATCCGGCAGGCTTCTGGCGAATCTGCGAGTTGAACGACGTGATGCTGGCCGAGACTTTGACCGAAGCGCGCGAAATAGCAATACCGGCTGCTCGCTGACTTGGAATCAATCGAATGGGACTTGGAATCGCAATCGCCGTCGCTGGCACGCCCGATGAAGAATTGTCTGCCGCATTGTGGGTCGAGGTTGTTGAGCGCATGGGAGAGATGACCACTTATCGAATTCATTACGACTTCGACATCATCGAAGGAGGCTTTCCTTTGCTCACCGACGGTCGTCTCAACCCAGGCTCGGAGCTTGCCGTGATCGCGCCCGTCGGCGGCAGGAACAACTATCTCGTGAAGGGGCCTGTAACCGGTCAGCAGATTCATTTCAAGCACGGAGGCGCAGGCTCTTATGTCGAAGTCGCTGGCTGCGACACTTCAATCGCTATGGATCGGGAGACTAAAACCGCGCTCTGGTCCGATGTGACCGACAGCGATGCCGTCTCGACGATACTCGGCGGATACGGCTACGCGCTAGACGTTGCATCGACCGCGGCCGGACACTTCGAGGCGAAGCACACGCTCGCGCAGCGCGACAGCGATTATCGCTTCGTCGAGCGGCTGGCGCGACGCAACGGTTTTTTGTTCTGGATTACAACGGACGAAAACGGAATCGAGACGGCGCACTTCAAGCGGCCTCCGCTCGACGGCGATCCGGCTGGCGATCTCATCATCAATCAGGAATCGAACACAATCGAAGCGTTCGACATCGCGTGGGATATCGAACGACCGACAAGCGTGGTGGCCGCGCAACTCAACCTGAACGACAAGTCGGAAATAGACGGAGACGTTGCCGCATCGGGGCTGACTCCGCTCGGCGCGCAGGGGTTGAGCCAGATCGTCTCCGATACGCGCTCGATACCCATAGCCATGCCGGTTGACGACGCCGGCGATCTTCAAAGTCGCGGGCAGGGAGCGTTGATCGAAGCCGGATGGTTCATCCGCGCATCCACTCAGACAACGGTCAACGCCCTGAATGCCCTGGTGCGCGCGCACACGGTTGTCAATCTCAAAGGCGCAGGGGTGCGCCACAGCGGCAAGTATTTCGTGTCAGCCGTGCGCCACATCATCGATCCAACTGCGCACCGAATGGAGATAAATCTGATTCGCAATGCCTGGGGGAATTGATATGAGGCACGATCTGATGGAAGACGAATCCCTGTACAGGATGCTTGAGTGGGCGCGAAGCCATTACTTCGGCCTGTATCGCGGAACCGTTACGGATAACGAGGATCCTACATCGCGCGGGCGATTGAAGGTCAATGTGCCTTCGGTTCTGGGCGACCTCGAAGCGTGGGCGATGCCCTGCGTGCCTTACGCGGGCAAGGGCGTGGGGTTTTACAGTCTGCCCGCCGTCGACACGGGCGTTTGGATTGCATTTGAATCGGGCGATCCTTCATTTCCTGTGTGGATGGGCTGCTTCTGGGGCGACGGCGAATTGCCCGACGTTTCAGACCCGGCGGTGAAAATCTGGAAGACCGACTCGCTGACGATCAGGCTCAATGATGACAACGATGAATTGCTCATCAGGAACACCGCCGACTCTCAGATCACCGTCAGCAGCGATGTGAGAACAGAAAGCGGTCAGGCGACGCACACCGTCGGCAGCGCGGGCGTCGTCAGCGAACAGGGCAGCGGCAAAGTCGAAGTGACCACGTCGAGCGTCAAGGTGAACAACGGCGCGCTTGAGGTGACATAAGATGGCGGGAGGCAGCCTCATCACAACCGCAACGCTTCAATGCCCGCACGGCGGCGCAGTGCAGATCGTCAGTTCGAATACGCGGGTCAAAGCGAGCGCGCCGATGGCAACCGCGTCGGACACTTTCATCATTGCAGGCTGCGCTTTCAATGTGTCGGGCGCTCCCAGCCCGTGCGTGAGCGTGAAGTGGATCGTGACCGATGTGCGCGTGAAAGCAGTGGGCGCTCAAACACTCAGCCTTTCAAGCGTCGGCCTGTGCTTGAACGCAGCGCAGGCTCCGCAAGGGCCGGTCATTATCGCAAACACGCAACCGAGAGTGAAAAGCCAGTGAGGCAGCTATGAAAGATGACTTCACCAGCATTCGTTATCCAATCGCGGTTGGCGCGGCTCTCGGGCGACTTCAGGAAGAAACTGATTACGCCGAGCATGTCGAGCAACTCATAAAACAAGTGCTGTTTACTGCTCCCGGCGAGCGCGTCAATCGCCCTGATTTCGGCTGCGGGTTGAAACGATTGATATTCGCGCCGAATAACGAAGTCTCCGCCAGCCTCGCGCAGGTGATCATCTTTGAAAGTCTCAAGCGATGGCTCGGCAATGCCATCACCGTGAGCGATGTCAAAGTGCAGGCTCTGGGCGAAACGCTTGAGATTCGCATCGCCTATGTGCTTCGCACGCGACAGGAGCATCGCTACTTGAACCTGGAGGTGACCATCTGATGGCCGTGCCTGACAGGCTCGAAAAATTGCTCGCGCAGAACGTGGTCACGGGGATTGATTTCGTCTACGTGCATCCGAATCAGACCACGCTCGACGTTTATTTTCTGCGCCCGCCCGCGACTCTGACGGTTCCGCTCGTCAACGATGTGAAGGCCGATCAGATTCGCATCCACTCGCCATCGGGCGGAGAGCGACACACAGTAGTGCCTGTGAAAAATGTTCAGTGGAAGGTCGCATCGGGCCGCGATGTGCTTCGCGTCGAGACAGCCTTCGCAGGAGACTTCTCGCGTTATCGCCTGCGCATCGAAGATTCGCGCATTGATCGCTACTTCAACGACGTTTATTTCAGCTTCAAGGCAAATTGCGAAACTGAGCTTGACTGCAAGCCCGCCGCGCGCGAGTGTCCGCCCGAAGCACTGGTCGATTTTCCGGTTGATTACACCGCGCGAGATTTCTGGAGCTTCCGCCGCGCGCTTTTGGATTTTGCATCCGAGCGGCATCCGAGATGGCAGGACAGGGTTGAAGCCGATGTCGGAATGATGCTGGTTGAAATCATGAGCGCGCTCGGCGATGAGCTTGCTTATTATCAGGATCGCATAGCGCGCGAGGCATATCTTGAAACGGCTTCCGAGCGCCGCTCGCTCCGCCGCCATGCGCGACTCGTTGATTACAATATTCATGATGGACTCGGAGCGTGGACGTGGCTCGATTTCAACGCAACCGCCGCAGGCTCGATTCCAGCCGGAACGCTGGTCTCAGAGTCGGGCGAGATCGACCCGCTGACGGGCAAGACCCGGATCGATAAAGTGACCGGCAAGCCTGTTCCCGGCAGCCGCCAGTTCGAGGTCGGGCGCGGTCTGGCGGAATCGTTTGCGATTCCGCCTCAACTTCCAAAGAGCTACGCGGTAGACCCTGCGCGAAATCTATTCCTGCCGCATCAATGGAACGAAGACGATGTGTGTTTGCCAGTCGGCTCGACCGAGCTTTTCATCGACGGCCATCACAAAGCTGATTTGCCGTTCGACGATCTGCCGCCGAACAAACAGCCCGGCAAGTGGGCGCTCCTGCAAACCAAACCGATGAACCCTGCAATCAAAGCGCGGGCGTGGATGGTGCGGCTCATCGCTATTGAAAACACGACCGATGTGGTCTTAGGGCAGAATATCACCCGACTCGAATGGGAGCCGGAGCAGGCAACGCCGTTCGAGCTTGATCTGGCCGCGCTTGAAATTCACGGCAATCTCGTCCCGGCCACAGCGGGCGCAACTCGCGTCGCGCGATTCACCATCGGCGCTTCGACCGATGAATCGGATCGGCCTTCGGCAATCGAGCGCGCGGGGCCGGACGATTCCATCGCATACCTGTTCAGCTTGTCTGGCTCTGATGAAAGCGAGCTTGTGTGGTCAGGCGAATCGATGGACAGCGCCGCGCCCGAAGTTCGTCTCACTGAAGTCACGCAGGTCGGGCCTGTTTGGGTGGTCGCGCCGAACGGCGAATGGACGTGGCGGCGCGCGCTGCTCGGAACAAACTCGGCGCAGCCTGACGATACAGCCTTCGCGCTCGATGATGGATTCTGGCGGCGCGTGGTCGGCTATCAGCGAATCGGCAAAGAGATAGTTCATAGAGATTATGCTTCCGGTTCGGGCAAGACGATTCGTTTCGGCGACGGCGAGTTCGGCCAGGTTCCCGATAAAGACACGATCTTTCAGGTCACTTACCGCCTGGGCAGAGGCTCGCGCGATAATGTCGCATCGGACACGCTCATACAATGCGTTTTGCCATTCGTCAAATCGGTGACGAATCCTTTGCCCGCGACAAACGGCATTGACGCGGAAAAGCCTGAGCAAGTCCGTCAGCTTGCGCCCCAAGCATTTCGCGCGGTGACGTTTCGCGCGGTGCGGCCTGAAGATTACGCGGAAGCGGCTGAACGATTGAAGTGGGTGCAGCGCGCAGGCGCGGCATTTCGATGGACGGGAAGCTGGCTCGCGGCTTACGTCACGCCCGATCCGAAAGGCGCGGTCATCGTCACGAGCGAACAACGCGCGGAGCTTGATAATCAACTCAATCGCTTTCGTCAAGCGGGTCGTCCTGCCTACACGCTCGATCCTCGTTACGCGACTCTCGATCTTGAGATAACCATCTGCGTCGCGCCGACGGCATATCGCGGCGAAGTCAAAGAGCGCGCGCTCGAAGCCCTGTTCGGCGAGCGCGGCCTCCGCCCTCGTCCGGGATTTTTCTCGCCGGACAATTTCACATTCGGCACGCCGCTCGAACGCTCGCGATTGGAAGCCGTGATTCAAAATGTTGCGGGAGTGCGCGCCGTCGAAGAGATTCGCATTCGCCGTCGCGGATGGTTCGATTGGCGCGCGTTTACCGAGATGACTTACAAGGTGGCCGACAACGAAGTGATTCGTGTTGAGAACGACAGGCTGCTGCCTGAGCGCGGCTCTGTGAAATTGAAAATGGAAGGCGGCGCATGAAAACCAACTGCCCTTGCGATGAAATAATTTTTCCGCCTCGGCTCGCGATAACTGCGGGACTTGAATCGTTGCCGCGTCAGTTGGCGACGTTTCCTGAATTTCGCGCCGCGATGCTTGCGGCTATCGGGTCACAGGCGGCGCTGAGAAACTGGCGCGCTCGCAGCAGCGATGACTTAGGCGTGATGACGCTTGAGATGTGGGCTTATGTGTGCGACGTGATTTCTTTTTATGATGAGGCGCTGGCGAACGAATTTTACTTGCGCACTGCCGACCTGCGCCCATCGCTTCGCAAACTGGTTGGGCTTTTAGGCTACGTCCCCCGCCCGGCAGTCGCGGCAACGGCAAACCTCGCGATCCTGGCCGAAGGGCGACAACCAATCACGCTGCCGCCCGGCACGTCGTTTCGATCAGGCGCATTCGCGGGAAGCCCCCCGCAGGTATTCGAGCTTGAGACTGAATTCAAAGCGCATCCGTTTTTGAACAAGTGGAAGATGGTTCTCAATCGCCCAACGACGATTGATGAAGGAAAGAATTTAAGCGCGGTTCAATTGACATCCCTTCTGCTCGATCCGCCGAGCGTCAACATCAAAGCGGAGCAGGTATTTCTTTTTGAAGTCACAGGCGATGCGTCGAAAACGCGGGCGCGAGCAGCCCGGAATGTTTCCAATCACGTCGCAGCCGATGGCTTCACTTATAAGAAGCTCGAATGGGACGGCTTCGTAACGCTTCCGGGCAACACTCAAATCAGCAGGATCAGGATTTCAAGGCCGACGCAAACGGCAACCCTGTGGAAACTCCCGACAGGCCCCGGCAGCGAATCGAAGTTCGGCAAATTTATCAATGTCGCTGTTCAGAAACCAGGCGGGTCTTCGGGTACTTTGGGCAGCAGCAAGATTATTATCGAAGAGGCTGTCAGCTTGAAAGATTTGGGATCCGGGGGCGGCATTGACGACAGCGGCTCGCAAACCATTCTCTATTTCGATGGGCTTTATCGCCAGGTTCAGACAGGCGGCATATTGATTATCGAAAACAATGGCGAGTTGAGATGGTTTCAGATTGCCGATGCTGGCGAAGTCATGATGGAGTTGCCGGGCGGCGGCGACACCAAGATCAAAGACGCAAGCGGCAACACAACGACCGTCACTGCGCCTCCCGCGCTTGCGCCGGTCACCTATGCTCGATTGGACAAAAATCTCAACGACAGCAGCCGCAAGTCGGCTTCTGCGGCGAACTGGAGCAAATTCGACATCGGCGCGATCACCGTGCATTTCAACTTCGTCAACGCTGGCGCGGTCGTCGCGTCCGCGTTCACGGAGCTTCGCCCCGGCGATTCAATCGCGCTGGCTCGCCCGTTTGAAACACCACAGGATAAAAAATCTCCCAATCGCTTCCTGCTCGAAGACAAAGACAACACGGGCGCGGAAATAAGCGGCCAGATAAATTTTATGACGGGCGCGTTCGCGCTCGATCAAAACTCGCCGCTCAAGCAGCCGCTCGTCGCGCCTGTGGAAATGTATGGCAACGTCGTGACTGCGAGCCACGGCGAGAGCGTGACGGAGATTTTAGGCAGCGGCGATGCTTCGATTGCCAATCAATCATTCAAGCTCAGGAAGAAGCCGCTCACCTACGTTCCTTCGCCGACGGCGGGGAACGAGCAAGGCGCAAAAAGCGCTTTGAAAGTTTACGTCAGCGGCGTGCTGTGGAGCGAAAAGCCCTCATTCTTCGGACAACCCTCCGATGCTCAGGTCTACATCGTGCGCGAGAACGACGACGCGGAAGCGATCATCACCTTCGGCGACGGCGTGCGCGGCTCGCGATTGATAACGGGCATCAACAACGTCGTCGCGCTTTATCGCTTCGGCGCGGGAAAGACAAGCCCGCCCGCTGGCTCGATTCATCAACTCGGCAAACCTGTGAAAGGAATTAGAAGCGTGCGCAATCCTGTCGCAGCATCAGGCGGCGATGACGCTGAGCCTGCGAGCGGATTGCGAACCTATGCGCCGCGCTCTGCGCTGCTGCTCGGTCGCGCGGTTTCGATTCAAGACATGGAAGCGGCTGCGGCAGGCGTTCCGGGCGTTCGCGCAGTTCGAGCCGAATGGCGATGGAATAAACTGCGGCAACGGCCTTTGGTTCAAATCTGGTACATCGGCGCGGCTGGCGTAGCTCAAAAAGTTTCGCAAACGCTGCGCGGGCTTTCAGACCCGGCAACGCCTGTTGAGGTAGAGCAGGCGCAATCGGTCGCGGCAACGCTTGCTATATCGATTCATATCGATCCGCGCCGACTCGAAGCAGATGTGATCGCAGCGATGCGAGCCGCGCTGATGGATAAAGAAACCGGGTTGCTTGCGCCTGAGCGAATCGGCATCGGATTGCCGCTGTTTCGCAGCCGCATATTTGAAGAGGCGCTTTCAGTGCCGGGAGCGATTGCCGTCACAGGGCTTCTGTGGAATGAGCAGCCGTTCGACCCTTACGGCATTCAGCCGGACGCGGGCAAGTACTTCGATCTTGAAAACGGACTTCTGCTTCTGAACGGAAAGGCAGGTGTCAATGGCTGACGCGGGCGACAATTTCAACATTTATCTCGCGGAAAAAATCTGGGAGATGATACCCGCATTCTATCGCGATGAAGATGGGCTTGCGGAAAATCCCGGCGTGCTGCGCGCGATTGTCGAGATCATCGCCGAGCAGGCGGCCAACCTTCGCCGCAGCAATGATCGTCTGTGGGATGATCAGTTCATCGACCTGTGCGATTCGTGGGCTGTTCCTTACATCGCCGATCTGGTCGCTACTCGACTCGTATCGAGCCTCAACCTCAGAGGCCGCCGCGTTGACGTTGCCAAGACGATTTACTATCGCCGTCGCAAAGGCACTCCGCGCGTGCTCGAAGAACTCATCAGCGACATCGCCGGGTGGGAAGGAGTCGTGGTCGAAGAGTTCCGCCGTCTGGCGCGAACATTTCACGGACTTGATCCCAAACCTGCATCGCAGGCGGGTCGCTTCACGGCAACCGTGCAGGGCGGATACGCTGATCTGAGACGGCCTCGCGGGGCCGAGCTTGCCGACGGGCCGTTCGATGAATACTTTCACAGCGCAGACCTTCGCCGCGCGCGCGGGACTGATGGCCGCTACAACATTCCTAAGCTGGCGTTTCACATCTATCGAATTCCCGCGCGCAGGTTAAGGGGCGTTGTTCCGCTTCAAGGCCCGAACAACCGAGCGTTCACGTTCGATCCGTCGGGCCGCGATGTCTATATGTTCATGCGCCGCAATCGCGCTGATGACTGGGACGCATGGCGTTCAGCAAAAGAATGGGAGTTGCCCGCGCCGATGCGATGCCGCGCGCTTGGCCACTCTGAATACCTCATCACCGAAGCGTTGATCCTGCAACTCAGTTCCGCGCCCATCAATCTCGCGGCTGCCGATGCCGCCGCTCTGCGCAAACTGCGCGGCATCACGTTCCCGGATGAATCGAGCTTGCAAGCGGCGCTCGCGAATCTCAACCGGCCTGCGCTTCTCACAACGACAGTCAATCGCGCGATACTCAAAGGCGCGCTCATCGAGGACTGCGGCAAAAGCGCCCTGCTGCCGAGTTACGCGCCTCCAGGCTCGCAGCAGCCGAAATCGATTCGCGTAGAAACATCTCCGGGCAATGAAGTCGAAAGCGACCGCGCTGCTGCGGGCAACCTTGCGAACTGGACGACGGCTGCGACGGGCAAGCGACTCGTCATTGATCCGGAGCGCGGGCGGATGCTTTTTATAGGATCGGCTCCCGGAGCCGGTTTGAAGGTTGATTATCACTATGGCTTTGCTGCCGACATCGGCGCGGGCGCGTATGACCGCAGCGCGTTTCTCAAGCCTCCGACCGTTCCGACTCTGGCGAACGGCGCGCCGATCCTTGCAGTGGCGATTGACGCGGGCGCGGCAAACGCCGAAGGCGTGACGCAGATTGACGACAGCGCGACTTTCACTCAGGCGAATAACAAGAGCGGCATTATCAATGCTCAGATTCAGGCCAGGAATTTCGAGCGGCCATACCTGAGAATCAGCGCAAGCTGGAGGCTCAACACGGGAGTCAACACGGAATCATTTTTAACGCTCGATGGATTGTGGATTGGCGGGACAGGAAATTTCTCGCTCGTTTTGAGCGGCGATTACGAGCGAGTCACCATCCGCCACTGCACGCTCGATCCCGGCGGCGCGGATGCGCAGGGCAATCCGATTCCGCCGCTTCATCTCGCGGTTGATGGCAACGTCGAGCAGTTGGTGATTGATCGTTCGATCACCGGCCCTGTTCACCTGCAAGGCGCAGGCGTGATAACGAAGCTCATCATTCGGGATTCGATAGTGCAATCAATCAACGCGGCGGTTGCGGCGATTGATGTTCCTAACTGTCAGGTTGAAATGAATCGCGTGACCGTATTCGGCGCGATGAACGTTGATCGCTTGAATGCTTCGGAAGCTCTGATCACGGGGCTTGCTGACGTGGCTGACACGCAGAACGGATGCTTCCGATTCAGCGCGGCATTGAAAGGCAGCCGCGTGCCGCATCCTTATGAATCGCATTTCATCGAGGACACCGCGCACTTTTTCACCTCGCGCCGATTCGGACATTACGGCTATGCGCAACTGAGCGAGACCGCGCCGCAGGGTTTATTGACCGGCGCAGAAAACGGTTCGGAGATCGGCGGATTCAGCAGCCTGCTGAATCCGATTCGGCTCGACGGCCTGCGCGCGAAGGCGGAAGAGTTCATGCCTTTCGGATTGATTCCGGTTTTTATCTTCGAGACTTAGGAGCACGTCTATGGCAACGATTGATCTATCACGCTCGGCAACGGATTTTCGCAAGCATTACATCAGCGTCCGCGCGCAGCAGGGCCGCGTCTTCGTTGACGACGATCACAACGAAAACGAGCGGCTTCACGGCGAAGACGAGCGCCGCTCGCGCGTTGACATAATCGGCCCTTCAGGCTCGCCCGATGAGGGCTTCCTGATCTCGAACCCCAAGATAACCGCAAACGCGGTTGACTTCGACATCAACAAGGGCGCGTTTTATCTGGGCGGTCTGAGGCTTGAGCTTGAACAAGTCGAAACATTTCAAACGCAGTCAGACTGGCTTCAACTGGCAAGCCCTGACAAAGCGGCTGCGCCCGATGCCCCGCGATTCGATCTCGTCTATCTCGAAGCGTGGCTTCAGGCTGTATCAGCGGTCGAAGACAACGAGTTGTTCGAAGTGGCGCTTGCAGGCCCCGACACATCGACTCGAATGCGAGTGATGCGCCGCGTGCGCGTGCTGTCGGGCGCGAAGACGAGCGATTGCCAGACCGATTGGCAGAACCTCATCGCTCAATTGAAAGCAAGCGGACTGGGCGCGCTCAATGATGAGAACGAGCTTGTTGCGGACACCAATCTCAAGGTCGAATTCGAGCCGGGCGCCAACCCTGCTGATCTCTGCTCGCCGCCTGTAGCCGGTGGATATCTGGGCGCAGAGAATCAGGCCATCCGCGTGCAGTTGATCGATTCGACTCACTTCACCTGGGGATTCGATAACGCGGCTCCGCTTTATCGAGTGCAGGTCAGCACGAACGGCGCCGGCCAGAAGCGCGTCATCCATACACTGAACGAGCCGAAAGATCAGGCGCACTGGCCTCTTGCCGGACAGATAGTCGAGCTATTGCCCTGGTCTGCTGTTTTGCCCAACAACGAAAAACTGGCCGAGAGGAGCGGCTTCCTCGCGCGGGTTGATTCGTCTTATGATCCCGACGCGAAGCAATTCACCATCACTGCATCGGTGCCAGCAGGATTCGGCGGAGCGTGGAAGACGCGCGCGGACGCCGTTGAGCTTGGAACGGAGTTCTTTTATCTGCGAGTGTGGAATCGAGGCTCGGATACGACATCGCAGCCCAGCATCGCTTTCACGCCGGGTACTGCCGTGAGCCTCGGACAGACCGGGCTGAAGATAAATATCACAGGCAATGATCGCCGCAGGGATGATTACTGGATAATCGCGGCACGGCCCGAATCTCCGAATCGAGTGGTGCCGTGGCTATTGGAACAGGGCCGCGCGTCGCACGGAGTGCGCCGCTTCATTGCGCCGCTTGCGGTCATCGAATGGAGCGTCGCGAACAACATAGCGACCGGCAAAGTCGTTCACGATTGCCGCGACGTGTTCCCGCCGCTGACTCGATTGCGTAGCTGCTGCACGTATACGGTGGGCGACGGCACGAACAGCTTCGGAATGTTTCTGAACGTTCAGGATGCGATTGACCACCTGCCCGCCGGAGGAGGCGAAGTCTGCATTCTGCCCGGCACATATCGAGAAAACATAAAGGTCGTCAAAAGGGAGAACATAACCATACACGGCTGCGGTCGGCGCACGTTGCTTCTCGACAAAGAAGATGCGCCGGTCATTCACGTTGAAGATTCGCAGCGGATCACGATAAAAAATCTCGCTATTCAATCGCGGCCAGTCGTCGCGGTCAATCTTTTGAGCAACCCTGCCGCGTCAAAAGAAGAGAGAGGGCTTGAGAGGATTCATATTGATAACCTTGAAATCGACGCGCGAGACCAGAGCGCGATCAATTGTCGGGGCGGTCGGTTCATCAATATCACCAACTGTGAAATTCAGTTCGGGCGACTTAGAGAACCTCTCAGCAGCGGTTCGGTCGCCGGAAGGTCAGCCGCCGTCTTCGTGATGGCTGACGACGTGCTGATCGAGCGCAACCGCATTGAGTGCGACATCGCGCGGAGGTCGATCTCTGCGCTGGGCGGCATTCACATAGGGGGCGGCTCGGAGCGCGTCGAAATTCACCGCAATCGCATCATCGGAGGCAACGGCAACGGCATCACTCTGGGCAGCCTCACCTACATCCCGCAGGCCGCTGCCGGATTTCTTCTGACGGATTATGTGAAAGTCCTTGCGCAGGGTCTCGTTTTTCAGCCCGGTTTCTTTTTATTCATAGGCGATGATGATTGCCCTCACCCTGATCCTGATCCGAAAGACCCGCGCGATCCGAACGGCGATCCGCTCGTCCCCGTCTCTGACGGCGACCTCAGAGATATTCGAATAATTGAAAACGATATTCTCGATATGGGATTGAACGGCATCGCCACGCTTCGATTTCCCGTCAAGGCAAGAGAGGCGCGTATATTCGTGCGCGACCTCGACATCGAATTGAATCGCATTCGCAACTGTGTGCAACTTGACCTGGGAGAGCGGCCCTTCAGCGCGAACTTTCCCTATGGCTATGGGGGCGTGTCGCTGGCGGCTTGCGAATATCTGACGGCGCGTAATAACTGGATCGAGAGAAACGGGCGCAGCTTCGTCGATCCGATCTGCGGCGTTTACGTTTTAGCGGGAGCGGGTCTGGTGATCGAGCAGAATCAAATCACAGATAACGGCCCGCTCACTGATGCGCAGAGGCAACCGACGCCGGGACCGCGCGGCGGTATAGTTGTTGAACGGGCGCTCACGCCTGTCGCGGAAAAAGAGAAGAGTTTTGCTCTTACCCGGCGCGATGGTTTTCCCGCCCTGCGGGTGAGCGACAATGTTGTGATCTCTCCGCTCGGCCCTGCGCTGCAAGCTTTTGCTCGCGGTCTGGTGTTTGTAGAAGGGAATCAACTCACTTCGCTGGGGGTCGAGCCGAGAGTCGCCAGCCCGGAAGCAGGCGGCATTCCCGGCGCTCTGGCTCAACTCGGCGGCGCGACGGTCAGAATATTCAATGCGGGGATATCTTCTGACTTTCAGGATTTAGCTGAATTCACCGGGTTTTCGCCGCTCAGAGTTGGCTTGCATACGGACAGCGGAAACCTGCGGGCCACCGAACTCGTGTCGCAATTTCCCCGACAGCCTTCAGGCAATGTGCTGTTTAATGATAATCAGGTTCTGCTTGCGCCCGCCGAGGTAAAGGATGACCTGATACAAAGCTCTATCCTCATTATTTCGGGCGACGATATCTCGATGGAAGAGAACCAGTGCGATTGCAGGCTCAACCGGCAGCGATTGTTGATGAACGCATTAGTGATGGGGATTTCCATCCGGGTTTCTGATAATCGGTTCAAGGAGACGCTCGATGGAAATGGCGTCTCAGCCGTTACTGTCGGGTTGATGAACTCGACTGCGCATAATGAAGGCACCCGCTGCTTCATCATCCTGGGAATGAATGCACTGTCAATAAAGGGGCCGAACCGCTCGCTGATAACTCTGATCGATAAGGGTCTCTGCGAGAGTATGAATTCTGTTGTCGCGCAGTCGCTGAAGAATACTATCTTCGAGGTCTAGCCGGAGCAACTTGCAACGAGGAGGAAGCCATGAGGTCTAAGAAAACAGCCGCCCCGAATCTGATCGCCGCCCTTGAGCAGGCGATTACTATCGCTGATGACATGCTGGTTGCTGCTGCCAAGCTCGCGAGCGAAGACCACAGGCATCAGGAGGTCGCGCTCAAGCTGGAACATATCCGCCTCGAAGCCCGGTATGGCCCCGATTCGGATCAGGCGAGGGAAGCTGAGGCTCGGCTCATTACGCACAGGCAACTCCGATCTGAAATCGATATGGAACTGGGTCGTTTCAATGCGCGCGCCCCGGAGACCGCGCCCGACGCGCTTGTAGTGTATGGCCGCGTCCTCAGCGCGGAAGCTGAACCTGCGCAGCGACTCAGGGTTTCGGCAATCGATGAAAAGCGAGCGGTTGTCGCGCACACGGCAACCGATGAGCAAGGCGCGTTTGAGATGTACATCCCCCTGGCTGCGGATCAAAGCTATGTCGGAAATAGAAAGAGGGCTGCCGACGCTAAAGCTGCCAAAGCCGAATCCCGGCTCAGGTTGGAGGTTTCAGATCGACAAAAAAAGACGTTGTGGCGAGATAGCGAAGGATTTATCCCTGCGCCGGGCCGACTCCTCTATCGCGAGATCCGGCTGTCGCGAAAAGCCGAGACTCGCTCCTCAGCAAAGCAGACGAAGACAAAAGCGACAAGAAAAAAGCGATCATCGCGCTGAGGTGTAAAACCTGGGGGGCTGGGTTATGATCCCAGGGTGGTTGAAAAGCAGGTTCAGGCTCGAATCAAGAGGCATCTTGCAGGGGCGGCCCTCTGTGACCGCCCCTGTTTGAAATTATTTCGAGCGTTGAAATCTTCTGCCGGGGTGGCCAGAGACGGTCACCTTTACGGGTCAGCTACAGACTTTGCAATAGCCCCAGGGTTTGAGCAGGGTTTATGGAGCGTGTATGATCCGAGCTATGAGCAGAGTAGATACTGTTGAAAAGATTGCGGGGAAGAACGCGCTCATCACAGGCGGGCTTGGTTTTATCGGCAGCAATCTGGCGCATCGATTGGTCGAGGCAGGCGCAAGGGTGACTCTGGTGGATTCGCTCGTGCCGGACTATGGCGGAAATCCTTTCAACATTCGCGGCATAGAAGATCGCGTCGCCGTGAACATCGCTGACGTGAGAGACGAGTACAGCATGGCTTATCTGGTTCAGGGGCGCGATTATATTTTCAATCTCGCCGGGCAGGTCTCCCACCTCGACAGCATGGAGGACCCTTACACCGACCTTGAGATAAACGTGCGCTCGCAGATATCAATACTCGAAGCCTGTCGCAAGAATAATCGCGACGTGAAAATCATCTTCACCTCCACGCGCCAGTTGTACGGCAAACCTGAATATCTGCCCGTCGATGAAAAGCACCCCGTTCGTCCGACCGATGCAAACGGAATCAACAAGCTATGCGGCGAGCTTTATCACATACTCTATAACAATGTCTATAACGTGCGCGCCGTCTCGCTCCGTCTTACGAACACCTACGGCCCGCGACAGTTGATGAAGCACTCACGCCAGGGGTTTATATGCTGGTTCATTCGCCGCATAGTCGAGGGGCAGGAGATTCAACTTTTCGGCGACGGCGCTCAGATGAGGGATTTCAATTATGTCGCGGATGTCGTCGATGCGCTCCTCCTGGCGGCAGTGAGCGAGAAAGCGGATGGCGAAATTTATAATCTCGGCGGAGATGAACCCATTTCGCTTCGCGCGCTCGTGGAGATGATGATCGAGATCAACGGCAGCGGCAGTTTCCGACTGGTCTCTTTCCCGCCAGAAAAGAAGCGAATCGATATTGGCGATTACTACGCCGATTATTCCCGCATCAATCGCGCTCTAGGCTGGAAGCCCCGCACTGCGCTCAGAGAAGGTCTCCGCGCGACTCTCGAATACTACAAACAGCATCTCAACCGCTATGTCGATGTGTGATCGTGTGAATTCATTTCCGGCTTGATGGTTCGCCGCCGGGTTTATATAATGCGGCCCGCGCTGGCGGACTGACGAGGGAGAGCGAAAAATTTTTATCTGGCCACGTTGCCTATCAGTAAGGAAACGAAATCAGTGAGACACGCCAATCAAACGCACAGCATCAGCGTTTTTTTCCCCGCTTACAATGACGCAGGAACAATCGCAAGCCTGGTGGTTCTGGCCGACAGAACTCTGCGCCAGATTACCAGTGATTACGAAATCATCGTCGTCAACGACGGAAGCGCCGATCATACGGCGCAGGTTTTGACCGAACTTGAATCGGTCTATCCGCGCCTGCGCGTCATTCATCACCCTGCGAATCTCGGCTACGGCGGCGCTCTGCGCACGGGGCTTTCGAGCGCGCGGAAGGATTTGATTTTCTACACCGACGGCGACGCGCAATACGATGTGCGCGAGATGGAAAAGCTCGTCCCGTTGATGACCCCCGAAATAGATATTGTCAACGGCTACAAAATTACCCGATCTGATCCATTGCATCGCGTCATCATCGGAAGGATGTATTGCCGGTTCATCAAGCTCAGTTTCGGCATACGTATCAAGGATGTCGATTGCGATTTTCGATTGATCCGCCGCGCCAGCTACGAAAAAGTTCGCCTCTATTCATCAAGCGGCACTATCTGCGTCGAGATGATCAAATGCTTTCAGGATGCGGGTCTGCGATTCGCTGAAGCTCCCGTGCATCACTATCACCGCGCTTACGGCAAATCTCAATTCTTCAATTTCAAACGGCTCTTCAAGACGCTCAGGGATCTGAGCAAACTCTGGTGGCGACTGGTCATTCGCCGACAGGCTCAACTCGCAGGCAATGAAGGCGACTCGCTCGCTACCTTTTCCGCTGCCGACAAGGAGCGGAAAGAGTAGCATTCTTAGTATCAGGTTGCACCGCCGATGCAGTCGGCTGATTTCCCGCCCTTATGCAAAAAGACGAATACCGCGCGATGTTCGAGTTGGAAGATCGCCTGTGGTGGTACGCAGGAATGCGCGCGATAACAGCCACCTTGCTCGATAAACATCTGGCCGCACACAGTAGTTTGCGACTGCTCGACGCCGGTTGCGGGACGGGATTTTCTTTGGCGTGGATGACGCAGCGTTACCAAAACACGCAGGCATTCGGAGTCGACGTATCGACAGATGCGGCGAGCTTCTGGCAGATGCGCGATCTCGACGCGGTTGCGATAGCGCCTGTTGAAAGCCTGCCCTTCACTTCGAACCAGTTCGATCTTGTGACGTGCTTCGATGTGATTTATCAACTCACAGGCGAGGAAGCGCGACAGGCAATATCTGAAATGAACCGAGTGCTGAGGCCCGGCGGGTTGCTCTTTATTCGCGAGCCTGCTTACGACTGGATGCGCGGCGCTCACGATCTCGCAATAGGAACCAGGTCTCGCTACACAAGAGCGAGGTTGTGCGCTCTGCTCCGCGAGCAGGGATTCGCCGTCAAACGCGCGACCTATGCAAACACGCTTCTGTTCGGGGCTGCTGTCATTCACCGCCTCGCTTCGAGGACGAGTGGACGAGCCGAGTCGGATGTCAAACCTGTTCCGGGATTTCTCAACAAGATGTTTGAAAGCGCGCTCAAACTAGAGGCGCGGCTTCTCGCTCACGTTCGATTCCCGTTCGGGTTGTCAGTCATCGCGCTCGGTGAAAAGGTGACAAGATGAATTTTTTGAAAAGAAATTTCGACTTTGCTATTCTCGCTGCCCTTCTCCTCATATTCGTTTCGGTCGCCTCGATTCGACTCGGAGAAGTTCCCGTCCCCGACAAGGCGGATGAAGCTTTCACTCTTCAGGTTCCTTACGAGATGCTCAATCACGGGCAAATCTCGCTACCGATGTACCGACTGATGGGGGGGAACATAGAAAACGTCTGGCACTCGTACACGCCTGCTTACTTCGTCTTTCTTTCCGGTTTTTTCAAGCTCTTCGGTTTCGGGTTGACTGAGGGGCGCGCGTTCAATCTTATAACAGCCATGCTTGTGATGGCGTTGGTCTTTCTGATATGCAGGCGGCTCTTCGACTGGCGCGCTGCTGTGTTCGCCGTTTTGCTGCTTGCCTCCGACAACCTGATCTTCGAGCGGAGCCGGTTTCTGAGAAACGATTTCGCGGCGGCGGCATTCGCGCTGCTCGCCTATTACCTTTATGAAAGGGCAGAAGAGAGTAAGCGCACTTCTCTCTTCGTGGCCACAGGCCTTGCGGCAGGCGTTGGAGTGATGTGCCACACGAACGCGCTTTATATGCTGGCAGTGATCGCGCTGCTGATAGTGCTGAGGCGCGGGAAGCAGTTTTTTCGCGGCAGAGAGTTTTATATTTTCCTCGCCGCCGCATTTGCCGTCTGCGCTTACGAAATAATCTATGACCTGATTGATTGGGACAATTTCGAATTGCAGAATCGAGGCGATTCGGTTCACTTCAAGGTCTTTCAGCCCTGGGGATGGTGGCAGAACATCATCCGCGAAGGAAGTCGCTACGTGAAATGGTATCGGGGCAGCAGGGCATTTCCCGAATCGCCGCACGTACTGCTTCACATATTTCAGGCGCTCACTGTCGTCGCCCTGATTTACCTGATAATCATCGCAGCGCGCAGCATCAAGAGGGGCGCGGCGCGAGAAGAGCCTCGCGTGCGAATTCTTCTGGCGACAGCCGGAGTGGTGATTTTTCATGCCGCGATCACTTCGCATAAAACGATCAACTATATAGCCCAGATCGCCCCGTGGTTTGCGATATGTTCAGGCATTCTTTTGAGTGACGCTTTGAAACTGCTTTCAAAATTGAAGTCGGAAGAGCGCCCCAAAGCGATCCACCGCGCAGCCGTTGCAGGCGTCGCTATCGTGCTGTTTATGTTCGGCTATCAATTTATGAAATTAAATCAGACTTATGCCGCGACGTTGCGCGATCCCGACTGTGCATCATTCGAAGAATTCAGCGCTGCTCTGCGCGAGGTCGTCCCCGAGGGTGTCTGCCCGGCTTCGAAGATGCTGCCGACTATATGGCTGGTCTTCCCGGAAAAAGATCGTTGCTATATAACTATCGAGCGAAGGATGATGAGCCGACTCGACATAGACGAGAAGGACTATGCGATAGTGATGCCCAAAGGCCAGCGCCGGTTCTGGAAGCACGGCACGGATATGTATCACCTGATAGGAGAGCTTGAGGACACGCCTTATGGCGATCTGAGAGCCTACTACACGGGAAATGATCCCAGTTATCGCGCGCTTGCGCCCAAGCGATTCAAGTTTTTCAAAAAGCGACGGGGCTACATTCGCATTGATGAAGGTCAGCCAGTGACCGGCCTCAACGCAGCCCTCCGGTTTTCGCTATAGGATTTGAATCCGCGGCTTTGGCAAATGCGAAGACCCGTTGTATGATAAGCCTCTGCTTGGTCAGGCTCCAATAAAAATTGATTCGCTCTGCGCAAATCCATCGGTTCGATTGCTTGCGTAGGGTTTGATGTGAAGGAGATGAAGTTGGGCTCGCCACAGGATTCTATAGAATACTCTGCGCGGGATCAGGATTGGGTGGCTCTAATAAAAAGAGTGGCTGAAGGGGATCAGTCTGCCCTGGCCGCTCTCTATGATGCTACGAACCGCGTCGTCTTCGGCCTTGTTCTTCGAATACTGAGCGACCGCTCCACAGCCGAAGAGGTTCTGCTCGATGTTTACACTCAGGTCTGGCGTCAGGCTGCGCTCTACGACCGAAAGCGCGGAGCGCCGCTGGCCTGGTTGATGACCATTGCGCGCAGCCGCGCGATTGATCGCTTCCGGTCTGGCAGGCTGGATCAGCAGAGCCGGGAATCGCTTGATGATCTGGGGCATTTGAAATCAAGCTCGCTCAGCCCTGAAGAAAACACCGCTCTTTCGGAACGTCAGCGGCTGGTGCGCGCCGCGCTCAACACTCTTTCAGTCGAGCAGCGCGAGGTTATAGAACTGGCCTACTACAGCGGGTTGAGCCACAGCGAGATCGCCCTGCGTCTGGGCCAGCCACTGGGTACGGTCAAGACTCGCACGCGACTTGGGATGATAAAGCTGCGTGAAGCTTTGACTCCGATGCTGGAGGGAAAAGCATGACGCATCGCGCAGCAGATGATCAGATAATTGAAATGGCCGCGCTCTACGCTTTGGGCGTTATGAGTCAGGGCGAGGCAAGAGCTTTTGAAAACCATCTCGCCGAGGGGTGCGAGGTTTGCCTTGCGGAGGTCGCGGCCTTCGAAGGGGTGGCCGGAAGTATAGGATTTGCCGCTGATGAGGCGGAGCCTGATGGCGAGGTTCGCAATCTTCTTCTAGCTCGCCTCCCGCGCGAAGGAGTTCAGTTTGAACCTGAGCTTTCGCGTGAGATGTTTTCGGTTCGCGCCGACGAAGGAGAGTGGAGCCAGATCGAGGAAGGCATACTTATGAAGGTGCTTTCTATGGACTCGGCTACCGGACTGGCAACTTCGCTGATTAAAATGTCGCCCGGTATGCGGCTCGAACCGCACAGGCACAAGGGCCTGGAAGAAATTTTCATTCTCGAAGGCGACTGCAACGTAAACGGCGAGGACCTGGGGCCGGGAGATTATCACCGCGCGGCTCCAGGATCGATTCACCTTACGACGCACACAATTAATGGCACGATGTTTTTGCTCAGGGCCAGATTGGATTACGAGTTCATCAGCGCAGATTGAAGCAGTCACGAGGGGACGCAGTTTTGGTATCTTATCTTTGATCAGTGGCCAGTTGTTTTTGCAGGGCAGTCTTCCCACCTGTTATGACAAACAGGCGCTCGTCTTGAATGATCGCGCCCGTCAAGACTACTGACGGATGGGTTGGAGTTTATCCGTGACAGGGGAAGGATTCAGGCATTGAAGCACGAGCTGAAAACTGAAGAGTTGCAGGAAACCGCAGCGATATACGCTCTGGGCGCTTTGAGCCAGCACGAAGCCCGCGCCTTTGAAAATCACCTCCGTGAACAATGTCCTGTATGCGAAGAAGAAGCCTGTTCATTCAGTGAGGCGGCGGGCCAGATTGGACTGAGCGTAGAGGCGCAGTCGCCTCCCGACTACCTGCGCGATCTTCTTTTGAGCCGAATTGAAAAAGAAGCTTATCAGCAATCTTCCCTAATTCCTTTTCCTGAGCAAAGCGAGAGATTCCCAACGACTGAGCCTTCAGCGACAAACAGGCGGGTGTATTTGCGGCTGGCGATAGCCGCCTCGCTTGTCGTGATGGCGGCAGCCTCGATTCTTTTCTGGAGACAGTCGACTCGATTGCAAAACGAGCTTGATCAGATGAAATCCGCCAGCAGTTCTCCTCTTCGATTGATAAAACTCGACGGCCAGGAAGCAGCGCCCCAGTCTTCAGGAAATATTTACTGGGACACGGAAAAGAACCGCTGGGTGGTGGCGGTCACTCTCCCTCCCCCGCCGCCGGGAAAAACCTATCAACTATGGTTCGTCACGTCTGACGCGAAAATAAGCGCAGGGTTGATACGAACCGACAGCGAAGGAAAGGGCGCGATTATAGTCGAGGTTCCACGCCAGATGAATCAACTCACATCGGCAGCCATCACGCTTGAGCCTGAAGGCGGAAGCGAGCAACCTACTATGCCGATATACGCTCAGGGCAAAACATGAGCCAGTTCTCAATCTCCTCAGAAAACAGAAGTCAAGAGTCAGAAGTCAGAAGTCAGAATGTGTGCGCATTGTGTGATTGACTCGCGCCTCCCCGATTCTTCTACTTTCAGGGCGTCGTCTCTGACGACATCGAGACTCCTCAGAACAGGACAGCAGGCTGCCAGCCTGCGTTGTCTCAATTTTCATACTTTCCGCGCGTCAACAGGCTGGCCGACGGTTCTACATTTCAGACTCTTTCGAAAAGTCCAGAGTCTGGAGTCTGGAGTCTGGAGTCCGTTATTTGAAGTCGCCACCTGTTTTTCATCCCGTCAGGTCGTCGTCACTGACGACCGCGAAGACTCCTCAAGGAAGAGTCTTGCGCTTAGGCTCTCAAAGCCAGTACAGTGCAGCGTGCAGTTGATATTAATGAAGGAGAATGAATGAAAATTAAAGTGATCGCGCTCGTAGCCCTGGCGAGCCTGTTTTTGGTGGGATGCAGCAAACAGGCAGCCTCGAATCAGAACTCACAACCGGCCAAACCGGCCAACACCTCACCCCCGGCCAAGCCCGCAGCAACCAAAAAGCCAGTTCAACCCGCTTCCACTACCGCGACCGGGAACGTCTACTCTCACCCGGAAGCCGGAATTCAATTCGAAGTCCCTTCAAACTGGAAAGCGGAAATCGATGGCGAAGTCATGACCGTCACCGCCGCTGACGACTCGATCTCGATAGCTTTCTGGGTTCCCAAGGAGGCCGACGTCGAAGCGGCAGCGAAAGCCCTCGATGCGGAACTCAGCAAGTTGATGACCAACATCAAAGCGAGTGAAGAGGGCGAAATGGATACGCTCAACGGCATGGATACCTATAGTGTGTCTGGAACCGGTGAGGCCGAGGGCGCCACTCTTAACTGGAGCGCGCACATCATCGGCGCCAACAAGCCTGTCTTCGTGGTTGCCTTCGCCGCTCCCGGACTGTGGGAAAAGAATGAGAAGGAACTCGACGCATTCATCAACAGCATAAAGAAGTCGAGCTAAACCAAACAGAACATCTGTCATCTGTCATTTTAAGTCAGCGCGGATGGGGCGACGTTCAAGCCTCATCCGCACTGCTGACGAATTCTTTTCCAGCCGCAACAGGGCTGGAGAAACAATGGACAAGCCTTCTGCTGTTTTGATCCTCACTTTTAACTGCGCTTGCTATTGAGCGAAAGAGAGCGCGTCGGTGAAGATCAGAGCGAAGGCAGAAGGTTTTGAAATCTGGGGTCTGTGCGCAACAAATCAAGCCTCGGATCATCATTGAAAACAGTCAGCGAGTCCGTGCGCGCTTTGCTTCTGTCGTAATCCTTTTGAAACCACATCAGAGCGTTGTCCTTCTCCGCCAGTCCCGCAAAAACCAGCCCGATGTCGAAAGGCGCGGCAGACTTCATAGCGATCAGATGACCAAGCATCGCTCGCGCTTCCGCCCTCCGGCCAGAAACGGCGCAGGCGTGCGCAAGCGATGAGGCTATGTAGGGCTTGTCCCCGCCGAGACGCTGCGCTTCCCGCAACTCGTGAATGGCTTCCGCATACAAGCCCTTCTGCTCATAAGCAAGACCCAGAATGAAATGCGCCTGTATGAAGTTCGAATCGATTTCGAGAGTCTTGAGCAACTGATCTATCGCTTGATCACATTGCCGCGCGAAATAAAAACGCTCGGCCAGAGTCGTGCTGATGACGGGCGAAAGGGGATCAAGCTCGCGCGCAAGCTGTATCTCGACGAGCGCCTCTTCACTGCGACCCGTCAGCGCGAGAAAATCCGAATACCAGTGATGAACGGTTGCATAGTTCGGATTCAATTCTATCGCGCGTTTGTACTCCTTTTCAGCCTCAAGCCGGTTTCCTTCCGAGCGATGCAGTATGGAAGCAAGCGACGTGTGCGCTTCAGCGAGAGTATCGTCAAGTTCAAGCGCCCGGAGCGCCGACGCTTTCGCCCGACGGAAACTTTCATCAGGAGAAAGCGGGCCGAATTTGTATGACCCAAGCACATTGTAGGCATCCGACAGCCCTGCATAAGCCTGAGCGTAAACAGGGTCGAGCGAGATAGCCTGCTCGAAATACTCCACGCTTTTGTTGAGTCCCGCTTCGTTTCGCTTGTTCCAGAAATAACGCCCGCGCATATAAGCCAGGTACGCTTCCAGATCGTCCGTCCCATGCTTTTTGATCTGCCGATGCTCGTCGCCGCTCAGTCTGACGAGCAGAGACTTGGCGACCCGCTCGGAAATAGAATCCTGCAAGGCGAAGATGTCCGTAAATTTTTCGTCGAAGCTCTGCGCCCACATAGCTCTTTGATCGCGCACGCTCATAAGCTGCACAGTGACGCGCACGCGATCACCTGATCTTTGAATCGTTCCTTCCAGAACAGAATCGACTCCGATCTCGCGGCCAAACGAGAGCGCGTCCTGACCGCTCGTGTAGCGGATGACCGCGCTCGTCGAGCGCACGTTGATTTGCCTGAGTCGGCTCAATCGGGCGATCAGAGTATCAGCCATCCCTGCGCCGAGGTAATCGTCATTTGCCTCGGTGAGCGATTTGAAAGGAAGTATCGCGATCGATTTCATCCTTGCAGTGTCTGGATCCGCTCTGCTGGCGATGCGCCAGTAAACGAAGATCGCGATCATCACAGCTACGAAGGCGCAGGCCGCAAGAACAAAGGTGTTCATCATCGGAAAGCGACCAAGCCCGGTCTTTTTTTTCCGTCTCAACTCGCCATCGTGCCTGTTCGGGCATTGACTCAAGGCTACTTTCCACAACTCTGACATCGGCGACGAAGCTGTAGCCGCGTCCGGGAACTGTCACAATATAACGATGCTCTGCGGCGCGCTCTCCCAGCGCGCGGCGCAGCATGGAGACGTGCTGCGTGAGATTGTTTTCTTCAACTGCGGTGTCGGGCCAAAGTATGCGGATCAATTCATCTTTTTGAACGACTTGCCCGCTGCGGGCGATCAGAATCAAAAGAAGATCGAAAACTTTTGAAGTGACCGCGAGAGGATCGCCCTCGCGCAGAAGCAATCGCTTCACCGCGTCGATGCGAAAGGAGTCGAATTCATAAACGAGTCCTGTCTGCTGGCTCATAACTACCCCGACAGATTCAGAGACATTTTCCGGCAGGCCCACGAAGCACACTCATCTTAGGTGAAGCGCGATGCAAAGCTCAACCCGCCCGGAGCGATGGGGTGTGATTCTGATTTTCACGCAAGCCATAATCAAATCTGATCAACTCGCCCGCTTCAGCCGCGTCAGCGGCGACTTGACCGTAGCCGTGTTCTTCAGAGCACGGGTCGCCAGCCGTGAAGCCCTACTCGTCGCGTCAGCGACGGTTGAACAGGAATCGAATCGCAATGCTCAATCGTCGCTGACGCGACGGGGTCTGAATCGCTGCGTCTTACCCGGCTTTGAAAAACCGGGCTAAAGTCATATCACCGCCACGCGGTGTTGATTGCGCGAAAACCCAACCCTCGCGCAGCAATCGAGTCATTTTCGGACGGCTCTCGATTTTATAAAGTTTCACAACATTTCATATTCGCTCTAACTACTTCGAACCTCCATCCGATTTATCATCCGGCAGAGAAGATGAAGCAGATTCGATATGGAGTTGCTGGTTATGGGTACAACCGTTTATGAACAGGAAGTAGTTGCGGACGGCCCTAAAGACACATCGGGCTTCGGAGGCCATCCAAGCGGACTGACTACGCTCTTCTTCACAGAGTTCTGGGAGCGATTCAGTTACTACGGTATGCGGGCGATACTCGTGCTTTATATGGCCGCGCCCGTCGAGCAGGGCGGGCTTGGATTCGACACAGTGAAAGCCACAAGCATCTATGGCACCTACACGATGTCGGTTTATCTGACCAATCTGCCGGGAGGCTTGATCGCAGACCGATTTCTCGGAGCGCGGCTTGCCGTTCTGCTGGGCGGAATAGTCATCGCGCTGGGACATTTTTCGATGGCCGTCAACTCCATGCCTTTTTTTTACGGCGGCATGGCTTTGATCGCGATGGGGACGGGACTGCTCAAGCCGAATATCAGCGTTATGGTCGGCGGCCTGTACGGGAAGGATGATCTTCGCCGCGATGGGGGCTTCTCTATTTTTTATATAGGCATCAATTCAGGCGCTATGGTCGCGCCTCTCGTTTGCGGATATCTCGGACAGAGGATCAACTATCATCTCGGTTTCGCAGCCGCAGGTGTGGGTATGGTCTTAGGAGTGATTCAATATCTCGCGCACCGCCGTCGACTGGCGGGCGTAGGGGCGAAGCCCGCCAGTCGCAGCGACGATGTTAAAACGCCGCGTCAACCGCTGACCGAGCAGGAGAAGCGACGATTGATGGCAATAGGATTGCTCGTCTTCTTTTCTCTGTTGTTCTGGGCCGCATTCGAGCAATCCGGGTCGAGTTTCACGCTGTTCGCTGACAGGCAAACGAGAACCTCCCTGCTCGGATTCGACTTTCCCTCAAGCTGGTTTCAATCAGTCAACTCATTTTTCATTCTCGCTCTCGCGCCCGTGTTTGCGTGGCTGTGGGTGAGGATGGGAAAACGTCAGCCGTCGAGCGCGGCGAAATTTTCATTCGGCCTTCTGTTTCTCGGCATAGGGATGGTGATAATCACTATTGCCGGTTCGCTCATATCAACCGGCCCGGTCAGCCCCCTGTGGCTCGTCGGACTTTACTTCTTTCACACGGTCGGAGAACTCTGTCTGAGTCCCGTCGGGCTGAGTACGGTCACACGTCTTGCGCCTGCGCGAATGGCCGGGCTAATGATGGGCGTATGGTTCACCGCGACTTCTCTCGGCAACAAACTCGCGGGCTGGGCTGCGGGCTTTTATCAGGACGATGCAGGCGCATTGCTCAGACTGTTCGGCATAACGGCGATTGTTGCGTTGGCCGCGTCAGCCGTGCTTGGATTGATGGTTCCAATGATTCGCAGGCTCGCCGAACAGCCCCAACAGGAAAAAGAATTGTGATCGTCGAGGATGCGCGAGGGGCAGCCGTGAAGCTGCCCCATTCAATATCACGGCCAGTCAGGGAATACGGCCTCGATGGCTCCGCCGAACCAGTAACTATAGAAATCATCATCGCACGTCTTGATGCGCGCGCCATACTTCTCCTCGAAATAGTCTTCCCAATACGGCTGCCGCCCATCGATATCTGTCAATCCATACTCGCGAGCAAGTCCCCATGAAGTAAACACCCTTCCGGTTTTCTTCGACACATCAGGGTCAGCGGCCATCGCCGCCACTGCGCGACCGATGTAGTAAGGCGTTTCGGAGGCGATGAAGTTCGGGTCTTTATTCACCGCGTCCTGCCAGTTCTCTTCTCTGACGCCGAAGTGATCAAGCATCGCTTCCGAGCGCAGAAAACCGGGTGTGACGGCGACCGATGCGATGTTGCGCTTGCGCAGCTCATAAGAGTAAGCGAAGGCAAGGCGAATGACTGAAGTCTTCACCAGATCATAAAAGATATTGCCGCGATAGCCGAAGAAGTTTCCGTCAGTGATTTCGACGATAAGCCCGCCGCCGGTTTCTATCATCAGCGGCGCGGCAAAGTGAGCGGTGATAATGTGCGAGAAGACCGCGCGCTCCATCATCACGCGGCCCTTGTCGAGCGAGACCTGCCAGAACATCTTGCCGAACTCGGTCAACTCATCGCCGCCCCACACATCGTTGACCAGAACATCAAGTCGATTCTGCTCTTCCTTCACCCGCTCGAAGAGCGCGCTGACCTGATCCTGCTCGGTGTGATCGACCTGCGCCGAGATGCCTTTGCCCCCGTAGCGGGTGACCATCTCTGCGGTTTCTTCAATCGTTTCGGGGCGATTCTCTCCCGACGCGAGTTTTCCGCGAATGCTGCGCCCTGTGCAATAAACCGTCGCCCCGGCTTCTCCCAGCATACAGGCTATGCCGCGCCCCGCGCCGCGAGTCGCGCCCGCGACGACGGCAACTTTTCCATCAAGAGGTTTCATGTTTTTTCCTCTGGAAACAGAAGACAGGAGTCAGAAGTCAGAAGTCA
>DLHY01000018.1 GCA_002483445.1 Blastocatellia bacterium UBA7656
GTTAAGCTCGCCGATCATCAGCGACAAAACGCGGCGCATCTCGTCGGGCGTGCGCGCGGCTGCAACTCGCGGCTCGTATGCGGCGCGCATCGCCTGCCAGTCGACGCCATGAAAATTCGGATCATAGAAGTAATCGTTGAGGTAGCCCCACGCCTGTCGGAAGACGATCATTTTCTCGACCGAGAAATCGACATCCATCTCGGCAGCGACGGCCAGCGGGCGAGGGGCGCGAGTTTCGAGCGCAACTGTATTGATTCGTCCCCCCTCGATGTAGAAAACCTCTTTGCTGTCGGGCGAAAACTGAAAGTTCGACTTGAACCCCGGAGTCGATGTCAACTGGCGCGCAACGGCAGGCTCGCGCGAAAGCTCATCCATCGAGTAGATGTAGAGGTTTATCTGTCCTTCGGCGCTTGCGCCCATAAGCAACCATTTGCCGTCGGGGCTTATGGTATGAGAATTCACATCGACTCCGGCTGGTATGAGGCTCAATCGCTGACGTATTCCATCGAAGGCGACCTCGACATTTTTCTGCCCCGGTTTCTTTTCATCTCCTTCTTTCGCGGGCGCGCTTTCCGCAGGTCGCTGTCTTGCAGGTTCTTCCTTGAAAAGATCGCGGAACTGATCTTCGCGGAATCGAGGCAGTCGCGGAGTGAGATCGACGCGAGCCACCTGTCCGCTTTCGGTTCTCTGACTCGTGTCGAACAGAAGAAATGTTCCGTCGGGACTCCACGACACGCCGTTCGAAAACGAGTTTGCGAGAAAACTTATCTGTTGACTTGCGCCGCCCGCCGCCGCCACCACGTAGACATTCTTGAATGCTTTCGTGCCGTAAGTCATAAACGCGATCCATCGGCTGTCGGGCGACCATACATAAGGCCGCGTCGAGGTGAGGGGTGGTTTCTCGAAGACTCCTTCAGCCAGAACGCGCTCCTGCTTCCCTTCGAGATCGAGGACGCAGAGTTGTTTGGCGTCGCGCTCGAAGGCCAGCATTTTTCCATCGGGCGAAAAGCGAGGCGTCGCTTCGGAAGCTGTTCGGGTAAGCTGAGTTTCAGTATTCGTCGTGAAGTCGTAAAGAAAAATGTGAGGCGTCTGATCGCGGTCTGATACATAAGCGATGCGTCGGCTGTCAGGCGACCACGCTATCTGATATTCGCGCGACGGGCTGCGAGTGACGCGGGCCGCGTCGCCTCCGTCTTTGGCCGAGGCCGCAAAAATTTCGCCGCGAGCAGTGAAGGCTATCTTTTTGCCGTCGGGCGAAAGCGCCAGTTCCTGAAATCCGTCAGTGAGCCTCAAATGTTCCGTTACGGGCATCGCCGGAGCGCCGCGCCGCGTGATGCGGACTTCCGCCGCCTGCCCGCTCGCGGTGTCGAGTTTCCATACGGCGAAGTTGCGCTCGAAGACTATCGCGCGACCATCATAGGAAATCGATGGCCACAGCACGCGTCCGTCTTTGAATTTCGTGATTTGTTTCGACTGACCTCGAAGGGGACGCGACCAGACGTTCTCCGCGCCGCTTCTGTCTGAGACGTAGAAGAGGCCCGCACCGTCTCCGCTCCACATGGGCCACATCTCTTTCGCGCCGCCTTCGGTGATGCGTTCATACACCGAGGGCGACCCATCGCGCATTACCCATATTTCGCATTCGTCGATGTGGCTGTGACCTTTACGCCACCACTGACCTGCTGAGATGCCCCGCGCGGTGAAGGCAAGCGCGCGACCATCGGGCGACGGAGCCGAAAAGAATTCGCTTGCGTATCGATCTGCGCTCACCTGCATCGGAGTGCCGCCTTCGACGCTCACGCGAAATATATCGTTCATTCCGGAGATGTCGCGGCTCGTGGAAGAGAAATAAATCCAGCGACCGTCTCTCGACCACCCGTCGAGTTGATCGTTCGTGTCGTCGAAGGTGAGTCGTTTGAGATCGCCTGTATCGAAAGTGAGAACATAGATATCGCCGTTGCCTGTTCGCGCCGAAATGAAGGCAAGTTTTTTTCCGTCAGGCGAATAGATCGGACGCGATTCAGTCGCGGTATGAGAGACGAGCAATCGCGCTTCGCCTCCCTCTGCTGGCGCAGTCCAGATGTCTCCTCCTGATGTGAAAGCGATCTCCGCGCGGTCAGGCGAGATTGAAGGCTCGGCCATCAGGAAAGAAGCCGTTTGTGTGTTCGAGCTTTGAGCCGACGCCGCATGGCTGATGAGCGCGGTCGGCAGTATGAGCGAAAGGGCCAGAGTGATAGCAAGCAGTTTGATCAAACGACTCATAATGAACCTCCATTGAGCAAGCAAGCCACTGTTGTTTTCGGGAAGGAGAAACATATCACTGCTGTGGAAAAATGGCCATGCGGCGACGCCGCGCAGAGCGACCTCACAGCAAGAGCCTCTCGAAAACCGCGCGCTTACGCTTGCGCCCGACAGCCAGGTGTTATATTCTAAGCGCCTGCAAACAGTACAGTGGGATAGAAGGAGCCACCCCCGGTTGCTTCTATCAGAATCGCATCTGAAATTCAGACCGAGACATAAGCTGTATGCGCAAAAGAAACGACTCTATCACGCGACGTCAGGCTATTTTCTCGATAGGAGCTTTGACGGCTGGCGTTCTCATTCGACCGTCGTCTGCGCTGGGAATCTCGTCGTCTGACAGCAAGACGAGATTCGCTGTCATAGGAGATTTCGGCACGGGCGAGGATGATCAGATAGCCATTGCCAGACTGATGCATGATTTGCACACCCGGACGCCTTTCGACTTCGTGCTGACAGTCGGCGATAACATCTATCCAAACGGCAGCGGAAAATACTTCGACACGAATTTCGAAGCGCCCTTCAAAAACTTTCTCAACGACCGCGTGCCTTTCTACGCCGCGCTGGGCAACCACGATGTCGAGCGTGGCCGCCAGGATCAGATGCAGTATCCGCTTTTCAACATGAGCGGGCAGCGGTATTACAGTGTGAGGAAGGGAAACGGCTTTGCCGAGTTCTTCATAATTGATGCGACGGATGTCGATTCGACTCAGATGAGCTGGCTCGAAAACGCGCTGATGACGTCAAGAGCCGTGTGGAAAGTCGCGCTCTCTCATCAATCGCTTTACTCGTCAGGCAAAAAACACGGATCGAACGAGAAGTTGAGAAAGCAGCTTGAGCCATTGTTCATCCGCTACGGCGTGAAGGTCGCCTTTTCGGGACACGATCACTTCTACGAGCGCACGAAACCGCAAAACGACATTCAGTATTTCGTCACCGGAGCAGGCGGCCAGATTCGTCGCGGCAATGTCGATTTGAAAAGTCCCATCCGCGCGGCAAGTTACGACACGGATAATTCCTTCATGCTGATCGAAATCGACGACCGGGAAATGAGCTTCAAAGCCATCAGTGAAACCGCACAAACAGTCGATCAGGGAATAATCAAGCAGGTCTGATCTCAAGAACCTCGCGGCTGGTTGTAAGTTGCGCGCCCTTGCCGCTCATCTCTTCCATTGCGCGCTGGCCGTCGCCGGGATCGACATTGACCGCGCGCATCGCATCAGTCACGACCATCACTTCATAACCGTTTTTCAATCCATCCAGAACAGTCGCCCGCACGCAGTAATCCGTCGCAAGCCCCGTGACGTATAACGTCTTCACGCCGCTGTGCTTCAACGCCTCATCGAGCGAACGGCCCTTTTCATCAAAACCTTTGAATCCCGAATAAGGGTCATCGTCGGGCGTCGCGGCCTTGCGAAAAAGAAGATCGATTTCTTTTTGATCTATGCCGGGATGAATCTCCGCGCCAGTAGTTCCCTGAACGCAATGGGGAGGCCACAGACCGCCTCGTTCTTTGAACGAAACGTGATTTGCCGGGTGCCAGTCCTCTGTCGCAACGACGAGAGGAAAGAGAGGCATCAACTGATTTATCACCGGGATGATCTGATCTCCTTCCGCGACGGCCAGAGCGCCGCCGGGACAGAAATCATTTTGAACATCGACAAGCACCAGAGCCGAGTTTTGAAATTTCTCAATCATAACTAACCGCCTTGTTTATGAAGAGCAGGCTGAAACGTCGCTGGCACGGGGCCAACTTGCTGCCCCGACGCATACCTCTGTCGCAGGCAATGCCGTTCTATCGCAACGGTTCTCCTTTATTCTTCTGATATTCCTTTTCCAATTCTGTCAGCCTCTCTACCACATGCTCCTCATCCTCAATATCTTTGCCCATCGCCATCTGGTATATCTGTCTGGCCTTCTCGTAATTCAACGGCACTGCATCATTGAGTCGAAAAGTATAGTGCATATCGCCCCAGCCTATGTATCCCCAGGCTGAGTCGGAAAATTCTCTTATCAAAGATTCAAATGATCTGTCGCCTTCTTCAATCATTCCAAGCCCGAAATAGGATTCAGCAATGGCTCTCTTCATGTTGTGCAGAATCAAACTATCTGATTCCGGAAACAACCGGCAGAACTCCTGACAATACCCGATTCTTTTTTCATAAAACGATGAATCATCTCTTGCTGCGTTCCCCAATTCCATTTCCAAATCCTGACACCAGTTAGAAAGACATTGCAGTCCGGAGAAAACTTCCTCTGCGTCATCAATTGATTTCATGTCTGCTGTAAATCTCTTCTTCAGATGTTCCCAAACCTCTAACCATAGGGTGCAGGTCGCTACCTCATCTTTCATTTTGTAGGCATCCTGCATCATATCGTCCAGTTTTTCCGAGTTAATGACATCCGGAGCCAATCTCTCCCACAGCACTATAGCTGCCATCCAGATGAAATCGACATCGAATCCCTTTGCTTTTATCGGGTATATATTGCGCCAGTGATCCGCTAAATCGCAGGCAGAGTAAAAATCATGCGCCTCTTTGAGAAATCGCTCCTTCGTGAAACCCACTCCGAAGTCTCTTAATTTCTGCACGATTTGATCGGTGGAGAAAGCTCTGATTTCATCAGTACCCCAATGATATGCTCGCACTGCGCGGTTATCGGGGGGAGTCGCTGCCAGCTTGGTCATGCAGCATTTTTTGTATTTTTTCCCGCTCCCGCAAGGACACGGATCGTTTCTTCCTATTTTTGCCATTGACGTGAATGCAACTCGTTCCCTTTCGTTTGATAAACTTCTTCGCGCGCTTCTTCAAAGAAATCTTCCATCTCATCTTCGGACAATCTGCTTTCCTGAAACGTCTTGCGAATGGGCGCGAGGATTTCGTCAAAAGACCTGGCCGCTAAAAGGTCGGCAGTGATAAGCCGCTCGACATACTTATTGACATCGCTGCATCCACGCTCACGCGCCCTTTGCTCCAGGGCTGGTTTGGCTTCGTCCGGGACGGTAGTCGTTAGCTCCATACTGACGCCTCGTTTTTCATTTTCGGAAAAAAGCTTATCACTAAGTTCGTGTCTTTTATCGAGGCAATCCCACGGGTATTCGTATACACTCACCATCTCCAGGGTCATTTAATTTTTGCCTGCATGAGAAGAATAGAACGCGGATGACGCGGATTAGGCGGATCTACACTGATCTGATCCGCGCCTATCCGCCGCATCCGTGTTATCCGCGTTCTATTTACCAATATTAAATGGCCCTACGCCATCTCTTATCCATCGCCGGATTTCTCTTTCTGCAATCGCTCTCTTTCGCGCGTGAGCCGGTCGCTGAAACGGACAGGAAAGCTCATCTGCGAATCGAGCGCGAGAATCTCAGCGGGCAATCGTCTAATCTCCTCCATCGAATGCGCCCGCGCCGCGTCGAGCCGCGTCCGGCTCTCATCTCTCGAAGCAGAGATCGATTCAATCGCCTCGCCTGATTTCATCACCTGTTCGAGCAGCGCGTTCCACTCGTCGTCGGGCTGATCTTCATCCGAAAATGCGATGAGGTCTTCCGCGTATCGCCCCTTGTCATCCATCCTTCGCCAGATTTGTTTCGCGCCGGGATAAGTCGCTTTTCCGGGACTGAGCTTCACCCTCATCTCGACGCGCCCGTCTTTTTCCAGTCCGACCAGTTTGTAGACGCCCGACAGAGCCGCCGCGTCATAAGAAGTCGCCATCTGCGTCCCCACCCCAAAGGCATCGATTCGCGCGCCCTGACCGAGCATTTCAGCAATCCGATATTCATCCAAATCGCTGCTTGCGAAAATCTTCACATCGGTTTTTCCCGCGCGATCCAGTATCTCGCGCGCGCGTATGCTCATCTGTGTGAGATCGCCGCTATCAAGACGGATCGCCTGTACCTGAGAGTCGAAATCATTAGCCAGCCGCTCGACCGCTGCCAGCGTATCGTAAGTGTCTACGAGTATGGTCGCCGAGTCGGGAAAGACTTTGAGGAAAGCCCGGAACGCATCATCTTCGTGGTCGAACAGCATTATGAAAGAATGGGCCAGCGTGCCTAACGTCGGCAGCCCGAACAAAAAACCGGCTTCGACATTAGATGTCCCCGTGCAACCGCCTATGTATGCGGCTCGCGCGGCCATCAATCCCGCTTCCGTCCCGTGAGCGCGGCGTGTGCCGAATTCGATGACGCTTCGCCCCTGCGCCGCCTGAACCACCCTCGCCGCTTTGCTTGCGATCATGGTTTGAAAATTCATCGTCGCCAGCAGAAAAGTTTCCACTATCTGCGCTTCTATGACCGGAGCCGAAAGCCTCAGCACAGGCTCCATCGCGAACACAGCAGTCCCTTCCCGAACCGCCCACACATCGCCCGTGAAACGAAACTCGCAGAGGTAATCGAAGAACTCGCGGCTCACGTGACTGAAAGATGGATGCTGGCGGAGATAATCGATTTGATCCGCAGTGAATCGCAGCGAGTCGAGATACTCGACTGCTTGTTCGAGTCCCGCGCTTATGAGATAAGAGCGGGCTTTGGGCAGCGCGCGGACGAAGAGTTCGAAGAAAGCCTTTTGATTATGAAGGCCGTTATCGAAGTAAGCCGCAGCCATCGTCATTTGATAAAGGTCGGTTGCGAGGCTGATTGATCGTTGTGTCATAGTTGGCAAATCGAACTGACTTCACTGCAAGCAACGCCGATTTTCATTCGACGCTTGATGAGACTATAAGAAGCCATAAGCCCTGAGTCAACAAAGCGGTCATTTCTCGAACAACGAGGCATCATCTACGGGGCTGAAATTTTCATCCAGCATTCGCGCCTGCTCTGCTTCCTGCTGACGGCGATGAATCGCTTCGCGCTGCTGTTCAAGCTGTGCGACTCCCTCTCCCAGAGAGACGACGTAATCGATCCATTTTCCGGGCCGATATGCGTAAACATCGACCCCGTAGCCTGTCGAAAGCACGAGATCAAGCCTTCGAAACGGGAAACGGCGGCGAACTATATCCACTCTCACTTTGCAGTTGATCCAGCCTTCGCGCGGCGACGGCGTGCAGGAGATGTAAATTCGCCGGTCGCGATAATGGTACGCGCCCGCTGCATCGGGTTTGACGCGCGGGCGTTCGTAATCGCCCTGATAGACCTGCTCTTTCATAAAAGCCGAGACGTAGGATTTGACCTTCAGAGCGCCTTTTGTGTCTGTCAGCATAGCTCAGTCTCCCGATAGTGTTCGAGCCAATAGTCTTTCAATAGAGGCCGCATTTCAAGTGACAAATTCACTGCTGAGGATTAAATTTTAGATTCGCCATGATGAGGAAAAAAGAAATCACGGATTCTCCGTCGTTCACGTCGGTTTCAACGGTGAAAGTGCGATACGCAGAAACCGATCAGATGGGCGTTGCCTATTATGCAAACTATCTCGTGTGGTTCGAAGTCGCTCGCAGCCAGTATTGCAACGACTGCGGCTTTTCTTATCGCGACATGGAGCGCGAGACGGGGCTGTTCCTGATAGTGGCTGAATCCTATTGCCGCTACAAAACCCCTGCGCGATATGAAGACGAGTTGATCGTGCGCGCCACGATAAAGGAACTCACGCGGCGCACGGTGAGGTTCACCTATGAAATCGAGCGAGCAGACGGCGCGGCGATTGCCACAGGCGAGACGCTTCACGTTCTGATGAGCGCCGAAGGCCGCCCGTCGAGTATGCCCGAAAAATTCAGAGAGATGTTGAGGCATAATACTTAGGAGTCAGGAGTCAGAAGACAGAAGTCAGGAGTCAGAAGACAGAAGTCAGGAGTCAGAATGGATAAGGTTCCGTCAAAAACTTTTCGAGATTTGGTTGTCTGGCAGAAGGCGCATCAGTTTGTTTTATCTGTTTATCGATTCAGCGATGGCTTTCCGTCCAGAGAGATGTATGGGCTGACATCGCAGTTGAGACGAGCGGCTATATCCATCCCGGCCAACATTGCTGAGGGATTCAGAAAGAAAGGGAAGAACGACAAAGCTCGATTTATGAATATCGCTCAAGGCTCTGTTGAAGAATGCAGGTATTATTTGATTCTGGCGACCGACCTCGGATACGGAGACAGCAAACCACTGATGGAGCAGATTGAAGAAGTCAGCAAAATGCTCGATAAGTATCACTCTGCTATTCTGACTTCTGACTTCTGACTTCTGACTTCTGACTTCTCACATAAATGGATCGGCTGATTTTTCTAAACGACCGGATCGTTGACGCGGCGAGCGCGCGAATCAGCCCGACCAGCGCGGGACTGCTTTACGGCTGGGGCGTGTTTGCCACGTTGCGCATAGTCGAGGGCCGCACCTTTGACTTCTCTCGTTACTGGGAAAGGCTTGAGCAGCACGCCGCGCGAGCCAGAGTGCCTATGGCTCTGGGATTCGATGACGCGCAAACTGCGATGGCTCGACTCGTCGAAGCGAACGGGGTTCGAGAGGGGCGGGCCAGAATCACCGTCGTGAGAGGCAACGCGGGCGTGTGGAGATCGGGGGCCGAGAGGGAGTCTGAAATTCTCTTCTTCACCGCGACCGAAAAAGAGACAGGAGATCGCGAGATTACAATGACGGTCTCGCCTTATCGCGCGCTTTCGACGGGCGCGCTTGCGGGAGTCAAGCGCACGGCGATGATTGAAAATCTGATGGCGCGGGAAGAAGCGCGCGCTCGCGGATTCGATGACGCCGTTCTTCTCAATGAACGAGGGGAGATCGTCTCAACTACGGCGGCGAATATTTTTTTCAGCGAGCGCGATGAACTCTACACTCCCGGACTTGCTACGGGATGCGTCGCGGGAATCACGCGCCACTGGGTTTGCGAGATAGCCCGCAAAATGGGTATTCATCTCGTCGAGGGCAGCTTCCGTTTACAGCGGCTTCGCTCGGCGAGAGAAGCGTTTCTCACTTCGACCGCTCGCGGCGTTGTCCCGGCGGCAAGCTTCGACATAGCGCGGTATGAGCTAAAGAAATCATCGATGACGAGAGTCATCAATCTTGAGTTTCAAAAACTGCTTCACGGTTAGACTTATGGAAATCAACAGTCAGGAAACGATACGGAAAATTCTGGAGGAAACCAAAACCATAGCCGTCGTCGGGCTGTCATCAAGCGCGGCGCGAGCAAGCCGAGGCGTGTCCTCTTACATGCAATCGCGCGGCTATCGCATCATTCCTGTGAACCCGAATGAAACGGAAGTCCTCGGCGAGCGAGCTTACGCGCGGCTTGAAGACGTGCCTGAAAAGGTCGATCTCGTGAACATATTTCGCCGCAGCGAAGAAGCCGGACTCCACGTTGATGAAGCGATAAGTATAGGCGCGCGAGCCGTATGGTTGCAGGAAGAAGTCATCGACGAAGTGGCTGCCGAAAGGGCCGCCCGCGCCGGCCTGCTCGTGGTGATGGATCGCTGCATACTCAAGGAACATAATAAGAAGTCCAGAGAGTCTTGAGAGTCTATCGAGTCCAGAGAGTCAGAAGAGTATGAATTCCTCGACTCTCAAGACTCTCAAGACTCTCAAGACTCTCAAGACTCTCAAGACTCTGGAATGACTCGCTAGACTCTCTGGACTCGATGTTGTATAAGAGTGCAACGCGGAGTGAGGTTTTCTCCCTGATCCGCTGAAAGTGAAAGCGGAAATCTGTCGGCACATGAGGCTGAACATGAATGACTATCGACATATCCCCCCCGCCCGACCTTCCCGTTTTTCTTTGCCAGTCAGGAATGCAAAGTTGAAACGGGCGCTGATTTGTTTGATGGCGCTCGTGCCTGTTCTTTTCTTTGCGCTGACTGCGCGGCAGGACGGGCCGGCCGCCGATTCGCAATCGCCGAAGCCGCGCGCTTCTGCGATGAGCGACCGCCCCAGCGTTCAAATTCAACGCCGCGGCAACCGTTACATCAGCGTCAGGGAGGGGCGCGATCTCGACGCGCATTATGTTCGAAACAGCGGAGAGGAATTCGCGCTTGAGTCGAACGATGCGCAACCTATCAGCCTGTGCGCGGGAGATTTCAACGAAGACGGCGTGCCTGATCTTGTGAGCTATTACTCGTCGTCTTCAGGTGGATTCCTGAGTTTGCATAGCGGACATGTCGATTCGATTTTTCCGAACAGCCCGGAGGCCATGCGCAGACGACAGGAAGGAACCTTCACCGATGCGCCTTTTCTTCTGCCTGCTCGCGTTTTCGAAACAAAGGAAGCGGCGGATTTTCTGGGAGCGGGAGATTTCAACGCTGACGGACACCTCGATCTCGTTCTGGCTTCGCGGGGCGGCTCCTCTCTTAGATTTTTCTCAGGCGACGGAAGCGGGTCTCTGGCTGAGTCGGAAAAAATAAGTTTGCCGGGAGCGGTTACGGCGCTTGCGTGCGGCCAGATCAATCGATTGGACGGACTCGTCGATATCATTGTCGCCGTCCGGTCGAGCGAGGGAGCCAGGGCGCTCATATTCGAATCGATGAAAGGCGCATCACTGGCTCAACCTCTCACTGTTGACTTGCCCGCTGCGGCGACAGCGATTATCACGACTGATGTGGAAGGCGATTCGGCAATCGATATCGCTTTAGCTTGCGGCAATGAACTGCTGGTTGTGAAAGGGCGAAGCGAACTCGCGGACGAATCACGAAACGATCACTCTGAAATCACCCATCGCTCTTTTTCAGTTCCCATCAGGTCTTTTGCCATAGGAGATTTTTTCGACGACAACCGCCCGGACATCGCGCTGCTCGGTGATGACGGGGCGATCCGTATGTTGAGCGCGCCGAAAAACAAAAAGCAGAATTCGGAAAGCGTGACGAAATGGCAGATAAAAAAGCTTGCCGGAGAAAGTTTTCCGCAGGCCGCCTCGATTCAGTGTGCGCGATTGACGAGCCATCCGGGAGAGAGCCTTGTCGTCCTCGATCCGGCGAGCGGCAAAATTCATGTCATAGATTCTTTCAAGCAGTCGAAAAGCAAGCTTCGAATTGATTCATCATCGATGGTCGATCTCGTGGTCGAGACCGAGCCTGTCGCCGCGCTTGGAATGAGGCTGACGCCTGACGCGCTTGATGATCTCGTCATTCTGAGAAAAGGACATCTCGCGCCCTCGTTAGTCGAGACGGCGGCTGCGATGATTTTCACCGTCACCAACGCGAACGATATGGGCGGGGGTTCCCTCAGACAGGCCATAATGGACGCCAACGCGAACGCCGGACTCGACACAATAAGTTTCATGGTTGGATCTGGCGGACCCGTCTCTATCAATCCTTCATCGCAACTTCCCGCAATCAATGAAGCTGTGATGATCGACGGCGAATCGCAACCGCTATTTGCGGGTTCTCCTATCGTCGAACTATTTGGTATGGGTGTTACAGGTTCCGCTCTGACTATAACGGGCGGCAACACTGTAGTGAGAGGATTTGTCATCAATAGATTCATAGCTGGGCCGGGAATCTTCATCAACACTAATGGCGGCAATGTGCTTGAGAACAATTTTATCGGCACCGATACGAGTGGTACGATGGCCGCTCCTAATCTGTCGGGCATCGAGGTCGGCGATACGCCCGGTAACACGATAGGCGGAACAGCGGCAAACTCGCGCAATCTCATATCAGGAAACATCGAGGGCGGAATCCTTATAGTTGGTCCGCTGGCTACGGGCAATCAGGTCATGGGAAATCTGATAGGAGTCGAGGTCAACTGCTCGGCTGCGGTTCCCAACGGCACTGCGGGTGTGTCCATCGTCGCCGGGGCGAGCAATAACACGGTGGGGGGCACGACTTCAGCGGCGAGGAACATGGTTTCAGGCAATAATGGAAGCGGAATCCTCCTCATGGACTCGGCTACAACGGGCAATCTGGTTCAGGGAAACGAGATCGGAATCGGCCTCTTCATGATGACCATTCCAAATACACAGCAGGGAGTATCAATATCCGGTGGGGCCAGCAACACCATTGGAGGGGCCGTTTCGGGAGCGCGAAATGTGATAAGCGGCAACGGCGAAAATGGTGTCCGGATCGATATGGGGACGGCGACCGGCAACAGTGTGCAGGGAAATTTCATCGGCACAGACCCGACAGGAACTACGGCTGTTCCCAACGGGCAATCCGGAATCAGGCTCGAAGACATGGCTACTAATAACCAGATCGGCGGGAATGCGGGAAACCTCATCTCAGGCAATGCCGGATCAGGCGTGTCTTTGGGAAATGCTTCGAACAATCAGGTGCAGGGGAATTTGATCGGCACCCAAATAGATGGCTTGAGTGCGCTTGGAAATGGCGGCGATGGCGTCGTAATGGGGACAGCTTCGTCGAACAACCTTATTGGAGGAACGACCGCAGGCGCTGGAAATACGATAGCGAACAACTCTCAGGCCGTGCGCATATTCAGCGGCACAGGCAATTCGATTCTTTCAAATTCAATCTTCGACAACCAGTTTGGAATCGATTTCATTGACGATGCCGGGCCGACGCCCAACGACCCCGGAGACGCGGACACCGGCCCGAACGACATTCAGAATTTCCCTGTGATCACATCTGCGGCTACGAATGCAACTCTCACGGTCATTCAGGGTACGCTTAACAGCACGGCAAACACGACTTTCAGAGTGGAGTTTTTTTCATCGCCTATGTGCGATCCGTCCGGCTTCGGGCAGGGGAAGAGATTTCTCGGCTCGACGATGGTGACGACCGATGGAGGCGGCAACGCCAATATTAATGCGGGCCTTCCGGTGACCATCAATGTGAGCGACCTTGTTACTGCGACGGCCACCAACCCTTCGGGGAACACCTCAGAGTTTTCTAACTGTGCTATGGTGACGCCGATCGTCTGTGCGATCAACTGCCCAGCCGATCAGACCGTTTCCACAGGGCCGAATGAAGCCGCGTGCGGAACACGGGTGACTTATCCTGATCCTCAGATCATAGGAATGTGCGGCACGGTCAATTGCGCTCCGGCGTCAGGATCATTCTTTCCCGTTGGCAGCACTCAGGTCACCTGCACAACAGGATTCGGGCCGAGTTGCTCTTTCAACGTATTCGTTCTTGATCGCACGAGGCCGAATATCACCTGCCCCGGAAATGTGACAGCAAACGCCCCTGCGGGACAATCGAGCGCGGTCGTCAATTACCCCGCGCCGACAGCGACAGACAATTGCCCAGCCGTGACGGTTAGTTGCTCACCGCCTTCGGGAAGCGTATTTCCGCGCGGAACATCTACGGTCGATTGCGTAGCCCGCGACGAGTCGATCAATGAAACGCCGTGCTTCTTCACGGTGACGGTCAACGACTCGGACGCCCCGACCATCAGATGTCCGGCAAACATCGTAACGCAGGCTCCTTCGGGTCAGAATTCAGCCGTAGTGAATTATCCGCCGCCTGTCGTGACCGACAATCTTCCTGGCGCGACGGCGAGTTGTGTCCCGGCGTCGGGGTCGAGTTTTCCGCTGGGAACCACGACCGTTACCTGCACTGCAACCGATACGAGCGGCAATCGCGCAATGTGCGGCTTTACGATCACTGTCAACGGCGGCACACCGACGGCGAGAGTGACGATAGACGGCGGGAAGGACGCGGTTGAATTCGGAACGCAGACGCCCGTCACGCCGCGTCGCAAGCCTCCCAAGACGGAAAGCCCCTGTTCGTTTTTCAACATCGAGAATACCGGCCTGACTCCTCTCGTGCTGACTTACGTTTCAGCAGTGCGAACCGGAAACGCGGTCACGAGCGGCAGAATAACCGATGCCAATGAGCGAGGCACCTACACTCTCAGCACAGTCAACGTGGAACAGGGAGAAGAGGAGGTTCCCGCAGGCACGACGATAACCGTCGGCGTGCGCCAGACGGTGAGGTTCTGTTTGAGATTCGATCCTCTCATCCCCGCCGTGCAGACGAACACGAATAATCTTACCGCGCCTTCGGTCATACCTGACTTAATAACTTCGAGGTGCAACTTCACGATTCAGGGCGGCGCGGCTCTGTCGGTCAATGTGGTGGGCAATGTGGCGGAGACGCTTATGCTCATCAACCCCGACAATCCGCGAAAGCAGTCCGTCGTCACATTCGCCCGCTCAGGCAATGAATTCATCCTGATCTATTCCATATTCGATCCCGATCTCGACACAAACCGGGCAAGGTATGAGTTGCTCAACAGCAGCGGTCAGATAGTCGGCCAGCCGATAGAAGTCGATCTCGCTCAGGCAATCAGTCAGACAGGTCTGTTGAGCGGTCAGAGCTTCACCGTCGAGCAGCGATTCACAGGCGCGAATTCTCACCCTGAGATAACGGGCTGTCGTTTGACTGTCACCGACGGGGAAGGCTCGGTATCGAAGACGGCGACTTCATCTTCCTCATCGGCGAGCGTGAGAAGGCGCGGCAGATTGACGCTTGCGCCTCCGGTAATGAAGATAGGGAACAGGTGACAGGGAACAGGTGACAGGGAGGAAATCTCCGGGTCTGTAACCTGTAACCTGTTCCCTGTCACCTTCTGACTTCTGACTCCAGACTTTTCTGAAGAGGGAATTTGACATGACAAAACTTGCGCGACCGGCTTTTGCGCTGATCATCATCGGCGTTTTTCTCGTCACCCATTTCGCGCGTCCGGTGAACGGTGATGATCGCCCGATCAAACTCTATGCAAACGCAGGAGGAGGCCCGATAGGATCGATTGATATGTGGAGCCGGGTGTCGATCAACGGACGCAAGGCCACAGGCGCGGATATGATCTGGGGCGGCGAAGTGATCGAAGCGCAAAGCGACGCGCGCATATCCATCGAAGACACCGCTGAAGTTGCGCTCACGCGCGGAGCGATCCTAAAGCTGGCGAAAACCCGCAACAGCTTCGATGACGACGGAAGTGATCTGCTGATCGCGCAAGTCATCAGCGGATCGGTTTCGATCAATCTCGACGCGACGGCCGCGGCTTATGTTGAAGCTTCAGGCTCGACATTCATCGCAAAGCGGGCTTCTCGTTTCAAAGTCGCGGTCAACGATGGCCGGGTTGATCTGAGCGTGGCACGGGGCGCAGTGGAGGAGGCTCAGACCACTCCGCAGCGGCGATATCAAATGAGACCGATAGGGATTGGGGCGAACCTCAGTGTGCGAGCGCGGGCCACTCGCCAGATTCAGATTCAGGTGACGGATGAGAACAACAGAGAGGCTCCTGATGTGCCTGTATTGTTCACGGTCGGCGGGCAGGGCGGAACTTTGAGCGCAGCGGGAGCGGCAGCGGCGACGAGCGTGACTGTCAGGACAGACCGGCGGGGCAGAGCGACGGTCATTTTCACAGCCGGGGCGACTCCGGCATCGGCGACGATCACAGCGACGATTCCGGGAACGACCGCGACGTTCACCACCTCGGTGACTGTGAGCGCAGCGACAGGGTTGCTGTCGACGACGACGCTATCATTGCTTGCGGCGGCGGGAGGCGCGGCGGCGGGCGTAGCGGTCGTGGTCAGCAAGCAGAAGAACAACAACAACGAAGGTGTGGTAGCTCTCCCGCCCGACGTGAGGCCCAAGTAGATAGAGGGAGTCAGAAGAAAACGATTCAAGCGCGTTGAGTTTTCTTTGTGTGCTTTTTTGATTTCCGGGGAGGGGCGCATATTTCGGGGTTAGGCGTAGTAATACATGAGCGTTTGAATCCAAGGACGAGTTAAATGAAAAGCGTATTTCGATACACATTTCTAACTCTGCTTGTTCTCACAGACTTTGTACTTGTATACAACTATGAAGATACGTGGAATCTCATTCAACTATCTATGCGTTATCCGGGCTGGGCATCGCTAGCTATCTTGTTGGGGATTTGCATACTGCTGCCCCTCGCTTCAATTGGTGCATTTATGTATTCACTTTTTTCTATCTATGAATTGAATCTAGGTATCTGCGAACTCTGCAATCATCGGAAAAGGAGACATTACATGAGACAAAAGGGACCTGATCCAAACTGCTCAATCTGTTCCGGCTCGGGATCTCAACTTTGGTATGATGATATTTCCATGTCCGATAGAACCTGTAGTTGCGTCACACATATCATGGTCTGCAGGGACTGCTATATCGCCAAGAAAGGTAGCAATCCGCCAGTGCTGCTCTAGAGAACTCCCTGCATGCAACCAGATTACGTTGCGAGCGCAAAGCTACGCCTAACTTGCCGCATGCACCGTAGCCGCAAACTACGCGGCACGGTGATGCGGAACGTTAGACGCCTGCGCCTGATGATCTTTGGTAGTATTGTGACGGAGGGAAAATGAGCAGGATAATAGAGGCAGTGTTTGATGGCGAGGTGCTACGGCCTGAAGAGCCGCTCGAATTAAAGCCGAATACGAGGGTTCGCATAATCATTGAGGAATCATCGGCGGTGAGGTCGAAACCTCGCTCATTTCTTCATACTGCCCGCTCGCTCAATCTCGATGGGCCGAATGACTGGTCTGAGCGAGTGAAGGAGTAGAGGTATCCTTGTAGCGCGAAAAGGCGAGGGCGTATGGAAACATCAATGAGCCAGGATCAACTGAAAGACTTGATCAAAGCTGCTGTAGCCGAGGCTCTTGAAGAACGCCGTGATTTGCTGCACGAGATAGTTGAAGAAGCCCTTGAGGATGTTGCACTCGCCCGCGCGATTGAAGAAGGCGAAAGCACAGAACTGATCGAGCGAGCAGAGATATTCAATATTCTTGAAGGTGAAGCGTGAAGATACAATTCAGATTCTATGAAAGACCGAAAACTGCATACCTTCATCGGATTGATAATGCTCATCCCTTTTTTCGGATGGGTACTGACCGGATTCGTCTTCTTCATCAAACCGGGCTACGCGCAGGCTTATGAAGCATTGCAGCCCCGGACATACCCGCTCATCGGCAGCGCGTCAATAAAGCCTGACCCGGCGTGGCTTGAATTTCGCTGCGTCAGAACTGTGCTTGGCGATCATGTGTTAGCGAAGACTGCTGACGGATGGCTGCACTTCGACCCCGCAACTATGCGCGTGCGAGAACAGCCCGGCGAAGACGAGATCAAGGCGCTTGTGACTGATGCGTTTTCAATCAACCCTGAGAGGTACGGCCATATCGAGCGCATATCAGGCAAAACGATCTTTACAGATACTGGCGTGCGAATAAATCTCGACTGGAACAGGTTGAGCTTTCAGCAAAGGGGAAGGGACACCGACCGAATCGATTTGCTCTACAAAATTCATTACCTGCAATGGACGGGAGTCGAGGCTATCGATAAAGTATCAGGGCCAGCGGGTCTGATACTCGTAACGGCGCTGGGTATTTTAGGCATCCGTCTCGCCATCACTTCAAGACGCCGAGCGAATTGATCAAGAGCGAAGTTCCCCATTTGAAATCTCAGATGTCAAATCTGAAATCTCAAAAGCTCACTGCAACCGCGTGACCTTGACCGTGAAAGTTACAGTCGCGATAGCGCCGCCGCGAAGGAACTGAGTCCATATCCGATAAACGCCCGGTCGCGGCATCAACGCTTCAAACGTCACATCAGGCCCGCCTCTCGCTCGCTCACGCTCTGCTCCTGCCGGCATCTGTTCTTCAGGGTGTGAATGAACATAATCCGTCTGATCCTGGATCAGAATCAAAGTGTGTCCCCACGCGCCGAGAAAGGGGAGAAGATCGCGCACCGGCTCGCCAGTCTTTGCGTCCGAAAGATGATACTTGAGACGCACGGGCTTTCCGGCGATTATATCTTCCGGCTCAGTCTTCAACTCGATCTTCATCCCTCCGGCAGTCTGCGCCTGTAATGCCGTCGGGTCGACGCCTGCCTTGAAAGCCTCTTCAGGAGCCACTTTCGCGCCTTCGACCGTTCTGATGAGAACCGCGTCCGGCGTAAGGCGCGGCACCGCGGAGAAGAGGTCGCTCGCTGCGCCTGCGGTCGTCAGGTTGTGCTGGATGACCTGCGGCACGCCCTCGTTGGGAAAGAAATCGGAATAGACTTTATAGGTTCCCGCGACGGGAAGTAATGTTTCGACAGTGAACGCACCGTCCGGTTGCTGGCGCGGGTGGATGTGCTGAAACTCTTTCATGTCCTGGCTCACTACGAAGAGGTGATAAAACCTTTCGTGCAGCAGTTGAAAATCCTTGACTCTCTGACCCGTTCGAGGATTGTGGACGCTGAATCGAAGAGTGACTATTTCATTCGGTCTGGGAGCGGGCGGTATGGCTTCGAAGCGCAGGTCGAAATTTTCGCCTATGGCCGGGATGACCGCGACGAGCTTCATCTCGCACTTGGGACAGTTGCCTGGATTGTCAGAGCGGATATCCGGGTGCATGGAGCAGGTATAGCCATCGGCGTAAGTGTCCGTGTTGGGATCAGGCGCTTTCGATTCTTCCTTCTTGATATTCTGTTTGGAGACGAGCTTCATTTCGCACTTGGGGCATTTGCCCGCCTGGGATGATTGAACCTCCGGGTGCATGGGGCAGACATAAACCGTCGCCTCCTGTTGCGCCGATGAAGGCGTATGAATGATTGATGCGGGTATGAGCAAACTTATTAAAAGAAATCCAATTGATCGCATCTGATCCGATCACTCCTCATTTCAGAATTTCGCAGGCCTCTTCATTATATCGATTTGAGCAGTGAGAAAAAAGCTCGCATTGAAAAGGCAAGTCCACAGTCTCGAAACTGGATTCGAATTGAATTGAGAAGTTCTGTAACGCAATCTGCCCGATGGCGGATTCTGAAAGTGCGAAATTTGGAACTGCGCAAGCTAACAGCTTGCGCCACTCTGACCTGAATACCCCGACCGTTCATCCCCGAATTCTGCCGCTCGTCACATTCGCCGCCTTCTCATTAGCTGTCAAATCTATACTCGCGCCAGTCCGTGTTCAAATCTTAAATCGCAGGAGAGAGTAATCATGAGGCGAACTTGATACCTTGACCGAATCGCTCTCTTCAATCCGAAACGACTTGCCGCTCAGGTTATTAAAACACCTGTCAGGCGGTCGAAAATCAGAAACTCACAACAGGAGGAAGTAATGGTTTCATCGAGAAAACTTTTTTTTCACAAAAGGGGAAGCGCGGCGAGGCTTTTTCTGTTCTGTTTGATCGGGGTACTCGTTTTCGGAGCCTCGCTATCAGGCATCACGGTTGCCGCAACTCCGTCGACGCCTGTGCTGACATCGGTGCCGATTTCATCAGGCAACACACTGTTTTTTGCCTCATCAATCGATCTGTCGTCGCGGGGATATGTAGAAGAGGAATATCTGGTTGCGGGGACGGCCAACATTTACGAGTACGATGCTGGCAAGCAGGTGCGAGTCAAGACGCCCAATGTCGCTTACCAGACGCGCATACTGATACGACGGCCCACCCATCCCGGAAAATTCAATGGCACAGTCCTTTTCGAGTGGTTGAATCCGACAGCAGGCTTCGACATAGATTTCATGTGGCAGTCCACCAACCGGCGCATATTGCAGGATGGCTACATCTGGGTGGGAATCACTGTCCGACCGGTCGCCATCAATTTCATCAAAGCATGGAATCCTGCGCGCTATGGCAGTCTGGCGATGTCTGATGCCGGGTTGATTTACGATGCGGTGAGCCAGTTGGGGGTTCTGCTGCGAGACAATCATTCTTCGCAGAATCCGCTTTCTGCATTCAACGTGCATCGTATGCTTGGCACAGGATATTCGCAAAGCGCGCGATATCTTGTCACCTACATCAATGAGTTTCACCCTGATGCTGTTCTTCCCGATGGGTCGCCCGCATTCGATGGATATCTGGTCAGTGGAGCCAACAACACTGCGCGACAGATCAATTCCATGAGCGGAGACGCGGGTGATGAGCGGCGGTTTATCAATGCGCCTGTTCCTGTGATTCGCACTCAGACAGAAACCGAACTTGCTTTGGGGTCTGCCACAACCCGCTTGCCCGACTCCAATCTGTACAGGACTTATGAATGGGCGGGAGCCTCTCATGCGGATACAGAAAACCTGGCCCTCACCCAGGTCGTAATCGAGCGTGATATCCCCGGCGCTCCGCCTGCTGTCTGCGCAGAAGAGAACAACCCGCTTGAGAACAGCCCCTTCATACGCGCGGCGCTGGTGAATCTCAATCGCTGGGTGAGGGATGGAATTGTGCCGCCGCCAGCCGTGCTAATCAATCTTGATAGCGCAGGCAAGATCATCCGTGATGCTCACGGCAATGCAATTGCCAGCCTCCGGCCACCCGGTCTGGAAGCGCCGCTTGGCAGACATTTTCCGCTCAACGACGGGCCGGGGCCATGCTTTCTGGTGGGTTCTTTCTTTCCTTTCGATGAAGCAAAACTCGACTCGCTTTATCCCTCGCACGGCCATTATGTCAGCGACATCGCGCGGGCTGTGCGCAGTCTGGTACTCGGACGCTACGTGCTTCCCGAAGACGGCGCGAGGTACATAGTAGACGCGGCTCAATCTGATGTAGGCAAGTAGCGAAAAACATCGTGATGACATAATGCGGCGGATGTTGAGCGTAAGCACCTGCCGCTCGACGATGGGGATGAGCGCAAAGCGAGGTCTTGTCTGGAAAAGCTCTATGGCTTTGCGCTCATCTTTTTTGCAGGCTCTCTCGATCAACCCGTCCGGCGTTTCTGTGTGACCGCTCATCCCTCAAACCCGCCGCTCGTCACATTCGCTGCCCGACCATTGAGAGGAAATTCTATACTCGCATTGGCCAGTGAAGGATTTGATACAAGGGAGTCAGCAAAGATGAAAAGCACACTCAAAATTTCCCGCCGATTCGCTTCGACCTTATTCGCCTCCTTGCTGATGGCGATGCTGGCCGCGCCATCTCAGCAGGTTTTCGCTCGAAACGACAGTGACGCGGCTAATGGCGGCAGCCTCTCAAAAGCGGAGCGGGAGTATCTCGTTCAGTACATGCAGCAGACTAAGAAAAAATTACTCGATGAAATTTCCGGCCTGTCAGAAGCGCAGATGAAATTCAAACCCACTCCGTTCACTTGGAGCATCCTTGAGGTCGCGGAGCATCTGGCGCTGTCAGAAGATGTACTCTACTCGCTCGTCACCGAGAGAGTCATGAAATCGCCCGCGCAGCCTCAGTTGAAAGGCGAGAACGGGCCGCGAATCAAAGACCGCGCGATAGTCATGTTCCTGACCAACCGCGCTGCTCAGAGGCTTCGGGCGCCTGACCCTGTGAGGCCCGCGCGCACAGTCAAACTCGCGGCGAAGGGCGATATCCTCGACCGGTTTGAAAAGTCCAGAGCGCGAAACATCGCTTACATCGAGACCACAAAAGATGATTTGCGAAGCCATTTCAGCGCCAACGCGATAGGTATGATAGACGCCTACCAATGGCTCGTCGTGCTGGCCGCGCACACCGAACGGCATACGGAGCAAATTCTCGAAGTCAAAGCCCATCCCAACTTCCCCGCGAAGTAAACGAAAGGAGACGGTTATGAAAAGAGCAGTTGATTTCTTCAGATGTCTTCCAGCATTGGCCTGCATCGCGCTGCTTTGGCTTTCTGCGGCGGGTCAGTCGGGCGAGAAAAACACGTCGACGCTCACTAAAAAAGAGCGCGATTTTCTCGTGCAATATCTACAGGAGAGCAAGAGAAAACTTCTCGATGAGATTTCCGGCCTGTCCGAAGCGCAGATGAAATTCAAACCCAATCCCTTCACGTGGTCTGTCGCCGGAAACGTCGAGCATATAAACGTGGTTGAAGACTTCGTTTTTTCGAGAATAACCCAGGAGATAATGAAGTCGCCTGCAAGGCCCGAACTGAAAGGCGAAAAGGGCCCAAGAGTCGGGGATGTGACAGCGATAGTGGTTCCCACCAATCGCAACGCCGAAAAGTTCAGGTTCACAGCGCCAGCAGCTTTCAGACCCACGAAAAAACTCTATGCAACCAGCCGGGAAGCCATCGCAGATTTCGAAAAAATCAGAGCGAAGGCTCTGGCTTTTGCCGAGACTACAGGAGAGGATTTGCGCGGTCATTTCGCCGAGAATCCCCTCATAGGTACTATCGATGCCTATCAATGGATGCTCTTCATCGGCTCTCATTGCGAAAGACACCTTTCGCAGATTCGCGAAATCAAAGCCAATCCGAATTTCCCTAAGAAGTGAATTGCAGATGGGTTGTTGATGCAGCGAAATCTGTCCGTTGCTCTGCGCTCTGAGAGTACGAAGTTTGAAGCCACGCAAGCTAACAGCTTGCGCCACTTTTTCTGAAGAGTCTTCCCGGTCGTCGGAGATGACGGCCCGACAGTGTGAGAAACCAGGTGACGACTCCAAATAACCGACTCCAGACTCTGGACTCCAGACTTCTTTCGGAGGAGATAGTTATGAAACGAGATATGAAATCACTGAGCCGATGTCTTATGGCATTGGCTTTCATGGCCGTGCTGTCGCTTTCTGCCCTGGCGCAGTCGAATGACATGAAAAGTAAATTCATGGTGGTTGATCGCCAGCGTGAGATCGAATGGGCTTTGAGCGGAGCGCCTGATCACCTGCGCGCTGGAGCGGGCGTTTATGCTTACGAGCCGGGCGGCTATGTCAAAGTGCGTGACAGCAAAAACGGTTTCAACTGTCTGGTCAACCGCGTCGCCAATATCACGGCGCCTCAGTGCTATGACGCCGAAGGATCAGTGTCGAACATGAAGGCAGACATGCGCAGGGTGGAATTGTTCGAGCAGGGCAAGAGCGCCGAGGAAGTCGCAAAGATCATCAAGGAGGAATACGCTTCAGGAAAGCTCATCGCGCCGCGCCGTCCCGGCGTCACTTACATGTTGTCGCCGGAGTTTTTCAGCCATGACCCTAAGACTGGACAGAAGAAACAGGTCTTCGTGCCGCACGTGATGTTCTACGCGCCCTATATGAAAAACTCCGACATAGGCGCTTTGCCTGAGCACACGAACAGCCACGCGAATATCTTCATACTCGGCGAAGGCACTCCCGGAGCCTATATCATCGTCGTCCCGAAATACGATGGCAGCGCGCACGGATCTGCCAGCGGGAATAATCAGGAAAAAAAAAGATGAGTGAGGGCTTGACCCCGGAGGAGCGCGCGTTCGCGGTCGAGTATCTGAAAGAGACAAATGAGCAACTGCTCGATGAAATTTCAGGACTGTCAGAAGCGCAGATGAATTACCGCGCGACTCCTCAACGCTGGTCTATCGCGGAAATCGCAGAGCATTTAATCAACGCAGAGGCGGCTGTCTTCATGGTTGTCACTCAACAAATCATGAAGCAGCCTGCTCTGCCTGAGCTTTCCAATTCGGTCATCGGGCGAGTGATGAAATCTCCCGTGCCGGAGATGAAAGAGCGAAGATCGCTGATAAAAGATCAGGTCATAATCCTGACAGCGACCAACCGAGTGACGAAAAGATTTCAGGCTCCCGAAGTCGTCAGGCCGCGCGCCCGTTTGACTGCGAAAGCAGACCTCATCAACGCTTTTGAAAAAGCCCGCGCGAGGACGATCTCTTACATCGAGACGACGACAGATGATCTGCGCAGCCATTATGCCGATCACTGGGTGTTCGGAGTGATAGACGCCTATCAGTGGATTTTATTTCTGACCGCCCACAGCGAGCGACACCTTGAGCAGATACGCGAAGTCAAACGCGGCGCGACTTTTCCCAAAAACTAAAACCATTTGTTGCGTGTACAGAAAACTCGGCAGAGCTTTTGGAGCGCGCTGACTCGTCACCCTGTTGGTTTCGGATTATAGCGGCTTGCATAAGTGTGAACAGAGAAATGGGTTCCTGACGCAGAGGCGCAGAGAAGAGTCTTTGCGTAAATGAAAAGCTCATCGCTTTTTCTCTTTCCTGTTCATTCAACCGAAAGCCGCTGTAAAAGCTGCGACGAGTCGCCAGTTGAATTCACGAACGAAGCTTGAGAGGTCTGCGCCTTCTGTCACGCCGCTTCAACCGCTCATCCCACGACACGGCCTTTTGTCACATACCGCGCTCGACCAACGAGAGATGCCCTTATACTCGCTTACGCTGAAGCATAGCGGTTTGCAATCGCTGGGCCTAATGCGCGCGGCAATCGCTCGTTATCTGTCTTCAGCGAGGAATCAAAACAAGAGCAGTATCGAGGATCAACGTACTGTCCCGTGCAACGCAGACTTGATCGCAACCTGCCAAAGGGTGTGCCTCAAAAACTGAACGCTCCAGCCCTAAAAAATTCAGGAGGCACGACTGATGAAATCAGTATGCAAACGACTGAGGTCGGGGCTTGTCTTTTTGATAGTCGCGACTTTGGCCATTCCTTTCTCTGCGCTCACCGCTATGGCTCAGGCCACTACGGGCGCGCTTCGCGGCGTCGTCACAGATCAAAGCGGCGGCGTCATCTCTGAAGCCGATGTGACTGCCCGTCACACGGCAACCGGAGTTGAAACGAAAAACAAATCCAACTCCGAAGGCATTTACAATTTCCCGCGCCTTGCTCCCGGCAATTACCTGCTGACAGTTCAAAAGCAGGGCTTCAAGAAGCAGGAATTTCAGGATGTGACCGTACAGATAGGTCAGGACATCACGATTGACGCCGCCCTTCAGGCCGGACAGGTCAGCGAAGTTGTGACCGTCACGGCGCAGGGCGAGCAGTTGATTCAACGCGAGCAGGTCCAGGTGTCGAACACTTTCGACAGCCGCAAGGTGACAGAACTTCCGTCGAACGGAGCCGCTCAGGGAATCGATTCTCTCGCCCTTCTAGCGCCCGGAGTAATTCCCGGATTCGGCAACGTCAACTCGAACGGCGCGCTGCTTAGCGTCAACGGTCAGCGGGCGCGTTCGAACAACTTCACCGTCGATGGTCAGGACAACAACGATCTTTCAATCGGCGGCCCAAACTTCTTCGTCAGCAACAATGATGCGGTCGGAGAATTCCAGATCATAACCAACAACTTCTCCGCCGAGTACGGTCGCAATCAGGGTGGGATCGTCAACATCGTAACCAAAGCCGGGACGAATGACTATCACGGCACCGCTTCGTGGTTTCATCGCGATCAGAGTTTGTTCGATTCTTTGACCAACATCGAACGGCGCACGAACAACAACGGACGCGGTAAACCCGATCCTCTGCTTTCGAATGTCTACGGCGGAACAATCGGCGGCCCGATAAAGAGAGACAAGCTCTGGTTCTTCGGAGCCTTTCAGTTGTCTACTACCAGAACCGAAAGCCAGTTCCTTTCGGATAACCCGACCATCGCGCCGGAAGAGTTGGGACGACTCAAAGCCGCGTTCCCGAACAATCCGGTCGTTCAGGCGCTGGGCAATTACTCAGCCTTCGCGCTCACGGATGCGGGAACCGTCTTCGAGCGAACTGACCGTCCGCAGAATGAGTTTGTAACGCTGGGCGGACAGACTTTCCGCGTAGCCTATCCGGGACGATTGATCCGACAGCCGGACAATCAGCCTGAACTCGTGGCTCGCGGCGACTACCAGATAAGCGATCATCACAGCATCTGGTATCGTCACCTCTATCAATCGAGTCAGGGTACGAACGCGCTTACGGGATCGAATGGATTCACGGGCGACATTCCGTCGCACGGAAACCTTTCGGGTTTGCAATTCACCTCTCAGTTGTCGAACAACTCGGTCAATGAGTTTCGCTTCGTCTTCAACCGTCTCAGCGTAGTCTTCGGCGGAGGCTGCGACGGGCGGCAGAGTTGCGTACCCGGAACCGATGAAGTCGGAAAATCCATAACCGGCATCCGCTTCCTCGGCTTTCAGAGCAGCGGCGGAATTTCCCTCCAGACCATCGGCATCGCAAACAACTTCCCGCAGGGTCGGCTGGTGACTGTTTATCAGTTCACCGACAACTACTCGAAGACCGCGGGCCGTCACCAGATGAAGATGGGGGCCGACATTCGCCGTCTTACCAACACGGTCGGTTTCCTCCCCAATATCAATGGCCGATTCACCTACTCCAGCGCGGCGCGAGTGCTTGCCAACACTCCGTCATCAATCGATCTTGCGGGTGGAGCCTTCTCAATCTCCTACAACGAGACTGATCAGTTCTACTATTTTCAGGATGACTGGAGAGTGAGAGACAATCTCACGCTCAATCTCGGAATCCGATATGAGTACAACGGTCAGCCCATCAACACTCTGGCCGACCTCACGCAGGAACGCGAATCCAGTCCGCAGACTGCGCTCTGGCGTCAGAGCCTTCCGCTTGAAGCGCGCACATTTCCGCGCCTTCCGGCGGACAAAAACAACTTCGCGCCGCGCGTGGGATTTGCATGGAGACCGACCATGAAAAACCGACTGGGCAAATGGCTCTTAGGTGAAACGGACAGCGCGGTTATCTCCGGCGGGTATTCGATGGCCTACGATCCGGCCTTCTACAACCTGTTGCTCAACGTAGCGTCCTCGTCTCCCGTCGCATTCCTGCTCAATGTTCCTTCATCGTCGGCTTTTGGGCTTCCTTCGGGAACGCCTACGGGCGATAACGTCCGCGCGGCTGCCTCGCGCGCAGGTGCGTTGCAGCTTAACGCCTATGATCCGAGATTCTTCACTCAAACGCGAGTCTCGTCTGATTTCTACTCGCCTTATGTTCAGCAATGGACTCTGAGGGTGCAGCGAGAGATCAGCCGCAACAACGTCGTCGAAGCTCGATACGTCGGGTCTAAGACTACGGGCCTGTTCCAGACGCTCAACGGCAATCCTCGCATTGATCGGCTGGTCAACGGCTTCACACTCGGCGGGATTACTTTCCCCGGATTCCCGAACCTCGTTCCGGCAGGCGTTCGCCCGCAGGTCGCAGGTCAGGGACAGTGCGTTGATAATCCCGCCACGCCTATCAACGAAGCGAGTCAGTGCAACGGGCGAGTCCTGCCCGCCGGACTGATCCGCTCGCGCGAAAACACAGCGACTGCCAGCTATCACGGCTTGCAGACTCGCTATGAAGGCCGATTGTTCAATCAGCTTTCGACCGGACTGAGCTATACCTGGTCGAAGACGCTCGACACGGCGAGCGAAGTGTTCGTGTTCCATGAAGTCCCTGTGGTTCAAAATCCATTCAACACCAACGCGGCTGAAAAGAGCCTTTCGGGGATTGATCGCCGTCATGCGTTGGCGATGAATTTCATCTGGGACGCGCCGTTCTTCAAAGACCGGAAGGGCGTTGTGGGCAAGGCGCTGGGCGGCTGGCAGTTGTCAGGAACTTATTTCCTCGCCAGCGGTCAGCGATACACCGCTACTCAGGGCGCTAACGTGTTCTTCTTCGGCACCGGGTATTCGGATGTTACGTTTGACAGTTCATTCATAGGCGCGGACACGCTGCGTCCGTTCTATGGAAATCCGAATGCTCCGAGGACGAGCGTCGGCATCAATCAGGTTGATGCGTCGCTGCTGTTCGGAGTGCAGGTTCGTGACCCGCGCGGATTTTATGACTTCGCGGAACTCAACCGGAGCGGCAACGCCGTACCCGTAACGAAAGATGATGTGTATCTCATCTTCAACGGGCCGAATGCGGCTAACGTGTTTGGCTCGCCTTATGGAAATGTGCCGCGCAATTCCGAAGCGGGGCCGCGATTGAACAACCTAAACCTCGGAATAGCGAAGAACACGAACATAACCGAATCGGTTCGTCTGCAATTCCGATTCGATATGTTCAACGCTCTGAATCATCCGAACCCCGGAGTCGGATTCATCGCAGGAGATCGCCGCGGCAGCACTTTCGTCGAAGGCTCGCTCATCAATACACCCTTCAACGATAACTCGGAGGGCAACTATGCCCGTCGCGGTTTGCAGTTCGGCTTGAAGCTCAGCTTCTAGCCTGTGTTGCGTAGTCGCATAGCTCGATCCGGGAGGGATCACCCTCCCGGTTTTTTCATTCGACGGGCGATCAACTGTAGCGCAATCTGTCAGATTGCGCGTGTCCCGAAAGTATGAAAATCAAAGGCCACGCAAGCTAACAGCTTGCGCCACTTTTCTGAGGAGGCTCTTCAGACAATGAACGAAACTGAGCAGGCAATATCAGGCGAGTATCAGAATGGTTTTGATACCGAAAGCCGTCTGATCCGCAAGGTGGAAACGATCAGAACTATCGCTCGAACGCTGATCACGGAAATAGAAACTCTCGAAGAGAGCAAACTTGATGAGTCTTCGCAGCGCATAGACCTTCAGGAAGAAATACGCAGTTATGAACTGAATCTGATCCGTCGCGCTCTGAGGCTGGCGCGCGGCAATCAGAGAAAAGCTGCCTTGATGCTCGGCCTCAGACATACGACTTTGAACAGCAAGATCAAGCGGTACAACCTTGCCGAGTAAGAAAGAAATCGAGATGATGAGCGCGAAGCCGAGTCTCGTCATGGAAAGCTCTTTTTGGATACCGGCTTTGCGCTCGTCCGTCATTATCGAGGTCAGGGTTGAGTCTGCAATATCTGTGCGACAAGCTGACGAATCGCCCGATTCCTTTAACCCGGCGATAGAAGCCGCTCATCCCGTAATGCGGCCACTGGTCACAAAGGAAAATCCCCGCTCGAAAGTTTTTCTTATACTCACACAGGGCGAGTTGATTCTCCCTGTGTCGGACTGTCGATCTGCGTGGCTCCGCTCTGAAATACATAAAGGCGGAGTAGATGAGCGCAAGGCAAAGCTTGAGATTGCCGATTCCACTGGGCGACTCGCGGCTTTGCGCTCATCGATTACGAAACCGGATCGCGGAGGTGAAATCTGATGCTCGATTTTCAGAAAAACAGTGTGTCTGCAGGCCGTGAGGTCATCGTCATCGCAAGCCATCGGTACGCGGCAGGAGTTGTGAGAGCCTTCTGTCCGGCTTACCCGTCCGGCCTGCAGACCCGATCCGCCGATTGACGCGCAGTAAAATTCATGGGCTGAAGCCTAAGCGATCCAAACTCCCCGATCCTGACTTATACTTCAGCCTCGATCATTGAAGGAATCGTTTTGCTCTGGCCGGATATGAGCGAACCGATCAACGCGACAGACTCGACCTTCGAATTTGCGGCGAAGTCTTCTCCTTGAGTCTGTGCGCTTGAAGAGGAGAGGCGCACAGGCAGGAAAGCAGAGCGGAGCTTTCCGCCCCGGCCAGAGCATTAATCTTTCACGCGGGTCATTAGAGTCAGTTGTCGAGAAAGCGAAACGGGATGATAATCTCTCCTATGACAACGGCTGTTTATCACGCGGCTTTCACTGACGCGGGTGGTCGCTCGCGCTATGTCAGATACCTCGTCATGTGCGGCCTGCTCACTTTTATGGGACTTGTGCTGTCGACCAGCACATACATAAACGGAGTCTTCAGCAATCAGCCGATCAACTGGAGATCAGCCCTGCTTGCGCAACTGCTCCCGCAGTTTATATGGTGCGGCCTGCTCCCTGTGGTCGTCCGCTTCGATCATCGTATGCGCTCGCGCACACAGCGATGGCCGCGCATACTGGCGATTCATTTCCCGGCTGCCATCGCTATGTCGGTCATTCAGACCACGCTCTTCGGACTCATTTACTGGCCGCTCACGGCTTTCTCTACGATTCGTTATTCGTCGCTCACTCACCTCTTTCAATCGATAGGGCTTGGGCGGATTATGATCGGAATAATCTGCTACAAACTCATCGTGACGACCAACTACGCGCTCGATTATTACGAAAAGTACAGAGAGGAAAAACACCGCTCGACCAGGCTGGAAGCGCAACTCGCGCACGCGCAGTTACAGGCGCTCAAGATGCAGCTTCAGCCTCACTTTCTTTTCAATGCGCTCAATTCCATCTCGTCGCTGGTGCTCGAAGAACCGCGAGTCGCCGTGCATATGATCGCCAGGCTCGGAGATTTTCTGCGACTCACAATAGAGAATAACGGCACGCAGGTGGTCTCTCTTGAGAGAGAACTGGAATTTCTGCGCTGCTATCTGGAAATAGAACAGGTTCGTTTTCATGACCGCCTGCGAGTGAAAATCGAAGCGGAGCCTGAAACGATGAGGGCGCAGGTTCCGAACCTCCTGCTTCAACCGATCATAGAAAACGCCATCAAGCACGGCATATCGGCTCGCGCTGCGGCGGGGCGAATAGAAGTCATAGCGAAGCGAAAGGATGGGAAGCTTCAAATCGAAGTTTGCGACGACGGCCCCGGCCCTGATGGCAACAGCAGTACGATTCGCATTATCAACGAGGGAGTCGGCCTCGCGAATACCCGCGAACGACTGCGCCAGCTTTATCGAGATGATTTCCGCATAGACCTCAGCAGCCGGACGGGAGGAGGAACGATGGTCACGGTCGAGATGCCATTCATCGCTGAAGAGACCTTTGAGATTGGTACTCAGGCCGTAGTCGCATAGAAAAAGCCGGGCGTCGGTGTGGCGCAATCTGTCAGATTGCGCTCGCCCTGAAGGTATGAAAATCGGAGACCGCGCAAGCTAACAGCTTGCGCCACGTTTTCTGAAGGGATGATAAGGATGAGCGAAACGATACGCGCTGTGATAATCGATGATGAGCCGCCTGCGCGCGCCGTCATACGCCGTATGCTCGAAGATCACGCGGATATCGAGTTGATCGGCGAATGCTCCACCGGACGGGAAGCCGTCAAATCTCTTCGCGCCCAGTCGCCCGATTTGATATTTCTCGACATCCAGATGCCTGAAATGGATGGCTTCGCACTGCTCGAAGCGATTGGGGAGAGAATGCCCGCAGTCATTTTTGTGACGGCCTATGATAGCTATGCGGTGCGTGCCTTCGAAGTCTCGGCAGTCGATTATCTGCTCAAGCCGTTCGATCACGAGCGACTGGCGAAGGCTTTGAATCGGGCCAGAGCGAATCTCCGCGAGAAGAACAGCGAAGACCGAACGCATCAGATGCTCACGCTGCTCACTGAAATAAACGCCAGGTCGCAGTTTCTTGACCGCTTCGTCATCAAGAACAACGGGCGCGTCCTCCTCATTCCAATCGATGAGGTTGACTGGATCGAAGCGGAAGGGAATTACCTCCTGCTGCACGTCGGAAAGAAGTCATACCTGATAAGAGAAACCATGCGGAGTCTGGAAGAGAAACTCAACCCGAAAAAATTCCTGCGCATACATCGATCCACTATGGTCAACATAGACAGCGTTAAAGAACTGCACATGCATGTGAACAGCGAAGAGCAGATAGTGATTTTGAAAAACGGCGGCCAGTTGACACTCAGCCGCCGCTATCGCGAAAAAGTTTCTCAGATTCTCGGAGCCTCAATCTGAAACGATTATAGCGGTAGGCACTTGGGCGAACAGGTTGAATACATCAGGATCGCGGCCTTCTCATTAACACCGCGACCCGTCGCGGTGAAAAAACGAGAGACCTCAACCCGAAACTGTTTTAACAGTTTTTCTGCCCGCGCAGATGTCAATCCTGGCAACATCTGTGCGCTTGACGACAAGCCGACGAATTAAAGATCGGCGGAGGGAAACTGTTAAAACAGTTCTTTGTATCTCGCGCGCTGTCTTGCGCCGCGACGGGTCGCGGTGTTAATGAGAGGGCAACCTGTTATCTGTAAGCCGCTATATCTGTCAGCCCTGATATTTGAAGACGAACACAGTCGAGCCTGAGCCGTCTTCGTTGACGACCTGAATCAGGTTATCGCCTTCTACGAGTCCGAGTTTTTTTGGCTTGGCTTTCAGACTGATCGTAGAGTCGGACACCGTTCTCACATAGTTCGTCTGGTCAACATTGTTGACGAATACGGAAGGCGAGCCGGAGAAGCGAGAGCCGTTGATGGTCATCTTCTTTTTATTGAACTCAACCGAACTGATGGCAGGGCGAATCACCCCGGCCATGATTTCATAAGCCCCGCGCCCGTAGGTCGATGCCTGAATCAATCCGCTCTCCTGCGCTGAAAATGCCGTAACAACGACGGGCGGCATCCCGCTGTTGAACGACTGCCACGACCCTCCGCCGTCGGTCGAGCGAAACACGCCGATGTCTGTTCCGAGATAAAGCCTGTTCGATGCGCCGGGATCGATCAGAATTGCGTTTGCCGGAATGTCTGGCAGTCCCGCGCTTATGCCAGTCCACGTCGCGCCCCCGTCAGTCGTCCTGAAAACGTGGCCCGTGCCGTACCCGGAAACAGTCAGATAAGCCGTCGCGGGATTTTCTCTATCGACAGCTATCGCTGTTATGTTGCGATCAGGCAAACCAGCAGTGATATCTATCCATGTCGCGCCGCCGTCAGTCGTCGTCATCGCGCGGCCCTGCGCCGAGCCTGTGTAGATGATTCGAGTGTTCGAGCGCGCGACTGCGATCGCGGTCAGCACGTCCGCGCCTTTCGGGGTGAATCCTTTCGTCAGATCGGTTTCGCCTCCCGGCGCTCTCCAGTCGTCTCCGAGGTCTGTGCTGATGAAGAGCCTCCACGTGCCGAAATAGAGCGTATCATCTACATAGTTGCCAACGAACGGCGCGTAAAAAGATATGCGCCCACCCTCGCCGAAAGAACTGCTGAATGCAACCTGTCGATCAAATACGGTTCCGTTTTGAGAGAATCTGAAAATCGATCCGCGAATGTATGTCGTGAAAACCATATCGGGGCGAGTCACGCTCAACACCGAGCGCCCTCCGTCCCCGCTTGCGAATTCGAGCCACTGACTTGCGCCGTTCAAGCGGCGTTGCGTGCCGTTGTCCTGGGTGCCTCCGTAAGAGATAGCAGGGTTTGTCGGATGAAGCGTGATGCCTATGAACTGAGTGAGACTGAGCGAGGAGTTGAGCGATTGAAAATGATTTCCGCCATCGGTGGATTTCGAAATGCCTCCGTCGTTGCCTATGTAAATCACGCTGGGATTCGAAGGCGCAAATGTGAATCCATGTTGATCAGGGTGAGTATTCGCGAGCCATGGGGTGTAGTCGAGGAAGACTCCGAACGGAGAGAAATTTCTCGTGATGTTAGTCCAGTTCATTCCGCCGTCCTCGCTGCGATAGATATCGCGCGTGCCGACGAAAATTCTGTTGGCGTTCGCAGGATCAGCATAGATGTATGTGTTATATCCGAACGCGGCCCAGTCCAGACCCGCAGCGTTGCGCTCGCTCCAGGTCTGCCCGCCGTCCGCGCTCGCTAAGAGTTTTACCTGAAAATCCGCGCCATTGAATCCGCCCAGATAGGCGTAAAGTTTCTGCGGGTCAGCCGCCGATACAGCCACGCGGAAATCTCTCGTCCTTCTCGGATCGAAAGGAGTGGCAAGGATCGCTGACCACGTCTGACCGCTGTCGGTCGAGCGATAAAGCCCTGCGGGTTGAACTTCGTCGCCCGCCTCACGCGATGCCGCGCAGAGAAAAACAGTCTGCCGGTTAGTCGGATGAATGACCACATCGCGCGTCCAGCCGGTGAATGTCCGAGTCCAGTTCACTCCGCCGTCGCTTGAGACATACAGTCCGCTCGCCTGCGTCTCAGCGCCCGCGAGCCGTGAGAACTGCGCGACATAAATTCGATTTGAATTCGCGGGATCGACTTCGAGCCGTGCGATCAATCCGGGGGAGGGAAGCGATGAGTTGCTCGCTCTTCGCCAGCTTGCGCCGCCGTTTGTGGATTTCAATACGCCGCTTCCGAGGTAGCCCAGTTTCGTATCGCCCATGCCCGCGTAGACGATTTGCGGATCGCTCTTTGAAAACGAGATCGATCCGACCGCAAGATCGACCTGATCATCAGATACGGGCGCGAAACTCGATCCGCCGTTGGTCGAACGCCATAAGCCTCCGGTCGAACTGCCGACCAGTATGATCTGAGAATTTGCGGGCGAGACGGCGACCGAGTTGATACGCCCGCTCGTCACTCCCCAGGCGTTGTTGTAAGCCGAGTTGGTCGGGGAAGGGCCGATGTGCTGCCAGGTGTTCGAAGCAGCAGGCGAGAGAGCCGGTTCGAATTCCTGTTGCTGATTACGAACGGATTCCCACGCCTCGCGGCGCGCTTCCGAAGAAACGGAATCGAACGGATAAGCGCGTTGAGAGATGAACCAATCGCTTCGCTCTTCCGGCTCTTCCGTTTCGAGCAGCGACAGAGGGTCTTGGGCTTGAGAAGGTTGAAGCGCGGGTGCGATTCTCTGTGAGCCTGTAGGGGCTTGCTGCGGTGGCTGCCCCAGCTTCAGGTCGTTTGAAGTTTCAATCCGGGGCGACCGTCTCTGGTCGCCCCTACAAAACAGACTGATCGATACGAGCATCAGGCTCGCCGTCACTGCTATGCACAATCGAAAATTCAGTCTTCGCATAATCAACCATAAGACAAAGGACAAAGGACAAAGGACGAAGGACGAAGGACAAAATCAATTTGCTGCTTCGGCCACGTTCTCTTTCGTCGCCTGTGATTTCAAGGCGGATTCGCGCATCCAGTCGTGCAGCTTGTCCATGTCTTTCTTAACCGTCATCGCGCCCGCGAGCAACACAAATGCGAGCAGCCCTCCGAGTATGGGTATCGCATACATGGCCGAGTGCAGGCCCTCGGCGCGGAATGGCTCAAGCGCCTGATAGTTGCTCAGGTCGAGGATGCCCGCCGCTCTTGCCGCGTTCTCTGTAAAATAATCGCTCAACAGCCCCGTCCCGACCGGGCCGAACGATGCGCCCAGCACATACATAGCGAAAAAGTATAACGCCATCGCCGTTCCGCGCAATGACGGTTCGATGATATCCTGAACTGTCGGATAAACAGCGGCGTAGTAGACGGTCATCAATGCGTAGCTGAGTCCCATCATCGCGGCAAAGCCCCACACATCTCCAGGCGGGCGGCTCAATGCGAGAAGCACTAGCGGAAGGGATGCTACTATCGAAACGGCGCCTGCGAGCATACGACCGTTTTTCCATCGCTTCATCACCGCGTCGGCGATTATCCCTCCGACGAGAAGGCCGGGAATCCCCATCAGCCCGTTTACGACCATCGAAACATCGCTGGCGGTTTTGATGTCGAGCTTGTGATATTGCTGAAGGTATGGATTGAGGAAAGAGCCGATGGCGTACATATTGAAATTGAGCAACGCGCCAGAAAGGATGATCCACCACATCGTCGGAATCGACAGCACCAGCTTGAAAGAAGAGCCTTCGCGTTTATGCGCGCCGATGTCGTGCGTTTCAGTCGCTCCGCGTTTAGGCTCTGGCGTCACGAGCGCCCATACCGTAAGCAACAGTCCCGGAATCATCGCAACGAAAAAAGCCGCCCTCCATCCCCACGCCGCAGCCACCCGACCCGATACGGCATAGCTCAAAGCCAATCCAAGCGGCAGCCCTATCATGAAAACTGAGATGGCTTTGGCCCGCCGGTTCGCGGGAAACAGATCGCCAATTATAGAATTTCCCGCAGGCGCGCATCCGGCTTCGCCAACGCCTACGCCGAGGCGAAGCACGAACATCTGCCCGTAGCTTTTGGCCAGCCCGCCCGCCGCTGTCAGCACACTCCAAACGAATACGGCTCCAGCCAGAATGCGGGTCCGTGAAAACCTGTCCGTCATCCATCCGAGCGGCACTCCGACTGCTGCATAGATCAGCGTGAAAGCAGTTCCGAGCATGGCCATCTTGCTGTAGCTGAGTTGCCATTCCTGTCGAATGGGTTCGGTCAGCACGGCGATGACCTGTCGGTCATAGAAATTCATCAGGTTTATGAAGAACAACAGCGCAAGCGTCGTATTGGCTCTCGCTCGATCAGTCATCGGCACCCCTTGGGAGCAAAGAAGTAGAGCAAGCTCGCGGCTTGCCTCGGATGGATAGGGAATTCGGAAAAACAAAGATCGAAAAGGAGCAATCTCGCGGCCTGTAAGTACTCAGCCGCGTAGCGGCAGTTGAGTTTAGCCGTGTACTTCAGTGCACGGTAGATCGAAGGCAATGGATAACTCGTCGCGTCAGCGACGGTTGAACCAGTATCAGAAGAATTCAATCGTCGCTCGCGCGACGCAGATTCCTGATCGCGTCAACCCCGTGCGCTAAAGCACACGGCTACAGTCAGGTCGCCGCTCACGCGGCTGAGAGTTGCCGCGGCTTACTTTTTTTCAATCATCCGTTTGAACTCGTCGCCGAGTTTCAATATCTCAGGTATCTTGCCCCTCGCCCCATCGAAATCTGTAGGATGAACTATCACACCTATTCGGCGATTGATTTCTTTTCTTCGCTCGCCAGCCTCTTCCGAAAGAGCGCGGCCCGCATCGTTCAATGAATCAGCCAGCGCAAGCATCTTCCGAAAATTTTCAGGCAACTCCGGCAGATATTCCTGCCCGTGACAGCCTGCGCAGTAATAAACGAAGCTGAAATTGCGCGAGGCTGATCCTACGGCGTGCGCCCCGTGACATTGCGAACAATCGAGCCGCGTCTGTCCCCTGCGTTCGAGAAAGTGCTTGCCCGTTTTGAACGAGGCTGCCTGCGCGCGATGGCACGAGCCGCACATCCCCATCACCTCGTTCGGCGAAGGCTGACCAATGAAATTTCCCGTGTGCGCCTGCGCCTTGTCCGTAGCCGTCTGGTCGCCGCCGTGACAGCGATTGCAAGCGAAGCCTTTTGCAGCGTGAACACTCGACAGGTAAAGCGCGACCGTTTCGGCTGTCTCTTTCTTGTGACATGCGGCGCAGTTGTCCTGTTGGGTTGACGAGCTATCAAAGATCAACTCTGCCTTCGCGCTGCCTTCTCTAAGATAGAAGAAAGCGAAGAGCGCAATCATTCCGGCTATCGCAAACATCTTTGACCTGCAAGCCACAGTCATCACTTCCCCTGAAAAACGGGCTTGCGCTTTTGAAGGAATGCGGCGACTCCTTCGGCGAAATCCTCGGAGCGAAAACACGCGCCCTGACTCACGGCTTCAAGATCGAGCGCCGAAGCAAGATCAGCATTCATCGAATGATTGAGTTCTTCTTTTATCTTCGCAATAGAAATCATCGGCGAAGCGGCAAGCTTACGGGCCAGTTCATCTACGGTCGAGTCGAGTTCTTCGTATGGCACGACGCGATTGATTATGCCGAGCCTGAAAGCTTCCTCGGCATCGATGATATCGCCTGTCGCCATCAACTCGAAGGCCTTGTGATAGCCTACGAGTCGTGGCAAAAAGAAAGTCCCTCCGCCGTCGGGCGCAAGCCCTATTTTGACGAACACCTGCCCGAACTTCGCCTGATCGGATGCGATGATGATATCGGAGGCCAGCGCATAGTTGCATCCGACTCCGACGGCAGGGCCGTGAACGCGGGCTATGATGGGCTTGGGAAGTGAGCGCATCATCGTGATCGTAGGGTTGGTGTTTTCTCGAAGCGAAGTAGTGACATCGGTTTTTCTGATGTCCTGTTCCAGTCGCGCCTGAAGATCAGCGCCCGCAGAGAATGCTTCGCCCGCGCCGGTCAGGATGATGACACGGCTTTCATCCTCGGCGGATTCCCTGATGGCTTCTCGCAGGAGTTGAAAAGTTTCGACATCCAAAGCGTTTCTTCTGTCAGGGCGATTGATGGTGATTCGCTTGACGCCCTGATCGAGGCTGATGAGCAGTTTCTCGCTCGCGGGATTGCTCGCCGTCATAACGTATTCCTTTCCTGAAAGGGAGAATAAAGGCTGCGACATTTTCTACTAAAGCCGTCGCTTTTGCAATGACCTGAGCGCAGACCCACAGCCGTTGATTCAACGAGCCTAAGCGGATGTCAGGTTCCCAACACAATAGGTTCCAGTTATCATAATCCTTTCCGTTTCCCATACGATCGGAGCCGGAGCGCATTTGAAGGAGAGGCTATACATGGCAAACAAAATGATCGAAAAAGAAAAAAAGTCTTCGCGTCGAAAGCCTCAGAGAGTAACGATTGCGCCTGAAGAAGACGTTCTGCGAGATTACAAGCCTCGCACCGCGCTTGGCAAAAAGCTGCTCGAACTCCGCAGACACATCATCGCCGAAGGGACTCCGCTGCTGACGGCTCAGGGCGTGGCCAGAGAGGTGAGAAAGCGTCGAGGGGAAAGGGCGTGAGCCGAAAGATAAGAACATTCGTCGACGCAGGCGTGCTTATCACTGCGGCGAGAGGCACTGGCGAACAGGCATTGAAAGCTATAAGTCTGCTCGATGATCCTGGCAGAGAATTCCTCGACAGCGATTTTCTTGAGCTTGAAGTTCTGCCCAAAGCGGTCTACACGCGCCGTAGCGCAGAGGCCGATTTTTACCGCGCATTTTTTGCAGCCGTCGTTGATCGCGCAGATGCGGCAGGCTTGGTAAAACGTGCGATTGACGAAGCCTGCAAATCCGGCCTGTCGGCAGCCGACGCTCTGCACATAGTCGCAGCCGCGTCGCTCAGAGCAGAGGAATTTATTACCACAGAAAAACCGAGCAAACCGATTCATCGGACGAGCCTCGTTCGCGTCAGGCAGTTGTAGAGAAAAGCTTTGACTCTTGACATCCGGCGGTGGACACTCTGACCGCTGTTGGCGTAACATCGCTTCACCCAAAACTCAGCTTCAACGGAGGAACGCCATTATGAAAAAATCGCTTGCGCTCGTCGTCTGCCTTTCTTTTCTCCTGCCGTTTGCCATCAAAACCCAAGCCGTAGCCGTCGAAGAGGCGACCGTCTATCGCGATGAGTACGGCATACCTCACGTCTTCGCGCCGACTCTCGAATCGGCGGCCTTCGCCGTAGGCTACGCGCAGGCCGAAGACAGACTCGAAGAACTTCTGAAAAATTATCGGCGCGCGACAGGCACGATGTCCGAAGCGTTCGGCGCGGAGCATTATCGCAACGATCTCATTCAACGCGTATGGCGTCACGCGGAAGTAAGCCGCGAAAAATATAATCAAATCAGCGCGAAATCGCGCGCAGTGATCGAAGCCTATCAGGAAGGCGTAAAATTATTCATGAAAGAACGCCCTTCGGAGGTTCCTTCGTGGGCGCAGCAGATAGAGCCGTGGATGGTCGTTGCTCTCTCGCGTTACATCATCTTCGGCTGGCCGCTCGGCGAAGCGATGGGCGATCTGAGCCGAGGAGGAATCAAGACGGAAGATATGACTTATCGCGGATCGAATGAAATGCTCATCTCTCCTTCTCGCACGGCTATGAATGCGCCCATCGCCGTCATCGATCCTCATCTTAGCTGGTATGGCGAGTTCCGCTTTTATCAGGTTCGCATCTACGCGGGCGATTACAATGTGTCGGGCGTTTCGATTCTCGGCGTGCCTATCCCTTCGCTTATGCACAGTCGCTACGCTTCGGTCGCGATGACTACGGGCGGGCCTGACACTTCGGATGTGTTCGAAGAAGAGATCAACCCCGACAATCCGCGTCAGTATCGTTATGACGGACGTTGGCGCGATATGACGGTTCGCAAAGAAAAGGTCGGCGTCAAAACTGGAGACAAGACCGACTGGCGCGAGGTCGAAATCGAATACACGCATCACGGGCCGGTTGTGGCGCGCAAGTCGGGCAAGGCTTACTCGATGGCTATCCCTTACGCCGAGGAGGTTGGACTTACGGATCAGGTATATCAGATGAATATGGCGCGCAACCTCGAAGAGATGAAGAAGGCTCTCGCGAATCTTCAACTGATGGCGCAAAACATCATGGTGGGAACCGTTCAGGGCGATATTTATTATCTGCGCACAGGCCGCGTCCCCATCAGAGCTAAGGGCGTCGATCCTTCGCGCCCGATTCCGGGCAACACTTCGGCGACCGAATGGCAGGGCATTCATCCGATGAGCGACCTTGTACAGATAACCAACCCGCCAACGGGATACATGCACAACTGCAACGTCACGCCGTTCGCGATGATGAAAGACAGCCCGATGACGCCTGAAAAGTATTCGCAGTATCCTTACATCTACAACGCCTCGCGCACCGCGCCGCGACATCAGCGCGGAGAGATGATGACGGAACTTCTGGACAAAGCCTCGAAGGTGACTGTCGAGCAGGCAATCGATATCGCCTTCAATACTCAGGTGTGGCGCGCCGAGACGTGGCAGGCGCGATTGAAAGAAGCGTGGGAAAAATCTACGACCACGAGCGCGAATGGAACGATGGGGAAGAGTGCGGATATGACTGAGATTTACAATCTGATTCAGCAATGGAATCGCCGCAGCGATGCCGAGTCGGAAGGCGCGCTCGCTTTTTATGCTTTCAAGAAGAGCCTCGGCTCGCCTCTCTCGGCGCAGACCGATCCGACAGCTTCAGCGACCGATGAAATTTTGTTAGGCGCTCTCACAAAAGCCGCCGAATGGTTGAAGACGAATTTCGGATCGCTGAGAGTCGCTTACGGCAGATATTTCAGAGTCGGGCGAGAAGGCGGCTTGAAGACATGGCCCGTAGGCGGCGGCTCGCTCTCAGGAGGCCAGAATGCAGTGGGGATGGCCACGCCGCGAGCGATATCTTTTCGGCCAGTCGGGAAAGAGATGGTCGGAGGGGGAGGGCAGACTTCGACGCAGATAGTTATTCTGACCAATCCGCCGAAATCTTTTGCCATTCTGCCGACCGGCATGAGCGATCATAAAGATAGCCGTCACTTCGACGATCAGGCGGAAAAACTTTTCAGTCCGGCCAAAGCCGCCTCGACATACTTTCTGGACAAAAAAGAATTGATGAAACATGTGACGGCGAAAAAAGTTCTGCGCCGCGCGGCTTCTGCTCAAGGGCGTTTTTGAGATTACGGATAAGGCAATAAATTTAAGCCTGCCATGAAACGAAAGTCCCGTTGATTTTTCGTGATAAGCGATTCTTTATGAATCAAAGCCGTGGCGGCAATTAGTCAGTCGGCAATCAGTAAACCATGACTCAGGAAATACTGTTGCAACAAATCAACTGCACAGTCAGAAATCTGGTCTGTGATTTTGAGAACCTGGAAACGATGCAGAAATCTTTCAAGGTCTTGCAGTTCCTTTTTGTTTCGACAGCCAGCAATCAATTCCATCTGTGTCACTGCACTGACAGCCAGAGGCGAAATTTTCTCAAGCTGCAATAAACAATCAGCAGCATCGCTGTTGCCACGCGCTACATCAATCAAAATATCCGTGTCAACAATGGTGAAAGCCATTTTATTTCCCCCAGTGTTGTTCGCGGATGTTACGAACCCAAGCCGTGCTGTCCTGCATATCTTCGCGGTCACGCCACATTCCAAAGAATCCTTCAGTTTTTAAGTCAGAAGTTAGAGCGGGTTCAGCGAGTTGTGAGGGCTGATAACGCTGGCGCAGAAAGGCGATAAAATCTTCTATCTGACGTTGCGCTTCAATTGGCAAAGAAGCAATTTCACGTAGTATTTCTTCGTTTGTCATAATTCCTCCGCCATTATTTTCGCTTATCCTCGAAATATGTCAAAGCACTCTGCCAAACCAGGAGAAGTCTTCCTAATGTTCTGGCTCACAGAGATTAGCTTTATATCTTTTTGAAATCTGCTGATGCAATCGGATTTTGTGGAGGGAGGTTGAACTCTTTGTTTTCAATCGAGGCTCTTCACATCGCCTTTCATGTGTGTCAACGGGAAGGGACTTCGACGCAGAGACACAGAGAAGAATCCGGCTCTGCGATGTCTCTGCGCCTCTGCGCCTTGTATGTTCTCAATTGG
>DLHY01000157.1 GCA_002483445.1 Blastocatellia bacterium UBA7656
CGCCTTCGGCGCGAGGTCTTCTTATCTTCAAGAGAGTTTGAATGGCGAATACTTCCGGCTTCCATTGGATGGATTCAGCCGAATTTCCAATCGTCTTCAAATCGTGACAGCCATCACCCGGCTGCATGCCTGCTGTCACTGCCTCGCTGCCTGAAAGTCAATAAAATCCATGAGCATCCGCAGGTCACTGTATGCGGCTCTCTGAAAGGATGAGAGAAGGAATCGCTTATGCTCACTCTGCAAGGCTGTTGCAAAATCCTGGGAGATCACACCAACGCGCTTGCCTCGCGTATCAGATTCGTTTCAGCGTAACAGATGCGCTTCGCAAGGCTAGCACGTTGGAAGCTAACACAGGGTCGACAGGGAAGCTTCTTATGAGCCGTTATCGCAAAATTCTATGGGATGAAGGGATGCTGCTCACCCCTCACCATTTTCAGCAATGGGACAACTATTACGAAGAGTTGCTCAGTTTCCGGCTCTCGACCCTCGCGGCTTATGAGTGGGGCATACTCGATCTTCAGGTCAACAGCGACGCGCTTGCAAATGGCTTCTTCGAACTGCTGGCCTGTCGCGCAGTCATGCCCGACGGTCTGATCGTCAACATACCTCAAATCGATCCTTCGCCTGCCGCGCGATCTGTCGAGGGACATTTCTCTCAGGAAGATGAACGGCTGGAAGTTTACCTCGCAGTCCCCGCGCGTCGAATGGGCGCGGCCAACTATCAGACGAACGGCTCCGCCCCTCAGGTGGCCCGATACGTTCAGGACGCGGGGATGGTGCCGGATGAAATCACCGGAGAAAACGAACGACAGATAGGTTTCGCTCGCGGAAACCTGCGCCTCATACTCGGAGATGAATTGCGCGAAGGGTACAGTACGATAAAGATAGCCGAGCTTGAACGCACGGCCACAGGGCAAATCGCTTTATCTGAAAACTGGATCGCGCCATCGCTCAACATTCGATCATCCACATGGCTCGTAAATTGTCTGCGCCAGCTTATCGAAATACTCATCACCAAGAGCAGCACTCTCTCCGAACAGAGGAGACAGCGCGCGACCTCTCCGGGCGATCTGGCCGCATCCGAAGTCGTCGTCTTCTGGCTGCTGCATACGGTCAATTCTGCGATCCCGATGATGACGCATATCTTCCGAACGCGACTCGTTCACCCCGAAAGATTGTTTGAAAGCATGGCCCGACTCGAAGGCGAGTTGATGACCTTCGTCGCTGACCGCCATCCGAAAGATATAGTCCGCTACGAACATACTGATCTCTACTTCACATTCAATCAACTTTCAGCCGAGATTCGCGAATTGCTCGAAATAGTCATACCGACGCGTTGCGTGGCCATACCGCTTGAGAATGTGCGCAAGTCGCTTTATGTGGGCCGCGTGCATGACGATCAGTTGCTCAAGGAAGCGGCCTTCTACATCGGCGTGCGCGCGCAGATGCCTGAAAGCCGTTTGATAGACACCGTGCCGCGGGTCATAAAGATCGCCGCCCGCGACGTGATAGATGCCGTAGTAGGGTCGGCCCTTCCGGGCGTGACTTTGAGGCACGCTTCGCCGCCGCCCGCTCCCATCCCTGCGCGAATCGGGTCTCACTATTTCGGTCTCGACAGCGCAGGCCCGTACTGGGACACCATTCGCGGATCGAAGACGATCGCCGTCTACGTTCCCGATGAGTTCCCCGACGTGAAACTTGAGATGTACGCAGTCAAGCCCTGATGAAGGACGAAACGATGCAGAGCGCGACACTTCAAAGACCCGCCTTCTCACGCGCGCAGGCGCAATCAGCCAATGACCTGATGGGTCTGGCTACGCCCGTGCTTGAAGAGATCATGCGAGTCAAAGCCGGTCTGACCACGCCATCAATAGAATTGCGTCGAACCGTAGATGGTCTGCTCAGAGAAGTCGAACAACAGGGCGACCGGCTCGGATACAAAGACCGGCAACTGCAAATCGTGAAGTTCGCTTTGGCGGCCTTCGTCGATGAGACCGTGCTGATAGCCGATTTCCCGCTGCGCGAAGAGTGGGAGAAATATCCGCTTCAACTCGAATATGTGGGCGAGCATCTGGCGGGGCTTACTTTCTTCGAACGGTTGGACGCGCTGATGAAGACCGCCGAGACAGAAGCCGACATCGATGTGGTAGAAGTCTGTTATCTGTGCCTGCTGCTGGGCTACAAGGGCAAATACAACATTTATTATGAAGAGCAGTTGAGAGGCGTGATCGAAAATGTGGCCGAATTTCTGCGCCGCGCGAATCGATTGGGCGCAGGCGCGTTGTCTCCTCACTGGAAAGCGACCGATCAGCCTGAGCCTCCCGCTGATACGGGCCTGCCTCGCTGGGTGAAGATCAGCGCAGGCGCGGGGCTTGGGCTTGTCATACTCATCTACCTGATTCTGAGCTTCCTGCTTGGCAGCGAATCGAACGCGGCCAAAGAGCAATTGCTCAGATGATGACTGCGGTCAGGAGTCAACTGACCGCTGACCACTAACCACTGTTATGTCACACTGGTATCAACTCAAATCGGCGATCGGCATATCGTTCATCCTGTCGTTTTACGCGGCAGCCGGATTGATCGTCTACTACCTCGGACCCGCGCTGGGCCTCACGCTCGATCAAAGAATAATTCTGATCGGGCTGATACTTCTGACCTGGCCCTTCGCGCTGGTGATAAATCATTATCGCAGGAAGAGGCAAAAGAAGCTTGAAGCGGAAGCGCACGAGTTCGCCCCTGATTCAGAAAAACAACCGTCTCCCGCTCGCTCTTATGACGAGTTGAACGAGGGCGCGGAAGAAACCGCCGAGTGGCTGCGCAAATCAAGGCTGGGCGAAAAGCGGGGCGATGCGGTTTACAGCCTTCCGTGGTTTTTGGTCGCTGGCCCGCCCGCATCGGGCAAGACATCTCTTCTGCTTTCGGGCGGGCTTGATTTTCAAACCCTTCCGAGTCAACGCCATTCGGATCAGAAACTCATACGCCCTACGCGCGATTGTCAGTGGCGAGTGACTGACTCCTGCGTGCTGCTCGACACCGCAGGCCGTTATCAAACGGAAGGCGCGGATCAGGATGAGTGGTCGGCCCTGATAGAGGTTGCAAAAAAGTATCGCAAGTCGCGCCCGCTCGACGGCGTGTTGATAGCCGTCAATGCCGCGCAGGTCATCTCTTCCGCCGACACCGTGATCGAACAGCAGGCCAAGTTGATGCGCTCGCGACTCGATGAAGTCACTGAGCGAATCGGGTGCAAGGTTCCCATCTACCTCGTCTTCACCCATCTGGATTTGATCGAAGGCTTCGACGAATTCTTTTATGTACTCAATCGCGCCGAGAGGTCTCAGGTGTGGGGCGCGACCATACCGCTCGAAAAATCTCAAAACGCTCACGCGCTCTTCGATGTCGAGTTCGATCATCTCTCGAACGCTTTAGTGCGCCATCGCCTGATGCGGCTCGCCGCGTCGAAAGATTCAGCCGAGCAGTTATCGATATTCGATTTTCCGCTTCACTTCAGTGAGACTCGAAGAAAACTCGGACTGTTCACCTCGTCTCTCTTCCGCCCGAATCCTTTCAGCGAAAAACCTCTGCTGCGCGGATTCTACTTCACGAGCAGCGCGACAGAGGGAGATCGAGGCGAAGCGAAAACGGCATCGGAAGGATTCTTCACCGAGCGATTTTTCAAAGACGTTCTGCTGAGAGACAAATCTCTGGCCGAATCTTTTCAGGCCAGCAAAAAGAATCCTCATCGCCTGCGAAACATACTGGCCGCGGCGGCTCTCGCGCTGCTGTTTTTCGTGGCCGTAGGCATGATCGTTTCCTTCGTAAGCAATCGCGCGCTGATCGCCGAAGCAAACGAGCGCGGCCATCGCGTAGACGAGATCGCTCGCGCCAACGTGAACAAAGACCCTGCCAAAAAAGACGCCACCGCGCGACGTGTCGAGCTTGAAGCGATTGATGAATTGCGAAGGGCGCTCGCCAAACTTGATGAATATGATCAGGATTCGCCGCCGCTTTATCTGAGGCTCGGACTTTATTCGGGCAATGAGATCAATCCTTACGCGCGAGCTATTTATTTTGACGCAATAACGCAGGACTTCTTCAAGCCGACGGTCGCCGCTCTGGAGCATGATCTGCGGACGCCTGAAGCTGCGGGCGAGGTCGATCTCGGTCGTCATTATGATCTGCTCAAAGCCTATCTGATGCTGTCGAACCCGGAAAAAGCCGAAGCGACATTCCTGGCCAATCAGTTGTCCGATTACTGGAAGAAAGCGTCGCCCGTGGATATGGAACTCGTATCGGAAGAGCAGTTGAAATTTTATGCGCGTCAGGCCAGTCGCGATGACGCGCCCGCTTACAGGCCCGACGATAAGATCGTCGCGGAGTCGCGTCGTCGCCTTGCGGCCTATCCTGCGGTCAATCGCTTCTTCAAGCAGATCACCTCTGAGATAGACACGAAGGTTTCGCCCGTCACTCTCGAATCGGTAGTGCAGGATCGCGGTCGCGGCATTCTGACATCATCCTTTTCGGTTCCGGGCAGCTTCACCTCTACGGGTTATCACGAACACTGGGGCGCGGCGATGGAGTCGGCTGCCGAAGAGATAAGCAAAGACGACTGGGTGATGGGGCCGCAGGCCGCCGCGTCGCAAAGCCAGAGCGCCGATGTCAGCAAACTTCAGGCGATGTATTTTCGCGAGTACACATCCCAGTGGCAGCGATTCATCAAGGGCATCAGCCTTCGCCCCTTCCGCACGAAAGAAGAAGCAGTAGAGGCGCTGAAAGTTCTATCGTCGAGCGATTCGCCCATGGAACTGGTGATGACGGAGCTTGAGCGCAACACGAACCTCTCGGTCAAAAGAAGCGGCGGAGGAGTGTGGGGTTGGATCAAGGGAATTTTTTCGAGCCGTAAAGAAACCGTCGCGGGAACTACCGAAGTGGAAAAAGAATTCAGGCCCGTTTTTTCATTCGTCTCTACTGAAGACAGACAGACGAGCGCGCCTATGTCGGAATATCGCGCGACGCTCAAGCGTGTGCTTGATGCGCTCGAAACGAAATCTGACGATCAGCTAGCGCAGACCGCCAAGGCGCTGCTGACGGGCAAGGACGAGATGGGACTTCAAAAGGCGGAGCAGGAAGTCTCGCGCATGACGGATTCGTTCAAGACCGCGGCGGCAAGCGACGTGGCCCGATTGCTCAAGCAGCCGCTTTCGAATCTTCGCGCGATGCTCTACGGCGGCGGCTACGAACAGATAGAGCGCAACTGGCGCGAGCAGTTATATCCGAAAGCCCGCGCTCTCGAATCAGGTTTCCCTTTCGTTGATTCTTCTTCGCAGGCTCCTGTCACTGACCTTGCGCGATTCCTCAATCCCTCGAACGGTCAGTTCACTGCATTTTTCAATGACAAGCTCGCCACTTCATTCGAGGACGCGCAGGGGCGATGGAGATTGAAAGAATCGGGCGCGGTGAAATTGTCCGAGGGCTTCGTCAATTATCTCAACGCCGCCCGCGCGCTCCGTGACGCGCTCTTTCCCGGCGGAGGTCAGCAGCCCGATGTCGCTTATGACCTGACGCTGATGGCAGAACGCGGAGCGGATGTCGTGATCGAGATAGACGGCAATCGGGTGGAGACGCGAGGCACATCTCCGCAGTCTGCGAAATTCAACTGGCCCGCGAAGGCCGGGGCTTCGGGCGCGAGGATTCTCGTCATGCAGGGAGGCCAGCAATCGGAGAGAGCTTTTCCCGGCGAGTGGGGACTGTTTCAGATGTTCGGCGCGGGCAATGCCACAAAGACCGCGGACAATCAATATCAGTTGTCGTGGCATGTAGGATCGGTGATGGTGCGCGCAACGCTTCGACCATCGAGCGCGACCAGTCCGTTCGAGCGAAGGCTGTTCACGGCGATGCGCGCACCGCAGAGTCCGAATTAAAGATGAAGTGGCGCAATCTGTTAGATTGCGCGTGTCCTGAGAGAGCGCGATTTGGGGCCGCGCAAGCTGTCAGCTTGCGCCACTCGGAGGAGAAATCATGAAACCGGCAAGCGAAAGCAAAGCATCGGCAAAAGAGTTATTGAATTCAGGCAACCTTCAGGGCGCGATTGATTGCGTCAACAAAGAAGTCAAAGCCAATCCGATGGATATGCAGCGGCGCACTCTTTTATTCGAGTTGCTTTGCTTCGCGGGCCACTTCGACCGCGCCGAGCGTCAGCTTGAAGTGATCGGATCACAAAGCGCGCAGTCGGAAATAGGCGTGCAGGTCTATCGCAACAACATCGAAGCAGAACGACGGCGTGAGCGTTTGTTCCTGCATGGACTTGAGCCGCATTTCCTCATCGAGCCGCCTGCCTTTGTCGATCTGCTCACGAGCGCAGTCAACCGCACGCGCGAAGGCAATGCGGCGGAGGCCCGCGCGCTGTTGAATCGAGTCGAGGAAGAAGCGCCCGCGCGAGCAGGCAAATTCAACGGTCAGCCGTTCCAGCGACTCCGGGACTGGAATGAATTCACCGCTCCCGTGCTGGAGTTGTTCGTGCGCAATGAATACGCATGGCTTCCATTCGAGCAGATTCGGCGAATAGAGATCGATCCGCCCAAACACCTGCGCGACCTGATGTGGACGCCCGCGCGCATAGAAGCGCGAGACGGGACTGTGGGCGAAGTCTTCATCCCCGCTCTGTATTCCGGGTCGGGCGAACACGAAAACGATCTGGTCAGACTCGGACGCATGACGGACTGGAAACCTGTGGGCGATGACCTCTTCGTGCCTCAAGGCTTGAGAGTCTTCGTCGTCGATGATGAAGACAAAACTTTGCTCGAAATGAGAAGCATTGAATTCGATCTCGCGGCTCAGGAGTGAAGAGAATCGAGAAGGAGAACGCGATGTCGTCAGCAGCAGAGACCGCATCTTCGGTGAAAGATTCCGACAGCGATGTCGAGAAGATGCTCGCTCCCGTAGCGGGCGAAAATCCGGCGGGCGAGAGTCTGCAATACGTCGGGCTTTACGACGAGATACGCGAGGCTCGGCGCGCGGATGAAAATCTGGATCAGGGCGACTGGAAATGCGAGTTGAAAACCGCCGATTGGCGTCAGGTCTCGGCTCTGGCTACGGACGCGCTCGCCCGTCGCACCAAAGACATTCAGGTTGCGGCGTGGCTCGCCGAAGCGATGGTCAAACTCCGCGGGTTCGCGGGACTGATGGATTCTCTGCGGCTGATGAGAGGACTCATCGAGCGATTCTGGGAAACGGTCTATCCTGAAATCGATGAGGGCGATCTTGAGGCGCGCGCCAACTCGCTCGCGTGGATGGATCGCCAGTTAGGGTTGGCCATCAAAGAGATTCCTCTGACTGCATCGACGGGACTCAATTACTCATTCCTTCAATGGGAGGAATCCAAGGAGTTCGACATCCCTGAAAACCTCGATCAACTCGCGGGAGCCGAGTTCGAGCGCGCGGTGGAATTGAAGACGCGCGCAAATGAAGAGAAGAAGACGACGAGCGAGGATTGGCGCAAAGCGAAAAATGCGACGCGACGCGCTTTCTACGAAGAACTCTTCGCTACTGTCAGTCGGTGCTGGGATGAATTTTTATCATTGGAAAAAACCGTCGATGAAAAATTCGACCGTCAGGCTCCCGCACTGTCTGATCTCAAAAAGACGCTCGATCCTCTGCGCGGGCTTGTCGAAAAACTGGTCAGGGAAAAACGACTCGTCGAGCCTGACGCGGTGAGCGAGGAAGCAAGCGTTGAGCGAGGCGATGCGGAGCAGTTAGAGGAGGGCGAGATTGTTTCATCGAACGGAGCGGTTCAGACTCGCAGGGATGCGCTGAAGCGGCTGGCAGAGGTGGCGGAATTTTTCCGACGCACGGAGCCGCACTCGCCGGTTTCTTATCTGGTTCAACGCGCGATCCGCTGGGGCGAGATGCCGCTCGAAGTCTGGCTTCAGGATGTAATCAAGGATGAAGGCTCGCTTGCCCAACTGCGCGAGACGCTGGGCCTTCGACCGGGATCGGATGAGCGATGAGCTTTCGTTTGAAAGCAAGTTCGAGAGCGTGTCGAGAAAGTCAGACCTTGCGCCGAAGGCGCACAGAGAAGATAGCCAGACGTGCAACGTCTGGGTTGCGGCGATGCGATGACGCGCTCTCGTTTAGCGCCAGAACATCTGCCGCGTCTTCAACGCGGGTCGATGTGCCGTGGGTTCCAGAGGTTTCACCTCTGGCTACCTTCTCAGTGCCGCTTCGCGGCAAAAGTCAATTTCTAAACACGCTCTGAGAGTTTTCTGAAAATTTTTTGGAGCCGAAGATATGACAGCAAGAAATTCTTTCACCGCAGAGACGCCGAGGACGCAGCGATTGCGCAGAGGAAAAACTCTCACATCTGCGCCTGCTTTGCGCCTCTGCGGTGAAGCAACCTCTCATCACTGGCAGGTTAAAGACTGATGCAGACGATCAATTCCACGTCCGGGTTAGCCGGAGCCGTTCGCCAGTCTGCTACAGATTACGAAAGGAGCGATCATTATGCCCAAGAAAGAAAGCGTGCAGCAAAAGCTCAGTCGGATTCGCCCGCCGCGCGTCCATATAACTTATGACGTGGAAATCGGCGGCGCGATAGAGCTTAAAGAAATACCTTTCGTGGTAGGCGTGCTGGGCGACTTCTCCGGCAAGCCGGAACAGCCACTCCCACGAATCAAAGACCGCAAGTTCGTCGAAATCGACCGCGACAACTTCAATCAGGTGCTTTCAGGAATGAAGCCTCGATTGGCTTTCAACGTCCCTAACCGTCTGACGGATGACGACTCCAAGCTCGGAGTGGAACTCAGATTTTCTACCATCGAAGACTTCGAGCCTGATCAACTGGCCCAGCAACTCGACCCTCTTCGCAAGCTGGTCGAAGCGCGAAAGCGACTCTCCGATCTCAAGTCGAAGATGGACGGCAACGAGAAACTCGAAAACCTGCTGACCGATATCATTCAAAACACCGGCATGCAGAAACAGATCGGCGAGGCTCTCGGTCTGGAAGCCTCCAAACCCGAAGGCGATGTAAAGGAGGAGTAGTATGAGTTCAAAGAAAGAAAAAGTCGAAAAAGCGACTGCCGCGGCAGTCGAGGAGGCTCCGCCCGATCTGCTCGCAAAGATACTCGACGAAGGCCGTCTGGGGCGCGACGAGGTGCAGACCGCGCGAGCCAAAGACATGATCGCCGAGTTCGTCCAGTCGTGCCTCGAAGGCCAGATGTTTCTGACCCGCAACGTCGAGACGGCTATCGATGCGCGCATAGCCGAAATCGACCGGAGGCTTTCGGCCCAACTCAACGAGATCATGCATCACGAGGATTTTCAGAAGATGGAAGCTTCGTGGCGCGGTCTCCATCACCTCGTATTCGAAAGCGAGACCAGCACTCTGCTCAAAATCCGCGTGATGAACGTCAACAAAAAAGAACTCCTTCGCGATCTTGAAAAAGCCATAGAGTTCGATCAGTCGGCGACCTTCAAGAAAATTTACGAAGAAGAGTTCGGCACCTTCGGCGGCGCTCCGTTCGGCGCGTTGATAGGCGATTACGAATTCAGCAATCACCCGCAGGATCAACTCCTGCTCGAAAAGATGGCTCAGGTCGCAGCCGCCGCTCACGCCCCGTTCGTCACCGCCGCCTCGTCTCAACTCTTCGGCTGGGACACTTACTCAGACCTCACGGAGGTGAGAGACCTCGCCAAGATATTCGACCGGACTGAGTATCTGAAATGGCGTTCGTTCCGCGAGTCGGACGATTCGCGCTATGTCGGGCTGTGCCTGCCTCATACGCTGATGCGTCTCCCCTACGGAGAGGACAGCGTGCCTACCGAGTCGTTCAACTTCGTCGAAGACGTCGACGGGACGGATCACAAGAAGTACCTGTGGGGCAATGCGGCCTATTCATTCGGCACGCGACTTACAGAATCGTTCGCGCTCTACAACTGGTGCGTGGCCATTCGCGGAGTCGAAGGCGGCGGATTAGTGCAGGGACTTCCCTATCACACCTTCACTACGGATGAGGGCGAAGTCGCGCTCAAGTGTCCGACCGAAATCGCCATCACTGATCGTAGGGAGAAAGAGTTTTCCGACCTCGGATTCATTCCGCTCGTTCACTGCAAGAATACAGACTACGCAGCGTTTTTCGGCGCGCAGTCATGCCAGAAGGCCAGGAAGTACGACCTGGATTCTGCAAACGCCAACGCGCGGCTTTCGACGCAACTGCCTTATATCTTCGCCATGTCGCGATTCGCTCATTATCTGAAAGCGATGATGCGCGACAAGATAGGCAGTTTCATGTCGCGCAAGGATTGCGAGATGTTCCTCAACCAGTGGATACAGAACTACGTCACGCCGGACGATACGGCGTCCGCCGAGACAAAGGCCCGCTATCCGCTCAGAGAGGCCCGTATAGAAGTCATCGAGGTCGCGGGAAAGCCCGGAGCATACAAGGCCATAGCTTTTCTCAGACCTCATTTCCAACTCGACGAACTCACGGTCTCGCTCCGATTGGTGGCCGAGTTGCCCCAGTCAGTGAGGAAGTGAATTCGATTGGCACGTCTTTAGTTTGGAAGTCGGACTGAACCAGTTTTCAATTTATCTCGATAAGAGAAAGGAGAAATCTAACATGGCAGTTGATTACTTTTTGAAGATTCAAGGTGTAGAAGGCGAAAGCCAGGACAACACGCACAGAGGCACGATTCAGCTTGAGTCGTGGTCGTTCGGAGAAAACCAGACCGGGAGCTTCGCCTACGGCGGAGGCGGTGGAGCGGGCAAGGTGCAGATGCAGGACTTCCACTTCACCATGAAGGTCAATAAAGCCAGCCCCAAGCTGTTTCTCGCCTGCGCCAACGGCGAACACATTCCGCAGGCGATATTGATCGCGCGCAAGGCGGGCAAGGAGCAGCGGGATTTCCTCAAGTGGACATTCACCGATCTGCTCATCTCGTCGTTTCAGACGGGCGGTCAGGCCAACTCCGACGACATCCCGCTGGAATCGATCTCGTTCAACTTCGGAAAGTGCGAAGTCGAGTACCGTGAACAGCAGGCTGACGGCACGCTGGCCGGACCGGTGAGAGCCAGCTACGACCTCAAGAAGGCCAAGGGCGCGTAACCGGGACGCGGAGACGCGGCGAGCAGAAAGCTGATCTTGAAGAGAGTGCATAAATGGCGGCTGCCGAGCCTGCGCAGCCGCGTAGCGGCTGGATGATTTTAGCCGTGTCTTTCAAGGCATGGTGTATGAGCATCCATCAAGAGGTTCCATCGCGTCAGCGACGGCTGAATCTCGGGCAGGGATCAATCGTCGCTGACGCGACGAGATGAATCCTGACCGCTGCTTTCCCGGCCTTGAAAGACCGGGCTACGCTCATAACGCCGCTACGCGGCGGGGTATGCATTGGCTTCATTCGACCTTTCACCGCGTCTCCGCATCTCCCGCTCACAGTGTCTCGAAAGTGAGCTATGCCGAGAATCGATAACGAAATCAAAATAACGCCCTCGGTGCTGGATCGTCTGATCGATTACGAGCCGGAGGTTTCGCGCGAGCCGCCCGCTTCGCGCTCGCGCAGCCTTCGACAGTTGAAACAATCGCTCAAACGCGACCTCGAATGGCTGCTCAACTCAAGACAGGTTCCGGGCGGACTGCCCCCTGACCTCGAAGAGATAAATCGCTCGCTGGCATCATTCGGGCTTGCGGACTTCACTCAACTCAACGTCAAAACGCAGGCGGATCAGAATCGATTGCGGCGCGCGATTGAAAACGCCATCTCCTCATTCGAACCGCGACTCGAAGATGTGATCGTCACTCTGATGCCCGCAGAAAAAAATCAGAATGCCGTCCACTTTCGAATCGATGCGCGGCTCAGAATAGAACCCGCGCCTGAGCCTGTGACTTTCGACACCTCTCTTCAGGTCGCCAGCGGAGAGTACGTCGTCAAGGAGGGATGATGCGCGACGAGCTTTTAGGATACTACGAGCGCGAGTTGGCCTTTCTCCGACAGATGGGGGCCGAGTTCGCGCAGAAGTACCCAAAGATTGCCGGACGATTGCTGCTCGAACCCGACAAGTGCGAAGACCCGCACGTGGAGCGTTTGATAGAAGCCTTCGCTTTTCTCGCCTCCCGCGTCCATCTAAAAATTGACGACGAGTTTCCGGAAATAACCGAATCATTGACCAACGTCCTCTACCCGCATTACCTCGCGCCGATACCATCGATGTCGATAGTCCAGTTCGCGCTCGACCCCGAACAGGGCAAACTCACATCCGGCTACACGCTCGACCGCGGCACCGTGCTTTATTCACAGCCAATTCAGGGAACGCCCTGCCGTTTTCGCACCTGCTACGGAGTCACGCTCTGGCCCATAGAAGTTCGCTCTGCTTCGCTCATCTCGCTCGACCCCGTCGATTCGCGCGGCAAGTGGGCCGAGGCCGTCATAAAGATCAGCCTGCGCTGCATCAACAACACTGAGTTGGCGCAACTCCATCTCGGCGAAGACAAAAGCAGCGCGATAAATAGTCTGAGATTTTTTATAAACGGAGAGCCGCAACTCATTTATCCGCTCTACGAGATGATTTTCAACAACGCCACCCGCGTGGAGTTGCGCTCGACGGCGAAGAAGAAAGGCACTCGCCTATTAGTCCGTCAGCCTCCGGCAGTCGTGCTTCCGCCAACGAGTTTAAAAGTCGTCGGCTTCGAGTCGGATGAGGGAATGCTCCCCTACACGGCGCGCTCTTTTGCGGGCTATCGATTGCTCACCGAATATTTCGCCTTTCCCGAAAAGTTTCTCTTCTTCGACGTGACGGGTCTCGACCGCGCGGCGCGGGCGGGATTTCTGGATGAGTTCGACATAATGATTTATCTGCGCGATGTCGCTCCTCCGCGCTCGGTCGTAGATGCCCAGACGTTTCAACTCAACTGCGCGCCCATCGTGAATCTGTTCGAGAAGACGGCTGAACCTGTTCAACTAACTCAGCAGCAGAATGAATATCGAGTCATCCCGGACATACATCGACAGATGGCGACTGAGGTTTATTCCGTTGAGCGAGTGACGGCCACCGATCCATACCTTCACGAGTCGCGCGAGTTCGAACCGTTTTATTCTTATCGTCACAGCTACGGGCGCGAAGAAGAGCGCGCCTTCTGGTACGCCTCGCGGCGAGCGTCGGCCCGCAAGGACGACCCGGGGACGGAGGTTTATCTCTCGCTCGTGGATCTTGATTTCAATCCGCGCGTGCCTGCCTGCGAAACGCTCACGCTGGAAATCGTCTGCACCAATCGCGATCTTCCTTCACGTTTGCCTTTCGGCGCGCGTGAGGGAGATTTCGAAGTGGAAGGCTCCGCGCCTCTGTCGAGCGTGCGTTGCCTCAAAAAGCCGACCGATACTCTCCGCCCGCCTCTTGGCAGCGGTGCGCAGTGGAGATTGATCTCTCATCTCTCGCTCAATCATCTCTCCATCGTAGAAGCCACACGCGATGGAGAGCCTGACGCGCTCAGAGAAATTTTATTGCTTTATGATTTCCGCGACTCGCCCGCCACGCGAAAGCAGATAGAGGGGATAAATCGCGTCGCCAGCCGTCGCGCGGTGCGGCAGACAGGCTCTCGAATAGGATCGGGATTCGTGCGCGGCATCGAGACGACTCTGGAATTCGACGAAGAGCGTTACGTCGGGAGCGGACTTTTTTTATTCACTGCCGTGCTTGATCGCTTTCTTGGGCTTTACGCATCTGTCAATTCGTTCAGCCAGATGGTGGCGACGATCAAACAACGCGAAGGGATTTTCAAGCGATGGCCGCCGAGAACAGGGGAAGAAATTCTCCTTTAGACAAAACCTTGTTCGATGAGCCGTATCGCTTCGAATTCTTTCAGGCGGTGAGGCTGCTCGAACGCATGTATAGCGAGCGTCGTCCCGTAGGTCGCGAGAGCGCGCCCGCGTCGGAAGTCGCTCGCTTTCGCACTCGCGCGTCGCTCGCTTTTCCCGCAAGCCAGATTCATCAACTCACGAGCGAGGATGATGACAAGCCGCCTCAGATGACCGTGTCGTTTATGGGATTGACCGGCCAGATGGGAGTGCTGCCGCATCCATACACGGAACTGCTCATCGAGCGAGCGCGATACAAGGACACGGCTCTATGGGAATTCCTCGATGCATTCAATCACCGGATGATCTCGCTGTTTTATCGCGCGTGGGAAAAGTATCGCTTCGCCATCGCTTATGAGCGCGGAGAAGAAGATCAGTTCACCCGTTCCCTTCTCTGCCTGATAGGACTCGGCACGCGAGGGCTTTCGGGCAGGATGAGTTTTTCTGATCAGGCATTGTTGTTTTACAGCGGGCTTGTTTCTCAGCGCCCGCATTCGGCGAGCGCGATTGCGGCGATGCTCGGCGATTATTTTCGAATGCCCGCGCGAGTGGCGCAGTTTTCGGGACAGTGGCTCGATCTGGATGAAGAGAGTTTGACGCGACTCGGCGGAGCTAACTCCGCGCTCGGAGTGAACACGGTCGCGGGCGCACGGGTATGGGACGCTCAATCGAAATTCAGATTGAAATTCGGGCCGCTCACTTATGCGGAGTTTACGGCGATGCTCCCGTCGGGGACGGCCTTCAAGCCCGCCGCCGAGATGACGCGACTGCTCGTGGGGATGGAGTTGGACTTCGACGTGCAGTTGATAATGAAAGCCGAAGAGGTTCCTCCCTGCGTGCTGACCACGCGGGCGAAGCGAAAGCCTATGCTCGGATGGACTACGTGGCTCAAGACCTTGCCGTTCGAGGAAGATGATTCGCAGGTGATACTCGCCGTTTCCGACAGCGAAGAGTTGGAGGGGAGAGGAGAAAAACCGCCTGCGCGAGTGGAGCGCAAAGAAGAAGTGCGAGAGTTGGCGGCGGTTCATTGAGAGACAGAGGAGTGATATTGATGGCTATGCAGATGACAGGAAGCGGGCAGGCTCTTTCGACCAAAATGAGAGAGGCCGCTCAATCGGGAAAATATGCGGAAGCGTTCGGCTACCTTCAGGAATTATCTGTCGTCGACGGGCTGATCAGTTGCCTTGATCTGGCCGAAGCAGACCTTGCGGCTTTCAATGCGATGGCGGGTCAGGCCACCTCGAAGGGAAAGCCTCAGTTCGTCGCCAGACTCGTCAGGGATGGCTACATCCCGCAGGACGCTTATGCGGGCATCGGCTCTGATATCGAATACCACTTCGCGCGCACGTTCATTCTCAGGTCTCGCGCAGAAAGAAAGAGCCTCGTCAATTCGCTCTGGCCCAAGGCTGAAGGCGTTGCCAAATCGAAGCCCTTCTACCCGGAGATGATGCGGAGTCAGTCAGGCAAGCGGGATCGCATCTGCGCGATAGCCGAAAAGCATGTCAATCTCGGTCCTTTCGATGGTCGACAGGTGGCGCTCTTCAGCCTGGGCGGATTGTATGACTTCCCCGCCGCAAAAGCCGGAACGAAACCTCAGAAGGGAGCGACCACATGCATACTGTTCGCCCGCGGTGTTTTGCATGCGGCGGGTTGCAATGTCATCGGCTCTCATACCATCCGAAGCGGCAGCATCGTGACAGGGTTGTTTACCGAACTGCCGAAAATCGCTTTCGGTTATGTAGCGGCTTCGGAATTCGACAAAGGACGACGCCCGCAGCGAGGAGACATCTTTCACATACGCGGCGGCAACTTCAAAAGCAAAGACGGCGATGACACAGGCATTGACAGCACGCACGTCGGCATCATCGTCGATACGGTCGGCGACACCTGGATCACTATCGAAGGCGGCGGCGGCGATAATGTTACGCGGCGCAATCAACGCAGGCTGGTCGGGTCCAATAGCTCGCATGGCAAATGGGCGTTCCACAACGATAACACATCAGCAGGCGTGCGACCGCTTCAAGGATGGTACAGCATTGACGGAATCAATTCCGGGCAGTGGATGGCCTAGTCGACTCATCGATTGATCGGAATTCGAATCGTTCTGAAAGGTGCAATCATGAATGTAAATCTCAAATCACTCATCGGACGACTCAACGACACTTCTCGAAACGCTCTCGAAGCGGCGGCGGGGCTTTGCCTCTCGCGCACCAACTACGAGGTCGATGTCGAACATTTTCTGCTCAAGATAGTAGAAGCGCCCGACACCGATGTCGCGCGCATACTCCGCCATTTCGAAATCAACCCGTCTCAACTGAGCCGCGATATCACTCGCGCCCTCGACCGATTCAAGACCGGCAACGCCCGCACACCCGCACTTTCGCCGCGCATTCCGCGAATGGCGGAAGACGCATGGCTTCTGGCCTCGATAGATCACGGCGCGTCGCGCGTCCGCACGGGGCATTTGTTTCTGACGCTGCTCGAACAGGAAGACCTCGCGCGACTGGCGCGGGAGATTTCGAAATCGTTCAACAAGGTCTCGGTCGAAACGCTCAGAAAAAATCTCGCCGACATCACGCGAGGCTCGGCGGAAGAACGCGAGGCTGTCGATTACGAACCTCCCGCTGATGAAGGGCCGGTCATGGGAGCCAAAACGCGCTCGCTCGACCAGTTCACTATCGATCTGACGGTGCGCGCTCGCCGTGGCGAAATCGATCCCGTAATCGGGCGCGAGTTCGAGATACGCCAGGTCATAGACATACTCACACGCCGCCGTCAGAACAATCCGATACTCACGGGCGAAGCGGGTGTGGGCAAGACCGCAGTCGTCGAAGGATTCGCGCTTCGCATCGCTGAGGGTGATGTGCCGCCGCCGCTCAAAAACGTCGCCCTTCGCGTCCTCGACCTCGGACTACTGCAAGCGGGCGCGGGCATCAAGGGCGAATTCGAAAATCGATTGAAGTCCGTGATCGAAGAAGTCAAATCTTCCCCGCAGCCGATCATCCTCTTCATCGATGAAGCGCACACGATGATAGGCGCGGGCGGGCAGGCTGGCCAGAGCGATGCCGCCAATCTGCTCAAGCCCGCGCTGGCTCGCGGGGAACTTCGCACTATCGCCGCTACAACGTGGGCCGAGTATAAAAAATATTTCGAGAAGGATGCGGCCCTCGCCCGTCGCTTTCAGGTAGTGAAGGTCGAAGAGCCTGACGAAGCGCAGGCGACGGCGATGCTGCGCGGAATAGTCGAGGCTCTGGAAAATCATCATCGCGTCCGCATACTCGATGAAGCAGTCGAGGATGTGGTCAAACTCTCGCATCGCTACATCTCAGGCCGACAGTTGCCCGACAAGGCCGTGAGCGTACTCGACACCGCCTGCGCGCGAGTGGCCATTGGACTTGCCGCAACACCGCCTGCGGTCGAAGACGCCACTCGTCGCATAGAACATCTCACGACTGAGTTAAACGCGCTTCGTCGCGAATCAGTGACCGGCGCGGATCATCGAAAGCGAGTCGAGGAATTGACCGCCCTGATAGCAGGCGAAGAAGAACGCCTCACACGTCTGCGCGCTCAGTGGGAAAAGGAGCAGGATATAATCAGCCGCATCCGCGAAATTCGCTCACGGCTCGAAGCCTCGGCGCTCGTCAAAAAATCGGACGAAGCGACCGCCGCGGCTCAGGTCTCTGTCGGCTCTGCTTCGACGACTACGACGACCGATACGCCCGCTGATATCGATGCGATGCGCGCTGATCTCAGTCGCCTCAACCTTGAACTTGAAGCGGCGCAGGGCGACACGCCTCTGATGCAACCCTGTGTGACTTCGCAAACCGTGGCCGAGGTGGTCTCAGGATGGACGGGCATTCCCGTGGGCAGGATGATGGTCGATGAGATCAAAGCAGTCCTCTTGCTCAGAGAAAAACTCGAACAGAGAGTCATAGGCCAATCGCACGCTCTGGAAGCCATCAGTCAGCGCATTCGCACTGCGCGAGCCAGCCTCACTGATCCGCGTCGCCCCGTTGGAGTTTTTCTGCTCGTGGGGCCGAGCGGAGTTGGCAAGACTGAAACCGCGCTTGCTCTGGCCGAGGCTCTGTTCGGCGGAGAGAGAAATGTCGTCACCATCAACATGAGCGAGTTTCAGGAAGCGCATACGGTCTCGCTGCTCAAAGGATCGCCTCCGGGTTACGTGGGCTATGGCGAGGGCGGAGTGTTGACGGAAGCCGTGCGCCGCAAGCCTTACTCAGTGGTGCTGCTCGATGAAGTCGAGAAAGCGCACCCGGACGTGATGGAGCTTTTCTATCAGGTGTTCGACAAAGGGATGCTCGAAGACGGCGAGGGGCGGGTGATCGATTTCAAAAACACGATCATACTTCTCACGTCGAACACTGGCACGGACACGATCATGAAACTCTGCGCCGACCTTGAGACGCGGCCCGAACCTGACGCGCTCATAGAATCGGTGCGGTCCGAACTGCTCAAGGTCTTCAAGCCCGCTCTTCTCGGTCGCATGGTCGCAGTGGCTTATTATCCGATTTCGGATGATGTGATGAGAGAAATCATTCGCCTGCAACTTGGGCGCATAGCGCGAAGGCTTGCGGAAAATCACGGAGCGGAATTTCTTTACAGTGAAGAGGTGATTGGCGAGATAGCCGGTCGTTGCCGCGAGGTCGAAAGCGGCGCGCGAAACGTCGATCACATACTGACGCGAACGCTTTTGCCAGAGATGAGCGGGGAATTCCTGTCGCGCATGGCCGAAGGGCGAGCTATCTCGCGCGTAGAGGTGACGATAGGCGACGGGGGACAGTTCAGGTATGAAGTCTCGTCGTGAAAGTTATAGCGGTATGCGCATGGATGAACAGCCTGCTCTCATTAACACCGCGATTGATCGCGGTGCGAGAGCGGGCGAAACACAAAGAACTGTTTTAGCAGTTTCTCTCCGCCGATCCTTGATTCGTCAGCTTGTTGTCAGGCGCTCAGATGTTGCTGATAAGGTCATCTGCGTGAACAGAAAAACTGTTGAAACAGTTTCGAGTTCATGTCTCTCGCTTTTTCACCGCGATTGATCGCGGTGTTAATGAGAGGCTTTTTTCTCATCCATCTGAGTAAAGATTCGAATAGGAGAAAATCTACATGGGCCATTATGACGATCTGATAGGGGCAGGAGGCCGAAGGATACTCGAACGACTCTATCCTCATCTGGAAACGCCCGATTGTCCTATGACTGCTGATGCCGTAGATGATTATCTCAACACAGGAGAGGTCGTCGCAGTGCCGATGACCTTTTCGGGAAGATATTCCATCACGGCGAACTGGCGCAGGATAAGACTTGCGCAACTCATAACTCTGGTTCGGACCCTGGGGCCGAATCATCACGTCGTAGTCAGAGGCACGCGGCCCGCAGGCTCAGGGTACACGCCCAATCACTTTTTCGTCCTCGCCAACATAGGCGGGCGCGTTTACGTAGTCGATGCGATGACGAGAGAAGTGACCTCGGATGTCAGCGAGTACGTTAGCCGTCAGGGATTCAACCGCCTCGATTACACGCGCAGCTATGAAGCCTCGGAGGAGGCTGTTTATTGAAGGAAGGTGAGTTATGTATCTGGTAGTGCGTCCGGTATGGGCGAACAGAAACCTGACTCCGGAAGAAATTCAAATCACCAACACGTTATATGAAGTTTTTCTGAAGGTCGTCACCGAAAGGCGGTCGTTGATTCATCAGGTGAAAACATTGCAGCAGACGCGAGGCAAACAGCGAGTGGCGACGGCTATGGGCAATGTGATCGATGATCTTTTCAAAAGACACGTTCACGCGGCGATAAGGAGGGGCGACCTTCCGCAGGACTTGCGCATAACGCCGCGCGGAGCTAAGGGGCCTGATCTGTGGCTGGACAGAGTGGCCTGGGACATCACTACTGCGGAGCAGGGTCAGGCTCATATAGAGCGTGATGTCATAGGCGACCGGCACAGATGGGACGCTTATTTCATACTGGGCTATTGAAACTCGAAAGGAGGATTTATGAGTTACACTGTGGCTGGCATGAAACTGATTCCTCAGACGATGAAGATGTCCTGCTGGTACGCAAGCGCGGAGATGTTGATCGAATGGCGACGCAACAAAACGCTGATGTGCGAGAAAGACATAGTCGATCCTGCGTATGATGATCCCAGCGTAAAGTTGTGCAAGGCCAACGACGGGATTCTCAATTCGCAGATACTCGACCTTGCAAAACGACTGGGACTCAAACCCGTCCCTCCGATATCCCCGACCGAAGCGACTCTGGAATCGTGGCTCAAGCTTTACGGCCCGCTGTGGGTCAACGGCAAAAAACACATCGTGGTGATTGCGGGCATCAAGCCCAAAGAAGTGCTTGTCTACGATCCCGCGCCGATAAACACGGGCAGGATAGAATGGCGATCACTTTCCGAATGGTACGTCGGATCGAACGCAAGCTCGCGCGACGCGAGCGCGGATGTCAAGGCAGTCTTCCTGCACTGCCCTGCATGATTTGAGGAGTCTCGGAAGAGGAGTCGATGTCCAACTCAGGAAAATGCACGGATGTGATCGGGTCGGTGCGCGACACCGTTGTGCTTGGCATCAAGGTCGCCGGTGATGTGGGCAAAGACCTCGATACTTATCTCATCAACGCGCTTCAGTCAGAAGAGGTGCAAAAAGAAATCCGAAAATCTCTCGAAGAGATAGCTCGCGCGGGCGTGCGAAACGCGCCGCTCGCTTTCTCGCCGGATGAGGCGAAAAAAATGGCCGTCGCTCTGCTCAACAACACCGCGACAGCCGTCGGACGAGACGCGCTCAATCAGGTGAAAAAAAGTTCTCAGTATCTCCGCCTCAGACAAAGCGCCGAAGGCATCGCCTCGGCTCTCCGTTGCAGCCCGATGGGAGTCTGGTTCGAGCAGAATAAAAAAATCATCTACATAGTGGCATCGGGCTTGATACTCGGAGGCGCGGTCGGAATGTACGTCGCGCGCACGGGCGATCAGGCCGTAGAGCCTATAACGAAGATGCTCAAGGATAAAAAATTCACCACACGCCCCGCAGGCACTCTCGAAATATCAGCCGGAGGATTCCGGTTCATTCCCTCGAAGCGCGAGTTTCAAATGGAGATCGACGCGACGATGGAATTCGAAAGGATCAAAGTGGAATTCACCGTAAGCGGTCATGCGACGGATGCTTCGGCAAGCATAGCGTCGGCAGGCGGGCGAGTGATCATCCCGTTCGGCAAGGCAGTGGCCAGAGTCGAAAGTTCTTACGATCCGAGAAACATGCGCCTCACGCCGGTCAATCTGGGACTCGGCATAGAGTTCACCGAGGGAGGCGTGCGAATGAACCTGGCGGGCCGCATTCAACTTTCAAACTCGCGCCCCACGAGCGGATCGATAGGTCTTGGACTGAGGGGCAATATCAAAGGCATTCCTGTCAACGTGGATTTGGGAGGAAAACTCGACACTCAGTCGGGAGGCGCGATCCTCTCAACGATCCGCGCAGAATGGTAGCAGGTATGGGCGAGTACACGCAGGACAACAGATTGATTCAGGTGATGACGCCGCTCGGCAAAGACGCGCTGTTGTTGCAGCGGTTTTCGGGCGAAGAGGGCGTATCGCGATTGTTTCGCTTCGATCTCTACATGCACTCGGAGAATCGCTCCATCTCGTTCGATTCCATCGTAGGCAAAAAGGCTACTATCATAATAAAGCTGCCCGACGGGTCCGAGCGATACATAAACGGCATCATCAGTTCTTTTTCACAGTCAGGCTCGACTCCGCTCGAAGGCGGAACGACTCCTAAAATTTTCGCGCACTATCACGCCACGCTCTTTCCTCATCTGTGGATGCTCACGCGCACGAGCGATTGCCGCATATTTCAAAACAAGACCGCGCCCGAAATCATCCAGGCGATTTTCCAGGAGCATAAACTGGAATTCAAAAATCGACTTCACGGCAGCTTCGAACCGCGCGAATACTGTGTGCAGTATCGCGAGAGCGATTTCAATTTCGTCTCTCGATTGATGGAAGAAGAAGGCATCTTCTATTTCTTCGAACACGAGCGCGACAAGCACACCCTCGTCGTGGCCAACAATCCGAGCGAGTTCAAACCCTGCCATCTTCACCCTGAAGTCAGTTACAAAACCATCATCGGCGAACACAAGATGGAAGAAGTCATAGGCGAATGGACTTTGGAACAGGAGGTCAGGCCCGGACGTTATGCTATAAACGATTTCAATTTCGAACAGCCCCTCCTCGATCTCACGTCGGAAGTGAGCGGCAAGGACGAGCGCAAACTCGAAATGTACGATTATCCCGGCGAGTACAAAAAGCGCGACCTCGGCGAGCGACTCGTCGGCGTCCGCATGCAGGAACAGGAGACGGTGCAGGTAGTGATCAACGGGTCGAGCAGTTGCCGCGGATTCATGCCGGGATACAGATTCAATCTGAAAGATCACTACCGTCGCGACTTCAACAAGACATTCGTTCTCACTTCGGTCTATCACGCATCGGATCAGGGGACGAATTATCGAAGCTCGGACGTGGATGCCGCGCAGGACTTCGATTATGTGAATCACTTTCAATGCATGCCTCATCCGACGCCCTTCCGCCCGCCAAGGGTCACCCCCACGCCGCTTATGCAGGGCGCGCAGACGGCTATGGTGGTCGGCCCTCCGGGAGAGGAGATTTACACGGACAAATATGGCCGGGTGAAGGTTCAGTTTCACTGGGATCGCGAAGGCAAATACGATGATAAAAGCTCGTGTTGGATTCGCGTCTCGCAGGAGTGGGCCGGAAAGAACTGGGGCGCGATCTTCATCCCGCGCATTGGACAGGAAGTCATCGTCGATTTTCTGGAAGGAGACCCCGACCAGCCTATAATAACGGGAAGAGTCTACAACGGCGCATCGATGCCGCCTTATGAACTGCCCGCAGAAAAAACCAAAAGCACGATCAAGACTCTCTCATCGAAAGGCGGAGGCGGATTTAACGAGCTTCGCTTCGAGGACAAAAAAGGCAGCGAGCAGATTTTCATTCACGCCGAGCGCAACAAAGATATTCGAATCAAGAACGATCGCTTCGAATGGGTTGGCCGCGATGCTCATCTCAAAGTCAAACGCGATCAACTGGAGAAGGTGGAAAGAGACAAGCACATAGAAGTCACAGGCGATCATAATGAAAAAGTCGGCGGGACTATTTCCGTTCAGGCCGGGATGGATATGCAGGAGAAAGTCGGGATCAAGCACGCGCTCGACGCGGGAATGGAGATTCATCTCAAGGCCGGGATGAACGTGGTCATAGAATCGGGAGTCACCTTGACGCTGAAGGTGGGAGGCAATTTCATAAACATCAATGCAGCGGGCATCTTCATCAGCGGGACGATGGTGTTGATCAACAGCGGGGGAGCAGCGGGGAGCGGCTCGGGGTCTTCGCCCGAATCTCCCCAGCCGCCCAAGGATGCAGACACCTCTGAAGCGGGAAAGAAATCGGAGTTGCCGCCTCCAAAGCGGCCCCCAAAGCCGAATTCATACAGTCTGGGCGCGATAGCTATGCAGTCAGCCGCCCTCGACGGGATGCCGTTTGTCGCGCTTCCATGAAAACAAAATGAACCAGGCAGTGAGCAAATATATTTTTCCCGAAGAGCGCACGAACGCTTATGCAGTGATCGATGGCGCGTCTGCGCCTGATCTTTTGGACAAGTTGTATGGGCTGAGACCTGAATTCGTGTGTCTGTTTCGCGGAGAGATGGAACCCGATATGGCTGAAGTCGCGCCGTATCTGGTTCGCCTCGACGCTCAAACGGAGTTCGCTCGATGGGTGATAGAAAAAGGATGGGGCAATCACTGGTGCATATTCGCGCTCAGTCGCGCCGACCTGCGACAGATGCGAAATCATTTTCAAAAGCTGCTCATTGTGTATGACGCAGCAGGCAATCCTCTGCGCTTCAGGTATTACGACCCGCGCGTGCTGAGAGTTTATCTGCCGACATGCAACGCGGAAGAGTTGGCGACTTTTTTCGGAGAGGTTGCCTGCTTCGTGCTTGAAGATAAAAATCCTGAGACGATTTTACGTTTCGCTCTTGAGTCCGGCTTTCTGCGACAGGAGAAGATTCATTTGGCGGACGGATGAGCGAGCGAGAGGAGTATTATCAATGCCCCGACCCATCAACTATCAGCGCAACCGTGATGGACTCAATGTGCCGCTCGACGGTCACATCGTAGACGGAAAGGCGGATGTGCGCGCGACGGTGAAGGTTTATAAGTATCAAAACGTAAACAGCAAATACCGCATAGAAGCAGCCGTCAAGCCCAAGCAGGCGCTCCTTTCCTGCTGTCTGACCGACAAATCGCCGCCCGCAAAGATCGGGGGGTTGACCGTTCCGCCCTGGAGCGGGATGGATAAACTGATCGGCAGGGTTCACATAGGATGCGGTTCATACAATGACATACGCTCCGTGATTCAGTTGGTCGCCTACTACTCTTCTCAAAATAAATTTCCTTACATGAAGGGAATGAATGCGTCGAATTATGACAGAAAACTTCAGGAGTATTGCGACAACTATATCGGCATAGATTGCGTAGGATTTGTGGCCGGATTTGCGAAGGATGTCGTCGGGTTGACCGGATTGCGCGGAGTATCGCTCGACGAGTCATACAGTCTGTCTACCGGCAGTTTCATATACAGCCTGACGCATTGCAGGAAGAGCTTGAGCGCCGTGCTGCCGGAAGATGTCATGGTATGGGAGAGCGTGAGCCATATAGCTTTGATAGACAGCCTCACGGTGCTTAATGCAACGGAGGCGAAAGTCACATTCGCAGAATCGCTGGGTCAGTGGGGATGGAAGGAAGCGGGAGAGCATCTTGGGGTTCACGCGGGCGAGGGGGTTTTGAAGAAGGCAGCCGGAGGCCATCAGTTCAATCTCAAGAGACTTTCCACCGGCAAGTTAGATGGAGGATTGTCTGGTGTGGAACAGGCAGTAAAGGTCATCGATCTTATATGACCGCAGCGGAGAAGCCTGGGAGCGCACGCTCCGGCGTGCTGGTCTCACGCATTCGGGCATTGAATGATCCTGAAGCCCGATTTTCGAGGAGAAATGTTATGCCGCCGGCAGCGAGACTGACTGATATGCACACCTGTCCTATGGTCACACCGGGTACGCCGCCTGTGCCGCATGTTGGAGGGCCGATACTTCCGCCTTGCTGCACTACTGTGCTGATAGGTTTTTTGCCTGCGGCTCGCGTCACCGATCTGGCCCAATGTGTCGGCCCGCCTGATGTGATCGTGAAAGGCTCGATGAGCGTGATTATCGGAGGATTGCCTGCTGCGCGCATCGGCGACAACACTGTGCATGGCGGCGTGATAGTGACAGGCTGTATGACGGTGATAATCGGCGGATGAGAATATTATGCTGACAATTCGACCTGAACAGATGGAAGCGTTCAAAGCGACGGCGGAAGCGGCCTTCGTGCGGCGAGTCGCCTCCTATCTGCGAGCAAAGCACGGAGAGGTGATCGTAGAGCTTCCCAGCGCAACCCTTGCTGTCAAACAAATATCTGATGAACGGTTGTGCGAGATTGTGCGAAAGGGCGTCGAGAGAGCGCGCGAATATGGAATGACCTGGGAATCCACGCTTACGGCTTTCGTGGTTTTGATGTTCGTCACTGCTCCCAACTTCGACGATCATCCGTTGATTCAGCGAGCGATGAAAGATGAATCGATTCCTCCTGACTCCCGAATCGATCAACTCTGGGAGCGAACCACTGATCAGAACTGGGAAGCGGTCGAACGAAGCTATGACCCGCAGGCATGGGGCATCAGTGAGGAGAGCGAACGATGACAGACGATTCTCCGAAACAAAAAGCTCAGACGGCTGCAAACGAGGCCAAAGCCTCAGCGCCCGCCTCTCCGCCGCGCCCCGTCACTCCCTGCTCGAAGGGTGAAGCCGGATCAGCTTCGGAAGATGTGAGAAGCACAGATGGCTGAACCATCGAATAACGAAATGCCATTGCTGACGGGGAGCGACGATGACTTCGCCCGTGTGGGATCGCTGCTCAAATCATCCGAATTCGATGAAGAGACCGTCTGCCGCATTCTGAGGATCGATAGCCTGTCGAATCTCGGAGCGATCAAACCCCAGGAAGCCGACCTCTCCGCGTCGGAATCTCAATCGCTTCGATCGCTCATAAAATTATTTCTGCTGCTCGAAGCGGTCAGATGCGAAGATGTCGAACGTGTGATCGATTCGGCTTCGATGGATTCGCTTCTCGCGCTCGATCTTCTTCGCCGCGGAGTCTTCGAAGAAGGCGATAGGTATTATTCGTCGGTCTTCCTCTACCCTGTAGCAGGTTTTCTGATCGCATCCGACCGACATCGAAGCGCGGACGGCTCGCCGTTCGTGTTGCCGCCTGATGCCGTCTTTCCTGCGGTATTCATCGGCACGCTTCGTTTCCTGCGAATCATCTCCACGAGTCCTTCGCAGGATGCGCTTGACCTCTGCTCAGGCACAGGAATCGGCGCGATGGTCTTGAGCAGATGCGCCGAACGGGTCACGGCCTGCGACATCACTGCTCGCGCCACTCACTTCGCCGAGTTCAATCGATTGCTCAATCGTTGCTCGAACGTCGAAGTGCTTCAGGGCGATCTCTACTCTGCAATCGCCGACCGCGACTTTGATCGAATAGTCGCTCATCCTCCTTATGTGCCGTCGCTCTCGATGGAGCAGATATACCGCGACGGAGGAGAGACGGGGGAAACTCTCGTCAGAAACATAATCGAAGGCTTGCCGCGGTGCCTGCGACCGGGCGGGACGTTTTACTCGGTCTGCGCCGGATGGGACACGCGCGAAGGCGCGTTTGAAGAGCGAGCGCGCCGGTGGCTTGGAGATGCGCAAAAAGACTTCGACGTGATTTTCGCTTTCAACAATGATATGTCGCCTGAAAGACTCGCCAGACAACTGGCTCAACAGAGCAGCGACGGGCGATGGGATGAGCGATTCGCCGATGCAGGACTTGAGCGACTTGTCTACGGCGCGATGGTCATCGACCGGCCTGAGCGCGAAGGCGACACTGAGCCGCTGACTGCGCGCGTGAGGCTGGGCGCGCTGACGGACGGAGAATGTTTCGACTGGATGCTCAGGTGGCGAAGAAATCGCGCGCAGATGGAAGCGAGAGGAGAGCTTGCTTTTGCGATCTCGCGCGCAAAGCCGCAGATGGGCGAGCATCTGCAAGTGAAGGTGACTTACGCGGTAGAAGAAGGCACGCTTGCGCCCGCTGAAGTAGTGCTTGAATCGATCAAGCCATTTCTTGCCGCGACGAAGATAGATTTATGGATGATGCCGGTCATAGCCAACTTCGATGGCGAGCGAACCGTCGCGGAAGCTTACGAGATGGCGCGCAATTGCTCGATGATTCCCCCCGCTTTCCAGATCGCCGATTTCATCAGGCTCGCAGCCGATATGATCGAGCGCGGCTATCTGGAAATTCGATAACGCATGTCAGGCAAATTTTTTTCTGGCCGCGTGAGTGGCGACGAGAAGGTAGCCAGATGTGAAACTTCTGGAACGATCAGGTGACATGACCGCGCGTTGAAGACGCGCTCAACACGTCTGGCTTCTATGCGTCTGCCGACGCAGGGATAGGAATTTTTTCGTTCTGCGCAACGCAAATCAATAAAACAGACCGCGCCTACTGGCCCCACGCCTACTTGCCCTGTTCCACAAGCTTCCTGAACTCAGCCATCGCTGACAGCGGCTTGAGGTCTTCTTCTTCCTCCAGGCCGACGGCGTATTCTTCATCGAGTTCTATCGCGCGTTTGAGCGCAAAGATCGCTTCCGCCCTGCGCCCCAGTCTCGCCAGCGCGCAGGCCCGGTTGTAATGCCCCGAAGCGTCTTCGGCGTCGAGCTTGATCGCCTTATCCGCCGAGAGGAGCGCGGCCCGATAGTTTTTCAGCTTTCTGTAGGCTTCGGAAATCGACGAGTGCGCTTCAACCATGTCAGGCTTCAACTCCAGAGCCTTTTTGAATGACAGCAGCGCCTTCGCCGTCTGATCCCGCTGAAGCCGCAAATACCCGAGTTGAAGATTCGCCGCCGCGTTCTTCGACATGCGCGCAGGCTGAGAGGCCGCGAGATTTTCAGCTATCTCTTCTTCTCCATCCCAGCACGAAGCGATCAGATCAGAAAACATCTCTTCCGCATTCCCGCCATGAGGAACGGATTCGTCAATCGCTTTGATCGCCTCTTCGAATCGCGACTGGCGCATCAGAAAACCGGCGAGATCATCGTAACGCGAAGCTTCCTTTTGGTCTCTGGCGATGGCCGCGCGATAGGCGGCTTCGGCTCGCTCGAAATTTTTCTCCATCGTGTAGAGATCGCCAAGCATTTCATGCGGACGAGGATCTACGGGCATCAAGGCAGCATATCGCTCGTACAACTCTATGGCCCGCGCTCGCGCCGTCTCATCTGAGTAAAGCGTCTCGGCGAGATAGTAAATCGCGGGCAGGTACTCTTCGCGCGTGAGGTCTTCGAGCAGCTTCACTGATTCGGCTTTATTATCCAGCGCGTATAAAGTCTGCGCCTTCGCGAAACGAAGGCGGCGATCTTTCGGGTCTTCGGCGAGAGATTTATCGATGACCTCAAGCGCGACTTTCGCATCCTCGCTGAGCGCGGAGAGCGCGCGCAGGTAAGGAGACATCGCGCCGCGAACGGTTTTGCCGTTGCGCTTCTCCATCATCGATTCGAGAGTCGGGCGCATCACTTCGTTTACGATCCCAAGATCGCGATCCATTTCCATCGCCTCGACGAGCATCCACACATCGCCTCTGCGAATGAAATCCAATCGAATCAGAGACTCATCGAAATACCGCGAACCGAGCGTGTAAGCCTCGGCCCTCTCCCCGCTCACTTTCACGCTCAACAGGCGAAGACTTCCCGATGTGTGGTCTTCCAGAAGAGAGCCTTCGATTTCAGAGACGAGCCTTCTATGCGCAGCCAGCAGCTTGTCGCGCTCCGCCGCGCTCGCGCGTTCCCACGCGCCCGCGCCCATCTGCGCGTCGACGACGACCGACATATCGAGAGACAAACTCAGAGCCGAATCCGATCCTTCGGAAATCTCCTTGCAGATGGTCTCAGCAAGCCTGCCTGCATCGCGTTGATAATCGGGCGTGGATCGCGGCGCTTCGATCACTTCGATATCGAGAAGATTGAGAGCCGCGTAGCGAATCAGATCGTCCGACTTGCTGCGGATGTGAGTGGCATCGACGAAGTTCGTGCCGAACGTGGGATCAAGCTCTATCCATCGGCCCGCGTAAACTTCCACCCATGCGTGCGCTCCGAACGAAGAGTCGCCGTAGGCGATGCCGCTGACCATTCGCGCAGGGAGTCCGAGCGAGCGAGCCATGGCGATGAATAACTCGCTGAACTCGACGCAGTCGGCCTCGCGCGTTGCAAGCGTTTGAACTGCGTCCGCCGAATCCACACGTTTCCACTTGAGGTTCTTGTAAGTCCAGTCGGAGAGCTTCTGCGCCACGCTCCACGCATCGCGATCCGCGCCCGCTATCTCGCGGGCCTGGGCTATGACCGAAGCGTCCGCCGAATTTATTCCCGGCGAGGGCGAGAGAAACGGGGCGAACTGAGCGCCGCTCACAGGCAGTTGAATCTTTTCGCTGGGCGCCGTCTGTCGAGGCCGTATGGTCACTATCAGATCGCCCCCCGCTTGCTCGACGCTTTGATGATCGTTCGTTATGTCCTCACGAACCTGAGCGGCAGAGCCTTCGCCCTTCGCTTTGATTTTGAGCTTCAATCGCTCAAGGCGACTTTGATCCGCGATAGGGATGCCGCCCGCTTCCATCACCGCGAAGTTGAAATCAAATTCTTTGGCCAGCATTGGAAGCTCCGAGACCGAATAGCGCCCCTCTCTATCCATTGACACGCTCATTCGCGCTTCTATGCCCGAATCGGTCGCAAGGGCGTAAAAATTCTGACTGTGAAATGCGCGGATCATCGATGAGAACGCATCGCCGAGTTGCCGGGTCTCAGGGTCTTTCGACAGGTTGGCGAAGAAGGATATCGCCGCTTCGAGGTTATAGCCGCCGAAAGTGATCACATTCGGCGGAGCTTTCTGAGCAGCCTTTGCGAAATCGCGCGCCACATCGAGCTTTTCACCTGCATCGAGGATTGCCAGCGTCTCCTCGCTCCCGACGAAAACAAGAAAACCGTTTTTGACCGCCGCGATTATTTCGCGCTTGCCCATTTTTATGCGCGCAGGCTTCGATGGCTCAGGGACTCCTTTGAACAGTTTTCCGTTTGCGAAAGCTTCGGAAGTTTTTTCGCCCTTGAGCCTGAAGAAAAATACCCACGGCGCGTCGAAGCCTTTGCCGAAAGACGGAAACGAAAGCAGAGCCGCGCCCGCTTCGCCTTCGATCTCTGAAAGAACCTGCAACTGAATTTCCGGCGCGAACGCCGCCACGATCTGCTTTATATCGATGTCGGAAAACAACGGCGACTTCGCGTCTTTCGCCATCGCCGCGAGGTCAGGCTTGAGGAATATGTAAACGAAGGACGAGCGCGGCAACAAACGTTTCGGCGCGAGGAGATCAGAGGTCTGAAACGGTCGCAACTTCTTCATCCATTCTTTATCGTCGAGAGAAATGCGAAAAGTGTTTTCCCATGCGGCGTTCGATATCGTAAGCGCGCCGCTTTCCACCACCCTCGTGGTTTTGTCCGCAGGCGACAACAGATTTCCGATATTGCTGAGATAAATCACATCGCCTTTCTCCTGCATCGCGCGTTTGAACTGTGGGCTTGCGCCGATTGCAGGGCCGCCTGCCGAGAGTCGCGTGAGCGCGTCGCGGAGCGCATACCAGTCTGACGCTATGAGCGCCCTGTCATTGATGTAGACCAGATATGCCGAATCGTTTCTGATTCGCCCCATAAAGCCGACTTCGCGCCGCTCGATGACTTTGACTCTGTGGCCGAGGCATTCCTCTTCGCGCATAAGATCGTATCGCAGAGGCGCGAACGGGCGGGGTGTAGGCGAGCCGCCTGCAAGCGAGCCAACCAGAGGCAGCATGGCCGGAACGAATCCTATGGCCCGCGAGCCGATGGACAGATACTCAGGAAACGAAGAAAAATTTCCGAGCCTCTGTTGATAAAGAGCGAGTACGCGCTCGAAGCGATCACGGTCGCTGATTTTGAGAATGACCGCTTTTCGCTGGGCTGATTTCAATCCGACGGGCGCGCCTTCGGCTGTCCACGAGGCCATAGCCCAGGGCGCGGTCATATCGATGCCGAGATACTCAAGCCCCTGACGCGAGGACTCAAGGCCGAAGAACTGAGCGAAATGTTCTTTGAACGAGCTTATCATCAGCGCCATCGTCGCCTGACCGCGGGCCGAATCCATGTGAATGTTGTTGAACGATTCAGCAAGATTGGAGAGCGTCGCCGCCGGGTTGGGCAGCGCGGTATAAAATTGCACATTGGCGGGAAAGAGGTTTTCGCCCATCGGCGAGATTCGCAGACTTGAAGAAACCGGTGTGTCGTGAGGTTTTCGTCGGCCTTCTATTTCATCTCGCGCGAGTTCTATCCATGCCCAGTTGGCGAGCCGCGTGTCCTTCATCGCTTCATCGATCAAACTGCGGCGCGAAGCCGAGTCGGAGTTGGAGAATCGCTCGCGGAGTCGAATCTTTTCTATCGAGAGTTTTACCTCATCAGTGACGGACTTTCGAAATCCGCCTGAGATGGTCGTGGGCGAATCCTTCGCGGGCGGGGAGAGTTTTTCTATGACGGCTTCTATGCGCGGTATGTCCGCTGGTTGCGCCGATAGCGCGAGGCAGTCGGCGGCCAGCAGCCCTATAGTCTCATCCGCGTGCGAGAGCAATGTGAGCAATTCGTTTATGGGCAATGCTTCGCGCCGGTTGAGCGCAAGCTGAAGCGCGGCCACTGTGAATGAATCTTCTTTGGCGGCGACGACATCGGCGAGGGGGATGCTGAACTCACTTGCCGCGACATCGTCCAACAGATTGAGCGCGAGGAAACGCAGGTTCAAATCGGGAGCTATGGCGGCGACGAATCCAACAGGGCCGCCGCCCGGTATGCGCCCTGCGGAGGGACGCTTCAATTTATCGCTGGGGGGCTTTGGAGGCTTGCCCGCCGGGATTCTGATCTCAGGCGGCGGGGGAGTTTTTGGCGCTTTGAGCAATTCAGATGCGATTTGAATGCGAGATTTTTTATCGAGCATCGAAGTGGCGCGAAGGAAATATGGGTAATCGTAAATAGCCCAGTTCCCGAATCTCCGCCGCAGAAGGGCAACAGGGTCCTGCTGTCGCGCAAGGGCCAGAGCCGCGTGATTGGAGACATAAGCTTCTTTGTCGACTATCGCCTGAAGGATGAAATCAGTCAGCGCGGGGTTGCGGCTTTTTTCCATCGCATCGATTACAGCGGCTCGCACCATCGGACGGCGGTCGATGAGAAGATCGATAGCCTGATCGGGCGAAGATGAAAAAATGCTGGCGAGACTGGCGATGGCTTTCGACCGGGATGATTCGTCGACGCCGTCGAGCGCGGGAATGAGCGAGAGAGTCTCATCGATTCGCGCGGGGCCGCTCTGCGGGAATCTTGATTGTCGCATCAGTTCGAATTCCTCGTTATAGAGGACTGAGCGAAGAAAGAGAGTCGATAGAACGGTGGCTTTGAAGAAAGGCTCGACCTGCGAGGCGCGCGCAACCGGAACTGAGAAGAAGAAAGTGACGGCCTTCGGGCCATCGACAGCCATCCAGATAACGCGGCGAATCACGGTTCCGCGAACGTCCGAGAGTTCAAAACTGACTTCACGCGCTTCGACGCCCGAAAGATTCGCGCGACGGATGGTCAAAGCGTCAGGGCCGCCCGGAATGTCGTGCAGTCCCTTGAGCAGGGCAGCCAGATAAGCTTTGAGCGGAATGCCGTCTGGTATGTCTTCGATGATGATTCTGAGTTGCGATCCTTCTGGCCCGTTGAACGAGAGTTGACCCTGCTGTTTCCAGTCGACAGGAACTCGGAACACGATTGATTTCGCGGAGTCTGTCTGACGAGAGAAAGCTGATGAAGGGAGCGCGTAAGCGTTCCACTCCGCTTCGCGCTCTTCGGCGCTGCGGCTCTGCGCGCTTGTCGCTGACGCTAGTGAAATCAGCAATGAAAGAACGAGGGCTATCTTTCGGAACTGAAATGGCTTCATGCTTTCTCCTTTACGGCGGACGTAATGCGACAGGAGGAAACCTGCGATGAGCGCGCCTCAGTGTGAGCATTCGATTGAGCGGCGACCGCAGGGCCGGAACGCATTATATCCTATTTCATCGGTCGGTAAATATTATGATGGGGGATGGGGTGAAGAGG
>DLHY01000141.1 GCA_002483445.1 Blastocatellia bacterium UBA7656
TTCGCCAGCAGTATCACAAGTCGGCGCACTCCAAAAGAAGAGCGCGCGCAAGCAGGCCCGGTCACTTGCTGGCAGGCTTGCGCGCGCTCGATGAAATTCACTGCACACCGATCAAAATCTTGCCTATCCCGTTCATCATATCGTCGAGCCTGATGTCCTGAAGATTCGTCATGATCGCTATCACAATACCTTTTTCGGGAAGTACATAAAGCAGACTGCTCGCGCCTGATTGATTGCCTCCGTGCGCGTAGAGTTTCATCCCTGCCCTTTGCCGCACCTCCCAGCCAAAACCATAAACAGTTTCCTGCCCGTCTTTCGTTTTACTGGCCGTCCACATCTGCTGGAGAGTTTCTTTCTTCACTATCTTTGCGCTCTGAACGGCGATGGCGAATCGGACTAAATCTACGGGCGTTGAAACCAGTCCGCCGCCCGCAGTTTTCATGCTCGTGTCGTGAAGCCACGCATTGACTATCTGCCCCATCAAGCTTTCATACCCGCGAGCGCGATCCGCGATAACGGCTCGCTGATCGTCAACTCTCGTTCGCTCCATACCGGCGGGCTTGAATACGTGATCGCGCAGGTAAGCTCCGTAAAACTCACCCGACGCGCCTTCTATCGCGCACCCAAGAACGCTATAGCCATAGGTCGTGTAGGAAAATTTCGCGCCCGGTTCGTGCAGGAGTGCGTCATCTTTGAACAGGCTCAGAGAATCTTCCACGCCTTTGAAGTGACGCACACCGCGCGATTCTCCCGGCAGCTTGTAGTGACGTATGCCGCTCTGGTGGCTCAAAATCAAACGCGCTGTGATGGGCCATTGCTTTTCAGGAAAGGCTCGACAGTATTTTTGAATGGGAGAGTCGAGATCGATTTTGCCCTGCTCGACGAGTTGCATCACTGCCGTTGCGGTCATCGGCTTGGCTATGGAAGCGGTGCGATAAACCGTTTCGGCTTTTGCAGGAATGGAGTTTTCCACATCGGCCATCCCGAACCCCTTAGCGTATCGGAGTTGATTACCTACGGCTATAGCGACTGAAAGTCCGGGGATTTTCAATCTCGCTTTTTCGCTCTCGATGACCGCTTCGATTTTTTTAACAGTCTCAACAGGAAGCTCAGTCTTTTGCTGCGCTCTCACAGTCACGGCTGAAAGGAGCGATAAAAAAATCAAACAGGATGCGCTGAAACGTTTCATAAGAATTTCTCCTCGCTTTATCGATGATCTATCGTTTACCTGTCGCCGTTCGTTCTCCTCGCCGGATAATCTACGCCCGAACGCCAGATGAGTTGAGTCACCGTGCCTCGATCATCCTTGATGAATCTCACTCTTCCTCCGAACAAACGATCAAGAAAACTTCCGTCGGCGAGCGGGATCATCGCCGAGAGGAACCCATTGCCCCAGTTCAAAAACAAATCGTCGCCCTGTCTTTCGACCACAAGCACGGCATTGGGCCGGATGAAATCCGCGCCGCCCTGATAACGCCCCGTAAGCGTTTCAATCAGTTTCGAATCGATGCGCCGCGAGCGGGCAAGCTCGAATGCTTCGTATTTCTCGCCCAGCGCAATCGCCGCTACGTCATCGATCATAAGGCTCGCAGTGCCGGAGTAGTTGTTGCTCAAAACGGCCACGAAAACATCATCGTCCGTGTAGCGATGAATCTCGCCTTGAAAGCCGGGGCTTCTGCCGTTGATCCTTATCGCGCGGCGATTGTGCCGTCGGCTTAAAAACCAGCCGTAGCCTACGCCGTCCGTGTGCGCGGTGAATATTTTATCGAGCGTGGCTCGCTTCAAAATCTTTTCGGTGTAAAGCGCGCGATCCCATTTGTAGAGGTCTTCTACGGTCGAATAAAGCGAGCCGTTTCCGGTCTTCGCCGTCCAGTCGAGATACGGAGCGTTTTCAAGCCCCGCTGCGCCGACCGGCACATAACCGCTGGCGCGATTTTTGATCATCGCCTGAGCGTGTGAATCGTGCGCGGTGTCTTTCATACCTAAAGGGTCGAAAATGTTTTCACGCAAAAACTCGCCGTAAGTTTTGCCCGACACTTTCTCGATGATGAAGGCCAGAAGGTTATAGTTCGAGTTGCTGTAGCTGTAGCGCGCGCCGGGTTGAAAGGCGAGCGGGTGGTTTTTGAACATAACAATGAGCGATTCAGGTGTCTGCGGGAATTTCGATTTCGCGTCGTAATCAGGAAAGCCGTTCACATTCGCTATGCCCGATGTGTGAATCAACAGATGATGAACGGTTATCTTTTCGCCGCCGGGATAATCAGGAATGAATTTCGTGAGCGGATCATTCACACTGAGCAGCCCGCGCTCTTCGAGCATCATTATCGCCGCCGCGGTGAACGGCTTTGAAACCGAAGCGATGTGAAATCGCGTCTGCGGCGTATTCGGCGCGTCAAGTTCGTAGTTGGCCATGCCATAGCCTTTGCTCACGAGTATCTTTCCGCCTCGCGCTATGAGAATCGCGCCGCTGAAGCTCTTCGCTTCGAGGTAAGGTTTGACATAAGCATCGACTTTGGCTGCGATGTCTGCTGATTGAGCGATGGCTGTGTCAATTACGGCCAGAGACAAAATCGCTGCACAAACAAATCTGATCATATAAACGCTGCCTTTCTTCGCCGGGGACGCACGGATTGCGCAAGAGATCATCTTACCCGCTCCTCGCGGGGAGGTCTTGACCGAAATAAGCATGATTGATCGAAATTAGCGTTTGCCCATCAATACGCGGTACTGCCCCGGCGTCATTCCCGTCGTTCGTTTGAAGCATCGCGAGAAATGAGTCTGATCGGCAAAACCTGCCGTGAGAGCTATCTCGACGAGCGAATCATCTGTCGCTGTCATCAGACGGCAGGCGTGTTCGATGCGCAGGCGGCGAATATATTCGCCTATGGTGCAGCCTTCGAATTGGCGAAACACTCGCGCCAGATGAACGGGATGAACGCCTACCGCGTCGGCAAGAATGGAAAGAGAGGGGGGCGCGGAAAACTCTTCGCGCAGAAATTCCTTAGCCAGCGCGAGCCATCGCGGCGCTCTTCGCTCGGTCGCCCTGCCATTGCGCGCCGCGCGGACGAGCATCTCAAGAGCAAGCCCTTCGAGGGCGAGGACGGAAAATTCGTCAGGCTCGATGAATTCTCTGTAGAGCCGCGCGGCTATCCATCTGTCGTTGCCTTCACTCATCGCCACAGGAGAGTCGAGCATCGCCTTCGATTCGCGCAGGCTATCGATGCGCCACGCGTCGATCTCTATCAGAAAATGTCGGCCCGCTGTGCGATGCGTTTCCGCGTGGGTCACATCAGGCGGATAAAAAATGATCGCCGACGGCGCTCGTTGATCCATTCGCTGTCCGATGCTTTCGTCATAGCTGCCTTCGAGGACGAAACAGAAATGAGCCAGTTCGTGAGAGTGTCGCGGGATATGAATGCGAGGCTCGTAGAATTTTTCAGTGAAGCGAAAGCCGCTGGCCGAAATCGCTTTGACTGTCGAACCGTAGAATTTTCCTGCTTCAAGTCTCAATCCGCCCTCCTGCCTGAAATCGTCACTTACATTATACGCAGGAGACCCTCTACGGTTGCACTAACAGAAAGGCAAAAGTAAAAAGGCAAAATGAAAAAGGAAGAGAGCCATTGCAAGCGCGCCGCTATTGCCTTTTCACTTATCATCAGTCATCAGTCGCATTCCGAGTTTATCGAGCAATGATCGGTCGTGATGCTGATCAGGGTTCGGAGTCGTGAGCAGACGGTCGCCGATAAAAATCGAATTTGCTCCCGCGAGAAAACACAGCGCCTGTGCTTCGTCGGTCATCGAGAGGCGGCCTGCGCTCAGTCGCACCATCGAGGCGGGCATCAGCACGCGCGCCGTCGCGATCATGCGAACCATCTCAATCGGATCGACCGAAGATTCATCCGCGAGCGGAGTGCCTGCGACGCGCACGAGCATATTGACGGGGACGCTTTCGGGATGAGGCCGCTGAGAGGCGAGTTGTTGAAGCAATCGAATGCGATCCCGACGGCTCTCGCCCATGCCGATTATTCCGCCGCAACAAACTGTTATCCCTGCGCGGCGGACTCGCGCCAGCGTGTCGAGTCTTTCTCTGTATGCGCGCGTGGTGATTATCTCGCCGTAGAATTCCGGTGAGGTGTCGAGGTTATGATTGTATGCCGTCAGTCCCGCTTCCGAGAGAGCCTCGGCCTGATCGTCGTTCAACATTCCGAGCGTGCAGCAGGCTTCGAGACCCAATGCGCGCACGCCGCGAACCATTTCAAGCACGCGGAGAAATTCTTCTCCTTGAGGCACGTCTCTCCAGGCCGCGCCCATGCAGAACCGCGTCGCCCCTTCTTCTTTAGCTCTTCGCGCCGCGTCGAGAGTTTCTTCGACCGCCATCAACGCCTCGCGCGCGACGCCCGTTTTGTAGTGGGCAGACTGCGGGCAGTAAGCGCAATCTTCAGGGCAGCCGCCCGTCTTGATCGAGAGCAGCTTGCACCCTTGAACTTCTTCGGCGCGGTGATAAGCGCGATGCGCGGTCTGCGCCTGAAAGATCAGTTCAGGCAGCGCGAGCGTGTAGATCGATTCTATTTCCTCAACAGTTCGGTCGTAACGCAGTTCGACAGAGTTCATGCATGTCATCCGTTTGAGAGAATTTTTACCGAGTCGAAACTACCAGAGCCGCACGCGGTCAGGCAAGCAACTGAATCGCCCCGACTCCAGACTCCCGACTTTTCAGGTGTAACCTTTCGGCTTCGTCAAACGTGTTATCGCCGGCGAGCGCGAAAACGCGCGAATGAAAGATGAGGAGTTTTAATTGTGGCGCAATCTGTTAGATTGCGCTGTGTCCTGAAAGTACGAAATTTGAAGCCACGCAGGCTAACAGCTTGCGCCACTTTGACTCGATGAAAACTGTTTTCCAGAGGAGTTGACCTTATGCCATCAAATGAAAACCGTGTGATCGTAATAGGCGGCGGCATGGCGGGACTTGCTGCGGCTGCGTTCATCGCCCGCGAGGGTCAGAGCGTGAAATTGTTCGAGCAGGCAGGGGCGCTTGGCGGTCGCGCGAGAACCAGGGAACAGAACGGATTTTATTTCAACATCGGCCCGCACGCGCTTTACAGACAGGGCGCAGGGTTCGGCATCCTCGCGGAGCTTGGCATAACTCCAAAGGGCGCTCCTCCGCAGGTGTCGAAAGGGTTCGCTGTGCTAGGCGGAGTCAAACATCTGCTGCCCACTTCGACCGGCTCGCTCTTCAAGACCGACCTGCTCGGAGTCGCGTCAAAACTTGAAATCGCCCGACTGCTTGCAACTATCGCGAAACTCGAAGGCTCCGAGTGGATGAGCGCAAGCGTCACGGAATGGCTCACGCGGAGATTCAAACACGAATCGTCGAGAGAACTTCTGCTGGCTTTGATTCGGCTTTCGACTTATGTCAACGCGCCTGAACGGTTGAGCGCGGGCGCGGCTATCGAGCAGTTGAAAAAAGCTGTCGCGGGAGGCGTGCTTTATCTCGATGAAGGATGGCAGACGCTCGTCGATCAGGCAGCGGAGGCGGCCCGCAGCGCGGGAGTCGCTATCGAAACCGGAGCGAAGATCGCTTTCATCGAACGCGACGATGCGGGCGCGGTGCGCGCTGTCGGAACTCAGGATGGAGCGAGATTCGAAGCGTCATCCGTCGTCATCGCTTCAAGCCCGCAGACAGCCGCCGAACTGATCGGACAGGATAGCGCGGTTGCGCGATGGGCTGAGAAGGCGACACAGGTGAAAGCGGCGTGCCTCGACCTGGCGCTTGATCGATTGCCTGCGCCTGAAGCCACATTCGCGCTAGGCATCGACCGGCCTCTTTATCTTTCGGTTCATTCAGCCGCGGCGCGACTTGCCCCGACGGGCGGCGCGCTGGTTCACCTTGCGAAGTATCTGCCGACGGATCACACGGAGTCACCCGAAGAAGATGAACGCGAACTTGAAGGCTTGATGGATTTGATTCAACCGGGATGGCGCGCAAGCGTGGCGCATCGCCGATTCCTGCCGGATATGACAGTGATGAACTGGCTGCCTGCGGCTCAGGAAGGCGGCCCCGCGGGGCGACCGGGGCCGAAAGTGCCGGATGCGCCGGGTCTCTTCGTTGCGGGCGACTGGGCAGGCGGAGAAGGGTTTCTCGTCGATGCCAGCCTTTCGAGCGCGAAGGAAGCGGCGAGGCTCGCCATCGAGTATCAGCCAGCCTCGGCCTTGACGAAAAAGGCAAAAGTAAAAATGTAAAAGGCAAAATCAGGCGAAGGCGTGTTTTTGCCTTTTACATTTTTACTTGTTTTATATCCCCGCGACGAATTTTCCGGGATTGAGCAACGAGCCGGGATCGAATTTTTCTTTGATCGATTTCATAAGCCCGGCAGTTTCAACCTCGCCCCAGGCATCGGCCCGTCGGCGCACGGTGGTCGAAGCGCGCTCTATAAAAAGCGTTCCGCTCATACGAACGACTTCTGCGCGAAGTTTTTCAATAACGGCGACGGCTGATTCATCCTCTGCGTTGAAAGCCCCTCTGATTATTCCCGTGCCGAGGTCAGCCGTGATTGAAGAGCGCGGAAGCGCAAGCATCTTTTCAAAACCTTGAGCAGCGAAGGCTATCGGCACGCTTGCTTTGACCGCAACATTTGCCGCGCTATCGATATCGGCGACGCGCGTCCAGAAATTTTCAGCCTCCATGTCGCCGAGTATCATTGCCTGACTGTGGCTGAGAGTTTTCATCACGCAATCGATTTGATAATCAACAGCCGGTTCGCTGCCGGCGAACCTTATCGCAAGGCTCACGTCCGGCATACTGCAAAGAAAAATCGAAGCGGGCTGTAACTCTGAGGCCGCGCGCGCAATGGAAATCAGCCTTTGATGATACTGGTCGGTTATGATCAGGGTGGAAATCCTGTCAGGCAGAGGCCGCAGCTTGAGCGTGATTTCCGTGATCACTGCAAGCGTGCCGAGGCTTCCGACATAGAGCTTGTTCATATCGTACCCGGCGACGTTTTTGACCACCTTGCCGCCCGAACGACTCTCCGACCCATCGATGTGGGCGAGCCTCAAACCGAGTGTGTAATCGCGCGGAGTTCCGAATCCCGCTCTGAGCGGGCCGGAGGAAGCGCACGCGGCGACAGCGCCTATGGTCGCCTCACTCGCGCCGGGAGGATCGAGCGGCAACCACTGCCTTTCCTTGCGAACCAGGTCGTTGAAATCCGTAAGAAGCGCGCCTGCTTCGACTGTTGCAGTGAGGTCAGGCGCGCTGTATTCGATCACGCGACTGATTCGCTCAAGGCTCAACACGACATCGGCGCGACTGATAGGGTTGCCGCATTCGAGCCAGTTCATCCGTCCAGCCGGAATGACCGCCGCCTGATGCTTGCCGCATATCTTCAAACATTCAACCGCCTCTTCGACTGACGCAGGGCGGACTATCAATCGAGGTTTGAGCGAATCGATCACGAGGTCAGGGTGTCGGGTGATATGCTCAGATCCGACGACGGATTCGAGTGAAGGTTCGAGAGAAGAGTTAGCCATTTGAATCCGTGTCGAGAAGTTGGAGGGTCGGTCTCAAAGCGTCTGCCGGGATGGGGGAGTCGTTTCCTGGTTCGATCAGGTCTCGGAAAAAACTTTCGAACTGGCGCGAGAAATCCGCCAGATCGAGCGACAGGAAAACCGAAGGAAGAGCGGGCAGTTTTTCGATGACGTTGCGGTACACGCCGCGAGCGCCGCGATAGTTTTCGCGCTCGAAGTGATGAATGGCGACTGCGGCCTGAATCAATGTCTGATAGAAAAGCTTCGTCTCTCCTTCCGACCTCGTCCAGATTTCTTCCCACGACTCGTGAGCCTCGAAGAAACGGCCCGCGTTGAAATGCTCTATGCCTGCGAGGTATTCGCGCGGGTACATCTGGCGAATAGCTGAAGAGTCAGGCAACGGCTCTTCTTCCGATACGATTGTGGCCAGCTTGTCGAGGAAGGTTTCCCGCTTGAGGGCTGAGGTATCTCTGCCTTCGGCAATCTCCATTTTCAGGGTGAAAGGGCCGACCTTGATCAGATCGCCGTCTTTGAGTTCGATCCAGGTGACGCGCTCGCCGTTTACGAAAGTGCCGTTGTTGCTCTTCTGATCGACGACGAAGAACTTTCCGCCATTGCGTTCGATGAAGAAATGCTGCCGCGAGACAGTTGGATAGGGGAACACGATATCGCACGATTTGTGCCTTCCGAAGACGATCTTGTCGCTGTCGAGCGGGATAATCTCGCCCTGTCTGAGTTCGGATTCGAATCGAAGACAAGCCATCGCTCGATAATATGGCACATTTTTGAAAAATCTTGAAACGAAACCTGTGGCGAAATCGACGCGGCAGTTTTAGAATGTGTCGAATACCGCAGAAGCCGAGATCGCAAGAATGATCGACTCCTGCCTGTCGTGGGAGAAAATAATTGCCGAGATAGCGAAATGCGTCGTTCGATGTTTCAACTGCCACATGAAAAAGACTGCGCGCGAGAAGGGATGGAGCAAGTTCGCGGATTCCGGAGTCTCGGCAACGGAAGGTGAAAGCTGAAAGGGTGGTGGCCCCTGGAGGAGTCGAACCTCCAACAAACAGATTATGAGTCTGCTGCTCTAACCATTGAGCTAAGGGGCCACACCAGATTGTCAATCGCAACAACGTGTCGTTGCGGCGAAGCTGAATGTTACTTGTCTGAAATCGCGAGTGTCAAGCTCAAGGCTGAAAGCGAATTGATTCATCCATCGTGTTGATTGAAGTATAATCCGACCGGAGGCCGGTTATGTCTGCTCAAGAACTTGAAACGATAATGACTCAGGTCGAACGGCTCTCGCCTGATGATCAGTTGCAAATCATCCGTCGCATCGCGGAGATGCTTGCAAGCGCGAGCAGGGCGCAACAACCACGCCGCCTGATATATGGCGAATTTCGCAATGCTTCGGGAAAGATGTCGACCGAAGAGGATTTCAAAATCGCGGAGTGGCATCCGACGGAGAAAGATTTGGATGGGCCTTAAACACATTCTCGATACTCATGCTTGATCTGGTATCTGGAAGGCAATCTTCGGCTCGGCGCTGCGGCAAAAGCGGTGATGGATGATCCGGTTAGTGAGTTGATATTGCCAATCATTGCGCTTGCGGAGGCCGTAGACATAGTCGACAAGGGCCGCACTCGGATTACAGATGTGTCGATTCTTTTGGATCGAGTTCTCAACGATCCGAGAATTGAAATCTATTCTCTGACCTTCGAGGTGCTGGAGCAAAGCCTTGCTGCGACGGCAGTGCCGGAGATACACGATCGGCTCATAGTGGCAACGGCCCTGCGCCTGCAAAGTCTCGGTCACGGGGTTGCCCTGTTGACGAAAGACAATCAAATCCTGACGGCTGCTCTCGTCCCCGTTGTCTGGTAGCGCGGCAAAAAAAGGCACTCACTCGATCAATAAATGGCGCAATCGCTCGCCGCTTACTACACTACCAACCGTGGGCCGTCGAGAGCGCAGCGCGGAGGGCGCGCAGGTTGACACTTTTTCAAACCGTGTGTTAATTTCGGTGACTTGAATCGGCGGTAAATTTCTCTCATAAGGGGACAAAGCTTTGCTGGCGACTCTCTTGCTCGCCTTGTTGGAAGGCGGAGCAGACATATATCCGAACGGCTCGCTCATAGTCATATTCATCCTCTTCATCCTATTCGTCTTCCTGATGAATCGCCTGCTGTTCAAACCCATCAGTCGAGTGCTCGACGAACGCGAAGCCCTCACAGACGGCGCAAAGACCGAATCTCGCGCCGCCGCTAATCAATACTCTTCGCGGCTCGCCGATTACGAAGCCGCCATACGAAGTGCGCGCGCCGAGAGCTATCGCAAACTGGAACAGGAACGCGCCGCGAAACTAGACCAGAGACGCCTGAGACTGGAAGAAGCCAAAGGCGCAGCCTCATCGGAAATCGAGCGAGCCAGAACTGAGATCGCCCATCAGACCGACGACGCGCGCCGTGCGCTTGCGACGGAATCGCGCCAGATCGCCGAGCAGATATCGCGCACCGTTTTGGGGCGCACAGTGGGAGGTGGGGCCGATTGATCGCTGAACTGTTTTCTCATCCATCTCTGCTTCTCGCCGGAGGGGGCGGAGGTTTTAGCAACCCTGATGTATGGAGGGTGATAAACCTTTTAGTCTTCGTCGTCATACTCGTTTACGTTTTCCGCAATAAGATTCGCATAGGCAGCTTCTTCGACAACCGCGCCGCGACGATAGTCAAAGACCTCGAACAGGCGCGGCGCGATAAACAGGAAGCCGAACGAAAACTGGCCGAAGTCGAAGAACGCCTTTCGAGGCTCGATCAGGAAATCGTCGACATTCGCGCCGAGGCGGAGCGCGAAGCGGAGCGCGAGGCAGAAAGAATCCGGCAGGCGACCGAGGCTGATGTTGAAAAAATCCGGCAGACTGCCCAGCGCGAAATCGAAGGCGCTATGAAAGTCGCTCGCGCTTCCCTGCGCGCCTTCGTCGCCGATCATGCCGTAGAGATGGCCGAAGCGATCATCCGCCGCGAACTCAGCCCCGAAGACGACAAGCGAATACTGAGTAAATATGTCGATGAACTGCACGAGGTGAGCAAATGAGCGTTACCGCTGTCGCGCGCCGCTACGCCGAAGCTCTCGCGGATGTCGCCGGGGAGCGAAACGAGGTCGAGCAGATCGAATCAGAAGTGCGCGTTTTCACTGAAATGATGGCCGCAAGCCGCGAGCTTTACGACGTGTTCGCAAGCCCCGCGCTCTCGCATAGGGAAAAGAGCCGCGTGCTTGAATCGATAATCGAGCGCGCGCGACCCGGTATGATGACGGCCAATCTGCTTCGCACCATGCTCAAACATTATCGATTGCATTACCTCGATGTGGTTCACGAGCAGTTCCGCCGCGAAATAAATCGTCGCCGCGGAGTCGTCCCCGCAGAAGTCACGACAGCCGGACCGGTCGCCTCGGCGGATCGCGAAATTTTAGCGCGGCGACTTGAGGAGATGACCGGCAAGCGCGTGGAGATCGAGTTCCGCACAGACCCATCGCTCGTCGGCGGCGCGGTCGCGCGCATCGGGTCAGTGGTCTACGACGGCTCGATCCGCACGCAGCTTCAAACCGTCAGGCAGAAGTTGAAACAAGAACAGTGATGGGTGATGGGTGATGGGGGATAGGTGATGGGTGGCAAGAACAGAGCAGGTGAAGAGTTGACCAATCATCTATACCTCATAACCCATAACCCAACACCCATCACCTAACTCGGAGACAGGGATGGAAGCAATAAGAGCAGACGAGATAAGTAAAATAATACGCCAGCAGATCGAAGGCTTCGATACCAGCGTAGAAGTCAGCGAAGTGGGAACGGTCATCGCCTGCGGCGACGGCATAGCCGAAATCTATGGGCTTGAGCGAGTGATGGCCGGAGAACTTTTAGACCTGCCTCACGGAGTGGCGGGCATCGCGCTCAACCTCGAAGAAGATAAAGTCGGCGCGGTTCTGTTCGGCGATTTTCACAAGGTCAAAGAAGGCGACGAAGTCCGCCGAACGAAACGAATCATGTCTGTCCCCGTCGGAGAAGAGATGATCGGTCGCGTAGTCGACCCGTTGGGTCGTCCCCTCGACGGGCAGGGGCCGATTGACACCGGGAGCAAATTCAACCCGATTGAAAAACTCGCCCCCGGCGTGATGGAACGCCAGCCTGTGCGCGAGCCTATGTACACGGGATTGAAAGCCATCGATTCGATGGTCAACATCGGACGCGGCCAGCGGGAACTCATCATCGGCGACCGGCAGACCGGCAAGACCGCAATCGCAATAGATGCCATCATAAACTCGAAGGGCAAAGACTTAATCTGCATCTACGTCGCCATCGGTCAGAAAGAATCCACTGTGGCGATGGTAAAAAAGACGCTCGAAGATTTCGACGCGATGGATTACACCATCATAGTCGATGCTTCGGCTTCAAGCCCTGCGGCGATGCAGTACCTCGCCCCTTATGCCGGATGCGCCATGGGCGAATACTTCCGCGACAGCAATCGCCACGCTCTTTGCATCTACGACGATCTCTCGAAACACGCCTGGGCCTATCGCACCATCTCGCTTCTGTTGCGCCGCCCGCCGGGACGCGAGGCTTATCCGGGAGACGTTTTCTATCTGCACTCGCGGTTGCTTGAGCGCGCGGCGAAACTTGCGGACTCGCTCGGAGGCGGGAGCCTTACGGCTCTTCCCATAATCGAGACGCAGGCGGGCGACATCTCGGCCTACATTCCGACCAACGTCATTTCGATCACCGACGGCCAGATATTTTTGGAATCCGACCTGTTCCACTCAGGCATACGGCCTGCGATCAACGTCGGAAACAGTGTGAGCCGCGTCGGAGGCTCGGCCCAGATAAAGGCGATGAAGCAGGTGGCCGGAACTTTGAGACTCGACCTTGCGCAGTATCGCGATCTGGCAGCGTTCGCGCAGTTCGGTTCCGACCTCGATAAAGCCACCCAACAGCAACTCAATCGTGGGATGAAGCTGACTGAGTTGCTCAAGCAGCCGCAGTATTCGCCCATGGCAGCCGAAGAGCAGGTCGTAGTCATCTGGGCCGGGACGAACGGAGCCGTAGATGACATCCCAGTCGAAAATGTGAAGAAATTCGAGGAGGGGCTGCGCTCGTTTTTGCAGAACACGCGCGGCAATCTGCTCGAAAAAATCCGCACTCGCAAAACGATAGACGACGAGATTCGCAACGAGATTCGCTCCGGGGTGATGGAATTCAAGGAGCGATTCATTGCCGAGAAATGAGTTTTCAGTTTTCAGTTTTCGGTTTTCAGTCGGATACTGAAGACCGCAGGCTGAAAACTGAAAACTGAAAACTGAAAACTGACTTATGCCAAGCCTTCAGGACCTTCGCCGACGGGTACGAACCGTCCGCAATATGCAGAAGATAACGCGGTCTTACAAGATGGTTTCAGCCGCGAAACTTCGTCGCGCCCAGGAGCGAGTCGTTGCCGCGCGCCCCTACGCCAATACGATGATGCGAGTGCTTGGGCGACTCTCCGCGCGAGCGGGCGATTACCGGCATCCGTTGCTTGAACGCCGCGGAGATGAGCATTATGTGCTGGCTCTTGTGACTGCGGATCGCGGGCTTTGCGGCGCGTTCAACACCAATCTGATCAAGGCCGCGCAACAATTCCTCCGCGAGAACTCGGACAAGAAGACGGAGATGGTCACCATCGGGCGCAAGGGAAGAGATTTCTTCCGCCGCCGCAAAGTCGATATCGTTCAGGAATACATCAATGTCACGGCGCAGGGCGTCGATCACCAGGAGGCGGCCCGCATAGCCCGCGAGTTGATGGAGATGTTCACCAGTGAAGGCTCGACCGTTGATCGCGTCTTCGTCATTTACAACGAATTCAAGTCGGTGCTGTCGCAGCGAGTCGTCGTCAAGCAGTTGCTGCCCATCGGCGCTGAGGCGTTCGGCGAAGCGGAAGAAGCTGGTATGGATTACCTCTACGAGCAGCCGCCCGCCGAGTTGTTCGCGCGACTCCTGCCGCGATACGTTGAAACACAGGTTTTCTACTCGCTGCTGGAATCTGTGGCGAGCGAGCATGGCGCGCGAATGACGGCTATGGACGCGGCGTCGAAGAACGCGGGCGAGTTGATCGACTCGCTTACGCTTACGATGAATCGAGCGCGTCAGGCCTCGATCACGCGCGAGATCATCGAAGTCGTTTCAGGCGCGCAGTCAGGATAGCTGCGGCTTGCGTTTTTAGCGATGGAGCTAAGCAGGACCCAACGCCCCGCTGTGCGAGCGGGGCGTTTGATTTTTTATGACTACAGACCAGACGACACAGAGCCTGACGCTGATGAAACGGGTCGGCTACTGGCTGCCCGTGATTGCGATGATAATCCTTATGTTCGGATTCTCGACCGACGTTTTTTCGGGCCAGAACACTCAAAGCATAATCGTCCGCGTTATACGATGGCTCGGATTCGATCCGAACTCCAGGGCTGCTTTGCGGATCAATTTCATCGCGCGCAAGGCCGCGCACCTGATCGAATACGCGCTGCTGGCTGCGCTGCTTTACAGAGCATTCCGTTCAGGCCGCTCTCCTCGATGGCGCGCAACGTGGGCGGCGCAGGCAATGACGGTCGTCATCGTCTGGGCGCTTTTGGATGAGTATCATCAGTCATTGACCCAGTCGCGCACCGGCTCGATTTACGATTCGCTAATCGATATGGCAGGCGGATCGCTTGCGCTCGCGGTGATTTACCTTTTGAGTCGAAGGAGGGAGAAAGCGATATGACTCGCCTGATTCGACCGAGGCGAGTAAAATGGCGATAGCGAATTTCAGATTGATCAGGGAAAGAGCCATGTCAACCGAAAGAGCGCGCAGACATTTCAATGTAACTCAGTACCGGCGCATGATCGAAACCGGGATACTGAAAGAAGAGGATCGCGTCGAGTTGATCGAAGGGGAGATCGTCGAGACGAGTCCTATCGGAAGTCAACACGCATCTTGTGTGGATTCGTTGAATACGCTTCTGGTTATGAAACTCGGCCAGACAGCCAGAGTGCGCGTTGAGAATCCAATCCATCTGAACGACTTCAGCGAGCCGCAGCCGGATATCGCCGTGCTGAAACTCCGCGCTGATCGTTATCGCGATCAGCATCCCGGCCCGCAGGATGCGCTTTTAGTGATCGAGGTGGCTGACACATCGGCGCAATACGACCGGAATGTAAAGATTCCTCTTTACGGGCGCGCAGGGATAGTCGAAGCGCGGCTCGTAGACCTGCAAAACGAAATCATCGAAGTTCACACTCAACCCGGCTCAAGAGGCTATCATCGCTGCGACAAATTCGTTTCCGGTCAGGCCGTCAAATCTGCTTCCGTTCCGGGTCTTGAAATACCCTTTGATGAAATCATCGGGTGATCGCATGACAACGCTTGAAACTCCGCGGCTTCTGCTCAGACAATTCAAAGAATCCGATCTCGATTCTTATGCCGAAATGTGCGCCGACGAAGAAGTGATGCGCTACATCGGCGAGGGCCGCGCGCTTACGCGCGCCGAGGCGTGGCGAAATATGGCCGTGATTCTGGGCCACTGGCATCTGCGCGGCTACGGTCTCTGGGCTGTCGAGGAAAAAGAGTCAGGATTGCTCGTCGGGCGCGCAGGTTTTTTCAATCCCGAAGGCTGGCCGGGATTCGAGCTTGGCTGGCTGCTCGGTCGCCCGCATTGGGGAAAGGGCTTTGCTACAGAAGCCGCCCGCGCCGCGCTCGATCATGCTTTCTCTACGCTCAATCGAACTCGCGTCATCAGCCTGATTCGTCCTGGCAATGAAAGATCGATTCGCGTGGCCGAAAGGATTGGCGAAAAATACGAAACTACAATCGATGTCTCAGGCGCGGATGCGCTTCTTTATTCGATAAACCGCGACGCTTGATTACTCAAGCACATTGCGCCCTTCAGCCGTTGGCAATTTCACTTTCATCAACCGGGCAAGCGTGGGGGCGATATCGATCATACGGATGCGTCCGAGATTTCCTGGTGCGATTCCTGGCCCTGCGATGAAGAAACTCGCATCCATTTCCTTCAACTCAGGAAAGTAGCCGTGCGTGCCGCCCGCTCTGCCCGCCTCGATCACCGTCGCGGTGAGATTGCCGCCGAAGCGATAGCCTGGACTAGCGCACAGCACGAAAGCCGCATCAGGGAATCCTCCGATTCGCGCAGCCTCGCTTGATTCGATCACGCGATGAATGCCGCTTGCGGGCGCGTCAGCGAGTCGCTTCAACGCCTCTCGCGTTTTTTCGCGCGCCTCCGCGTCGTCTTTGTTTGCAAGCATCACCGCAATCGAGCCGCCCGCATACCAACCAATCGCCCGCCACGATTTCAGCTTGCCTTTATCATCAACCGTCAGCAGTCCCGCTTCACGGAGAGCAGAGTTGATGTTTATCACCTTGTCCGTCTGGATGAAGCCGTGATCGGACACCACGCACACGATGGCCCGCCCGCCGCCCGCGCGTTCAGCCGCAGCGCGAAGAAGGCCGACGAGCGAGTCGATTTCTTCAAGTCCGGCGAAAGCCTTGCTGCTGTACGGGCCAGCGTCGTGCTGATCAGTGTCGAGACCCGAAAAATAACAGGTGATGAAACCGGGCTTCTTCTTTTCGATCACGTAAGCCATGAAAGCCGCGCGGCGCTTGTCCGCGGCAACGGTGTAGTCATTGCCTTCAGGGTATGGGCCGACCGCCGCTTCAGCTTCATTGAACAATCCGGGAGTTGAAAGCGCGCGGATGATTTTTTTGTCGTCCGGGGTTTCAGCCCTCCAGTACTGGACGATGTTGTAACGGATATTGGCCCCGACCGTCACGGGCCAGTCGACGCTCGCAGTGACTATCCCGGCATTGGCTGCCGCGTCCCAGAGGGTCGGCATTTTTATGTCTTCAGCGTACCAGTACCATCCGCTCATATTCTTTCCGTAAGGATCGAAAGGAGAATTGGCGAGGATTCCATGCCTGGATGGCGCGACGCCCGTGACCATAGTCGTGTGGCTCGGATAAGTGACGGTCGGAAGCGCGCCCGTCACTCCCGTCGAATACGCGCCTTCACGGACGAGTCGACGGAGGTTGGGAATCTTCAACCCATGCTTATCCGCTTCAAGGACGTAATCAGGCTTGAGTCCGTCGATTGAAATCAGCACGACCGGGACTGTCGTTTGCGCAGATGCGAAAGGGTTCAGCGCAAGCGAGATGAGAAGAATAAAACCGAGCGCAGCTTTTTTCATGTATGCTCCCTGGAAACCAGAAGTCAGTAGGTGACAGGGAACAGGTTACAGGTGACAGACTCGGATATTTCCCCCCTGTCCCCTGTCCCCTGTTCCCTGTCCCCTACACCGCCCACCGCCCGCTTATTTGGGCGATTTGTAAACCTGACCGGCTTTCATCACGAACACCACTCGCTTCATCGCTTGAATATCAGCAATCGGATTGCCTTCGACCGCGATCACGTCCGCGAACTTGCCCGCTTCTATCGAGCCGATCTGTTTTTCCATTCTGAGAAGTTCGGCGGCGCGCGTCGTGGCCGAGCGAATCGCGTCAATCGGCTTCATCCCGTAATCGCACATCAACAGGAATTCGCGAGCCGACGTGCCATGCTCGTAAGCTCCAACGTCAGTGCCGAAGGCGATCTTCACGCCCATGCGCATCGCTTTCTGAAACACTTCCCGGTGATGAGCGACTATGCGGCGACGAAGATCAGTGTTGTCCTCTTCGCTTTCGGGCAGATAAACGCCGAGCGTCGGACACCAGTATGTGCCATGTTCGACCATCAACTTGAGTGTCTCGTCATTCATCAGCATTCCGTGTTCGATTGATCTCACGCCGCCGCGAATGGCGTTGTTCGCGCCCTCGCCCCCGTAAGCGTGAGCCGCGACATCGCGCCCCCATCGGCGCGCTTCTTCGACGACTGCGCGCACGTCTTCAACCGATACCTGAGAGAGAGATTCGAGGGTGACAGGATTGACGTGGCGAAGAGTTCCCGTCGCGTAGAGTTTTATCCAGTCGGCTCCGTATTTGATCTGGCGTCGCACTTCGGCAACCATCGCTTCGCGCGAATCCGTAAGCGCGGCAGGCTCCGGAATCTGAATATCGGGATTGAGGCCCGTGTTGTTCATGTGGCCGCCCGTGATCGTAAGCGCGAGAGTCGAGACTAACAGGCGCGGTCCCGGAATGATGCCGCGATTGATGCCGTCGCGGATGGCGACATCGGCAAAGCCCGCGCCCTCGCTGTCCACATCGCGCATGGTCGTAAATCCCGCTTCGAGGTCTTTGCGAACGGCGGCGACTCCCTGAACCGTGCGAAACGCCTGCGATTTCGTCACGACCGGCGGCGCACCACGCTCGTCTTCGGGTTGAAGCAGAACGTGCGTATGGCAATCGATCAGACCCGGCATCACTGTATAGCGCGAAAGATCGATAACCTGTGCGCCCGCAGGAATCTGAAGCCCCGCGCCGACTCTCTCTATGCGATCCTGGCGCACGAGTATGACCGCGTTTTCCGTCACTGATCCGTCGACCGGATTGATGAGCCTGCCGCAGCGAATAGCAGTTACCGCGCCCGTTTGCGCCTCCGTCGGCGCGAGGTCGGCGACGCCTGCAAGCAAAAAGAGAGCGACCAGTCCTGAAGCGAATTTTCGAATCATCAAATCTTTTCTCCTTTCATCATGGCTTACTCCCGAATAGAACGCGGATCAGGCGGATCGGGCGGATTTTCACGGATCGCGCGTTTATTGTCGTTCATGAAAATTTTTCGTTTGAACTGAGGTTTGGGACCGAAGTTCAACAAAAGGCCCACTTCGATTTCTGTTGCCCGCAGATAGTTCACCAGTTGCGCCTCGTGAGCTTCGTGTATAGCTTCAGCAGCCTTCAACTCCAGAATTACAATGTCCTCAACTATCAAATCCGCGAAGTATTCGCCAACCATCTCGCCTTCGTAGAATACATCAATCGGTTGTTGCTGCTCGACTCTGAGGCCCAGCCGTCGAAGCTCCAACGCCAGCGAATTCTCATATACCTTTTCGAGGAATCCGTGTCCAAGCGTGTTGTAGACCTTATAGAACGCCTTGATTATGCGGTCAGTCAATTCGCCATGTAGCAGCATAAACGCCTCTCGAATAGAACGCGGATCAGGCGGATCGGGCGGATTATCGCTGATCCGCGCCAATCCGCTCAATCCGTGTCATCCGCGTTCTATTCCGTCCTGCCTAATTCACCTCCTCAATATCTCATCGACGAGATTCCCGGCATCGTAGAGCTTTCGCAGAGCTTCGATTATCGCCGCGCTGTGAATGGCGACGGCGCGGCTGCCTTCTTCCTCATCGATGTAGAGATATCGATTCGGCAATTTCTGAATATTGCTGTCGAAGTTAAGGCCGACTATTTCGCCGTTGCGATTGATGACGGGGCTGCCGGAATTTCCGCCTATCGTGTCGCAGGTGTAGACGAAATTCAGAGGCGTCGAAAGATCGAGTTTGTTCTTTCCTTCCCTCCACCTCGAGGTCAGGTTGTAAGGCGGCTTTTCGTTGAAGCCGAGCGCGCGATCATACAACCCGAAGAAAGTCGTTTTGTACGGCACGAGCGTAGTGTCTTCTTCATAGCCCAGCACACGTCCATAGCCGAGTCGTAGAGTGAATGTAGCGTCAGGGTAAGTGCTTTTGCCGTAGACGGCGAAACGCGCTTCGGCTATTTTCTGGCCCGCGCTCGTCTCTACGCTTTTGATCTTTTCGTCATTCCATGCGCGAAGCTCGCGGATGACCGGAAGGACTCGGCGCACGAGAGCTATGAGCGGATCATCGGATTTCAAAATCGTATCCGTGCCGCTTTCAAAAAGCTTTTTTCGCGCCGCCGCCTCGATCATCCGTGTGCCTCGCACCGCATCGCGGGCAACCGCGGCGGGCGTAGCTCCCTGAAGCGCGGCTTTGACGAAAGGATCACTCGCGCCCAGAGTCTTTTGCGCCTCTTCGAGCCACGCCGCGAGTATGGCTTCTTCCATTTCGGCATAGATCGGAGCGGGTGAAAGCATTTGCACCTTGAGCGATTCCAACCGCGAGTCGCGGAATTCTTCGTATCGCTGATTGTTCGACTTTCCGACCTCTTCAGCGTAGAGGAGGAAATTCGTAGCCAGCGCGCCGAGTCGCGATGGAGCCAGTGTCGAAAAAGCTATGCGTGCAGCCTTCGCCGGAAGTTCTCGATAAGCGGCGCTGATTCGATCCCACGCATCGCCATAAGCGCGTTGCAAATCGGCGCGAGAGGCTACCTTGCCGCGCAAATCTTTTTCTTCCTGCTCCTTCTTTTTCATAATGCGCGGATTCATCAAGCCTTCCTGCTGACCCGTGAGCCGCTTGAGAGAATTATCGAGCGAGCGAATCTGACCGGAAGCCCTTCGCGCTGCCTCCGCGCCCGTCTTTGAATATCGCGCGAGAGCTTCGCGGCGAGCCGTCCACACATGTTTTTGAAGCGGATTGCCGGTGTCGCGGTGATACTCGATCTGCTTGAGCGTCAGCAATCGGTTCGTAGATCCGGGCTGTCCCGATACGACGACGAATTCTCCGTCCGAAGCCCCGGCGGCAGACCATTTGAAATAATGCTCCACTTTCGCTGGCCTGCCGTTTTCGTAAACGCGGAAGAACGTGATGTCGAGATCGTGACGCGGGAAGGTGAAATTGTCGTAGTCGCCGCCAAAAAAAGCTGTCTGCTCTTCGACCGCGAAAACGAGTCTCACGTCGGTATATTTTTTGTAGCGATAGAGCCAGTATTCGCCGCCGTTGTAAAGCGTCACAACGTCGGAGCGAAGGCCGGTCTTCTGAAGAGATTCTTTTTCTATGGATGCGATTTCCGCTTTACGACTGAGGTCGGCTTCCTTATCCGAAGCCCCGGCTTTGACTGCCGCTTTCACTCGCGCGGTCACGTCTTCGTAATAGACCAGCACATTGATTTCCATGTCAGGGCATTTCAATTCTTCTTCCGTCGAGCGCGCATAGAAGCCGTCGCGGATCAGATCGCGCTCAGGGGTCGATAGCTTTTGCAACTGTCCGGCTCCGACGTGCTGATTGGTCAGCACAAGTCCGTCCGAAGAGACGAACGCTCCTGATCCGCCGTCGTTGATGCGGACTGAAGCAAGGCGCACATGATCGAGCCATGATTGTGAAGGCTCGAAGTTATATTTTTCTTTCCACTGTTTGAGCGGCGGATTGTCGAATGTCCACATGCCTTCGTCTGCGCGAGGCGTGTCGATCAAAAGGGCGAGAGTGATGGCGATGATTATAATTTTTTTCATAGCTTCCTCCTTTGATTTCGCTGCGCGAACGAGCGCGCGCTTTTCGTGTTTCTTTTCAATATCACCCCAGTCATCTGTCCGGCAAGCCGCCTTACTTCAAAGCCAGCAGCCAGATGTCGGCTCTGGTTTCTTTCAAGGTGAAATAAAGCGTCCGGTTGTCCGATGACAGCGCGAAGTTGACTATCTGATTGGGGGCGAGTGAAAGCAGTCGACGCGCGCGCCCGGTTCGCTTATCGCCCAGAAACAAATTTCCTCCGTCGCGAAAGAGCAAGCTGTGATCATCTCCAGTCAGGCCGGGCACTGATCCAATGAATCCGGTGAACCGCTCGAACTGCCGGGTCTCAAACGAGTATGAACTGATGATCGTCGGAGGAGCATTATCGCTCTTTCTCCATCCTCCCAGAAGATTCCTTCCGTCAGCAGACCAGGCGCGGGGCCAGAAATGGACAGTCGTTTCGGAGGGCGGAATCACCGGCAGCGGCGTCTGGTCGGCCCATGCTTTTTCCACTTCGATGACGAAAGGAACTCCCCTGCGGGTGGTATAGGCGATGCGCTCGCCATCAGGAGACCATAAGGGATAGAAGGCGCTCTCTTCGAGAGTGAATGTGAGTTGCCGCAGGTCGCTTCCGTCCGTGTTCATAATCCAGACTTCCCAGTAGCCGCTGCGATTCGAATAGAAAGCGATGCGCCTGCCGTCGGGCGAGAATCGCGGATCGCGATACTTATTGTCGTCGCGGGTCAGAAGTTGTCGCCCGCCCGTCCCATCGCTTCTGAGCAGGAATATGCTTTCCCGATCTTCCCCGACCGAATCACACACAAGCCATTGTCCGTCGGGTGAAATATCCACTCCCGATATCATTTGCGATCCCTGAGTGATCAATTTCGGCTCTCCCGCAACTCTGCCGGACGCAGGATCGAAAGCGATTTTTTGCACATTCGTTTGCGTTATGACCTGCGCATAAACGAGCATCTTGCCGTCGCGGGAGAAACTGATGTGCTGACTGTAAGCTGACGGAGTGGGAACCAGTTCCGGCTCGCCTCGGACGCGGCCTGACTGTTCATCAATCTGTATGCGCCACAGTTTCATGCCGCCTGACCTGTCGCTTGCGAAATAAAGATAGCCGCCATCGGGCGACCACACGGGGTTCCAGTCCAGAGCCTCGTCATTGGTCACGGCGACCGGCTCGCCTCCGCTCGCGGGCATAGTCCAGATGTCGCGCTGCGCGTTCGCGCGTTGCCCCCAGTAAGCGATTCGATGTCCGCGCGGAGACCACTGAGGCTGGGCCGCGTCTTCGGTCGTGATGAGATGCTTCTCGCCCGTCGCAACTCTGACAGACCACAACCGACGAGGACGCACGGCGCGGTTGCCCGGCGTCACTATGTTTTCATCAGTGCAGAGAATTTCTTCTCCGTCAGGAGACCACGAGGGATGAAACCCCTCGCCGGTCAATCGACGCACGGATTGACCTGATGCGCTCATCAGAAAAATGCCGCCGCCATCGCGACCGGAGCGAAAAGCGATCTGTTTTCCGTCAGGCGAGAAAACAGGCTGAGTGTCATCGCCCGCGAAATCTCCGGTCAGGTTGAGGGGCTTTCTCACTCCCACTCGCTCATCGACTCTCTGCAAATAAATATCCCAGTTCCCCGCGGCCCGGCTGGCGTAAACGAATGACTCGCCGTCGGGCGCGAGAGAAGGGAATACTTCCTCGCCTGCGTCATCGGTGAGCATTATCGAGCGGGCATCGCTCCACGGCGAGGGGGGTTCTTTTTTTTCTCCGCCGGAGCGCGGCAGCGCAAACAGCAATATGACCGCGAGAAGTACCGCGCCGAAAAGCGCCGACGCAGCAAGGACGATCCCGCGTGCTCGCTTTCGATTCGATTCAATATCCGGCTCGCGCGCGAAGTGTCGGAGGTCATCGAGCAATTGATCAGCCGTCTGATAGCGAGCCTCGCGGTCTTTTTCCAGCGCGCGATTGATGATTCGTTGAAGCGCGGGAGGCGCGTCTATCGGCGAAGGCGTGTGATTGAGAATCGCGTCGAGTATGGCGGCAGCGTCGTCGCCCCGGAAGGGTCTTTCTCCAGCGATCATTTCATAGATGACCACGCCGAGGCTGAATATGTCGGCGCGATGATCGACCTTTTGCCCGCGCGCCTGCTCCGGCGAAAGATAAGCGACGGTTCCCATCAACATTCCGTGATCAGTCTGGAAATGCGGAGTGTGGAGCGCGGAGCGCGGAACAGCCGGGTCTTCTTCCTTCCGCATTCCGCACTCCGCATTCCGCACTCCACTCAGTTTCGCCAGCCCGAAGTCGAGGACTTTTATCAGGCCGTCAGGCCGCACCATGATGTTTTCGGGTTTGATATCGCGATGAACTATTCCGGCCTTGTGCGCCGCCTGCAATGCAGTCGCTATCTGAATGGCTATCGAGACTGCTTCGTGCGCTTCGATTTTTCCGTCTGCGATTTTCTGACGCAGCGTCCGACCTTCGACAAACTCTGTCGCGATGAAGTGCGCGTCGTCTTCACGACCTATCTCGTGAATGGTGATGATGTTCGGATGATTGAGCGCGGAAGCGGCCCGCGCTTCGCGTTCGAAGCGTTGCACCAGAGATCGATCCTCGGTCAACTGCGCAGGCAGGAGTTTGAGCGCGATGTTGCGATCAAGCCGGGAGTCGCGGGCGAGATAAACTTCCCCCATTCCGCCGACGCCGAGGAGCGAAAGAACTTCATAGTGGCCTATCCTGCGCCCTGCGGCTGATGCGGGTTGAGCAGTCGCGCCTTCAATGGGCGGGGTCTCCATAAAGTCGCTGGCCTGATCGAAGGATGCCAGAAGCGAAAGGACTTCGCGGCGCAGCCGATCATCATCACAAGCTTCAAGAAGAAAAGCGGCGCGCTCACCGGGCGCGCACGCAAGCGCGTCGTGAAAGAGAGTCTCAATGCGCTGCCATCTTTCAGCCGTCATTCGATCACTCTCGACTGATCTCCTGATAAAGCCATGCTTTGGCCAGGTTCCAGTCGCGCATCACGGTCTTGGCCGAGATGTCGAGTATCTGGGCTGTCTCTTCGACGCTCAACCCGCCGAAGTATCGCAACTCGACCACGCGGCTTTTGCGAGGATCGATCTCTTCGAGACGCTTCATCGCATCATCGAGCGCCACGAGGTCTGCCGATCCTTCCCCGATCAGGTTCGAAGCTTCATCAAGCGGGACCTTGTGCGCCCCGCCGCCCCGTTTATCGCGACGACAGGCTTTGGCGTGATCGACTAAAATCCTGCGCATCATCTGCGCCGCCACGCCGAAAAAATGCGCGCGGTTCTGCCAATGGACTTGCCGTTGATCGATCAGTCGAAGATAGGCTTCATGCACGAGGGCCGTAGGTTGGAGCGAGTGATCAGGTCGCTCCTGTCTGAGATATCTGTCAGCCATGCGCCGGAGTTCCCCGTAGACGGCAGGGATCAACTCGTCGAGCGCCGCGCGGTCGCCGCGGGCGCAGGCCAAGAGCTTTTCGGTGATCTGATCTGCCGCAGGCGGTTCCATCTCCGGGTCTCCGGGAAATTATTTCAATCGGCGTGGGACTTTTTCCCTGAATTCGTCGCGTTATTTGACAGGTGCCTGATTGCCTCACTCTCTCAAGCCAGTCGATTGTAAGTTAGAATCGACTGCGGAGCAACGACCAGCCGAATAGTTCGCCGAGGTGTATCGATGAGCGCGATAAAAAGCATATTGCCGCAGGTTGATCTCAACACCATCAATCAGATGGCCGTGTTTAACAATCTGACTGTGGATGAGTTGAAAGAGATCAAAGGGCTGCTGCGACCCAAGACCTTCGCTGCGGGAGCGACCCTGATGATGGTCGAGCAGTCGGGCGAGGCTGTCTATTTCATCGCCACCGGCACAGTCAAAATTCATGTCGAGCAATCGGGCGGCGCGGATGTGATTATTTCGATTCTCGGGCCGGGCGAGATCATCGGCGAGATGGATCTGCTAGACAACCGGGGCCGCTCGGCAAGCGTCGTGACACTTGAGCCTTCGGCAATGATGTGGATGGATCGCGCTTCATTTCGGCGATGCATGGAGACTGTGCCCCGAATAACTTTCAACCTCGCCTGCATACTTGCCGCGCGTTTGCGTATGGCCAATGCGCAGATTCAATCGCTCGTCGCGTTAGACACCGAATGCCGGGTGGCCCGCCAGATACTTGCCTTCTCCGAGAGATATGGATTGGAGCAATCGAACGGAGACATCTCGATACCGATTCGATTGACTCAAAGCGACATCGCCTCGATGGTCGGAGCCACTCGCGAACACGTCAACAAGATACTGGTTTCATACAAAGAGCGCGGCTATCTCTCCGTAGACTCCGCCTACCATATCACCATTCACGATCCGCAGATGCTTTTGCGCAGATGCGGACAGAGATAAGGCAAAAGGTAAAAAGGAATCTCGCGCCATGAATCGCGATTGGTTGCGAGGGCTTTTCTACATTTTCTGTTTGCCTTGTGAAAAACTTCACACCCCTGCTGTGAACATCTTCGCAGCGCGCTTTCACTGATCGCGTTAATCTGTCCGCGTTCAGGACAGGATGAATACCCGATAGCCGGAAAAGGAGACATCTCATGGAAATCAATTTTACTTGTCACAGGCGAATCACGCGGTTGGCCGTATTGGCGCTCAGCGCCCTTTGCTTCCTGCAAGTCCTGGTTCGCGCGCAAGGAATGACCGGAGTCATCATAATATTTCCATCAGTCGGGTTGGCGCCCGACCAAAGATTACGCCTCACTCTTTTCAATCGTGCTGGTGATCCCCTGCGCGCTCAGGCGCAAATCCACCACTCGGGCGGCATACTCGTCGGCTTAGGCGACGGCTCGGTGCGAGCGGGCGCCTTTCACTCCTTCGATTTCAACCGTAGCGACATTCCCCTGGCGGGCGAAGATGGCACAGGCCGTCTTCAGCTTCGCGCATCTTTCCGCATCGAAATGGCCCAGCCGCGAAAGAAGATGGGCGGGCTTGCCGTCTCAATGGAGACCATTTCGATTTCAGACGGAACAAGCAACACCGTCTTCGTTGGGGAAGTACTACCCTCCCGTTCTGGCGGCAGTGGAAATGACACCCTCAATTCAGGCTTTGGGAACGACATTATGATGGGAATTGTCCCCGGTCGGACGCTGCGCGTCACTCTATTCAATCTGCCATCCTTTGGATCGGAGACCGAATCGGAGGCGCAACACAACGTCAGAGGTCATGTGAAGGTCTTCGACGGAACTGGCAATCTGATCGCGCAAAGCCCCGAACAGGTCATCCCGTCGGGTGAATTCCGCTCGTTCAACTTCAACCACAATGAGATCCTCCTACCGGGCGAGCCGGACACAAACCGCGCGCAAGTGCGCATAAAACCATTTTTCACTTTTGAATCGAAGCGGCTCTCTCCGCTGCAAGGTGATGATCTACTGCTGAGTGATGTCATCTCGTTTGAGGTCATTGATAACAGCACAGGCAAAACAGTAACGCTGGCCGGTCAGCAGTGTTTGGTCTTTTTCCTGGGCGGGAGACCAGGTAATTGAATAGCGATCCAATGGCGCTCATAAGAGAGTCTCTGTTTATAACCACATATTCAGAAAGGAAGAAAGTCATGCATCCATTAGCAACAGATGAAAAAGCGACGTACAACGTTAATAGCTTCTCGCGAAGAACACTTGAGCAGAAGAGGGCGACCAACAGATGCGGCGGCTTCACACTGATCGAGTTGCTCGTAGTCATAGCCATCATCGCCATCCTGATCGGCCTTCTGGTTCCCGCAATCCAGAAAGTGCGCGAGGCGGCTGCTCGCGCGCAGTGTCAAAACAACCTGAAACAAATATCCCTCGCAGTCATTCAGTTTCACAATGAAACCGGCGATCTTCCCCGCAGCCTTCGCGACCTCGAAGCGTTGATTGGGCCGGAACTCGCCTCCGGCAGGGATGGGAGCTACGCCTACCTGCTACGCAGCCCGCGTGGTTCATCGGACGGTGTTGTGTGGGCAATCGAAGCCGAGCCGCTTTATCCTGGTATTACGGGGTCGTCAAGCTTCGTGGAAGAAACGACTCGCCTGTCGGATGGACGGTTCGTCCACGATCTGAAGACTTATGATACCCCCGGCGCGGATAAGGCAAGAGATGAGATGCTCGATAGCATCCGCGCCGAAGGGGCGCAAGCGATAGGTGAGTTGCTCCAACTCCATCCGGATGCGCCTTCCCAAGCGCGCTCTTTCATAGAATCTCCCGACACTCTCAATCAGGCGCTCGATATTCTTGATGGCGACGGCGACAGGAACGTGAGCCTGCTCGAAGCGTTCGACTGGCCAGGAGAGTACGCTCAACGCTTCGACGGCATTGATCCGGCCATCGAAGGGCCTGTTCTTAGATTTCTGGCCCATGCTCGTCAACAGATGAAGATTGACAGCTTGAGTGAGGATATGAGGGGGCAGGTTGGAGTGGAAGCAGATGTTCTACGCTCATCCGAAGGCGGGCAGGCTATGTTCAGCCTCGACGGATTGTGCAGCCTGATAGCTCATTATGTAACCGATGAAAAAGTTGCTGATGGACTGTGCAGAAATCTGCGTCGGTCTGCGGCTGCCAGCGCGCGAGGCGATTTGCGAGCCCGAGATAGAATTCTCAAAGATTACTTTGACGAACTGGAAAGACAGGTGCATATAACGCTGACTCGGAGAAACGCAACGACTATGGTCTGGCTGACCCTGGGTTTCTTCGAGGTACAGACAGCGCAGTCATAGACGGAGATAAATCATGCGAATCAATTTTACTCGTCACATACGAATCACGCGGCTGGCAGCCCTTGCGCTGATCGCTCTCTTCGTTACGCAACTATTAGAGCCGCGTTGGGTCGCCGCGAGTGACGACAGTCTCGCGGTAGAGCGACTCTCGATGAACTACGGCAAGGTCTCTTTAGGCTATGGGCAAACGCTAAGGCTCCATTTCACTTATGCTGTCGATCCGGCTCGGGTCGAGGAACCGATGCCCGCCATTCGCGCCTTCATGCGGCTCAGGGATATGTCGGGCAATACGATTTATATCTCGACGGCGGGCGGCGGAGGTTGGAAAACGATCAATGGCGGTCAGACGTGGGCCTTCGATGTGAATCGAGATGAGCTTGCGCTCACAGGGGATCAGCGCACGGGCGCGCTGGCGGTTGTGCCGGAGTTGAGGATAGAAGTTCCAGCAGGTATGCGCCCGGATTTTCCTGTCTCGCTGGAGATCACCGACAATCTCACTGGCAAGTTAGTGTTTCACGACGGAAGGTCTGCCATGCATGTTCATGGCGCGGGAGGAACCTTCAGGCTCACTTTCAACGGGCAGACAACCAGCGTCGCGCGCGGCGAGACATTGCTGGTCAATATAACCAACCCCCTGCCGCTCACGCTGGCGAATCAATCGGTCGCGGCAATCGACTACATGATCAAAATAAAAGAGGTTGAGGGAGAATCCAACGGTGAGCGAGCAGGCAGGATCAAACCGGGACAAACCATAGTGGCCAGGTTCAATCGCTATCAATTCCCTGATGCGGGCGATACCGGCACAGGCCGCCTGAGCCTGAGCGCTGACATTACCTTTAGCCTGCAACTCACGCCCGAACAAATAGCCGCGCTCGGCCAGTTGCCCCTATTTCCGGTCACAATGGAGCTTGAGGAATTCGCTAACGGCGCGACTCAAACAACGCGCGGCATTCATTCCAGAGGTTCATGGTCGCTGATAGTATCGGATCAGAGCAGATACTGAGTTTTCCGCTTCGCCCGTGATCGCAGCGATCACCGAGTCGAACATAAGCACAGGAGTCGTCAAACCATGTTTGACGACTCCTTGATAATTGCGCGCCTCTTCAGGCCGCATAAAAGCCTCGTCAATTCGGTGTGAAGTTTTTCACACCGTCTGAGCGAACAACTTCGCAGCCGGAAATCCGTCATTCGATCATCCTTACACTGTCGGACTGAGAGAGACCGATTCAATTCTGATTAAGGGGTACGAATCATGAAAAACACGATAAAGAAACTTGCAGCGTCGGCTAAAGCTATGACACTGACGCTGATTCTGGTCGCAGCAAGTTCGGCTGCGGCTCTGGCTCAGGACGACAAAGCGTGGACGACCATAGGTTCTGTCGGCGCGGTCGATGAAAGCGGGCAGATGGTTTTCACCGACAACATCGCTTATCTGGACAGCGACTCGGCAGTCATCCGTTATAACGTCGTCGCCGTAGACGGATTGTTCAACGACGGCCTGCCAGCAGCTTTCCCTCGCATGACGGTGCGATTCCGCGACAATGGAAGCAATAATCGCGTCATCGTGCGGCTCAAGCGAGCGCCCATCGAGGGAGGAAACTCCACGACCTTGTTGAAGCTCGATAGCAATGACTACGCGGGGTCTTCTTCCTTTCAGACCCAATCCGTCACCGCGTGCGGCGACGATGCCTTCAGCTTCGACTTCGCCAACTATGCCTACTACATCGAGGTGACGATGAGCAGAACGGCTTTGCCGGTCACTCCGGGGCTGGCTTCTATCAAAATCGACCTGAGCGGTAACTGCATCGCTCTGCCCTGATGACGCGACGAATCGAGATGGTTCGCGCTGGCTCTTCTCAACATAGCGAGCGTGAACCATCTAACAACACATAAACAAAAGGAGAAGAATTATGCGGCTGATCAATAATCGAAAGAGGAAAGTTTTGAACGCTGTTATCGCAGCACTGTTCGCGCTGCTGACTCTTGCAGGGCCTTACATCAACAACGTAACCATCAACGCTTATCAGGAAAATCCGTCAACCGGCGAATTCAACGGCGAATCGCTCCCGGCATTGCGCGAGGCGGTGCGGCTCTCGTGGGACAATCAGCCCGCGTCCGATGCGGTCACGGTCGGCAAGGCTTCGCGCGTTTTGCTGCGCGTTGCGAACCTGACATCCGAACCCCTGAGAGTCGAACTCAGATTGACCGCCGATAACGGCGGACAGCAAATCGGCAGGCAGAGTCTCGGTGAAATCAATCTCGACTCTTCGGCCACCGAAGCGATTCCGGTCGATCTTCGAAAGTTCGGCCTGAAGCTGAAAGGCATGAAATACTCCGGCCAGATGCAGGCTACGGCGCGCGCTTTCCTCAAGGGCGAGACGAACTATCGCCAGACCGATTCGCCTGCCCTTTACTTCCATCCTGCAAACTCCACCGCCAGCTTGCTTTCATTCTATGGCGAACAGGCGCTCGTGGAGCGATTCAACAGCGGCGATTTCAGCGGTCAGATCAGTCGCGCAGAGATCGAACCCGATGGAGTGATAACTTCGCGCGTCGTCTACGGCGGCAGCGGCAGCACAGACACTCGAATCTATGATGAGCCTGACGAAGTGCCAGCGCCGGAAGAACTCGCTCAGGAGTCTTCGCGAAGAAACTCCAGCGACCCGACTTCCGCTCAATTAAGTCCGGCAGCCGTCCACTCCTACAAGACATACATCAAGTTTCAAATCCGCACCGTCGACTCAGGCATCGAGATTCCCGATGGAGCTAATGCTGGTGGAACTGAAGATCATTATCTGGGCGCGAACGACGACATCAGCGTGATCGCTCGCGGTGTGCGGGTGAAGGTTTCGCGCGGGGCGTGGGAGCAGACATTCAACGCTGACCCGACAGACGGAAGTTTCAACTGGTCGCATACCGAGACGAGCGGCTTCAATATGCGCATCTACGGCTATGCTACGGACTCGGCTGACAACTATATTCGGATTCACAACTCGCCGAACGATTTTTCAAGCTACCCCGGACAGACATACTCGATTCTCTGCACCAACCTCTCGCCGACTTCGGGCGGGAGCAACACCTACCACGTCGGCTCTTATGACTCGAAGTGGACGGCGATGGCGACGCTCGCTTTCGGGCTGTATCGCTATCACGACGGGTTGAGCGACAAGGCGTTTCACGTCGGGATCGATAACACTCAGGCCGCTGGCGCGTCAGCCCACTACGGGCAATCGAACTCCAACATCACCGATGGGCGTCACTATATCAAACTCGGCAACGGAAACGTCGACAGCGATGGCGATCCCAGCACGCCTTCGACGAAGTTCAAATTCATCGTCACCCACGAGCTTGGACACGCCATTGCCGCCATCTACTATGGCGATCACGATGACGCCGACGACGGCTCGGAGCCGAATGTAAACCTGAACAACTTCATTCTTCCCGACGCGTGCTTCGACCTCAATGTTCCCGTCGGCGGTTACTCGATTGCGACAAAGGAGTGGAACTCGGTCGGCTTCCGCGAAGGGTTCGCCCATTTCATCTCCGCCAAGATATGGAACAACAAGGAGACTGAAGGGACTTTCACCTGGTTCGCGCAGGCGCACGATCTGGAGCGATACAATTTCGGAGCCTCCAACAATTCGGGTGGCCGATTGGAGAACCAGTGCTGTGTTGGCGGAGGCTGCGCGGAAGTGTGGGCAGGCGCGGGGACGAATGAGGACTGGGTGCGTTTTTTGTGGGACTGGTACACGAACACTTCTAACTCATGCCCGGATCGTCCGACTAAACTCGATATGCTCAAACTCTACCGTCAGACCAGATTGAACGGCGGGCTGACGTTTGATAACTACTTCGAGAAGATGCAGGCTGCGGCTGATGATCTCACTCATCTGGATGACTGCCTGAGAACTGATCGCTTCAATTTCTATGCCGATCACAACGGCATCAACAACTGACAGACGATCTATTGTGCGGGTGCCACGGATTGCCGTGGCATCCGCACTTTGTGATGATAAATGAGGAGATTATGACTTCGATCAATGATTACACACGAAAAATTTTAGCTTTGGCCCTTGCCGCATTATTCGCGCTCGCAGGAGCGTTGAACACTCGCGCCAAAACGAATAAAGCCATCCCTCAATCGCGCGATCTTCCCATCTCAAGCGGCGATTGTCAGACCGAGAAGTTCGCGCTCTTCGAAGGGCCGGACATCGGCGACATCACCGGAGCAGATAACGGCTGTGTGGATGTCATCAACGCTATTCGAGCAGCCATTCAGAACGGGCAGAAGCCTCTCACCAGCCGTCACCTCTATTATCTGAGCGAACTGGCTCCGTTCCTGGGCAAAAACTACAACAAGCTGCCATGCTTTCTGAAAGCTGTAAAAGGCACGGAGTTCGGCGCGGCAACGCTTGTGATCGATGAGCCGGTCACGCTCTCCGAACCATTAGTGATTCCGTCACGGTACACGCTGGCAGGCACAGGCATCGATGGAGAAGGCGCGCTCAGATTCACGGGCCTTGCCGATGGCGTGGCGGCTGTTCGCTTCGACAATCAGGCTACTAACATCACGATCCGCGATATTTCCATCGGTCGTCTCAATGGCGGAGTGAATGTCGGAATCGATGTGTCGCGCGCCAACAAGGTGTTCATTCGAGATGTGATTGTGACAGGGTTTTTCGCAGGCATCTACGGCAGCCGTCCGGGAACGAGCGCGATCTCGGTTTACATAGACCGCGCGAGCGTATTCGGAAACGACTACAACATCGTGATGCATCAGAACGCTTTTCACTGGCGAATTCGCGACTCGATCCTCAATCAGGCCCGTTGCGTGGGACTGCGGATATTCGGCTCCGAGGACGACCCTGTGCCGCCTGCCAATGGGCAGCCTGCGTGGGGCAATGATTATCTGATCTCAGGTTGCAGGTTCGAGAGTTGTGGCAGCATAGGCGCGCTCATCGGCGCTGACACGGCGATGCTCGTCGGCAATCGCTTCGAGCAAAATGGAGGAGTGGGCGGAGTCGGCATTCGAATACTGGCGACGGCCTCTCACACAAGGCTCATCTCGAATTACCTGTCGGCTAATACCATAAGCATCCAGCCGGGAGCGCAGGACACGCAGAGTTGGGAAAACATACTCGTGGATTGACGGCTTATGAAATCACGCGATTGGGCTTGTCGCTGAGAGGGAACCGCGCGGTTCCCTCTCAGCGATTTTCAGAATCCCGGCTGGCTGATCTGTTTCGCGTCGATCTTCGAAGCGTACTTTTTGGCCAGCGTTTGAATCTGTTCGGCCTTGCCTACAAGTACGAAGACCAGATTATCGAGCGGGAAGTATTGACGGATGACCCGGCGCGCATCATCGAGCGTCATCGCGTCTATCCGGGCGTAATAGCTGTTGACCTCTCGTTCATCCAGCCCGTAAAACTCAAGCTCCGAGATGAGCGCGGCCAACTGATCAGACGTTTCGATGTCGGGCGGAAACTGGCCTTTGATGTAATTCTTCGCCGATTTCAACTCAGCTTCCGTGATGCCTTTTTCATGAAGTCGGCGGAGAATATCCAACGCCATATCGATGGCTCGCTCGGTCGTTTCATTTCTCGTGTAGGTGGAGATGGCGAACGGCCCGCGCGCCTTTCTCTCGTTAAAGGATGACCGCGCGCCGTAGGTCAATCCGGTTTTGATCCGAAGCTCTGAGTTGAGCATAGAAGTGAATCGCCCGCCGAACAGAGTATTGACCAGATCGATATAAACTCGATCCGGGTTCGTGCGCGCTATTCCGAGATTGCCAATTTGAAAAAATGTCTGCGTCGAGTCGGGCTTATCGACGAGCAACAACTTCTTCCCCTGAAAAGCCACAGGGTCGGGAACGCTGATCGAAGGAGATGGCTTCGCCGTCCACGCGCCGAATCTGTCAGCAAGCGCGCGTTCCATCTCCGCCGTGTTGAAGTCTCCCGCGACAGCCATGATCGTATTCGAGGGGGTGTAAAAGTTTTGATAGAACTTCTGAACGTCGTCGCGAGTGATTGCGGCAAGCGAGCGTTCATCGCCTCCAGTCGGGCGCGCGTAAGGATGATCGCCGTAAAGATACGCGCTGAAGTATTGCCCGATGACGGCCTGAGCCTGATCCTTCGCGGCCTTTACTCCATCGATTCGCTGGGCCAGCATCTTTTTGACTTCCTCTTCGGGAAAAGCGGGGCCGAGCAGAATGTCTGACGTAAGCTCAAGCCCTTTCGTGATGTCTTTCTTCATAAACTCAGCCGAACCTGCGGTGTAGTCGAAAGTGGACGAAGCTGCAAACTGCCCGCCTATGAAATCAAGCTCCGCAGAAACCTGATCCGCCGTGCGCGTCCGTGTGCCTTTGCGAAGTAGCGCCGCCGCAAGCGATGAGACGCCTTCCCTGCCTTGCGGGTCAGCGACCGACCCGGCGCGAATGATGAAGCTGAAGCTCACGATGGGGACTTCCTTGTTTTCCATCAGCAGAACGGTCATTCCGTTTTTGAGCTTGACCTTTTTATAAGGCGGGAGCTTCAGTCCGCCGTCCGCAGCGCGCGAAGCGGGAACGGTTGACGCCAGAAACAGGATGACAAGCAAGAGTGTGGATATTTTTTTCATGGTCTGTTCCTCCTACTTTTCCTGCTCCGGTTTTTCCGGGATCAGGGTGGCGACCGTTCGGTTGCGGTCAGTGAAGTATTTCTGCGCCACGCGCTGCAAGTCGGCTTTGGTCACGCGGCTGTAATCCTCAGCGGCTGTAAACAGTTTGCGATAATCTCCGATGTAGACTTCGTAGCTGCCCAGCAGATTGGCGCGATTGCTGATCGTGCGAACTTGTCGATAGAAATTGGCGAGCAGAATATTTTTCGCTTTCTCCATCTCCTGATCCGTCACGCCCTGGGTCTTCACGCGGTCGAATTCTTCATAGATCGCCTGCTCCAGTTTTTCCGGAGCGACCCCGACTTTAGGCTGGGTCGTCACTCTGAACAACGACGGGTCGAGGCTAAGTCCCGATCCGCCGTTTACGAAGAGCGCGATCTGATCCTTATCGACGAGCCGCTGGTACATGCGCGAACTCTGGCCCGCGAAGAGGATCGTTTCAAGAACCTGAAGCGCGTAGTAATCCGGGTTGGCCGATTCGGGCGTGTGATAGCCGATCATCAGAATGGGAAGTTGAGCGAATTTTCTTACCGTCACTCTTTTCTCGCCCAACTGCTCAGGCTCGCGGGTCGTCACCGGAGGAGGCGGCGCGTGCGACCCGATAGGCTCGATGTATTTTTGAGCGAGTCGGAAAATCTCTTCAGCGGTTATGTCGCCGACTACGACCATCGTGGCGTTCGAGGGAGAGTATCCCATCTCGAAATGTCGACGTAGGTCTTCCAGCTTCCAGTTTTCGATATCGACCATCCATCCAACTACAGGCCACTGATAAGGATGAGCGTTGAAAGCTGTTGCGTTGAGTTGCTCGTAGAGTATGCCGAAGTTGTTGCTATCGACCGACGTTCGGCGTTCGCTTGCCACTACGCCGCGTTCGGATTCTATGACCTGCGGGTCGAAACTCAGATCGCGAATGCGGTCAGCTTCGAGATCGAATATCAATTCGAGCGCAGACCGCGGGAACCAGTCCTGATAAACGGTCAGGTCGTTGTTGGTATAAGCGTTGTTGCTTCCGCCCGCATCTTCCATCGTGCGGTCGAACAGGCCGGGGCCGTATTTTTTCGCGCCGTTGAACATCATGTGTTCGAAGAAGTGAGAAAGCCCTGTAGTTCCGGGCCGCTCGTTGCGCGAGCCTATGCGATAGAAGATGTAGAGCGCGACGTTCGGGATCGAATGATCTTCCTGAACGAGCACCTTCATCCCGTTTTTGAGCGTCGTCGTTTTCACGTCGAACGTCTGCGCCTCGGCGATGAAAGACAACAAGGCGACGAGCGCGACGGCCTTTATCGATGATTTCATGATTACCCCCGTTGGCAGAATTCCTTTGTCGAAGATGCCGGATGAAAAATCCTAGCCGATGCAAGTTGCGTCAGCAAGGAAATGAATGGGGAAACGTGATAGAATCGCAATCGAATAAAAAGCCGCGGGCCGACGGCCTGCGCCGCTGATGGAGAACGGATATGGCTCACGAGATAAAAGTCGAACAGGAGATCACCTCTTCACCTCCCGCGAAAATAAGTTATGAAGAATTCCTCGCCCAATCAGACGAGGACACTTATGCCGAATGGGTTGACGGGGAGGTGATCGAAATGAGTCCGGCATCAGACAAACATCAGGACGTAGTAGGTTTTCTTGGGCCATTGTTTCGATTCTGGGTAGAAGCGCATGATCTTGGAGTCGTGCGTCTGGCACCGTTTCAAATGAAAACAGGGCCCGGATTGCCGGGACGCGAGCCGGATATATTATTTTTATCCAAAGAGAATCTTTCGCGATTGAAGAAAGCTTATCTTGATGGCCCCGCCGATCTGGTCATCGAAGTCATCAGCCCTGAAAGTCGCTCTCGTGATCGCGGCGATAAATTCTACGAGTACGAACAGGGCGGCGTGCGCGAATACTGGCTCATCGACCCCATCCGTCGTCAGGGAGAGTTTTATCAACTCGAAGAAGATGGAATCTATCGCCTCACTGCGGCTGATTCACAGGGCCTCTATCGCAGCCGCGTGCTTGAGGGATTGTGGCTCAGAGTCGAATGGCTCTGGCAGGAGCCTATGCCGCGGCTCATGGATGTACTCAAAGAGTGGGGTCTTGTTTAATCCTTCCTCTTCGTTAAACTCTCTATAAAATCGGGCGCAAAAACGGTTGGCAAATACTTCGTCGCGCATGGTATTTTTGTGGACTTTAATTCATAAGTTCCGAGCGAATAAAGGCAATCAAGGAGAACGGTTGATGGCAAATGAAGGCAGAGTCATTCAGGTCATAGGGCCTGTCGTTGACGTGGAATTCGAAGAGTCGGCCCTCCCGCCGATCTATCAGGCTTTGAAAATCGTAAGCGACGGATTCGAAGTTCCCGAACCCATAGACATCGTCGTCGAAGTTCAGCAGCACCTCGGCGAGAGCCGATGCCGGACGGTTTCGATGCAACCCACAGAAGGGCTTATCCGCGGGATGCGTGTCATCGATACGGGAGACCCGATCACCGTCCCGGTCGGCTCTGCGACTCTGGGGCGGGTCTTAAACGTCATCGGCGAGCCGGTCGATAAACTCGGCCCCGTGGTGTCCGAAATGCGCTATCCGATTCACCGCCACCCGCCGGCGTTTCAGGATCAATCGACGGAACTGGAAATGTTCGTCACCGGCATCAAGGTCATCGATCTTTTGCAACCCTTCCTGCGCGGCGGCAAAATCGGACTGTTCGGCGGCGCGGGCGTCGGCAAAACCGTGCTGATCATGGAACTCATCAACAACGTCGCGCAGAAGCACGGCGGCTTTTCCGTCTTCGGCGGAGTCGGCGAGAGAACGAGAGAAGGCAACGACCTCATACGCGAGTTCGTCGAGACGGAGGTCATCAACTATGGCAAATCCTTCTATCATCACTTCGAGGAATCGGGCGATTTCAACCTCGCCCACGTCGATATGGAAGCGATCAAAAAATCCAAAGCCGCGCTCGTCTACGGTCAGATGACCGAGCCTCCCGGCGCGCGCTTGAGAGTCGCACTCACCGCGCTCACCGTGGCCGAATACTTCCGCGATGAAGTAGGAACCGATGTGCTGCTCTTCATCGATAACATATTCCGATTCACTCAGGCCGGTTCGGAAGTGTCGGCCCTGCTCGGTCGAATGCCTTCAGCGGTCGGTTATCAGCCGACGCTCGCGACCGAGATGGGCGAGCTTCAGGAGCGAATCACTTCGACGAAGAAAGGCTCGATCACTTCCGTTCAGGCCATATACGTTCCGGCTGACGACTACACCGATCCGGCTCCGGCGACGACCTTCTCTCATCTGGACGCCGTGACTGCTCTTTCGCGACAGATAGCCGAGATAGGCATCTATCCGGCGGTCGATCCTCTCGCTTCGACCTCGCGCATTCTCGATCCGAGAATCATCGGCGAGGATCACTACAACACCGCTCAGGAGGTCAAGCGAATTCTTCAGCGATACAAAGACCTTCAGGACATCATCGCTATTTTGGGCATCGATGAGCTTTCGGAAGACGACAAGATCACGGTCGCGCGAGCGCGAAAAATTCAGCGATTCCTCTCGCAGCCCTTCTACGTGGCCGCGCAGTTCACGGGACTCGAAGGCAAGTTCGTCACGCTCGAAGAGACCATTCGGGGATTTAAGGAAATCATCGATGGAAAACATGACGATCTGCCCGAACAGGCTTTCCATCTGGTCGGCGGTATAGAAGAAGTCATAGAGAAAGCCAAATCGCTCTAGCGAGGTAAGAGAAACGATGCCCGAAAAAATTCATCTGTCGGTGGTCACGCCCGAAAGGAAAGTTCTCGATATGGAAGTCGATAGGGTAGAGATACCTGGGCTTGACGGTGAGCTTGGGATACTGCCCGGTCACACCGAGCTTATATCGCAACTCAAACCCGCAGGGCTTCTCACTTATCACACGGGCGAGGACAAAGGCGAGATATCGATAAGCGACGGGTTCGTGGAAGTCAGCCGCGACCGCGTTGAAGTGCTTGCCGACCGCGCCGAGCGGCCTGAAGATATCGATCTTGCGCGCGTGCTTGAGATCAAAGAGCAGGCCGAACGCCAGATTCAAAAAGCGATGACCGATCCCGACATCGATATCGCCCGCGCGACAGCCGACCTTGAACGGGCCGTCATCGATCTCCAGCTTGCCGAAAAAGCCAGACGCGGATAATCCACGAAACAGGGGACAGGGAACAGGGGACAGGGAAGAAATAATCCACGAAGAGACGCGAAGCAGCTTTTCGTAGTTCTTCGCGCCCACTTTTTTCTTTCGATTCCTTCGTGTCCTTCGTGGATCGGGGATTAACCGCCTGCGGCGCGCTCGATATGGCCGCCGAATTTCTGGCGCATAGCCGATAAAACTTTTTCGGCGAAAGTGTGATCCTGCCGCGAGCGGAATCGCGTGTAAAGGGCAGCCGTCAGCACGTCCGCCGGAACTGCCTCTTCGATTGCCGCGAATATCGTCCAGCGTCCTTCGCCCGAATCCTGAACATACCCGGTGTAATTCGAGAGCGACGGATTTTCTGCGAGCGCGCTTGCCGTCAGATCCAACAGCCACGAACTTACGACGCTGCCTCTTCGCCATAGCTCCGCGATGTCGGCGAGGTTGAGATCGTAGCGAAGCTCTTCGGGCAGAGCTTTCGAGTTAGCGTTGCGAAATATGTCGAATCCCTCGGCATAAGCCTGCATCAGTCCGTACTCGATGCCGTTGTGAACCATCTTGACGAAGTGGCCCGCGCCCGACGGGCCGCAGTAGAGATAGCCGTCTTCGGCGGTGCTGAGCGGGTTTTCGCGTCCGGGCGATGGGGGGATGTCGCCGCGTCCGGGCGCGAGAGTTTTGAAGATGGGATCGAGGTGTCGCACGGCTTCCTGCGGCCCGCCGATCATCAGGCAGTAGCCGCGCTCAAGCCCCCACACTCCGCCGCTCGTTCCGACATCTACGTAATTGATGCCTTTCTCTCTGAGAGAGATCGCGCGGCGAGCGTCATCCTTGAAATAGGAGTTGCCGCCGTCGATGATCACATCGCCCGCTTCCATTCGCTCGGCCAGAGCCAGCACCGTTTTTTCCGTTGGGTCGCCCGCAGGAACCATGACCCATGCGGCGCGAGGTTTGTTTAACTTGTTGACGAAATCATCCATCGAAGTCGCGCCCGTGGCGCCTTCGCTTTCGAGGAGGCGGACACTGTCAGGGCTGAGATCGAAGACGACGCATTCGTGACCTGCCTGCATCAGGCGGCGCACCATGTTGCCGCCCATTCTTCCGAGACCGATCATTCCCAGTTGCATAAGCTCATCTCCTTTCGATAGCCGTAACCGTATAGCAGAAGCCGCCAAACTTCAAGCAGGCGCTTTTCGAAATCGTCAACTTGTGTCGCCCTATTTCTTCACGAATTTCAAAGCGACGGAGTTGATGCAGTAGCGAAGTCCCGTCGGTTGAGGGCCGTCCTCGAAGACGTGACCGAGATGCGCGTCGCAACGACTGCAATGAACTTCGACGCGGCGCATACCGTGGCTGGTGTCGGTTTCCGTCTCGACGTTGTCTTCCGACAATGGCGCCCAGAAACTCGGCCAGCCGGTGCCGGAATCGAATTTATGATCGGAACTGAAAAGCTCCTGTTCGCAGCCCGCGCACAGGAATTTGCCTTCATCGTGCAGGTCGTAGTAGGCGCCGGTAAACGCCCGTTCAGTCCCCTTCTTCCTCATCACATAGAACTGCTCTTCGGTTAGAATTTTTTTCCATTCTTCATCGGACTTCATGACTTTCACTTTCGATCCTTTCGGTTTGGTTTGCGATTTATTGGCAGTCTTATTTTGTCCTGTGAAGGCAAGCGTTGCGGCAAGCACGAACGCCGCCAGTATACATACGTGTTTCATAAATAATCTCCTCTCATATCACAGAATCCTGCTACAGATTATTGGCTTTGCCTCCCGACGCGCAAGGCTGTGGCAATCGTCAAAGTGTCACAGCCTTGCATCCGTCTATTAACAAAAAATCTTACGCTCAGACTGCTGCACAAGGATTTTGTTCGGGAGGAAAAAACATGCGTTATTTGACTTGCTTTCTCATAGCAATGGCTTTTCTGCTTTCGCCTTTGCGCTGTCAGGCGCAATCGGGCGGCGCGCCGAAGCATGAAGCTCAAAAGACATCGACGCGAGATTGGCTCCAGGCTATTTTTGATGGAGAAGTATGCGCGCCGAAGCATAAAGATCAACAGACATCGAGGCGAGCGAAGAAAACTTCTCTACAGAAAGTCACTGTCATTCTGACGAACGACCAGAAGATCGATGGCGAAATGCTCGGCTGGATCAACAGCCGATTTTTAATCAGACGTAACGGCGCCGTCCAGAGCTTTGCCTATCTCGAAATAAAAGACATAAAGGTAAAGCGATCCTTCCTTGGAAAAGTCCGGAGAGCAGTCAAGATCGGCATCGAGGTGGCTGGAGTCATTGTTCTTATTCCTGCGACCCTGGTCGCGCTGCCCTTCGTGCTGCCTTTTAGATCGGACTCCTGATCAGTGTATGGGATAACCGCAATGGTCCAACCAAGCTTGCGCATCGGCGGCACTGATCTATGGATCTAAACGGATGCTGATTTCTTATTCCATCGGCTTGAGCGAGCCAAGCAAAGTCGGTATCAACTCCGAAACGGTCGGGTGAATGTGCATCGCCCGCTGAATCACCGTGTAGGGCGCGCGGGCGTACATCACATCGATTATCACGTGAATTATCTCGTCGCATTCGATCCCTAAAAGCGATGCGCCGAGAATCTCTTTCGTCTCCGCATCAACTACGATCTTCATAAACCCATCGGTCTCGCCCTTCTCCACTGCGCGACCGACTCTCGACATCATCATCTTTCCGATAAGCGCCTTTCGGCCTGATCGGCGAACTTCTTTTTCAGTCATCCCGCAGCGCCCCAAAGGCGGATCGATGTAGAGCGCGTAAGCGGTGATGCGATCCGACACTCGGCGGGGGTCGTTGTCGAGAAGATTCGCCGCGACGATTTCATAATCGTTGTATGAAGTGTGAGTGAATGCCCCTCGCCCGTTGCAATCGCCCAATGCCCACACGCCTTCGACATTCGTGCGAAGCTCGTCGTCGACTTTGACATAACCTTGCGCATCTGTTTCGATGCCCGCTCGTTCAAGCCCCAGATCGTCAGTGTTAGGAATGCGACCGACGGCCAGGAGAAGATGCGAGCCGATCACGTCGCGGTCGCCGCTCGCGCAGTCGAGTTTGACCGCGACCCCATCACTTCGCTTTTCAACCGTCATGCACTCAGCGCTCAGGCGAATATCGACGCCTTCCTGTTCCATGATTTGTTTGATCGCGTCGCTTATGTCTTCGTCTTCGCGTTTGATCAGTCGCGAGTTTCTATCGATGACCGTCACGCGGCTTCCGAAGCGTCGGTACATCTGGCCGAACTCAAGCCCTATGTAACTTCCCCCCACGACGATGAGATGCTCAGGCAGAAAATCGACTTCCATCATGCTGGAATTATTCAGGAAAGGAACCTGTTCGATTCCGGGCATCGGCGGCACCGTCGCCCGCCCTCCGACGTTGATGAAAATTTTATCGGCTTCGAGGATATCATCGCCGACTCTCACACTGCGCGGGCTTTCGAATTGCGCGTGGCCCAGGTAGACCGTCGCGTTTTCCAGCCCTTTCATCCAGTTCTCGACGCCGGTGTTGGAGCGGCGCACTATTTCATCCTTGCGCGCTTTGACTTTTTTCATATCGACGGCGATTTGGCCCGCGATCATCACGCCGTAATCAGCCGCCCGGCGAGCCACATAAGCTGTACGCGCGCTTGCGACGAGCGTCTTGGTCGGTATGCATCCGTTGTTGACGCACGTTCCGCCGAATCGTTTGCGCTCGATGACAGCCACTTTCATTCCGGCTTTTGAAAGCGCGGCCGCCAGCGAAGGCCCCGCCTGCCCTGTGCCTATGATTATCGCGTCATATTTTGTAGCCATAGCGCCTCCCGTGCTGAAAATCACCTTTCGAGTTTTTCAAGCCTCTTGCGAAAATAATCGCGCCAATCTTCGATCAATGCTTCTGAATGAACGACGCGGCGCAGCATCTCCGTATCATTCTTATCCTGCGCATACAGGCGAACGATATCCGTTACCGTGATAGCGTCCTCGCTTCGATGGATCAATTCTATCTCATCTCCTGCGCCGACTTCGCCTTCGCGGGAAACAGCGAAATAAAAACCAGTGCGAAGGCTGTCGAGAAATCTTTTGATAATATCTTCGCGCCCGAACTTGAGCGCCAGCTTGAAGCACGGAAGCCGAGGCTGAGTGACACGGATTTCCGCCTCGCCTATGCGAAAACGGTCGCCAATCAGCACCTCCGTTTCCAATAGCCCCTCGGTAGTGAAGTTCTCGCCGAACATCCCCCAACCGAGTTTCCCTTCCTTCAACTGCTCGCGCCAGTACGGGTAATGCTCCGAAGGATAAGCGTACACGGCTTTGCTCTCTCCGCCGTGAACCGAGAGATCAGCCTGCCGGTCGCCATCGAGATTGAGGCGGCGAAGCCTGAGCCGTCCTTCGACTGGCTCCTTGAATATGCCTGTCGAGACGGTCTTGCCGTTTGACGAGACTTCGCGCGGAAGACCGACGTTGACCGAGATGAGTTTTCTGTGTGTCATCGCGCTCCCTTTGAGTGACTTTATGCTCTGCCCGCAGAGTCAGGCAACATGATTTTTCAGACACCTGTGCTTCACAAGTGAGAAATCCCGGAAAGCCCGTAGTATATTCCTGCGCCGTCACTTCGCGCGGTAAACCGACGTGCTATAGATTCAACCTCGTCTCAGATATCGCTTGCTTACCGGTCGGTCAGTCGATTAGAATGCCGCTATCATCGCGGCAATCGAGACGTGAAGCTTGCGCCCTGTCGCGCAGCGAGAGAGTAGAAAAGGGGGACGCTCATGAAGAAAAGACTCACCAGAACCGGAATCATCATAATCGCCCTGTTCGCCGTCGTGATGCTTGCAGCGGCGACAAACGAGACAGGCGCATCAGGCGTGACCTTCTCCAAAGATGTCGCGCCGATCATTTACAACCACTGCGCCGAATGCCACAGACCGGGCGAGATCGCGCCCATGTCGCTGATGACTTATCAGGAAACGCGGCCTTGGGCCAAATCCATCCGCGAGCGCGTCGTCGAGCGTTCCATGCCGCCGTGGTCTGCCGATCCCAAATACGGCCACTGGGCCAACGATGCGCGCCTCTCGCAACAACAGATCGACACGATAGTCGCGTGGGTCAATGCTGGCGCTCCTAAGGGAGATGACAAAGACCTGCCGCCTGCCCCCAAATTCGCCGAAGGCTGGACTATCGGCAAGCCTGATGCCGTCGTCGAGATGCAGGAAGAGTACACCGTCCCGGCTGATGGTACCGTGCCTTACCTCTATTTCTCGATGCCTACGAATTTCACCGAAGACAAATGGATTCAGGCGATGGAGATTCGACCCGGCAATCGCAGCGTCGTTCATCATGTCATCGCTTACGCGCAGGAAGCGGGAGTCAAGGACACCAACCCCGGCGGCGAAGGCGAATTGCGTCGCGGGCGCACACACCTTGGCGGCATCACCCCGAACAAGACCGGCATAGTCTACGGGCCGGGAACCGCGCGGCTGATCAAAAAGGGAAGCAACATCGTCTTCCAGATGCACTACACCACCAACGGTCAGGTGACTAAAGATCGCACCCGGATCGGTTTCGTCTTTGCCAAAGAGCCGGGGAGGAAAATGCTCATCACCGGCAACGCGATAGACGTGAGATTCGTGATTCCGCCGGGCGAGGCGAACCACGAAGTCAAAGCATCGAAGACCTTCAACGAAGATGTGCTGATAACTTCCTTCATGCCGCACATGCATGTGCGCGGCAAGGATTTCACCTACACGGCGGTCTATCCTGATGGTCGGTCGGAGATTCTGTTGAGCGTGCCTAAGTACGATTTCAACTGGCAACTGACTTACCTCCCCAAGACGCCCATCGCGCTGCCTAAGGGGACGCGGCTCGATTGCGTCGCTCACTTCGACAACTCAGCGAAGAATAAATTCAATCCCGATCCGACGAAGGCCGTGCGCTGGGGCGATCAGACGTGGGAAGAAATGATGATCGGATGGTTCACCTACACGCGCGCCACAGATGAGCAAGCGGCATCTGCCAGACCGTCCGGCAAGTAACGCGCATCAGACAGAGAACGAGAGTAAGCCGCGCGAAGAATGAAAGCGGAATGAGTATCCGCCCATTTTTCTTCGCGCGGCTTATTGCGCTTTTGCCAGACTTTTCTCCAGCGGTAACGGTCTGATTCTCGTATCATCGATGAAGGTGAAAAGCATGAGAAGAAGTTCTCTCCTTCGCTTCGCGCCGCTGGTTGTCTTCGCTGCGACGGTCTGGATTCAGTCAGTCAGCGCGGCAGGGCCGATCATCACTTCGATCCATCCATCGACGGTCAGTGCGGGCGGGCCTGCCTTTACGCTTACCGTGAGCGGCGACAGATTCAAGAAGAAGAGCAGAATTTACTGGAACGGCTCGCCGCTCGATACGACTCGCGTCTCGTCAAACGAGCTTACGGCCCTCATAAGCGCGGATCGTATTGCGACTTCCGGCGCGGTTGAAATAACAGTCGTTAGAAAGGACGCCACCTCGAACGTCGCCACGCTGACGATCAGAGATGCGCCGACGTCGGGTTATGACTGGACGGCTTTGCGCGCAAAGCTTCAAAGCCTGGTTCCCGGCACTGTCGCCGGACTGAGCCTTATGATAGCCCGCAACGATGAAACGCTCTTTGCTGAAAGCTCAGGCAATCAGACCAACGATACGGTTTTGCCCATAGCCTCTTCGACGAAGATGCCTTCAGGTCTGGTCATCCTCTCGCTTGTCGAAGAAGGATTGATCGGGCTCGACGAGCCTGTTGCAACTTACTTCGAAGGCAGGATCGACTGGCCTGCGGACAAAGCGGCAGTGACGATGCGAATGCTTTTCAATCACACGTCGGGCCTGAGCCTCGATGCGCCGTGTTTGAATGACAGAAGCACAACGCTCAGGGATTGCGCGCAGCACATAGCTGGTGTGCCGCTTGAGTTCGCCCCCGGATCGAAGTTCGCCTACGGCGGATCGAGTATGCAGGTTGCTGGTTACGTGGCTGAAGTGGTGACGGGTAAAAAGTGGAATGATCTGTTCGCTCAAAAAATCGCGGAGCCACTGGGTCTTGCGCGATTCACTTACACCAGCACGAACAATCCACGCATAGCTGGCGGCGCTTATTCGGACACGAATGACTACACCCGCATAATGCAGATGTTTCTCGCGGGCGGCGTCGCGCAGGGAAAGCGAATACTCTCGCCTGCCAGCATCGCGATGATGAAGACCGATCAGATCGCAGGGATTCCCAAACTGCGCAGTCCCGGAGGCGCGACGCTTACAGGCTACAGCTTCGGCTGGTGGCACAGCGATTCGGCTTACCTTGCGGCTCAACCCCTGCCGCAGACCATCGGGCCTGAACTGAGCGATCAGGGAGCGTTTGGCTGCACGCCCTGGATCGATCTCGAGATGGGCTACAGCGCGATTCTGTTGATACTGGATCGCACATCGACCGGAACAGAAATCTGGAATCAAATCCGCCCGCTCATTGTCGAACAGATGATGCGAAATCGATAGCACATCGCTCAATATCGAAGTCATGATTCTGAGATCGCTTTTCTCAAATCCGAAACCGGCGGTTGACTTCCTTCACACGTTTCGATAATTTTTCGCTGACAGAATTCATCCTGTAACATATCCAGCCAACAGCCTTCATAGTGGGGAAGGCGGCGATGAGGAATCACAAACAACTGACTGGTGGAGGAGCATTGAAACGATGAAAAAAGCGATGAGAGTTTTCCCTGTGTTTTTTGCCTGCGCGATTGCGCATTCTGTCATTGCGGCTGACGTTTCGGATCAGGCGCACTGGCCTAATTGGCGCGGGCCTTTCCTCACCGGCATGGCGCGAGGCGACGCGCCTGTTAGCTGGAACGACACGACCAACATCAAGTGGAAAACGGAAATCCCCGGTCGCGGACATTCGACTCCCGTAATCTGGGGCGACAGGGTTTTTCTGACGACCGCGATTCCGACTGAAAAGCCGCCGGAGCCAGCGCCCGCTGCTGATCAGGGCGATCAGAGGCAGGGCCGTCGCGGAGGGCCGGGCGGAGGCGCAGGGGCGAACATCGAACATCGTTTCGAAGTGCTGTGCGTTGATCGAAGGACGGGCAAAGTTATCTGGCAGAAGACGGCCAAAACGGCGAGACCTCACGAAGGCTATCATCGCGCTTATGGAAGTTTCGCTTCGAACTCGCCCGCCACCGACGGCAAATACGTTTATGCGTTTTTCGGCTCGCGCGGAATCTACTGCTACGACTTCAACGGAAAGCCTGTATGGGAAAAAGATTTCGGCGTTCAGATGCGGATGCGCCTGCAATTCGGCGAAGGAGTCGCGCCCGTCCTCGACGGAGATCGAATCATTCTGACTTTCGACCACGAAGCAGGCTCTTTCATAGTCGCGATGGATAAACGCACGGGCAAAGAGTTGTGGAGAACGCCGAGGGATGAGCAAAGCGCGTGGAGCATTCCGTTCGTCATAGAACACGCAGGCCGCCGTCAGATCATCGTCAGCGCGACGAAAAAAGTGCGCAGCTACGACATTCAGACCGGCAAGCTTATCTGGGAATGCGCCGGACTCGGATCGAATGTCATACCCGCGCCGGTTCACCATAACGGCGTCATTTATGTGATGAGCGGGCATCGCGATCCCAAACTGATGGCCATTCGTCTCGGACGGGAAGGAGACCTCACGGGGACAGATGCGGTCGTGTGGACTCAGACGCGCGGGCTTTCGTACACAGCCTCGCCCGTACTGCACGAAGGCAAGCTTTACACAGTGACCGACAGCGGGCTGGTCAGTTGTTTCAATGTCGTGACGGGCGAGCCATACTATCATCAGGTTCGGTTGCCTCGCGCTTACAACTTCAAAGCCTCGCCCGTGGGGGCCGCAGGCAAGATTTATCTCGCGAGCGAAGACGGCGATGTGATCATTTTGAAGATGGGAGAAAAATTCGAGGTCGTAGCGACCAACAAGCTCACGGATCAGGTCTTCATCGCCTCGCCCGTAATCGCCGGAGGCGAATTGTTTCTGAGAAGTCAGAACCGGCTTTATTGCATCAGCGAGAGCAGGAGGAAATAGGCCAATCGCTATCGCTCTTTTTCTTTGAGCGTTATCACGATATCGACTGTGCGGCTTCGATCATCAAGCTTAAAACTGATATCTTCGTCGGAGAATTTTTCGAAAGCCCCCCACTCGTTAAGCCTCCGCATTGCCGCATAAAAACTATCCTGATTGAAAACATCGCCGATGTTGAGCCGAAGCTTGCTCCATATCTCAGCATCACTCACAGTGAGGTTGCCTGTGAATTCCACCCTTCGAAGGAAGTACATTATTCCTTCCTCAACCTGGAATGTGACATCAGCGATTCCTTCCTTCGAATCAAGGGATGCTGGCCTGTAGTCAATTTGCGGAGAAGCCGTAAACTGTATGTATCCGCGATTGGCATAATGTTTTCTCAGGCGATCCAATCCTTCTTGAATGATGCTGTATCCTTTTATGATGTCGCCTGATTTTGCGCCGATAATTTCGATTATCTCATCCGGCGATAGGGCGGTCGCGTCTTCCACATTGATGTCGCCAAAACGATAACTCAGTCCTTCTTCGACCGGGATGACGATTCGCAGACCTTCACTCGCATCCTCTATTTCAGGCTCGCCGAATTTCGTCTTCAGGTATCCGCGATCGCCGTAGAGCAAAGCTCGCGCGCGACTCAAATCCGATTCCAGTTTTTCCTTATGGTAGAAGCCGCCCGGTTTGAGGAGCTTCATATACCTGAGGATCGTATCGGATGAGAACCTTTCATTCCCGCGAAACTCCAGGGCTGCGATCTTATGACCTGCGTACTTGGATTCAGGCTCCGGCTCGATTTGCTCGAATCCTTTTTTGATCGTGGGTCTTTTTACTTCTCTATCCTGCGCTTCGGCAATCGATGCAGCGGCAGTGAACATCATCGTCAGCAGGAGCGCGACAAAACTTTTTTGATTCACCATCGGATTATGCCTCCTCCGATTGGATATGCGGGCTGGAAAAAAGTGGCTTATAGAGTAGCAAACACGCTTTCGACTTTGAAGCGATATCCTGCCATCAGCGAGGAAGTGATTTCATCCTCTCCGGTCAAGGTGGCTGCGAGTTTCATCTCGCGGCCATCGAGCGCGTAGATTTCAACCATTCGATTTTCGGGATCGATGACCCAGTATTCCTTCACGCCGAATCTGCCATAAGTCTGCTTCTTGACGATTCTATCGCGACGGCGGTTCACAGCGCCCGGCGAAATAATCTCGATCATCAACTCGGGCGCTCCCTTGATGCGACCCTCAAGGATGAGATCGTTCAGCCGCTCGCTGCTCACAAACGCCAAGTCGGGGATGACGCTGTTGAACTCATCGAATATCCCTCCCGGCGTGAGCCACACTTTTCCAACTGCGTTTTGATCGAGATAGTTCTTGATGCTCTGGAAAAGATTTCCAGATACTTCCTGGTGCAAAAGGTCTGGAGCGCGTGACACGATGATTTCTCCTTCAATCATCTCGTAGATCTTTCCGTCTTCGGGCATAAGCTCAAGGTCGGCTATTGTGAGAACGGTCTCCGTGTTTGCAGTCATAATGAACCTCCCGTCTGTTGACGAGAATATAGCACACTCTCACATAGCCTGGCCTGTTATCGTCGAAGCTAGTGCATCAACGAGAGAGGGGAAATAGAATGTGTTGCGCCGCATGGCCTGCCGTCTCCGCTATACCGCAAACGAAGTCTCTGCGCTCGATGGCGCGCCTCTGGCCTGAGTCTCAATCCATCGAGCGAGCCAGTTTGCAGCCGACTCGTAAAACCATGATTCCGTCTGATGGATCCTTTCCGAGAAAGCGCCAAGCCAGTAGAGAGGATGCGTTTCCATAAATCGCCAGTAAGCCTGCTCGGCTATCTCTCTTTGCTCCGGCCTCTCTTCGTAAAGAGCGTAGGCCACCTTCAATGCAAGGTAAGAGAGAAAGCCAAGCTCGATTGATACATGATCGGGAGTCTCGCGCACGCGGGGATCGGGCCGGTAAGCGAATGCCTCGTAAAAACCTGCTATCTCCGCAAGCAGAGGCCCGCGTCCGGCCAGCGCATTCTCGTCATAAGATGATTCGATTGCTGGGCATCCGCCCGGTCCTATCACCCTGTGAAATTCCGTCTCCCATTCTTCGAGCGGGATCAAAGACATCTCCTCCGCCGCGCTACGAAACCCTTCGGGAAGTTCTGCGGCGAGCAAATTGATATCGGCCTGCGCTTCCGCAGTGGGTGACTGAAACACGAGCGCCGCCCATTGCCATGCGGCAGCCGCACTGAGCCATTCCTGCACGTTTTTCATAGCTTTACTCCACGACGAGCGGTATCCACCCTGATCTCATCTTGCGCGAGCCGGTGTGACCGGCGGCTCCGTCCCACACGGCGAAAGCCACATAGCTCCTCATCCCCGCTTCAAGAGTGTCCATTCCCTTTCCCGGATTCAGCGGTCGCGCGATAGTGATCCTCCAACGCCCGTCTTTCCACTGTCCTGTTCCTGTCCCTTCCTGAATCGGAGCAGGCGAAAGGTTGCCGAAGCCTTCGGCCATCACCACCTGCACGGGATTGGACTGAGCGGTGATGGGATTGGCTGCCGCTCGCGCCGGAGCATATCGCGTTTCCATCTCTTCTCTGGCCGATTCATTAGCCTGATATGGATAGTGATCGGTCGACCCTTGAGGATAAAGAGAAACCACCCTATCACCTTTTCCCTCGCGGGCGCGTTCGATATCATCCTGCCATACTGATTTCCAGAACCAGATGCGAACCCCTTTTCCCTTCTCGCCCATCGCCGCATCAGGCACATTCGCTCCCGGCTCGACAGGGAACTGAACGGCTGCGGCGTCCGACCCCGTGCCCGACTCAGGAATGAGGCTGCGGCTCTTGTCTTCCCACTCAAGTCGGAAGACTACCCAATTGCCATCGTGGATTGCGCGCACGCGGATGGTTTCGACTCCCGGCTCGGCAAGCTTCGGTTCAGCCACATCCTGCACCATCAATTTTGCCGGATGCTCCGCGACTTTATCCCAAAGCGATGAGTTCGGGTCTTCTCGCGGCAACTCTTTGTCTGTGCGACTGGCAATAACCTGTTGCGCGTTGATGAGCGGCCCTCCGCACGAAGCCAGCAGAGAGATCCCGGTGATCGTTATAAGGACTAGAAGAAATTTCTTTTTCATATCGCTCTCCATAAGAAGGCGAGGTTAGATGTTAGAGATTGGCGGATAACGGATCTGAATCTGTTTCCACTAACATCTAACATCTGACCTCTAGCATCTGCCTTTCAAGTCGTGTTGCTCCGCATGATCTGATAGAGACGATCCTGCGCCGGACGTATATATACCGGCTCGTAAATAGGCACGCGCATGAACTCCTTGCCCGCGTCGTCGAGCGCAAGGGCGAAATCGCCCGCAATCTTGAAGCGAGGAATAGTCCGTTCGGTCGATCCGAAGAGCGCAAACAATCCCTGAAGCGTTTTGTCCTCTTTCGCGTTGCGATATGCGCGAACCGCAGCGGGCGCGCCCGGCCCGAACATCTGCACCAGAAACCTATCGGACACATGCAGAGGCGGCACATAATAAACATTCGGCTCAAGCCCGTACTGCGGATAAAGCGGCAGAGCGATCTTGCGCACGTGAACCAGATAATCTATGGGGTTGTCCTCGCGCGCTTTGTCCGGCGTGCTGACCCAGCCCTGAAGCCTGATCTTGCCTATGCAGTTGACGAAGCACTGCGGCTGTATGCCCTGCTCGATCTTGGGATAACAGGCGATGCACTTTTCGCTCGTCCCCGTAGCGGCGTTGAAATAGACTTTGCCGTAAGGACACGCCTTGACGCATTCCTGATAGCCGCGACATCGAGACTGATCCAGCACGACTATACCGTCTTCGGGCCGCTTGTAGATCGAAGAGCGCGAGCAGGCTGCAAGGCACGCCGGATATGTGCAGTGATTGCAGATGCGCGCCAGATAAAACATCCACATCTGCTGAGGCAGAGCGAGAGACCCGCCGCGTTCGACCGATCCGTAGATTTCATCCTCGCCCACGTTGGGGTAGGAGTAATCGATGGTCTCGCGCTTCGAGAGCATCACCCGCTCGCCGCCCGGAGCCGCTTCAAAAACAGTCTGCCCGGTGTAGACGTTGCCTTCCCACTTCTGCTGTCCGAGACGGTCGAGCAACTGCACATCCCATCCCAGTGGATAACTGCCGAAGGGTTTGGTCTCGACATTATTCCAGAACATGTATTCCTGGCCCCGTCCCGATGTCCATGTGGTCTTGCAGGCCAGCGTGCAGGTCTGACATGCGATGCACTTGTTGATGTCGAAGACCGCGCCGAACTGTTTCGCGGGACGATTCTCCGAATACCAGTAACTCATCGTCCTGCCGATCTGCCAGTTGTATACTCGCGCCATGATTGATCATCCTTTCTCGACGAATTCACCTTCGAGGTATTTCTTCAAAGCGTCGCTCTCATATCCGGGCCGTAGTCCGAGGGCCGCAGGTCTCCACAGTCCCTTGCCGCCTATCCCTCCTGCTTCGGCCCGCGTGATGCGGACTATCGATTCGCGCGGCGCTCCAGTAGGGCAGTGCGAATCGGGCAGGAATCCCTGTCCCATCACGTGTCCCATCAACTCTTTTCTTGAGAGCGAGTCGGTCATCAAAGTGGGCTTCAACCATCCGCGAGTCGCGCTCTGATGGCTGCCCTGGCGAAACATAGCCTGATAGTTCGTGTCTGCATTCTTAGCCAGCCCGTCGGCTCGCTTCTTTGCGCCCTTCACGCTTCCGGGAGTCGCCGCGTACATGTTGAACCACATGCGAGTCACGCCTCGCGGTGTGCCCGGATAATAACGGGCGCGACAAAGCAGCCGGGCCACTTCATAAGCCGGATCGTCTTTCTTCCATCCGCGATACGGGCGATCCGAAGGATCGGAATCGATCCAGACATAATCGCCGTCTTCTATTCCCAGTTCTTTCGCATCTTCGGGATTGATGTCGACGTAGCCTTCGGTCACAAAAGGCATTCGCTTGTCGTGACGATAGATGTCGCCGAACGGCCCGAACAACACCGCCACCATGTCTGTATCGATTGGAGTGGTGTGAGAGCCGTGACGATACTTTGGCGTGTGGAAGATGAAGCGATAGCCATCCTTTGCGAGCGGGTGCTGAGTGTTTGCCACCGCGCTCCAGGGCTTGACTATGTTTCGCACCTGACGGGTCTCGCACGAAAGATCATCATCCGCCAGTCCGTAGACCGAAGGCGTTTCGTGACGGAAGCAGGGGTGAGGTTCTCCGACTATCACATTCGGCTCGTAGAAAGTCGAATCGATAGGCTCGCGGTGTACGGGGAGATTTTCTCCGTAGGCGATGAACTCATCTTCATCGCGATAGAACTCAAGCCTGCCGGTCTTTGTGTACCAGGGCTTGGATTCTTCTATCTGCTCATAGCCGCCGTTTCGCGGAGCGGTCCGGGTCATCATCAGCGCGGGGACGCCCTCTTTCGCTTTGGCTTCGAGGTCGGCTATCTTGTAGCCCTTCGTCGCCGAACTGGCGTTGAGTATGCGTTGCAGATAAACATCAGCCTTGCCTTCGCGCAGGTACTTCGTGTAATCGCGAAAGCGATTATCGCCCGTAAGCGAAGCCAGCTTGTCGGCGACCAGCGCGACCACTTCGCCGTCGCCCAGCGTGTTGAAGATGCGCGCGAGCGGAGTGCGCGGGAATATTTGCAGGAAGGGATTCGTGACCGAAGCGGTCATATCGGGGCTTTTCATCTCGGCCCACGAATCGATGGCGAAAACTATGTCGGCGTACTCGCACGAGGTAGACCACCACCATTCGTTGACCGCGACCATCTCCATTCGGGGCAGCACGTTGTTGACCACGTTGTAATGCCACTTGACGTTGCCGAGAATCGAGTTGGCGTTTGCGAACCACAATGATTTAGTCGGCGTAGGCATGTGGCCTTTGCCCGTGAAGTTTCGGTTCCCGACCTTGAGCGCGTGGTCTTCGTGGTTGTAGTAATGAGCCGATTCTGCCCGCCAGCACTGTTTGACTCGCGCAGGCTTTTCAGGGTCAAGCTCGATGTCGAACGGATTTTCCATCATGTACTGAGGCAGCCCGTTGAAGAGCGCGATTCGATAATTGCCCGCATAGCTGCCGATGTTGCCGCCGATGTGGCCTATGTTGTTCGTGAGCGCCGCCAGCAGAAATTGCGTGCGGTCTTTCAGGTCGTTGTTGAAGAACTGATTCGGCCCCATGCCGACGGCGATCAGGGTCTTGCCGTTTGCCGAGGCAATGTCGCGGGCCAGTTGCTCGATTGCTTCCTTAGGCGCCCAGGTCATCTCGCTCGCGGCTTCGGGCGAGAAGTTATCCATGATGTATTGTCGGACGAGGCTGAAGGCTGTTCGGCATCGAACTTTCTGTCCGCCTTTGAGCGTAACTTCCCATTCGCCTTCAAGCTGGGGATCGAGTTGCGATTTGTCGAAATGCGTGCCGACCATATCGCGCGTCAATGGCGCGGGAGCGTTTCGCTTTGCATCCCACACCACTGCATCGCCCCACTGCTCGCGCAATGCCGCCGGAATGTATTGCTCCTGCTGAAGTCCCGGAGGCGGGGGCGTCTCTCCCTTCGGCAAAACTTTAGTGAAGTTCGTAAGCGTTGCCAGAGGAACGGACGCCTCCAGGTCGGAAGCGCGCAGCAACTTCAGATTGTCCATGCGGACGAGCAGCGGCAGGTCGGTGAATCGCTTGACGAACTTCTCGTCAAACAATCGATCTCTTATCAGCACGTGGCAGACTCCGAGCGCGAGAGCCGGTGTCGTGCCGGGGCGAACGATGATAACTTCATCGCCCTTGTTGGCCGTCGCGCTGTACTCACAGGCGATCACTACAATCTTCGTGCCTTTGAGTCGAGCTTCAGTGAGCCAGTGCGAGTCGGGCATCTTGGTCGTGATCCAGTTCATGCCCCACACAAGCACGAGTCGCGCCTGCTCGACCGAATGAAGATCGAACTCCACAGTTTGAGTCCCTGTCACCATCGTGTGGCCCGGAGGCAGGTCAGTATGCCACGAGTAGTTGTCCCAGCCTCTTCCGCCGAGCGCCTGATCAGGGCCGATGTTGCGAACGCGAGAGTCGAGCAGGGCGAGCGATCCGGCCATGCGGTACATAGCCATCACGCGCGTGACTCCTAGCAACGGCATACCTCCGCGGAACTTCAAGCACTGAGTCCCCGCCCCTTTCATCGCATCGATGGATTCTTTCTCGTAATGTTGCGCTGCAAGTCTCCTCGCGCCTTCTTCACCCGAATAGGTCTCAGCGATGTTGACGAGTGTCTTTGCGACTATCTCCGCCGCATCGTCCCAGCCTACCTGTTCCCAGCCGTCCCAGCCGCGCTTGAAATATTCGGCAGGCGGGCGCCCATCCTTGTCGCGCGGAAATCCCTTCTGCACCCATTCCTTGAATCCCTTTCGAATCATCGGGTAGCGCACGCGGCGGTCTCCGTAAAATCTCCGCGTGAGGGCCAGTCCCTTCTGACAGCAGCGCGGGTCCCAGCGATGAGAGGTCTTGTTGCCGAGCAGGTCAGTCGCTTCGCCATAGCGCATCGTCGGCCCGATGCGCGTTACGACTCCGTTGCGCACGTAAGCGCGAAGCAAGCAGTTGTGCGTATCGTTGGGAGCGCACAGGAAGACGAATGAATCATCCACTTTGAACAGATCGCGATAAACTCGCTCCCAATCGCGATCCGGGTAATACTCAAGCGGATTGGTGATAGTTTCCAGCCCGAAGGCTTTAGTGGCATTCGATATGAAAGCCCCGAAGCCCAGCGAGGCTGCCGTCTGAAGGAATCGACGTCGATCCATACGTAAGCCCTCCTCATAAAAACAGTGGTCGGTGGTCGGTGGTCGGTGGTCGGTTTGTTTCACCTCTTCACCCTTCTCCCTTCACTCTTCATTTTCCGGCCAGTCCGCGCCGAATGTATGCGGCGAGGTCGAGCGCTTCGATGGCCGTCAGTCTCGGATAATTCACATTGTCGCGCGCCCAACTCGGCATAGGCGTACCCGACCGACCGCGCATGATGGTTGCTGCAAGATAATTGGTCGAAGCGGCATTGATGAATGCCGGGTTGCCGAGCGCAGGCCCCAGCTTCCCTTCGCCGCTCGCGCCATGACATCCCGCGCAATGACGCGCATAAGTGTTCTTTCCCCGATCTGCCACGCCTTCGCCCATCTTCCACGCGGCGCGCGATGCAGTTGCGCGTGGCAACGAGGACAGATAACTCATTAGTGAAGCCAGCGTTCGCGCGTCATAGACTGAGTAGCGCGGCATCGCAGTTTGAGGCACGCCCTGTACTATCCCCTGATACATCGCTTCGCGACTTGACGCTTTGCTGTCAGCGGCGGCGAGCGGCGAGCCAAGCTCTGTGCCTTCGCCTCTGCTGCCGTGGCACGCGGCGCAATCCTGCTGGTAAGTTCTCCTTCCCGTTTCACCATCGACAGCCGCCTGTGAAACCTCAGCAAGCGATGGCGGAGCAGGCTGGATGGTTCGCAAATAGGCGACGAGCAGTTTGACTTCCTCTTCCGTCAAACTGCCGCCTGACGAGCCGAGCGCAGGCATTTTTCTTCCGGGCCTTCCGGTCTTGATCGTCGCAGCGATCAGTTCGTCCGAAGCGACATCGAGGAAATCCGCCGAGCCTATGGCGGGAAATCTCAGATTCATATTTCCGTAGTTGCGCCCCTCGCCCTTCGAGCCGTGACATCCGGCGCAAAATGCGCCAAAGCTCTGCTCGCCGCTCAACGCAGCTCGCTCCTCGCCGATAAAATCGCGGCGTATGCGCTCTTTCGGAGTGAATTCCGATGGCATCTTTCGCATTCGCAGGAACAAAACGTAAGAAGTCAACAGGTCTGCTTCTTCGGCGGTCGTCGCCTGCGGAGGCATAAGGCTGCCGGGAACGACGCCCATAGGGTCTATGAAGTGGCGGCGCATGTAATTGACAAGCGTCTCATCGCCCGGCACGCCTGCAAAGTTGAGATCGCCTATCGGTTTTCGCCCCGCCTGATCGAGCGCGGGGCCTTCTTCGCCGCCTCGTCCATCAATCTTGTGGCATCCCAGACATCCGCGCTCGATGGCAAGCGACTGCGCTTCGACAACTCGCGGCGCTCCCATGCGAGTTCGCAGATACGCGCTGATCTTTTCCACGTCCGAATCATTGATCGGGCCATAGCTCGACTTCCACACCTCGTCCGCTTGTTTCGCCTGCTCATCCAGATGCCACTTGTGCCATTCAGACTTGAAGCCCTTGATCCCTGCATAGCTCAGATCGCTGGACGCGCCCCGACCCTTTTGATCCATGCGATGGCAGCGAAGACAATCGAGGCTTTCGACGAGCAGTCGCCCCCGATCAAGCTCACGGCGAGAAATCCACGGCGCTTTGTTGTGACACGTCCCGCAGCCCGATGAAAGATGATTGCGGTCGAGCATCTGCTCATCCCAGTGAGAGACGAATCCGTGAGCCGCGTCTTTCGTCGTTGCCCTTCCCTGACCGCCGTGACAGACGGTGCAGCCGAACTGTTTCGGATCATGCGGAATGGGAGGATGAGCTTTGAAGAGTTGGTCTCCCGCTACCGCCTGAGCCGATCCCATACCCAGATGACAGGTGACGCATCGGTCGGTCACTCCAAGCTCAGGTTTCCAGATTTGCTTGACGCCTATCGCGATAGCAGGCGCGCCCGCGTCGCGAGCGAGCGAGTTATAGTGATTTTGAATCGTCCGCCACTCGCTGAAATAAGGGCGCAGAGGTGCGGAAGCAAGGATGGCGAGGAAAATCACGCTGACCACGACGAACAGCCGCGCCAGCTTTCCGGTACCGAGGTCTTTGGATTGAACCGTCGATTCGTCCATATCAGTAAATCCCGTCTCTCCACGGCAGAGTGTATTCCCACCCCGGCCCGCGAAAGGCAACGCCAATCACTGTGAGCGCGACGCTCGCGATCAGGAACCAGAGAAAAATCCAGAAGGCCAGACTTCGATTGCCCAGCCATAAAATGAAACGGCCTTGCTGCGGAAAGACTGCGGGCAGGCTCATCACCATCGCCACCGCCCACAGCGGAATAACGAGCGGCCAGACCGGATGCGCTCCGGTGAAAAGAAAAATGGCCGACAGCACGGCCACACTCACCCACACATAAGCAAGCTTGCGCGCGCGGTTCTCCTCCCACAGCGCCTTTCGCTCAAGGTTGATGTTGAAGTAAGGAATGACGACCAGAGCCAGCACCACAAGCCCCGGCAGCAGCACGCCTGATATGAGCGGCGGGTAGTAGTGCAGGAGTTCCTGAAGGCCGAGGAAGTACCACGGGGCTTTGGCCGGATTGGGCGTCTTCTGCGGATTGGCCATCTCTTCGAGCGGCGCATCGACGAAGATGGCCAGCAGCACTAAAAGGAGCGAAAACGTGATGAGCGCGATCCCTTCGCGCACCAAAAGATGAGGCATAGTCATCACCTGCGGCTCATCCTCGACTTCGACCGCAGGGCGCTGCTCTCCCTGCACGACCACAAGGCGGACGGGAGATTGTCGCGCGTTTTCATCCGTCTCCAGTTTGAACTTGAGTGTCTGGCTCATATCAATCCTTAATCCGCAGCTTTGCTCTCTGTTGAAATATCGTCTTCCTTCGACCCGCTCGTTTTCTCTTCGCCTCCCGGAGAACCGAGATAGATTCCGCCGTCCTTGCGCACTCTCCAGATATGCACCGAGGCGAGCAGCACTAACAGCGCAGGCAATACCACACAGTGAAGGACGTAGAATCGAAGCAGGGCGTTTTCGTTGACGCTGTTTCCTCCCAGAAGCAGGAACTTGATTTGCTCGCCCACGAACGGCACGGCGTCGGCCATGTTCGTCCCTACGGTCACGCCCCAGTAAGCCAGTTGATCCCACGGGAGAAGATAGCCCGTGTAGGAAAGCAGTATGGTGACGAGCAGCAGCACTACGCCGATGACCCAGTTGAACTCGCGCGGCGGGCGATAGGCTCCGGCGAAAAAGACCCTCACCATGTGCAACAGCACCAGAGCCACCATCGCGTGCGCCGCCCAGCGGTGCAGGTTGCGAAGAAACAAACCCATGTAGACCACGAACTCAAGGTCTTTCATGTCTTCAAAGGCGCGCGGCACTGAAGGGTGGTAGTAGAACATCAGAAATATCCCGGTCACCACCAGGATGAAAAACGCCGCAGCCGAAAGCCCGCCCAGATAGAAAGTCCGCGTGAAGGCAATGGCCCGCAGATTCACCTTCACCGGATGAATGTGCAGAAAGAAGTTGCCGAATATCGCCAGCGAGCGATTGCGGTTCGTGTCGGCAAGTCCCCGCCGCACTATTGAGCGATAAACCCGGTTGCGCGTGATCGCTTCCAGAATCGATCTTGATGTTGCCATATCACACCTTCAAAACACTGTCCGGCTCCACCGTCTTCGAAGCATCGACTATAAGCACACCGCTTTCGAGCGTCAGTTGAAGTCGCGGCAGAGGTCGCGGCGCAGGCCCTCCGACTACCTCTCCCTGGGTCGAGAATCGACTGCCGTGACAGGGGCAGAAAACCCGGCCCTCTTCCTTTTCGTATCTAGTCAGACAGCCCAAGTGAGTGCAGACAGCAGTCATTGCGAAAAAGCCTTCCGCGCCGTGAAAGACGTAAACCTTCTGTTCGGGCATCGCAACGAGCATCCCTTCGGGTATATCTCCGGGAGCGCCTACCGAGTAGCGCGTTTCCTGCTCGAAGAGGACTTCGGGCCACATATATCGAACCGCAGTTATCGCAGTCCCAAGTCCGGCTACGGCCACCGCTCCAAGCCCCAGCGCGCTCAGAAAAGCCCGACGGCTGTATTCATCATCATCGATCTCCATCTTCAGATCATCGATCAGCGGCATCTTCTACCTCCTGCTAGAGGACTTGCTCGGCCAGATACATCAGACTGGCTTCGCTCCTGCGATAAAACGCCTGCATCGTGATGACACCCGAAGGGCATCGCCTTGCGCACAGGCCGCAGCGAATACAACGGGTCTCATCCTTGATGAGCGCGGCTCCGTTCGCGCCTTGAAACACTTCGGCCTGCTCGCCGTTCGGAAGCAGAGCCGTCGCTTCGACAGTCGTGGAAGCTATGCGAGAGAGCGCGACCAGATCGATGCACTCTTCCGGACACACATCCGCGCAGCCGCCGCATTGAATGCACTCGCTGCCCTGAATGCGCGAAGAATCGAATATGGTGTTGACCCAGCAGTGAAGACAACGACTCCCTTCGGCGCGGGCCTCTTCTTCAGTGAGGCACAACTCGACCTCTTCGCGCGGCTGGCGTCGTTCTATGGGAAGGACGGGAACGCGGCGGCGCGGTATGGTCTCGTAATCGCCGCGGGCGAAAGGATGGTTATAACCGAATGTCGGAAACACGCGGATGATATGTTCGTCCGCAGGATCTGTCCTTCCGGTCAGATAGGTGTCTATCGATCTGGCCGCGCGGCGTCCGTCGGCGACGGCTGCAATCACGATTCGAGGGCCGAATGCTATATCGCCTCCGGCATAGATTCCCGGCGCGGATGTCGCCAGCGTCTTCGCATCGACTACGACCGTCTGTTGAGGCGTGATCTCAATTCCGTGTTCCGCGCCCAAAAAACTGAGGTCGGCCACCTGGCCGATTGCCAGTATCACGGTGTCGCAGGGAATCTGTTTGAACGTGTCAGGTATAAACTCAGGGGCGAACCTTCCTGTGTCGTCGAAGACGCGAGCCACATCGATAGTTTCAAGCGCGGTGACGCTGCCGTTCCCAACTATCCGGTGCGGGCCGCGGCGATGAATGATTCGAATTCCTTCGTGCGATCCTTCTTCTATCTCTTCCGAGTCGGCGGGCATCTCCTCGCGCGATTCGAGCGAGACCAAAGTGACCTTGCGTCGCAGCAGGCGAGAAGCGGCTATCGCGGCATCGGCGGCGAGGTTGTGATGTTCTTCGTCTGGAAGAGATGTGCCGCCGAAACGTCGGGCGCTTCGGGCCACGTCGAAAGCGACATTGCCGCCTCCGACTACGACCACTTCACGGCCTACGGGGAGCGGGATTCCGAGATTGACGTTGACCAGAAAGTCGACCGCCGTCAGCACTCCCTCCTTATCCGCTCCCGGAAGCCGCAGCATCTTTCCCTTGCGGCATCCTGTGGCCAGAAAGATGGCGTCGTGGTCGGCGCGAAGATCAGCGAAGCTTACTCGGCGGCCTATATCGACGCCCATTCGGAACTCGACGCCGAGGTATCGAATGAAATCGATCTCGCGATTGAGCAGTTCGCGCGGAAGTCGATATTCGGGGATGCCGAGTCGCATCATTCCTCCGGCGACAGGCGCGGCGTCGAATACGGTGACGCTATGTCCCATCAACGCCAGGTCATGAGCGCAGGCAAGCCCTGCCGGACCGCTGCCTATGACGGCGATGCGACCGGCCTTTTGCGCGGGCGGGCGGGGCCGTTCGACAACCCTGAGTATCTCCTCGAAGCTCGCTGCGCTTTCAACTCCGTATCGCTCGTTGACGAAACGCTTCATAGCGCGGATGGCAATGGGTTGATCCAGTTGGCCGCGGCGACAGGCTGCCTCGCAGGGATGAGCGCAGATGCGCCCGCAGACCGATGCGAAAGGATTAGGCGCGCGCGCAAGAAGATAGGCTTCTCGTATGCGGCCCTGAGCTATGAGGCTCACGTATCCGCCCGCGTTCGTGTTGACTGGACAGGCGGCTCGGCATGGAAAATTGCTTTCGAGGTAGCCGAGGCTTTGCGCATTTCTTCCTGTCCACCATGAATTGTCCGACCTTTGATTGTCGACGCTCGTCACAGCAGGCATACCTCAGTTCCTTTGCTTTGATCCCTGAGATTTCGAGCCGGAGGGTTTTACACACGACTTCCTTCAACTTTTTCTCATAGCTTATGAAACTCACGCTCCGACCCGCCTCTACCTACGACTACGCTGGCGCATCATCAGGCAAGAGGTGTGCCTGTCGGAATCCTGTTGATTTTTCGCGTGAAGCGATGAAGCAGTTGGGGCAGATTTCGCAATGATGGGGGATTTGACGCTGAATCCGTGATGCCTCAATTCGATCCCTTGCGCGCTCAATCGTCTGTTGATAAGGTAAGTCCCATACTTTCAGTGGACTCACAAACATCTCTCCCTTTCAGGACAGCCTGAAAGAGTCGGAATCAATGACGCGCGCCTTAGGGCGCTACAGGAGGCAGACATGGCGACGAAACGCTCTCTCTCCCGCGCTCTCTCGTTTATCACCCTTCTTTCGCTCGTTCTCTTCTGGAATTTCTCCGCGTTGAGCAAGGACGAAAATCCGCCCGCCAGCGCACCGTTCGACCGATTGCAGTTTCGCGAAATCGGTCCGGCTTCCGCCGGAGGTCGCATCGATGATTTCGCCGTGCTGGAAAACAACCCCGCGGTCTTTTATGTCGCCACCGCAACCGGCGGGCTTTGGAAAACTCTAAACAATGGCACGACCTTCGAATCCGTGTTCGATGATCAAACGACTTCTTCGATAGGCGATGTCGCCATAGCTCCTGCTGACCCTAATCTTGTATGGGTCGGTACGGGCGAGAACAACAACCGACAAAGCTCTTCGTGGGGCGATGGGGTCTACAAATCCACCAACGGCGGTCGGTCGTGGAAGAACATGGGCCTTCAGGAGTCGAAACACATCGCGCGCGTCATCGTCGATCCGGTGGATCACGATGTAGTATATGTCGCCGCACTGGGGAGCCTGTGGGGAGCGGGCGGTCAGCGCGGCGTCTTCAAGACAACGGACAGCGGATTGACGTGGAGCAAATCCCTCAGCACGGATGACAACACAGGCGCGACCGAGCTTGTTATGGATCCGTCGAATAATAAAGTCCTCTACGCCGCAACCTATCAGCGAAGGCGCGCGACGTGGGGCTTCAACGGCGGAGGCGCGGGAAGCGCGATATGGAAATCAGCCGATGCCGGTCGCACGTGGACTCGTCTCGCGAAAGGTCTTCCTGAAGGATTGATGGGAAGAATCGGCATGGATGTCTATCGCCGCAACCCGAACATTGTCTACGCTCGAATAGAGCATCAGAGAGAAGGCGGCGTCTATCGCTCTGAAGACGGCGGAGAAAGCTGGACACGGATGGGTGCGACTAATCCGCGCCCGATGTACTTCAGCCAGATTCGCATCGACCCGAACAACGATCTGCGCGTTTATGTTCTCGGCGTGCAACTGCACATCTCGGATGACGGCGGCAAAACTTTTCGCTCGGACGGCGCGCGCAATATCCACGTCGATTTCCACGCCATGTGGATCAACCCGGCAAACTCCGATCACATGATTTTAGGCGGCGACGGAGGCGTGGGAATCTCTTATGACAAGAGCCGGACTTATGTATGGCTTTCGAATATGCCGCTCGGCCAGTTCTATCACGCCTCTTTCGATATGAAAACGCCGTTCACTGTTTGCGGCGGTCTTCAGGATAACAACACGTGGTGCGGGCCGAGCGCGATTCGCTCTGCGAGCGGCATAGCCAACGACGACTGGTTCATCATCGGCGGAGGCGACGGATTCGTGGCGCTCGTCGACCCGACAGACCCGCGCATAATGTACGCCGAGTCGCAGGACGGACGAATGAATCGAGTTGATCGCGTCACAAACCAGCGCAAATCGATCCGTCCCGAACCCCCAGAAGGCGAAAAGCCTTATCGCTGGAACTGGGATACTCCCATGGCCTTGTCGCATCACAACCCGGCGACGATATTCGTGTGCGCCAATCGCGTTTTCAAATCCACCGACCGCGGCGATTCGTGGAAGACCATCAGCCCCGATCTTACGACCGGCACCGACCGCGACACATTGAAATTGATGGACACGCTCGGCAAAGACATCACGCTTGCGCGCAACGACGGCGTAGGCTCTTACGGCAACATCGTCACCTTTTCGGAATCGACCAGACGCGCAGGCATATACTACACAGGCTCGGATGACGGACAGGTTCAGGTGACGCGCGATGACGGCGCAAACTGGTCTAACGTGACTTCGAAGATCCCCGGATTGCCAGCCAACACTTATGTCTCTGAGCTTGTCGCTTCGCGTTTCGATGAAGGAACCGTGTATGCGACTTTCGACGGACATCGTTTGAACGACTTCAATACTTATGTCTACGCAAGCAAAGATTACGGCCAGAGTTGGCAATCGATAGTCAGCGATTTGCCGAAGAGTCAGGTTGTGCGAACGATCACTGAAGACTTGAAAAATCCGGATGTGCTTTATCTCGGAACCGAGAGCGGGCTTTTCGTATCCGTTGATCGCGGGAAGAAATGGATCCGAGTGAAGGCGAACTTTCCGACCGTGCCGGTTTATGAAATCACTCTGCATCCGCGCGACAACGCGCTTATACTGGCCACGCACGGGCGGAGCATCTGGATTCTGGACGACCTCACGCCCATTCAGCAGTACGCGCGGGCGCAATCCGAGGATGCTTATCTCTTCGAGACTCGCCCTGCAATAGAGTGGAGCCGGTCGAGCGACCGTATGCGCGAGTTCGAAGGCGACATGAAATTCCTCGGCAAAAATCCTGATGTCGGCGCGCAGTTCACTTACTACCTGAAATCGGCGGCGAAGAATCTTTCGCTCACAGTGAAGGATTCATCAGGAAACACTGTGCGCGAATTTTCCGCCGACAAGGTTAAGGACAAAGGCCAAGCGGGAATCAACACTTTCGTGTGGGATTTGAGAGTCGAGCCTCTGAGTGCGCCGCGAGGTCAGCCGCAGGGCGGTGGCGGATTTTTCGGCGGAGGACTGGACGGCCCGTTCGTTTTGCCGGGATCGTATCAGTTGGCCTTGAAAGTCGATGGCCGTGAAGTTGCGACCGGCTCATTCAACGTGATGGGCGACCCGGAGATAAACATTTCAGACGCAGACCGCCGCGCCTGGTTCGAAGCGGCGATGCAACTGCACCGCCTGCAAAAGATGATGAACGAAGCGGCTGAAAGCGCCGGAGCGTTGAACGAGAGAATAAGAAGTATGCAGCAGGCTCTCAAGGACACGCCCGGAGCGGCGGACTCGATCAAAGGCAAAGTCGAAGAGCTTGCCAAAAAGTTTGCGCCTGTTGGCCGAAGGTTCGGAATCGGGGCAGCCAGTCCGTTCGAGACAGGCAACTTCGAACGCATAAATGAAAACCTGCGCTTCCGAATCGGCGGACTCAAAAACAGTATTATGAACGCGACCGCTCGCCCGACCGAAACGCAGACTCGCATGATCCCCGAAGCGCGCGCGCTGCTCGAAAGAACGGTCGATGAAGCGAACGCGCTGATAAACTCTCTGCCTGCGCTGTACAGGGAACTGGCCGATAGCGGCATCTATCCGTCGCCGGTCAAACCCATAAACAAGTGAGCGCAGTTTATTTTGATATGCGAGATTGCAGGGGCGCAACTTGCGCAGAGATCAAACACAGATGAAGCCTTCTGCGCTTTTGCGCCTCTGCATGTAATTCTGAAGAAGGAACCCAGGTGAGGATACTTCTTGTCGAGGATGAACCGAGCGCGGCCCGTATGCTGGCCAAGGGGCTGAGGGAACAGACCTTCGCTGTCGATGTTGCCTCCGATGGCGAGGTGGCCCTTTATCGCGCCTTCGACAACGACTACGACCTTATCATCCTCGATGTAATGCTGCCGGGAAAAGACGGCATCGAGGTTTGTCGCCAGTTGCGAACGGAAGGTTTCAAAGCGCCGATTCTGATGCTGACAGCGAGAGATGCTGTGAGGGATCGAATCACCGGTCTTGACGCCGGAGCCGACGACTACCTCATCAAGCCTTTCGATTTTCATGAGTTGCTTGCGCGCGCTCGCGCACTGCTCCGTCGTGGCCCGGCGCTGCTTCCCGAAGAGATTCACCTGTCCGATCTCAGTATAGACACTCGCGCGCGCGCGGTCAGACGCGCGGGCCAACTGATCGCGCTGACGGCCAGAGAGTACGCGCTGCTCGAATATCTGGCCCGCCGCGCCAACGAGGTAGTCACCCGCGCCGAGATCGCCGAGCATGTGTGGGATGAAGAATTCGATCCGTTCTCGAATCTCATAGAAGTTTATGTGAACCGCCTGCGCAGCCGAATCGACGAAGGCTTTGAGTTGAAACTTCTGCGCACAAGGCGAGGCGAAGGGTATATACTGACGGACGGGAGCGAGTCCGATGCTTGATTCGGTAAGGACACGGCTGACACTGTGGTATGTGGGCGTGCTGGCGCTGGTGCTGGTCGCCTTCAGCGTCGGAGTCTATAGCCTGCTCGCGCGCAGTCTGAATGATCGCTTCGATGCCGGTTTGCGCTTGACGCTGGAAGCGATGACCTCCAATCTCGATCAGGACGCGCGGGATGCGCAGAACGCGCAGGAAGAGGACGAAAAGGAGACCCCGGAAGAGGCGGCTCGAAGCGGGGTCGAAGAAGCGTACTCTCCGCTTCAGTCCATGAGCGTGCGCGACGGTGAAGGGAGATTGCTTGCCGAAAAGCCCGCCGTCAACCTCCTTCAACCGCCGCCTCTGCCCGAAGACCTCCGAGCCACGGACCAACTCGCCTTCCATACATTCGGAAGTGGCGGCGGTGGCTATGGCTATCGCGCGGCAATTCAGAGGGTCCGCCTCTCAGACAACACCCTGCGGATCATCACCGTAAGCCAGTCGCGGGAAACCGTCGAAGGAGAGTTGAAACTGCTCAGGAATATTTTCTACCTTGCAGTGCCGATGGCTCTCGCGGTTGCCGGACTCGGCGGATGGCTGCTGGCGCGCAAGAGCCTCGCTCCGGTCGTAGCGATGTCGGATCGCGCAAGGAGAATAGGGGCCGAAAATCTCGAACAGCGATTGCCTGTAGTCAATCCGCGAGACGAACTGGGTCGATTGGCCGAGACGTTCAACGAGTTGCTTGCGCGGCTGGGAGATTCATTCGCCCAGCAGCGACAGTTTATGGCCGACGCCTCGCACGAGTTGAGGACTCCGCTTTATGTCATGCGGACGGCTGCCGAGGTAACGCTTGAGCAGCCGCGAAGGTCGGAGAGCGAATACCGCGAGGCGCTCTCGATGGTCAGAGAACAGACGCGACGATTGACGCGCATCGTGGAAGATATGTTTACGCTGGCGCGCGCTGATGCCGAGCGCCGCGATATGGAGCAAAAGGATTTCTACCTCGATGAACTCGTCTCGGAGACGGCCCGCGCCGCCAGCCTGCTGGCCGCGCACAAAAACGTCAGGATCGAAACCAGCCTGATGAGTGAAGTAGCCTATCGGGGAGATGAGAATCTGCTGCGCCAGATGATCCTCAATCTCTTCGATAACGCGATCAAATACACCCCTCCGGGCGGAGAGGTCAGCGTCACCCTGACGCGCACCGACTCCGTCTGCGAAATAGCGGTCACCGACACAGGCATAGGCATCCCGGCTGAAGCGCAGGCTCATATATTCGAGCGATTCTATCGAGTGGATAAATCGCGCTCGCGCTCGGAAGTCGATAATGGCGGCGGGGCGGGGCTTGGGCTTTCCATCGCCCGATGGATCGCCGAATCACACAGGGGCAGTCTTGAGCTTCGCCATTCCGATCATAGAGGAAGCACTTTCATAGCCGTCCTGCCGGTCTCCGCGCGCTGAGACCATAGCGAATTCATCTCCGGCATTTATCTTCTGTTTATATTCCTTCTGCTAGATTCATGGCTCCGGCTGCCAGATGGTGTCGGATATCTCAATCCATTCAGCTAAAGGGGGAGGCTATGAATAGAATCAATAGCGCGACAGCGCGTGTCTTTGTGAAACTGACACTCGGAACCGCCATATTGATGGCTCTGGCGCTCGCGGGGAACAGCGAGGGCGTCCGCACTGAGGGCAAGCGCCGCGACGATTTTTGTTCTCAAACGGCCCGCGCCCTCTACGATGCCTGCAAGGCTGAGGTAACGGATGACAGCTTCAAAAAAAAGGCGATCTGCATAAACATCTCGGACGCGGAGGAACGCGAGGCCTGCTTCGAAGAGATGGAGGAAGAGCGCGAGGAGAGCCTGCAATTTTGTCGAGAGCAACGCGATGGGCGTCTCGACGCCTGCAAATCACTCGGCGAGAGTCGCTACGACCCTGACATCAACCCTGACCTCTTCGACGATCCCAGAAACCCGACGAACCCGAACCCTTACTTCCCGCTGACGGTCGGAAACCTATGGGAATACGGCGGCGGAAACGAGGTCAACACGGTGGAGGTTCTCAACGAGACGAAGCTGATCGCAGGGGTGAGATGTATCGTCTTCAACGATCAGGTTTTCAAGGACGGCGATCTTGTCGAAGACACTGACGACTGGTTCGCCCAGGCAAAGGATGGCAATGTGTGGTACTTCGGCGAGGAGGTCAAGGACTTCGAGAGCTTCGATGGCGATGATCCCAGGAAGCCGGAACTCGTCAGCATCGATGGCTCCTTCAAGTGGGGACGTGACGGCGACAAGGGAGGCATATTCTTTTTCGCATCCCCCGCGCAAGGCAAAGTGCATCTGGAAGAATTCTCGCTAGGCAATGCTGAGGATGTGACGGAAATCCTTTCGACGACCTACAGATTCGGCAGCAACCCGGAACTCGATCAGTTCGTCCCGCGACTGCTCGTTGATCGTTTCTGCTCCTCCGGCGATTGTGTGGTCACTAAGAATTTCTCGCTAATCGAGCCGGGCATCTTCGCGCGAAAGTACTATGGGCGGGGAATCGGTTTCTTCCTGGAGGTGAAGCCGGATACAGGAGAGGCCGTCCATCTGGTCGATTGCAACTTCGATCCGAGGTGCGCGAACCTGCCACAGTCGGCCGAGAGAGAGCGACCGTTGAGAGGGCGATCAAATCGGCTCCGCCGCTGAGGTTCATAACCAGAGGAGCCAAACATGTCGTCAGTGACGACCCTCTGAAATGATGAAAATAGTTCGTAGTACCGGCTTGAGCCGGAAGCTCACGCTACTACAAACTTCCGCCTCAAGGCGGGACTACAAACTTTTTCGGAGGAGGATGCGCAAAATGAAACAGAGTAAAAGCAAAGTGATCACCCGTCGGCAGGCTATAGTTTCGATAGCGACGATCTCAGCGGGAACTCTCATCCATCCGACTTCCATTTTCTGCGCGCCGAGCAAAGACCGTGTAAGGTTCGCCGTCATCGGGGACTGGGGGACGGGCGAGCAGGATCAGTTCAGCACAGCGAAGCAGATGTTCGCCCACCACCGGCGCGCTCCTTTCGATTTCGTATTAACGGCGGGCGACAATATTTATCCGAACGGCAGCGGGCGCTTGTTCGGCAGGAATTTCGAACAGCCGTTTGCCGATCTGATCAAAGACCGAATCAGTTTCTACGCAGCGCTTGGCAATCATGACGTGTACGAAGGGCGACAGGATCAATGCCTGTATCCGCTCTTCAACATGAGAGGGCAGAGTTATTACCGTCTTGCAAAGGGCGACGGGCTGGCCGAGTTTTTCATGATTGACTCGACTGATTTCGATTCCGCTCAGGCCGCGTGGCTCGAAAGCTCGCTGCGCGCGTCCACAGCGAAATGGAAGATAGCCATCTTCCATCACCCCATCTATTCATCCGGCAAGAGGCATGGATCAGACACGGGGCTGAGGAAGAAGCTTGAGCCTCTTTTTACCCGCTACGGCGTGAGGGCGGCCTTCTCCGGTCATGATCACATCTATGAACGCACCAAATCGCAGCAGGGCGTTCATTACTTCGTCACAGGCGCGGGCGGAAAATTGCGGCGTGGAAATATCGATCAGGGAAGCAGCATCAGAGAGGCAAGCTTCGACGAAGACAATCACTTCATGCTGATCGAGATCGATGACAGGCAGGTAAGCTTTCAGGCAATCAGCGAGACCGGAACTGTAGTCGATAGCGGATCGCTCCTCCCGGCAGTGGCGCAATGAGCTTTAACCGTCGGGTAAAAGGCATCGTCGTCCGCGACGTGGTTGAAGTGAACTGCCAGGTGGTGGAAGATACCAAAGAATGAGCCATCTTCGAGCGACCTCGGAAAGACACGAAGGGTCATAAAACTCTTCGTGTCTTTGTGGCGTTCCCTCGTCGCCATTGGCGCGCTTGAGTGAATCCGTTTCGAGAGAAGTTGCTCAGGAGTCCGTGATGTAGAACCGTCGGCCAGCCTGTTCACGCGCGGAAAGTATGATAAATGGAGAAACGCAGACTGCCAGCCTGCTGTACGTTTTCCGGAGAGGGAGGAGCGATGAAAAAATCACACGCCTTGTTTCGAAAGATGAAATCAGATGCAACATTCAGGAATGGATTTGGAATCATAGCCGGGGTAATGTTGAGTCTGCTCGCAATCGCGGGCAATGCGTTTACTCAAAAAGCGACCGGGAGCGCGGAAAGCAACTGGACTGATACTTTCGCAGTTGAAGAATTCTCAAGCGCCGGCGCAAACCCGTATTTTATCCTGAAGCCCGGCTACTTTCTCCTGCTCGAAGGAACAGAAGATGGAAAGAAGATACAGCTTACGATAACCGTGCTCGATGAAACCAAAACCGTAGACGGAGTGGAAACCAGAGTCGTGGAGGAGAGAGAAAAAAGCGTCGCGGACGATAAGCTGATAGAGGTTTCAAGGAACTACTTCGCTATAGGCAGGAGAACCAACACCATCTATTATTTTGGCGAAGACGTCGATATCTACAGGAACGGCCAGATCATAAGCCATGAAGGCGCATGGCAGGCAGGGACAAAAGGAGCGAGATTCGGTGTCTTTATGCCGGGGATAGTTCTCCTCGGCTCAAGGTACTACCAGGAAGTAGCGCCAGGAGTCGCTATGGACAGAGCAGAACATGTGAGCCTGACCGAGAGAGTGGAAACTCCGGCAGGCTCTTTCAGGAATTGTCTGAAAGTGAGAGAAAGCACTCCGTTGGAGCCAGCAGCTAAAGAGTTCAAGATTTATGCAGATGGAATCGGCCTCCTGCAGGACAGCGAACTCAAGCTGATCAAATACGGGTATCGGCAGTGATTCCTGAAGAGATGCTGGCAACCCGGCTTTCTCATGCGCCACTAAGAGGCGATATGCGAACAGCAGTTCTTATGTGCTTTTTGGGTATGATGTCAGCCATAGCTGCTGCTCAGACCGAGACGGGCAGGATGGCTGGCATCGTCAAAGACCCTGCTGGCGCAATCATCAGCGGCGCAAACGTCGCTATCAGGCGCGTGGACACATCTGCCGAGCGTCGAGTGGCGACAGATGACACGGGCAGTTTCACCGCTCCGAATCTGCCGCCCGGAATTTATGAGATCAGAGTTGAAGCCTCTGGCTTTGCCCTAAAGGTCGTGCGAGCGCAGGTGACAGTCGGTTCGACCGTCAGCATCGACATTTCTCTGGAGATCGGCAGAACCGAGACGATTGTGAATATCCCCGGCTATGAAGGCCCGCGCGTGGAGACTACATCCCCTGAGCTATCCGCAGTGGTCAATCAAAAACAGATACGCGAGTTGCCGACCCTGACTCGCAATCCTTATGACCTCGTTCGTCTGTCAGGCAATATATCATCCCTCGATTCGTTCGCAGACCCGACAGAGGGCGACGCGACGAGTCGCGGGGTGGGATTTGCCATCAACGGTCAGCGCGCTGCCGGCGTCAACATCCTGCTCGACGGCGCGGATAACAACGACAGCTTCAATGGGGGGATCGGACAGAATGTTCCGCTCGACTCGGTTCAGGAATTCAGGATCATCACCAGCAATTTTTCGGCTGAGTACGGTCGCGCTTCCGCGGGCATAGTCAATGTGGTGACGAGAAGCGGCGGCAACCAGTTGCACGGCACCGCCTACTTGTTCAATCGCATATCGGCGCTTGCATCCAACGACTTCGACAATAACGCGCAAGGCATCGAGAAAGGCGTCTTCACTCGAAACCAGTTCGGTTATTCCGCAGGCGGGCCGATAGCGAGGAACAAACTTTTCTTCTTCAGCAGCGGCGAGTTCATAAGAGTCCGCAGTTCTCAGGCCACGATCTTTCTGGTTCCAACCCCTCAACTGCTCGCTCGCTCAAATCCGGCGACGAGAACCTTCTTCAACGCATTCCCTCTGGAAGCTCCGATCAGCGGCGAGGTGATAATGAGAGGCGAACTGAGAAGATTGAATCCCCGTGGCCCGTTTGCAGAGCTTCCCCCTGACCTTCCGGTTTTCGGACAGACGATCATCAATGTGGCTTCTGATGCGGGAGGCGGAAATCCCGGAAACGCTCTTCAGTTTGTAAGCCGCGTGGATTGGAACATCGGCAGCGCGACGACCTTTTACTTTCGCCACGCGCTGGAGAATCAGGATTTTTTTCCCGGCACAGGATCGGCCAGCCCCTACAAGGGATTCAACACAGGGTCGGATGACTTCAACAATAATTTCCTCTTTTCGCTGACGCACAGCTTTTCATCGCGACTGACTGCGCAATCGAAATTCGTCTTCAACCGATTGCGCAATAATCAGCCTCTCGGACAAAACCCTCCAGGGCCTGCGCTCGAAGCGTCGTTTTCCATAGCGGGCTTCCCGCTCGCGCTTCCCGGCTACACCGAAGACCTCTTCGGAGGGCCGCAGAATCTCGCGCAGGTTTATCAGGATTTGAACTATGCGCGCGGGAAGCACGCTTTGCGACTGGGCGGCTCGTATCTTCACCTTCAGGACAATCGCACGTCCGGCGCGGCGCAGAATGCGAAAGAAATTCTCAGCCTCAACACTCTGGCCAACGCTTTAGATAGCCTCGTCGCCGGACAGTTGCAGGTATTCAGCGTCGCAATCGATCCACAGGGCAAATTTCCGGGCGACACCATCACGCTGCCGGTCAGCCCGCCGAGTTTCAGCCGCAATAATCGGTTTGATGAATACGCTCTTTATCTCAACGACACGTGGCGAATTCATCCGCGCATTACTTTGAACCTCGGACTCAGATATGAATACTTCGGAGTGCAGCGCAATAAAGACGAGAGACTCGATTCGAATTTTTATCTCGGCAGCGGATCAGATATTTTCAGGCAGATTCGCAACGGCAAGGCAATAGTCGCGCCCGACAGCCCCATAGGCAAACTCTATGAGCCGGACAGGAATAATTTCGCGCCGAGAGTGGGCTTTGCCTGGGATGTTTTCGGCGATGGCAGGACGAGCCTTCGCGGCGGATACGGAATCGGGTACGAGCGCAACCTGGGAAGCGTGACTTTTGACGCGCTCTTCAATCCGCCCAACTATGCCATAGTCACACTCGTGGCCGGAGTGGATTTGCCTTCGATTCCTATCTCGCTCAACAATGCCGGACCGCTTTCCGGCACAGGCTCGATCACGTTGCCGCCTACGGAGTTGACCCATATAGATCAGCGTCTTCGCACCGCTTATGCTCATTTCTGGAGTCTCTCGCTGGAGCGTGCATTGATTAAAAACACTGTCGTGTCGATGAATTATTCCGGCTCGCGCGGCGTCAATCTCTACTCTGTAGAGACATTGAACCGGGCGGGATCAGGAGCGGTTTATCTCGGCGACCGCCAACGGCTTTCCCGATTGAACAATCAGTACTCCGACATAACGACGCGCCGCAATAACGGATTTTCTTCTTACCATGGCCTTACGGTCGGCATCGAGAGCGGAAATCTCGCCAGCACGGGTTTGCTCGTGACGACCAGCTACACATGGTCGCACTCGATTGATAATCTGAGTTCGACGCTGGGCATTTCCTCGAACAATATAAATCCGGGGTTGCTCGATCCTTTCAACCCGCGCCTCGATAAGGGCAGTTCAGACTTCGATTCCCGGCACCGATTCGTGACCGGCGGCATCTGGGAAATTCCGTTTGCGCGAAAGAAAGAAGGACTGACAGCAAATCTGCTTGACGGGTGGTCGATCAACTACATCTTCACCGCCGAAACAGGAAAACCGTTTACGATATTCGATTGCACGAACAGTTTGATGGTATGCCCGCGCCTTCTGCTTTCAGGGCCGATAAATTTGAGCGGGCCGGATAATCCTCCACCTTCGCCGGATGAGCCGAATCTTTTTGTGTACATCGATCTGCGCAATCAGGCCGCGGGCCGCTATGTCAATCCGGTAACCAGGACTTCTGATCTGGGGCCGTATCCATCGAATATGACATCGCGCAATGCGTTCAGAGGGCCGGGCCAGTGGAATCTGGACGCAAGTGTGTCGAAGGTCATCACTATAAATGACAGATGCGATCTGCAATTTCGCGCAGAGATATTCAATGTATTCAATCACGCAAACCTGTTTATCGTGGGAAGCGAGGCTGACATCGGGTCTGCGGATTTCGTCGCTGCCAAACGTCTCGGACGCAGGCAGACGCAAATAGCGATCAAGTTTATTTTCTGAGACTCGATGCGGAGAAAAGATATGGGTTTCTGCAATCGCCTTCTGCCAGGTTGCGCGCGCACGGAAAGCATGAAAATCGAGGGGCCGCAGGCTGCCAGCCTGCTCTACCTTTTCGGGGGACTGAAATGATCAAAATCAACTGGAGAAAGTTTTTCAGGCTCCGCCTCCTGCGTTGTCCGGGGCTGGCGCTGATGGCCGTCTGCGCAGCTTTCGGACAGACTCCGACCGCTTCGTTCGAGGTGTCAGGCGTCGTTGCTGATCCGAACGGCGCAGTGATCGTCGAAGCCCGCGTCATTCTTCGCCCGCAAGGCAGGCAGGAGGAACAAACCAAAACGGATCAGAAAGGTCAGTTCCGATTCGCGCATCTGACGGGCGGCAATTACGAAATCGAAGTCCAAAAAGAAGGTTTCAAATCAAACATAACCGAGATCAGAGTCGGCGCGAAATCGCCGTCGCTGCTCAAAATCGTTTTGCCGATTGCCGAACTTCATGAAGAGATCGCTGTAGATAGCTCCAATCGGGTCAGCACAAACCCGGATGAAAACCTCGATGTCATCAAGATAGATCGCGACTCTCTGCGCAATCTTCCCGCCCTGGGCAACGATGTCATAGGCAGCGCGGCCCGCCTGCTTGATGCCGGGTCAGTAGGATCAGGCGGCCCGACCATAATCATCGATGGGCTGGAATCGTCCAAAAGAAAAGTGCCTGCATCGCAGATTCAGGAAGTGAGAATCAATCAGAATCCCTACTCGGCTGAATTCGCCCGACCGGGCAGGGGCCGGATCGAAGTCATCACCAAACCCGGCTCGTCGGAGTATCACGGCGAATTCAATTTTACATTTCGCGATCACCGGCTCGATGCCCGCAACGCTTTCGCCCAAGAGCGCCCGCCTGAGCAGCGGCGCATTTTCGAAGGCAATCTGACTGGCCCTCTCGGCAATGGCAAGAGGACATCTTTTCTTCTTGGCATTGACAGGGAAGAAGAAGATTTACAGTCGGTCGTTTTCGCCAGCACGCCCGCCGGAATAGTTTCTGCAAACGTGGCCAATCCCAGCCGTGACACCGAAATCTCTTTTCGAGTCAATCATCAGGTCAATAAAAATACGATCCTCTCGATTCGTTATGAGCGTACCTTCGACTCAACCCGTAACGATGGGGTCGGCGGGTTCAACCTGCCCGAAGTGGCCGCCGATTCGAAGGACAGCGAGCATGAGATTTATTTCAACCTTCGCAGAATCATCTCGCCGAGGCTGGTCAATGAATTCACCATGCGATTGAACAGCGAACGCGCATCGAGGCGAAGCCTTCGCCCCGGCATTCGCCGAATCGAGGTGCTTGATGCCTTCACCGGCGGGGGCAGTCAGACGGATGAACTCAGGACGGAAAACCGCGCGCAGTTGAACGAAATTCTGTCGTGGAATCACAAGAGACATTTCATCCGGTTCGGGCTGAACATACCCGATATCAGCCGTCGCGGATCGAGCGACCACACGAATTTCGGCGGCACGTTTTTCTTCTCATCTCTGGCGGATTTCGCAAACAATCGCCCGTTTCTGTTCTCCATCAATCAGGGCGATGGCCGATTGGTATTCTGGCAGAGGGACTTCGGATTGTTCGTGCAGGACAGCGTTTCACTGCGGCCCAATTTCTCAGTGTCGGCGGGCCTGCGTTATGACAGGCAGAGTCATCTGGGCGACAACAACAATTTCGCTCCGCGCGTTTCATTCGCCTTCGCGCCGGATAAAAATCGGAAAACGGTTCTGCGCGGCGGCGCAGGGATTTTTTATGATCGAACCGGCATCGGCCCTATCAGCGACAGGCTGCGATTCGACGGCGAGAGGCTTCGTCAGGTGACTATTTCCAATCCCGGCTATCCCGATCCGTTCTCAGCGGGCGGAACGCCTGAGACTGAGCCGACGAGCATCATCCGGTTTGCGCCTGATATTCGCGCGGCCTATACATTTCAATTCAATCTCGGCATCGAAAGACAACTCAGCAAATCGCTGACGGCGACTGCAAACTACATCAACACGCGAGGCATCAAGCTGTTTCGCTCGCGCAATATCAACGCTCCGCTGCCGCCCGATTTCAACGAGCGACCTGATCCCACAACAGGCGTTTTGCGGGAGATAGAATCATCGGCTCATTCGCAGGCGCACGCGCTGGAGTTGATGCTGCGCGGGAGAGTGAGCCGCTTCTTCAACGGCACGATTCAATACACACTCGGACGAGCCTATAACAACGCTGCCGGAATCAATTCGCTGCCCGCCGATAATTATGATTTGACGCGCGAGTGGTCGCGGGCTGACTTCGACGAGCGTCATCGCTTCAACCTTCTCGGCACGATCGAGGTCGGAGAGTGGTTCAATGTGGGGCTGACGCTTTCGCTCACGTCGGGCCGTCCTTACTCTCTCACGACCGGACGCGATGATAACCGAGACACCATTGCAAGCGACCGCCCGCTTGGGGTGCGACGCAACAGTTTGCAGGGACCGGGCGCGGCGACGCTTGACGTGAGGTGGTCGAAAGAGTTTCGGCTCAAGGAGAAAAAAGAAGACGGGCCGACTATCAAGATAGGCGTTGATGCCTTCAACGTTCTCAACCGGACGAATTACACGGGCTTTGTGGGCAATCTCAGTTCGCGGTTTTTCGGTCTGCCCGTAGCGTCGCGCCCTGCGCGTCGCATCCAGATTCTACTGGGATTCGAGTTTTAGACGGCTTTAGGGAAGCGGAAGGAAATATCATCCCATTTATCGCAAGCCTGATTTGGGGCGCTGTGACAAGCGATACTACTGGTGAATTCGGTCAGCCTGAAGATGCGCTGCGCAATGTCCGACAAGCTGCCAGCTTGTCGTGGAGTGCGAAAAGCCTCGGCGGGAAACAACGACAAGCTGGCAGCTTGTCGGACATTTTCCAAATTCGACATGGGATTTTATTTCGTTTCTCTTCCCTTAGACTGTGGCGCAATCCGACGGATTGCGCGCCCTGAAAGTGCGAGATTTGAGGCTGCGCAAACTGTCAGTTTGCGCCACGATGCCGGAGGAGGAAACTATGATCAGGAAATTCTTATTCCCGTTCGTTCTTTGTTTGTCGCTCTTCATCACTGCATCGTCTCAGGAGCAGGAACAACGCATCAGGATGCGTGACCTTCCGCCTGCTGTTCACAAGACTGCCGTGGAGCAAAGCCGCGGCGCGCGCATAAGCGGAGTCTCGAAAGAGATCGAAGACGGGAAAACGTTTTATGAAATATCAATGATCGTCCGCGGCCACGGCAAAGACGTGTTGATCGATTCCGAAGGCAATGTGGCGGAGGTCGAAGAGGTGGTTACGCTCGATTCTCTCCCTTCAGCCGTCAAAGCGGAGATAAAAAAGCAAACGGGCAGGGGCCGCATACTCAAGATCGAATCGATAACGAAGAATAATGCGATTGTCGCTTATGAGGCTCTGATCAGATCGCAGAGGAAACTGAAAGAAATAAAAATCGATCCCGATGGAAAGTTAATGCCCGAAGATGATCACTGAACAACACTGCCCGATTTTTCAGGCGTCAAAAATCCGATTCACAACCATTGCTCGGCTCGCCGGTTGGATTCGTCACGGTGTTGGGCATAGCGGCCCGCAATGGGATCATGCTGGTGAGCCACTATCGCCATCTCGAATCGGAAGAAGGCGAGCGATTCGGCGCGGAGTTGGTATTGAGAGGATCGGAAGAGCGGCTCGCTCCGATTCTTATGACCGCGCTTGCGACAGGGCTTGCGCTGTTGCCGATAGTCGTCGGAGGCAACAGGCCCGGTCATGAAATCGAACATCCCATGGCTGTGGTCATCCTCGGCGGGCTTGTCACTTCGACTCTGCTCAATTTATTTCTGATGCCCGCGTTGTATTTGAGATTCGGCGCGCGAAAGAAAGCGAACATCGAGCGGGAAGACTATCCTTACAACGCCGCGCGAGATCTATTCGTGAATCCACGAAGGCACACGAAGAAACACGAAGCGCACTAAGAAATGCAACGCAGATGTCGAAGGGGGATGAAAATATTCTTCGATACCTTTTCCCTTCTTCGTGTGCCTTCGTGGATACGCGCTTGTCGCTGTGTCAATCAACATGGTATAAGGCTTGACTTGTTCGCTGCGATTTTGCGGCGACCGGTTCAGCCTTGATACTTTGCTTGAAATGATTTCCATTCTTAAAACTCTTACAAAACCCGTAGCTGCTGCTTTGGCCTCCGCTCAGAGTACGGTCTCGGCCCTGTGGACTTTCCCTTCAGTGCTGGGGTCGGCGATGCTCATAGCCTGGGGCGCGGAAGCCGCGCAGTTTCTCATATCTCAGGGGCTTGCGCTTGCTATACTTGCCTGGCTTCAAACGCTTCCCGAATTCGCGGTCGAGGCCGTCATAGCATCGGAAGCCGGGAAGGCAGTGCATCAGTTCGGCGCAGGCACGCCGGAAGCTAATAAAGCGACGGCATTGATGACGGCCAATTTCACCGGCTCGCTCCGTCTGCTCGTCGGACTGGGCTGGCCGATGATCTACGGCACGGCGGCTTTCTTCTATCGCCGACGCGAAAAAAAACCGCTCGGCGAAATCCGACTCGAACGCGAACATTCGGTCGAAGTCGTATTCCTGCTCGTGTCAATCGGATATTTCGTCATCGTCTGGGCCAGAGGCACTCTCACCTGGATCGATTCGCTGATACTGACTTTCATCTACATCGTCTATCTCTTCTTTCTCAACAAAATTCCGCCGCAGCAAGAAGAGAAGATGGAGGACATGGATCGCATACCGAAATACATATTGAGCCGACGGCCTGCAACGAGAAACTCGCTCATCATATCGCTCTTCCTGGGAGGCGGGCTGATTCTCTATTTCGCCGCGCACCCGTTCCTTGAGAGCCTCAAAGCCATAGCTCTTGGGATGGGCATCTCGACGTTCGTTTTCATTCAATGGGTCGCGCCGTTTCTGTCGGAGTTTCCCGAAAAGGTTTCGGCCTTCAACTGGGCGCGCAAAGTCCATTCCGCCCCCATGGCGCTGATGAACATGGTCAGTTCGAATATAAATCAGTGGACGATGCTCGTTGCGATGCTGCCGCTGGCTTACGCTTTCTCGCTCGGCAGTTTCGGAACCATCTATTTCGATCATCATCAGCGGGTCGAGATACTGATGACCATAGGGCAGTCATTCCTCGGCGCGCTGCTTCTGGCCAATATGCGATTCGGATGGTGGGAATCCCTGCTGCTTTTCCTCCTCTGGGCGACGCAGTTCTTTCTGTCAGCATTCGAAGTGGAAGGGGTGGAAAATTTCGCCACGATTGGAAAGGAAGTAATAACGGGTTTATATTTCGCATGGAGCTCAATCATACTCCTGATGGCCTTTCGCAAACGCAGCTTCGAAGCGATAACCGAGTTCCCGCGCCTTATCCGAGAACACTGGTAGAGAGGTTTTATGTCGTACAAGACCATACTCGTCGCAACGGATTTCAGCGAAAACGCCCAACGCGCCTTCGAGCGCGCGCATGATCTCGCCCGGCAACTCGGCGCGAAACTTTACGTCCTCCACGCGCAGGATGAAAGCGCATTGAGGACGGCGATCAAAGAAGGACTGCTGCGCGAGGACTCGACTGACGAGCAGTTGCAACAGGCGGTCGCTCAACTGACCGAAGAGCGATTCTCCGAGATGATGGCCGGGATCGATCCTTCGGAAGTCGCGGTCGAACACCTCGCGCGTCGAGGCGATCCTAAAAAAATCATCAGCGAATTCGCCAGTGAGATTGACGCCGATCTCGTAGTAGTCGGGCGGCGCGGCACGAGCCTCATCGATCTGGTTTTGGGATCGGTGGCTGATTCGGTGATAAGAACTTCGCCCTGCCCCGTGATAGTCGTAAGACGCGACCACGAGTAGGGGTCAGGGGTCGGGGGTCAGGGGTCAGGGGTCAGTTGATATGATTACGTCGAGTAAGGAATATCTTTCTAATGTTAAAGAGAAAAAGCGAATCAAAAATCATCGCCAGCTAAATCCTCACTGACCCCCGACCCCCGACCCCTGCCCGTGTTTGACACTGATTACTGACTAAGCTACTTTTAGCTCACGCCCCTGATTCGATACAATCGGCAAGAAAGTCTTGCGCTGCTCTTACTAAGGAGACATTGATGTCGTCAGAGGCGACGCCCTGAAATGACAGGTGACGACTCCAAATAACGGANNGACTCCAGACTCTGGACTCCGGACTTTTTTTTGAGGAGGCCCGGCATTATGCGAAAGATCATCGTTGCCGCTGTGATGAGCGCAATGATAGCGTTAGCCTGCAACACCAGAACCACGCCCGCTACTTCAGGCCAGCCCAATCCGCCCTTCGAAGGCGAAAAGCCGCAGGATGCTTATGTCTCCAAAGGCGAGCCGGGCAACTACGGCGGCGAGATGGTTCTCGAACTGTTCGCTGACCCGACCTCCTTCAATGTCACTTTTGCCGTCGATGAGCATACTACTAACCTTTTGTGGTATCACGTTCATCGCTGCCTGATCGATTATAACAATGGCGCTGCGGCTTATGATCCCGGACTTTGCACTAAGTATGAAGTTTCGCCTGACGGAAAAGAATGGACTTTTTATCTGCGAAAGGGCGTGCGATGGTCTGACGGCGAGCCGTTCAACGCCGATGATGTCATCTTCACTTATCAGGTAGCCACGGACGAAAAGATAGAAGACAGTTCCATACGCGACATCTTCCGAGAGGGTCGCGACGCTAACAACAAATCCATATATCCTCAGCTTGAAAAAGTAGACGATCACACGGTTCGCTTCCGCCTGAGCAAACCCAACGCAGACTTCCTCGATGTGATATTCAATCTCTATATGGTCCCAAAACACAAATGGGAGAAGGCGTGGAAAGAAGGAAAGTTCAGCGAGCAGATGAGCGTCAGTGCCAACCCCAGGGACGTTGTGGGGCTTGGCCCTTTTCGCCTGAAGGAGTACACCGCGGGCGAGCGCGTGGTGCTGGAAAGAAATCCTTACTTCTGGAAAGTCGATTCGCGAGGCAACCGGCTGCCATATCTCGATGGTTTGAAATTCATCATCGCCAAGGATTTCAACACCATTCAGGCAAAGTTTCAGGCGGGCGAGATCGATGTGATGTCGCGCGTGCGCGCCACTGATTTTGCCAACATCAGGAAGCTGGAAAGCGATAAAATCAAGGTCGTAGACCTCGGAGCCACAGTCGATACCCGATGGCTGATACTCAACCAGAATCCCGGCACTGACACGCAGGGCAAACCGCTGGTCGAGCCGTGGAAGCTCAAACTGTTTCGCAATCAGAAATTCCGTCAGGCGGTCTCTTATGCAATCGACCGCGAAGGTCTGGCCAACACCGCTTTCGTAGGTCGCGCAGAGCCGCTTTACTCATTCGTCACGCCCGCCGACAAGACGTGGTATTCCGACGACATTCAGAAATATCCGCACAACCTTGAGCTTGCGAAACAGTTGCTTGCCGAGGTCGGACTCAAAGACACCAATGGCGACGGCTTTCTGGAAGACGCGGATGGTCACACGGTCGAGTTCGCCATCAACACGAACAGCAATAATGAAATGAGAGTGCAAAGCGCGGCTTTCATCGCTGAGAATCTCAAGGCCGCAGGCATCAAGGCATCTTCTGTCCCGCTGCCTTCCAATGTCATGATCCAGATCATAACGACGAAACTCACTTTCGATGCGGTGTTGTTCGGCTGGGTGGGCGGCGTGCCTCCCGGCCCGTCGAATGTCAAAAACACTGTGCTGTCTTCAGCAGAACAGCACGTGTGTTATCCAAATCAGAAGACTCCTTCGACCGAGTGGGAGGCCCGATTGGATGAGCTTATGCACAAGATCGAAGAGACGGTCGATATGGCGGAGCGCAAGCGCATGTACGCAGAGGTTCAGCGCATCTGGTCGGAGCAATTGCCGGAAATAAATCTGGTGTGCGAAAAAGAGGGCGTCGCTTACAAGAACAAGTTCGGCAACATCCGGCCCTCGCCCCTGCGCCCGCGCCTGACCTGGAACGCCGAAGAGATTTACATAAAGTAGCCAGGAACAGTTTTCAGTTTTCAGTTTTCAGCGCCCGAAAGTCGATATTTGCAATCCTGCCCTCATCAACTGAAAACTGAAAACTGAAAACTGAAAACTCATGAAAACCTTCCTCCTGCGACGAATCCTTTTTGCCATACCTTTGATCGTCGTCGTCACCTTCATAACCAAGTCGATGCTCGTTCTTGCGCCCGGCTCTTATCTCGACAGCCTGTACGGAACTCCGGGCATATCTCAGGAATTCATCGAACGGCAGAAAAGATTTCATCACCTCGACACGGAAAACGTATTCGAGCGGTACTGGTTCTGGTTCTGGCCCGCAATGCGCGGAGATTTCGGCTACTCATTTCGCTACCGCGCTTCGGTGTGGGGTTTGATAGGAGAGCGGGTCGTAAACACCCTTATGCTGACGGGGGCGGCTCTGATTTTTTCGTGGGGGCTTGCTATCCCGCTGGGCGTACTTGCCGCTGTTCGTCGCAATAGCTGGGCGGATCGGGTGTGCAGCTTCATTTCATTTTTCGGCCTCTCGATTCCGAGCGTCTTCTTCTCGCTCCTGATGATTATGCTTGCCGCAAAGTCGGGGATGTTTCCCGTCGGCAGTATGCGCTCCGCCTACTGGGATGAATTGAATGCATGGGGCAGGTTTCTCGATTTATTGTGGCATCTCGCGCTGCCGACTGTGGTGCTTGGAACCATCAGCCTCGCGCAGTACATGCGACAGATGCGAAGCGAAATGATAGAGACCCTCTCGCAGGATTTCATACGCACTGCGCGGGCGAAGGGATTGAGCCAGAGTCGCATCGTATGGCGGCACGCGGTTCCCAATGCGATCAACCCGCTCGTCACGCTGTTCGGATTTTCGCTGGCGTTTCTGCTGGCGGGCGCGCTCATTACGGAATATGTTTTCGCGTGGCCGGGACTCGGCACTCTCGTTTATGAATCTCTGGTCAACAAGGACGAGCCGATGGTGATGGCCGCAGTCACGATGCTCGTGTTGATGCTGGTGGCGGGAAATCTCATCGCCGACTTGCTGCTCGCCCTCATCGATCCGCGAATAAGGCTTGAGTGATGGCCGAAACAGTCGCACAAATCCATCCGCTCGTTGAAAGCGCCCGGTCGAGAGGCGGGCTTTCGCCTTCGCAGATCATCTGGCGGAAACTCGGTCGCAATCGCGCGGCGATGTTCGGCCTCTACACGCTCATCGCGCTTTACGCGGCGGCCCTGCTCGCCCCTTTCCTCGCGCCTTACAGTTACACGGATGCTGATACGAAGCTGCCGTTTTACCCTCCCATGATCGCGCGCATTCACCTGTTCGATGAAGAGGGCCGCCTCTCTCGCCCGTTCGTTTACGGCATCAAGCCTGAAGACAACGAGCTTAAAACCTACAGCGACGACAGGAGCGTGAAATATCCTATTCGTTTTTTCGTTCGCGGGGATGAATATCGAATACTGTGGATCATCCCTTCGAAGATTCATCTGTTCGGAGTCGAGCGACCGGGGCGCATATTTCTTTTCGGCTCTGACCAACTGGGCCGCGATATTTTTTCGCGCATACTTTACGGCGCGCAGATTTCGCTCACCATTGGAATAGTCGGGATAATCATTTCGACCATAATTGGCGTGGTCGTGGGAGGAGTGGCGGGATACTTCGGGGGCGTGACGGATTTTCTCCTGATGCGGGGAGTCGAAGTGCTGCTCGCGCTGCCGAGCCTTTATTTCATACTCATCATGCGTCAGATGTTCGCCAGCGACGCTTCTTCGACGAGCGTGTATATGATCATAGTTCTGATACTGGCTTTCATAGGCTGGGCGACGGAAGCGCGAGTCATCCGCGGAATGGTCTTATCGATCAAGGAGCGGGAATATGTCATAGCTGCGCGCGCTCTGGGGCTTGGCCACTGGCGGATAATCACGCGCCACATTCTGCCCAATACGCTTTCATTCGTGATAGTGACGGCGACGCTATCCGTCCCGTTTTACATTCTCGGCGAAGTCGCGCTTTCGTTTCTGGGCGCGGGCATTCAGGAGCCTGAAGCGAGTTGGGGCAATATGCTGACGGCGGCTCAGAACTTATGGTACTTGCAGGCATTCCCGTGGATGGTCACGCCGGGTTTTTTCATCTTCATCGCAGTGATGGCCTGGAATTTTTTGGGAGACGGCCTGCGCGATGCCGCCGATCCGAGAACGATAAGTTGAGTTGTCCGTTGTGCGCCAAAGGGCGATGTTGTAGTTTATATCTGAAAGGCGCGGATTATGAGCATAAACATTGGCTCGCTGATCGTAAGCACACCTGACATTCGACACGGAAAGCCCTGCATTGCGGGCACGCGCATCACCGTTCATCGCATAGCCACGTGGTACAAACAGGGCTATACGCCTGAACAGATTGCCGACGAGTACGAGCATCTCAATCTGGCGCAGGTCTACGCAGCGATTACTTACTACCATGCCAATCAATCGGAGATCGAAGCCGAACTCGCCGCCGAGGATGCCGAGATCGAACGCATCGAACAGGAACATTATAAAGTGCCTAAGAGCGCCTGATGCAAATCCCGCTATATATGGATGAAGATGCGATGTCACATTCACTGACCCGTGAACTTCGAGCTCGCGGGGTCGAAGTGACGACTGCGATGAGCGAAGGAACGCTTGGGTATGACGATCCGGCGCAACTTGAGTTCGCAAAATCGCAGGGCCGCGTCATCTATACATACAACATCGCTGATTATTACGCTCTCCACATACAATATTTGACCGATGGCAAAACTCACGCCGGGATGATTCTGGCGCATCAGGGACGTTTCACTCTGGGCGAGCAGATAAGACGGACGTTAAGGATCATTGCTGCTCTCTCAGCCGAAGAGATGCGAGACCGCGCAGAATTCCTGAGCGCATGGGGTTGACGGACTGCGCGATGCCGCCGATCCGAGAACTATGAATTGAGCGATGATGGAACAAATCACGACCGCAGGCATCTAATGCTCTCGGTGAGGCAAAGAGCATGAAAAAAATCTGTCAGCAAAGCGTCATCCTTTTTCTTCTCGCCTTCGCATCCTGCGCCCGTATCGAACACGCATCGACTCAATCAAACGCGAATCGATCTTCCGACACTCGCACCGAGCCAGCCCCGCGCAATACTTCGCGCGTCATTCATGTACTCGTCGCTTTGTGCGACAACCAGTATCAGGGCATCGTGCCAGTACCCGCGCGCATAGGCAATGGCGACGACGCGGCGAATAATCTTTATTGGGGCGCAGCCTTCGGCGTGAGGACCTTTTTCAAAAGAGCCTCGGAGTGGCAACTCGTACTCGACGAGCGAAACCCCGCGCCAGCCATTCTTGAACGCCTCGTCTTCAAGCGCAAAGACAAAGACGTTTATCTCGTCGCCGATGCTTATCGCGGAAGAGAGATCAAGCAATGCACCACAGATTTTCTGCGCTTTGCCGCAGGCATCGGCGCGCAAAAGGTCGCGGTCGAAACGGCTGCGATCTACGCCGGCGGCTCGGCTGACCTCATCGCTTACGTCGGACACGACGGGCTGATGGATTTTTCTCTCGATAAACTTCCGCAGAGAGCAGACGACCGCCGTCGCGATGCCGTAATACTTGCGTGCATAAGCAAGAGCTACTTCGCCGCGCCGCTTCGTCAGACGGGCGCGCGTCCCCTTGTGTGGACTACCGGATTGATGGCTCCTGAAGCTTATGTATTGAAAGCGGCGATTGACGGGTGGATACTCAAAGAGGACGGAGAAAAGATACGTCGGCGGGCGGCTGAGGCTTATAACACATATCAGCGATGCGGATTGAAAGCGGCGATGAATCTCTTTTCAACAGGCTGGTAGAATAAAAGGCGCGATGTTAGATTACCGCGGGAGGAAGAAGCAATGCCTGTAGACATCGGCTCACTTATTGTCAGTACGTCAGGCATAGTAGGAGGAAGGCCGCACATCGCAGGCACCCGCATCTCTGTCCGCACTATCGCCATCTGGTACAAACACGGCAGCACGCCTGAAGAAATCGCCGACCAATACGATCATCTCAACCTGGCGCGGGTCTACACGGCGCTCGCTTATTACCAAGCCAATCAGGATGATATAGAAGCTGACATCGCCGATGAAGAAGCGTTGTATGAGAAGCTGGCAACTGAGAATCAACAGACTCTGAAGACCGCCTGATGCAGATTCGTCTTTTCATTGATGAAGGTGTTAGGCATCCGCCATGTGGGGGATGTATATGAAAGATGAGAGTGGAGGTGTTGAAGAGGGCTTTCTGCTATTTATGTTCATCGTCGTTGTCTTAATGGTTTCGGTTTACACCCTGGCCATCGTCGTGAAGTGGACGCTCATCTTCGGGGCGATTGGGGCGGCAGTTTACTTCTTGATCAAAAAACTGAAATCAGAGATCGACGCTGACCTTCGTAAAGTCCTTGCTCAGGTCGAGGGGCAAGAACCAATTGAGGTAAGTCCGGCTTTAAGCACTACGAGTGTCGGGTGGCAGGAATCGGTTCTCACAGGTTCTGAGTGGTGTAATCTGGCAATGACATTCGTCCGGGACACTGAAGACGGAAGGCTCTACACCAAAGTTAGCTTAGAACAAGAGAGGGCCATCGTAAGAATGTTCCTCAACGATAGCGACGGACTTGTTTATCTCGATTACGTAAGCAGTCTTCACGGGGGGAGTCCCCCGGTCAAAAGGAAAACCTGGAGGCCGTGCGCTATGTTCGCGAGTGGATGCGACGGCGGATTCTCCCGGAACTCGATGCAGCGAAAAAGCGTCGCGAATTTGAGTCCGGGCGACTGGAGGCGGAGAGGGCCGCCAAGCTTGAAGAGGAGCGGCGGAAGCTTGAAAAGCTCAGGCAAAAGTACTTGCCATGACCAGGATGTTCTGCGTTGGTCAATTGGAGACGCTGGCGCTGCGTGTTAATGATGTAGATGCCTAACGAGGATACGGTCCGGCGCGTTTTGAAAGGCTCAAACCTTTCATGTAATATGAGATCACTTGAAAGCCTACAAGTACAAATTGAAACCTTCCAAGCGCGTCGCGCAGCAGCTTGATTCGACTCTCAACCTTTGCCGCGAGCTTTACAACGCGGCATTGCAAGAACGACGCGACGCTTACCGAACAACAGGCAAGAGCGTCAGCTACTTCGATCAAGCCCTTCAGCTTCCGGAAATCAAAGTCGAGCGCGCGGATGTGAGCGCGATTCACTCTCAGGTTTTGCAGGATGTCTTGAGACGCATAGACCGCACATACTCGGCCTTCTTTCTCAGATGCCTCAAAGGACAAAATCCCGGCTTTCCCCGTTTCAAATCCAGAGATAGATACCATAGCTTCACCTATCCGCAGACGGGCTTCAAACTCGTTGGCAACAAACTCTCTCTCTCGAAAATCGGCTCTGTTCGTCTTCGCTTGAGCCGTCCGGTTGAAGGCCGCATCAAAACCTGCACTATCAAGAAACAAGTTGACGGCTGGTTCTGTGTATTCGCGGTTGAGGAGAATCAATGCCCTTTCATTCCTCGAACCGGCGAAGCGGCTGGCCTTGATGTCGGCATTGAGAGCTTCGCCACGCTTTCTACTGGCGAGGTCATAGAGAATCCCAGGTATCTCCGCAAGGCAGAGCGCGAGTTGAAGATTGCACAACGTAAGGTGTCGAAGAAGAAGCGTGGCGGACGGAATCGAAAGAAAGCTGTGCGTGTACTGGCAAAGAAACATCTGAAGGTCGCCAATCAGCGAAGAGATTTTTTTCATAAGACGGCGAATCAAATCATAAGAGGGTTCGATTGTGTAGCGGTTGAAGATTTGAACATAGCGGGATTGGTGAAGAATCCGTCTCTGGCGAAAGGCATCAGTGATGCAGCTTGGGGAACCTTTATACAGATACTCAGCAACAAGGCAGCGTGCGCCGGTCGCAGAGTGCTGAAGGTTCCGGCTGCATTCACTTCGCAGGATTGCTCCAGATGCGGCGAGAGGGTAAAGAAGTCGCTTGCCGTAAGAGAGCATCGTTGTATTGGTTGTGATCTTGTGATCCACCGCGACCATAATGCCGCAATCAACATACTCGGTCGGGCAGACCGATTGGTTAGAGTCAACACTGTGACTCGTTGATCCAAGAATCCGCTTCCTTTTGGTAGCAGAGTGTCAAAATTGGCCCGTATGCAAGAGCGAAAAGTGACAATTTCAAACCGGCTGGGACTGCACGCCCGCGCAGCCGCTCGCGTCGTCCGCCGCGCCTCTCAGTACACAAGCAATGTCTCGATACTTCGCGAAGACACCGGGCAGGAGGCCGACGGCAAATCCATACTGAGCGTGCTGCTGCTTGCCGCATCCGCAGGTTCCAGCCTTATAATCCGCGCCACAGGCGAAGATGAAGAGCGCGCGGCGAACGCGCTGGCGGAACTTGTAGAACAGAAGTTCGGAGAGGAGTTTTCGGATGGGCTATTCTAACCTCACCCGCTCGCGCGATGTCCGTATGCGCGGGCTGGCCGCATCCGCAGGAGTGGTCGTAGGCCACGCGCTCCGACTGGACGAGCGCGGGCGATATCAATTTTATTACGTCGGCATTCAGGCCAATCAGGTTCGCTCGGAAGTCAAACGATTGCGCGAGGCTTTCTCGCAGGCCCGCGCCGAGTTGCAGGAAATCAAAGAGCGCCTTTCGCGCGAGCTTGGCCACGAGCATTCATACATACTCGACGCCCACATGCTGATGCTCGACGACGGGCAGTTGATAGCCGAGATCGAGGAAGAAATCCGCCAGCGCCGCATCAACGCCGAATGGGCCGTGCGCGCCGTGACCGATCTCCTCATTCAGGCGTGCCGACAGATCAGCGATCCATACCTTCGAGAGCGCGCTTCCGATATCGAAGACATAGCCACCCGACTGCTCAAAATACTTTCAGGCCGCGCGCGAGTGAATATCTCCGAGATTGCAAACGATATGGTGATCGTTGCCGAAGACATCTGGCCCTCGACTGTAGCCGAGCTTGATTTCAATCGAGTGCTGGGATTCGCGACCGACGCCGGCGGGATGACCGGGCATTCGGCCATCATCGCTCGCGCAATAGGAGTCCCGGCTGTGGTCGGCCTTCACGAAGTCACGCGCCGCGTCAAAACCGGAGACACCCTCGCGCTCGACGGACTCACAGGCGAAGTGATAATTCGCCCCACGAAGCCCGTCATTCGATCTTATCTCGAAAAGCGCAGGCAATATGCAAAGCGTCTGGCAAAGGGACAGTCTCAAACGGCTCTTGCCGCAGAAACCATCGACGGCGCACGCATCACTCTTCGCGCTAATGTCGAGCTTCCGACCGAGATAGATTCCATATCGCTGTTCGGGGCCGAAGGCGTGGGACTTTATCGCTCGGAGTACATGTTCCTTCATCGCCTGCCTGAACTTCCGGGCGAAGAAGAACAATACGAGATTTATCGCAAACTGGCCGAAGCCACAGGAAAGTATGGAGCGAGCATAAGAGTGTTCGACCTCGGAGGCGACAAGCTCACTCTGGACGGATTCAAGGAAGAAGAAAATCCCGCTCTGGGACTCAGAGCGATCCGCCTCGCTCTGAAAGTCGAAGAAATATTTCGAACTCAGATTCGCGCCATCCTGCGCGCTGCCGCGCACGGAAAACTGCGAATGGTGCTGCCGCTCGTTTCAACCATCAATGAGCTTCGCGCGGCGCGTCGAATAATCGATGAGGTCAAAGCAGAGCTTGCCGCAACAAACACTGCTCACAACGAGCGACTGCCGGTCGGAGTGATGATCGAGATTCCGGCAGCAGCATTGATGGCCGATCTCTTTGCCCGCGAGGCGGATTTTCTGTCAGTGGGAACGAACGATCTGATTCAGTACATGCTGGCTGTCGACCGTGTGAATGAAAACGTCGCATATCTTTACCAGCCTTTGCACCCGGCGGTGTTGCGAGTCATAGCGCGACTTGTCGGCGTGGCAGAAGCGGCGGGCGTGCCTTTGGAAGTGTGCGGCGAAATGGCTGCCGACCCTGTTCAGGCGGTCGCGCTCATAGGGCTTGGCATTCGCGCTTTGAGCCTCGCTCCCGCTTCCATACCTATGATCAAGAGCGTGATTCGTTCGGTCGAGCTTTCGCGTCTCCGCGAGTTGATGGAAGAGGCGAGAAAGCTTTCATCCGCCGCCGAAGTCAATGCTCTGCTGGCCCGCGAGCTTCCCTTACAGGCTCCGAGCTTTTTCGCCGCGTGGCAGAAGTAGAAACAAGCTTATTTATTACAGCGGCTTTCGGCTGAATGAACAGGAAAGAGGAAAAGAGATGAGCTTTTCATTTACGCAAAGACTCTTCTCTGCGTCAGGAACCCGTTTCGCTGTTCACACTTGCGCAAGCCGCCATAACGTCTGAATGTCGGATCAGACAGATATCTCATTCATAGCAGTTTGCGCATGGATGAACAGCTTGAAATCGGGAGATTGTTTCGAGACTGTAACCGCCGCGCCGTCTCTTACGTTATATGAGAGTCCATCAGTCGCGCAGCCTCAGTCGCGCAGTCAGTTGATTCGAGGCTGTGCAACTGAAAATCATTTTATGGAGGATCGAACTGTGAGATTGAAATTCACTCTTGCTTTGTCTCTACTGACGCTGCTCTTTGCCTTTCCCGCGACAGCCCGATACGCGGCGAAACCCAAAATGACAATATCCACGCTTGAGCATTCTTTCGGAGTCGTCAAACCGGGGACGCCTCTTACCTACACCTTCCAGATAGGCAACCAGGGCGACGCCCGTCTGGAGGTACTAAACGTCAGCCCTTCCTGCGGATGCACCACAAGCAAATATGACAAAGCAGTTGCTCCCGGCAAAACGGGCGGCATAACTCTCGCCATAGAGAAGACCGGCGACTACAAGGGCGAAGTAATCAAAACAGCCACCGTGACGACCAACGATCCGGTGCTTCCCACTTTCACTCTGACTCTGCGCGCAGAGTTCAAAGCCGAATAAAGCAGGGGCCGGTCGAGGAAGCCGGCGCTTCCCGCGGGCTGCAAACCCGTTGAGGGCGCGGTAGTGCGCGTCCTGTTCGGTTCGACTCCGAACCCGGCCTCAACCTGCTTATCGATCAAAAGCTGAACCGCGTTCCCACCTCTATCCTTCTTCCCGGAAGCGCCGCCGTCGCCTGACCGAAGAATGGCGATGTCTCGACTCCCGCGAAGTTCACCCGGTTGGCGCGATTGAAAACGTTCGTCGCCTGAGTATAAAACTCCCAGCGATATTTTTTGTTCGCGCCCAGCATACCCGGCATCGCAGGCACCTCCGCATCGCCTCCGCTGATTCGCACTATCCTCGGAGTCCCGCCCTGCGCCGTTGCCTCTGGCCGCTTGCCGAATCCGAATCCCCAACTCAGTCTCGCGCTCAGGTTCCACTGCCCGGAGCCGCGCCCGCTGTTGCGACCCGTTCCCCGCGGGCGATCATTGATTATCGAATCGCCGTTGTCATCAGAGCCAGTGGTGATGTTGTAAGGAGTCGCCGAAGAATAATTGAACAACGTGCCGAGGCTCACGCCGTAGAAAAGCTGCGTGTTGAAAAGTCCGAACACGCGATGGCGCGCGTCCGTTATCGCCGGACCGCGCTCGGCTCCGAGGTCGAAGTTATCGGCAGGAAGAGAAAACGGCGAATCAGCTTCGTTCGTGGCTTTCGCAAGCAGGTAGTTGATGCTGGCGAATATGCGCCGCTTCATGTTGTTGAAGTTCAAACCGACCAACAGCGTGTGACTGGTCGAAGAAGCGGTCGATTCTATCTCGGTGATATTTCCTGCCGTCGGGTCCGGCCTTCCCTCTCCGGGCGAAGGCGCGTTGATGTTATGCCCGCGCAAAAGGTTATGGCCGCGCTGGTGGAAATAATTCACCCTCAGTTGCGCTCCCGCGAAAAGCTCTCTTTGAACTCCAACCGACGCCTGCGCGACGTAAGGCATCCGCAGCGACTGGGCGACCTGAATGCGGCTCGGCGGCAATCTGATTTCAGACCCGCAACTTTGAGGGTCGGGATAGCATGGATTTTGTACAACTATGTCGCGCTGGCGGCGGCCATCGACTCTGAGGGTTTGTTCGAAGATGGGCGCAGCGAACCAGTCATAAAAAATTCCCGCGCCGCCGCGAATCGTGGTCTTGCCATCTTTGAAAGGAGACCACGCAAGGCCCACACGCGGCGCGAAATTGTTTTTGTCTTCGAGATTGGTTTGAACTTCGTGTCGAAGCCCATAACTCAACGTAAGCGATTTCGTCACCCTCCAGTCATCCTGCCAGTACCATCCGAACTGATGCTGATTGAACTCGACTCCAGGGTCGCCCGCGCGACGCGAAAAGAGAGTCGGGCGATTCTGGCGGAAAGCATCGAGGCTTGCAAAGGTGAACGTACCCGCAGCGTTTCGGTTTTCGTCGCTCGCGTAGCGTCCCCACTCGAAAAGAATTCCGGCTCGCATGGAGTGTTTGCCCGCGACGAAATCGATGTTGTCGGCGATTTCAAACTCGCGCTCGCGGCGACCGCCTTCTATCTGCGCGCCGCCGCTCGTGAAGGCATTAAGCACTGAGATCGTGGTCGCCTGCGAAGCGGAAGCGTTATCCATCCGTTGCCAGCGGGCCTGAAAGCGCAGTTCATTGACCATCTTTTTGCCAATCGCGCCCGTGTCGGCGAATCGAAAGATATGCTCCGCCTGATCATTGGTGTAAGCGCGCTCGCGGAGATCGAAATCTCCCACGCCGAGATTATCCTGACGAAGGGCGTTTCGCTGATACTCGAAACGCGACGTGTGAGTCTTCGTCAGCGCGTGTTCGACTCTCGCCGCGAGATCGAGCTTGCGCGAAGGTCGCTGAAAAATCTCGCTGAGATTTCCGTCCGGCAGCGCGGCGACAATCGTCTTCGAATCATAATTGTCAAAGCCGTCGGCTGAGAGAAAAAGCGAAGTGCGATTGCGACTGATCGGCCCGTCGAGAGTAAACGAGTAGCGGCGATTCTGCTCAGGCCCCTCCGTAGGGGCGAATGCGTTGCGCGCATTGAGAGATTCATCGCGAAAACCGAAATTGAGAGAAGAGTGCCAGGTATCGATGCCCGGTTTGGTCAAGATATCTATGCCGAAGAAACTTGACTCGTGGCTTTCTGCCGCGAAGGGATTGAGCTTGAATCGAATCTCGCGGATTTGATTTTTTGGCGGAAGTCGTCCGCCCGCGAATCCGTTGACTCTCAAGGTTGCGCCCGGTCCGGCCATCTGTTTGAGAGCCTGTTCCATCTCTTCAGGGTCGTCAGGCAGTTTCGCTATCTGTTCCGGCGTGAGCGTGCTGGTCAAAGCAGCGGCTCGCGGGTCGGAGGCTTTCTCGGCCTTATCTTCCGAGACGACCTCGACTTCGTTTGCGCCCGCGACTTCGAGGCTGGCCGAAAGTCGATTGTTACCGGCTTTCAGGTTGTAGTCCTTGAATTCTCTGGCGGTGAATCCTTCGGCCTCGACCGTCAGATGATAACGCCCCGGCTTCACTGCGGCAATGACCGCTTCGCCTTTTTCGTTCGTCTCCAAAGCGCGCTCATCGCCGTCCTTCGATTTGACGCGAACCTTTGCGGCGATGATGGCCGCGCCCGTCGGATCGAGTACGACTATGCGCAGAGTCGCGTCGCCTTTCGATTGAGCGAACACAGGGGCAGGCATCATTGTCAGGGCGATGAGGATGGTCATCAACCTTATTCTTAAACCACTTGTAAACATGTTTTTCTCCACTTACTGCTTGCCTTCGGCTTTCGCGAGAAGAAGCCGCATATTCGTAAAATCAAAAGTGACGGCATAAGGTCTGAAGAACTGATGTGAGATCAGACCTGCTATTCGAAAGCCCTGTCCAAATTCAAGCGCCGTTGGAAAAGGGCCGAGCAACCCCGTAATGCTTTGCGCTCTTGCCTCTCCGAGAGAAATCTCATCGACGACGAACGGAACAGCCCTCACTTTGCCTCCGCCTCCGGTTCCTTCGATCACCTGGCCGGTCAGGACTTTGATACCTGCTTCATCGATGATCGACTGCGGGCCTGTAAATCCCATTCCGGCCAAACCCGTGTCTACGAAAAGCAGCACAGGTTCGCTTTTACCCACCTTTCCCCATGCGACGATGAAATGATCGCCCGACATCCAGAAAGGAATCACCGTCTGTTTTTCCGATGTTGTTTGCCGTCTCAATTCACTGGCGCGCGCTCTGCTGTTGCGCTGCAAAATGAGTTCTCCTGTTCTGTAGTCGAGCGTCGAGATGAAGTGATAGAGCAGAACTGTTCCGATAATTCCGTCCACGCGCTTTCCGCGAGCCACGGCGGAGAATCGCCGCGTGCTGAGTATATGCACGGGCAGGTTTTTTACGACGAAGTCGCCTATTGCCAGTGAATCTATCCGACCATGTTCGAGAGTCGCCTGCTGATTGGCTGCGAAGGTAGACGTTTCAGCGCCGAACTGTGCAGCATTAACTTCTTTGGCGAATTCGGTGTCCAGATAGATTTCCGAAGCGCCCGTATCGATGAGGAATATCACCGGCTTGCTGCCATTGACGCTCATCTCGATCAGGGGCAGCGGGTCAGTTTGAATGAACTTGATGCGCGACAGATTGAGGCGGCCTTCGATCTTGTAGGGAACCGAACCTTTGAAGCTCTCAAGCTTTTTGGCCTGGACTTCCTTTCCGATGCTGCGAAGCAGCGGTGCTGCCTTTTCAAACTCATCGCGGCGATAATAAGCTTCGGCGAGGAGCGATTTCGGCAATTTTTCTTCCGGCTTGAGAGATGTTGCTTTTGTCAGCCACCTCTGTGCTTCGTCCAGCCTGTTGGCCAGAAGAGCGATATTACCCATGCGAACCGCAGCCTGATAGTTAGCCTTGTCTCCGGCCAGAATTTTCAGGTAAAGCATTTCGGCTTCGGCAAACTTTCCGGCCTTGAAGAGATTATCTGCCGATTCGGTGCTCGCCCCCGCAGTCTGAAGATCGCTCAATGCCGGAGTTTGAGGAAAGATCATCATTGCGATGACGGAAAGCATGAAGATTTTCATAGGCACTTCTCCGTGCCTCCCCGCAATAATATCGTTGCAGAGAGGCCCTCGCTAAACGTCCTCACTTCTTCTCAAACTTCTCAGGCTTGATCGCAGGGTTGATCTTGAACTTCTTGATTTCCCATTCTTCATTAACCTGCCCCTCTACGGATCGGGTGAGGCGGTGAGGAAACTGAATGCCATCGACTTCGCGGTAATCCGAAAAGTTGATCTGAAATTCGACATCGGGAGCGGCGGCCATCGCGGCTTCAGATTCCTTGAGTCTCTTCTCGATTTCCTCATGGCTGCTGCCCGCACCGCCGACCTGATTGAATTGCATACGCGGCTGCCTGCCTTGATAACTGAGCATCAGCGGGCGATGAGTTTTCTGATCGAGAAAGAGCCGCGCATTGAATCCATTCGGCCCTTTGACTTCGATTGCATCCGCGCGACCGTCAGGCGCTTCGGCTTCGCCCAGATAGCTGAACTCGACAGGGAAAGCGGACTGAGTTGTAAGCAGCCATCCGAGAAGCAATCGGGCGAACTCTGCATTTATTGATTGTTGCTGCATGGCCTGAGCCTGCGGAGAGTCGCCGCCGGGACGACGCATTATGACCATACCTCCTCCTCCGCTTTGTTTCGAGTCCATCCATGTCCGGTCGCCGTTGACCGCATCGAGGCGGGTGACTTCCATTCCGGGGACAGGGCTGAGGGTTTCGGTCTTGAGGAATTTGTCGGGGAAGAGCATTTCGAATTCGAGGTCGCCCGCCATCTCGCGATCTCCAAGCGATCTGCGATAGGTACCTGTGGCTGAAAGACTCTTGAGCGAAGCGAATTTTTCTCCGCCCATCGCCGCGCGAGCCTGTTTGATGATCTGCTGCGCGCGATCAGCTTTATCGTCCGCGACGGCAGAGCGCGAGACAGCAATCATCAGAAAGAAAATAACGACTAAAGAAACAGCTTTACGCATAAAAACAATCTCCTCGGTTCTGTGAGAAATTTTTGTCCGACTCCAAGGTTAAACAAAAACCGGCGAGCAGTGGTTAAGAGGGCGAAAAGAGTTTGTTAAGAATGTAAAAAGATTCATCGCTCGGTTTCTGTTTTCATCAGTTTGTCAGGGATTTATTCGCACAACTTCGCACGGTTTTGCACGAAACCGTGTCCAAACTGTGTCCAGATTTTTGATATGAGATGGCCACACTCGCACGCACAACACCGACGAGGAGGTAAAGCGATGTCTGAAAAAGCAGAGAGACAGGATACACCGGAAGAGATGAAGCGGCGATCAGACCTTGCCTGTGAAATCGGCACGCTGCTCATTCTGCGCGATGATGCCGAGCGCCAGTACAGGGAACTGCTCGCAGAGAAGCGGAAACAGATGAAGATGTACGATGAGAAGATCAGGTCACTGACTCGGCATCTGTTCCCGCTCGTCACAACCAAAGTCACCATTGACGAACAGAAACCAGAGCAAAGCGGGCAGGCCGCAGTCGATGCGCTCGACGCTTTGATCGAAAGCGCGCGGCCTGAACTCGACGCGATGATTGAGAGCGTGCAATTCTGTGAGTAATAAGCGAGCAACAAAGAGTGAGTAATAAGCGTGCAACAAACTGGACTGCCGCGACAGATTTTGAAACCGTGTGTCTGCGAGCAAACGGCAGACGGCATTACAACGCCCTGCGGCAGTTTCGAGCATTGATGCGCCGAAGCGAGATCGTCAGGCTTGCTGTCACAAAAAACATCAGCCTGTTTGAACACGGCTTTCAGGCACGCCTTGCGCGAGAGCTTGGCGTCCATCGCTCGACCGTCAATCGTGACCTGTGGGCAATGATGCGGGAAGCCAGAAGCCGCGACAGATGCCCCTTGTGCGGCAGCAGGGTGGTTTTCGAGAGGGGCGCACAGGTGATCATATCGTGAGAGAGAGGAGTCTCGACTATGCCTTATGAATCTGTAACAGATTTGATTCGGATGATTGATGAACGGGCCGCGAAGATTCTGCGCGAGCGCGGGCGCGGGTCTATCAGGTCAAAGATCGATCCTGCTTATGCAGGCTCAGGAGATCCGAAAGAACGGCGACCGGAAGAATCAGCGACGCCGAATATCACGAAGCCAGTGTTGCTTGCATTCGGGCTTGCGAATGAGACGGGCGCGGCTGTCGCATCGGATGAAATCGTTTTAACGCCCGACGGCAAATACATCGTCGGCAAAATAGGCACACCGGGCGGCGGGGTGAATGCCAGCAAATGGGGCGGCGTGCAATGGGTCACTCCCGGCAACACGACTACGCTTCTGACTGCGGCGACTGAGCGCAACACGACGAGCAATAGTTACGTAGAGGTTAAACGATTCGCGCTTGCCCAGCCCGGTCGCTACAGAGTGGCGATGTCGCTTGCGCGCTCAGGCGGCACGACGAATGCGAAACTTCAACTGCTTTTGCCTGACGGAAGCTGGGTCGATGTCAGTTCGGTAGCAAGCTCGACTTCGACGCATCCGACTTTCTCAACTCATAATGTCGATATGACCGTGACGGCCAATTCGCCCGGAATGATTTTGAGAGTCGTTTATCTCAACACGTTGGGAGCAACCAACGTGTCGCACATCAAAGACGTGAGTGTGAGATTCGATTTAACAAACGCTGCGGGCGCGCTCTACAGCGCGGTCATATCAGATTGATGGAGGGTTTATGGTCTGCCCGAATTGCCAGCAAACCGAGATGACAGCAATCGATGACCTGTTCGACATCGGCTCAGGGTTAGCGGTGAATCACTGCGGGGAATGTGGAACGATTGAACATCTCGGCAGCCACTATGCGCCCCGCAGGTTTGAGATCGCAAAGACCGCGCCGGTGAGTGAAACTGAATAATCAACGAAAATCAGTTAACGTTCACGCCAGAAGGTGTCCCTTCCCGCCCTCCCTTCCCTCGCTTCGATTCCTTCCCGGTTATACTGCGGGGCCATAAAACGCGCGACACGACCCTGCACCTGGTGTGCGCTTCACGGCTTGCCGTCTGAGCAGCGGCGCTGACTTTCCAGACAAGCCGGATTTGACCTTGTGCGCAGTGCGCACTTTGACCACAGGCGACTTTCAGCCGACAACCGACCTTTGCCCCGTTCCCCGTCTCCGCGCGTGAAATCTCGCCTTGCTTATATCCGGGCCTTTCGCGGCGTAACACGGCCCAGCGGCGCGGTCAGATGCTCTGGCGCGGGGCGTAGGGTTCTGAAATGAATCACGCGGCCTGTGCAGGGCGTCAGGCATCAAAGCGCCAGGCTCCAGTGGCCGCGCTCAGTTTTCGGGCAGCCCGAAAACTTGACTAACCTGACACCATAAAAAGAGCAGGCAGGTTGACAGTTTTGACACTATAAAAAAGGGGAGAGTTTTGAGTTTTATAACTGAAGAAAACTGAATTCCGAGAAGCTGACAAACTGACAGCGAAAGCTAAAAAGAAAACTACTTCAGAAAACTTCGGATTTGGGGCTGAAACCGAACATAAGAAAACTAAAGATTCAACAGCGAATCGAACCTAACAAAACCCAACATTCTGACTCGAAACATCCAGTACGGAAAAGTACAGATTCAGAGCCGAAAGCTACGTCAGAAAACTGTAGATTTTGACCTGAAAAGAACCTGAGAAAACCTGAGATTTCGAGTCAATTTGAAATTGAGAAAAGTTGAGTTTTTGCCCCGCTGCGCTCTGTCTGGGATCCGAAAAACACATCTTTGACCATCGCTCTGAGCTATCAGCCTTCGCGCGCTGGCCTGTGCTGACGTGACGAGAGCAGGCTTGAAGGATGAATCTCGGGGCGCGCGAAAACGTCTCTCAGGGCGATTTTGCAATCCTACGTATCTTCACAGTGATAGTATGGAGAATTGAAACCGAACAGACCTGGCATCTGAAAAAGAACGGCAGACCGCAGGCCCGCGCCCACGATCCGCCGCCTCAGTGTCTACCACGACACATTGAGTTACAATTTGGAATGCTGCGAAGGTACGGGAAGTTTTTGAAGTGGCGAAAGTGGATGAATAGATATGAGCGCAACTAACAACGGCTCCGTTTTAATACGGAATAAAACGAAGTCGCCCAAAAAGGGCAACAACGGAAATCACGGCAAAGCCGGACGCTCTGGCCGTAAGAGCCGCGCTGAAGAAATGGGCCTGATGCGCCTGCTCAATGAATGCTGGCCGCTCGCTGAGCGAAAGAAGTGCATCAGAAAATTGGCTCGGCGAGCCTCTGACGGAAACATTGAAGCGGCCCGACTGCTGCTGGCTTATGCCTACGGCAAGCCGAAAGAGATGACTGACCTCGACGTGAGCAGTCAGGGGTGTCCGCTCATCACGGAAATCATAGTCGAATACGCAAAGGACAGCAGCAAAATAATCCAATTAAACCAACGCCTAAAAAATGGGATAGCCCATGACAGTCGCGCGAATTTGACCGCTGTGAGGCGTTTCTCTTGCCAGGCATAGGCATTCGGTTTATGTCTAAAAGTGAACAGACAGTGATTCCGTGAAGACGGATAATAGGGGCTTCGACCCATAAGGCATCCCGCAAATCGAGCGTGGCCAATGAATCAAATCATCTGTTGGAATTGTAAGCACAGTGTATTGCATTCGCCTCACTGTGCGATATGCGGCGCTCCTATTCCGCCGCCAAAGCCGAGTATATGGGCGCAGCTACCGACTGGCGCAAGGGTAGTTGTCGTTATCGTCGCAGTCGGGTTAATGGCGACTTGTGTAAAGATCATGAATCAGGGCGACCGCCCGGCAACGTCCGATACAAGCAAAGAGAGCGTTACGCCATCGAAGCCTTCACCGCCCGCGCAACCGCCGCCAGCCCTGACACCTGAGCAGCGCGCGGAGTATACGCGCAACCGCCTCGCAGCAGCCAAGTACGCACTCGCAGACGGCTATAAGCCCAGCGGGAAAGATAGGGGATGGGGAAGGGTGAGAGACGCGCGTCAGGCACTTGAAGAGATTCGGCAACAAGATAAAGAGTACGGAGAAGCACAGAAGCTATTGGGCGAAGTCAAGCGACGTGAAAAAGAGATAGAAAAGTGGGCAAAGGTTACAGCGCGCGAATTGTTCGCTGAAACGGTCGAGAAAAACTATCTCGAAAAAGGGATGGACGTAAGCTTGACGTTGAGCGGCCCGGATAAAACAACAATCAAATTCAAGTACGTTTTGATGTCCAGACCTCTCGTGTATCAGCTTACAAACGACTCGGAATTTATGGGCAATCTGAGAAAAGCAGGATTCAAGAAAGTTATTTTCACTGATGGATATTTCCACTCCTGGACTAATGATATTTAGTAACTGAAAATCGGCGACTCAAAATAAGGAAAGAAACATGAAAGTCATTTCGATCCTACTCGCATTCACTCTCTTTGCCTCACAGTCACAGCAGCCCGCAGAGCAGCCCAAAGCAGAGATGACCGCAGACGTATTTGATAACGTTGGCATGTTGATGCAACAGGGAAAGAAAACAAACGAAGAAAACGTCCGGCTCAAACTCGACTCCAACAGCCTCACAGTCGAAGCGCGAAAAGGCGGCGCGCTGATGAAAGAGTTGAAATACGCCGACATCAAGAGCGCCGAGTATTCCTACTCGAAGCATCCACGCTGGAAAGCCGGATTAGGCGTTGCCATCGCGGTCGGCATATTCGCTCTGCCTCTGTTTTTTATGAAGGGCAAAAAGCACTGGCTCACCGTGAAGACCGACACTGACTATGCAGTGCTGAGACTCGATAAGAACAATTACAAAGTGATTCTCCCGTCCTTCGAAACCAAGTCGGGCAAGAAAGTTGAAACGATCACAGAAGACAAATGATTCATAGAACGGCGGGCAATTCACTGACAACGACAGCGCGCCGGGTGGCGATAATGCCAGGGCCGGACTTGATGCAGGCTCATCGCTGCTTGTCTTCAATATCGCTAACATCGATTCCCATCCATTTAGCCAACCACATCAGGAACTCCACCGACTGAGTATCGAATGTCAGCTTGCGAGTCTTGCATCGCGGCGGCGGATCAATGCCATTCTTTCTTGTGCGATCCCAGATCGTCGACACTTTCACTCTGAGAAAGTCGGCCAGTTCTTTCGCTGTCCATACGCGCGGCCCGGGCAACTCGCCAATACGTTCGCGCAGCAAGGCGCGCTTCGCTGCATATTCGTCATTGACTGGCATAGTCTCAGCCCCTTTCTTTTTGTTGAGAATTATTCGCCCTGATGCCCGACAGGTGAGAACAAAAGCGAACATCAGGGCGAAACTTGATTTACTACTCTTTGACATCGCGGACAATGCGTTTGAGCAATTCGGGAGTGCGATTGTTAATCTCATCCTGAGAGATGCCCGAACCCGCCTCATTCGACAGTGCTACAAGCGCATCAGAGAATGCGTCAGAGAATACCTTCGGAGTGCGATCATCTTTGAAAAGCCACTGCATCGCTTTGCCGAAATCCTCAAGCGTTGCATCCCACGATGAGCGGCGCGGTTCTGCTTTCGCTATTCCGCCGAAGACACGGCGGACGAAAGCGCCGGGCTTCTCTTCCAGGTCAAACTCGGAATCGAAGCGATCATTAAGCACGCTTATCGCATCATGCCAGTGAGGTTTTACCTCACTCGGCAAATCGGGATGATCGAGCAGCGCGGCCAGTGGCTCGGCTATGGCTGCACACGCCGCTTGAAATGACGACTCGGATTCCTGTCCTTCCTCAGTGACCGCTTTCGGCTCAATGCCTGCGCGCTGACGCAAAGCAATTCCTGAAACGTACCGATGCATGCTTTTGTTGTAATGATCGGTCTGTGCATAGAAATGATCGACCAACCATTCGAGGAGAAGCCCTTTGAGAGCTTCGTCTGCCCGGTGAAGAAAAAGAAACAAGTCAATCATAGACTCAGCGACTTCACTGCTTTTTGTCATCATGCCTTGCGGCACTCTGTTGTTGAGGACTCCGCTGAGATATTCTTTCGCCTGATAAAAAACCTTGTCAGGCATACTCCCTTCCCCTACTACTGAATCGAGATTTATACTCATAATGTCCCTCCTGCTGGGATGGATGAGAGGCGGGCTGATACTCTTGCACAGGGTCAGTCCGCTTCTGTGTTTTTGGTTTCAGGTGATGAGTCGCCACCGCCTGTCGAGTCCTGCTCTTTCAATTTCGCGTCAAGCGCAGCGCGCCGAACGCGAGCATTTCTCTTTTTCAATCTGCGCGCCTCTCTCGGAAAATCCGATTCAATAAGCTGAGAAATAAATCTCAGCGTGTGGATTATGTCGGTCATCTGCATTCCGAGAGGCACGGTTACAGTTACGCGGTCGCCTTCCTCGCGTGTGTTTTGAACATGGAAGTCAAAGCCGCCGATACGTCGAGTCGAGTTGTAGAGCCGGAGTCTTGATTTGATCATCAGGCTTCCCTTCCCGCGTGAAGGATGCGCGGCCCCCAGTTCGATCAATCCGCCGCGACAGCCTGAGCCTTCGGCTTGCACGCCTCGCACGTCTCATCGTTGTAGCGGGTTTTGCACCAAAAGTTGTAGCAGTCTCTTATCGTCTCTTTGCACACGGCGCACAGATGCACATGATCCGGGCCTTGTTCATCTTTCCAGGAATCATAGGCTTCATCTGAGCCTATGTAAGGGTTGTCGTATTTCGGTGGGCCTAGCATTTTTCCTCCATCAAGAGCGAAAGGGCAGAGGCTTTCTTTTCCCCTGCCCTTGCTCGATCAGTGCGCATAGAAAGCGCGGTTGAAGCTGCGCGCAGTGTCGTAAAGCGGATCGTCTTTCACGTTGCGAAGATTGAAAGCCCAGCGCCTTGTAAGCGCGCTCATCAATCCGCCAAGCTGTCCCCAGCGTCGGAAATCATCACGGTCGCTGTGGTGTGCGATGTGACAATCTCGATGGGTCGGAGTGGTGAAAGTTCCGCCCTCGCTGCGCGGCGTCGGGTGATGAAGATTAACCGCATCACCCGGCTTGATTGCGCCACTGCACAGAGCGCAGGTCATACCTCTACGCCTGCGATGAAGCCGTTAGACTTGGGCTGCGGCTTGTGATGAAGGCGACCGTCTATGACGTGGAAGTTCTCAACGTCTTCTGACCATTCGGGGTAGCCTTCGAAGTCTTCGGCTGCCGCGTCCAGTAGCTCGCGCTCGCGCTCCGCTTGGAGGTATTCGGAAGAAACCATTTGACCGATCAAAGTTGAAAGGTCTGTGTTGTCGTGGTAGTTTGACATTGTAGTTTTCCTTTTCTTGCCCGTTCGCAGCGGGCTTGAAGTAAGAGCCGGATGCTTCTAACATCCGGCTCTTTGCCTTTTCTCTCTCGTTTCGTTTGCGTGTTGTCAGAGGGTGAGTGTATTACTCTTTCCTGCCTGTTGCGCTCGTCATCTACTCTGCACGGCATGTTGCTTTTCAACTACCAGACCTTTTCGACTTCGCGCTTGATTGTCAAAGAGCAGCAACCTTATGTGCAAAAGGATAACATATCTGTCAGAATTATGTCAAGCATAAAGTCAACGCATCCGTCAGAATTTTGTTGATAGGTCAGGCTTGCAAGTGCTAGAATCGAAACTTGAGAAAGCCTGACAGGTGCGTTAGAGTTTGACGCATCATGGCAAAGAGGGAACCAAAGATGCTGACCGTTAAACAAGTAGCAGAAGCTTTGAGCGCGGCTCCTTCGACTGTTCGGACTTGGCTGGGCGAGGGGCTGTTTCCCGGCGCGCGGCTCGAAGAAAGTCCGGCTGGCGCTTACTGGCTCATTCCAGACACAGCATTGAAGGATTTCGATAAACCGAAAGTTGGCCGACCGCGCAAGCCGCTATCCGAGTTGAAAAGCAAACCGAGGCGAAAGGACTAATCAATGAGCAGCGATGAAATAAAACTGATGCTTGAGCAGATAAAGATGATTCTTGAAAGGCTCGGTCATATCGAGACGGGCATAATGAATCTCGGCACTCGGATGGAGTCGGCAGAAAACAGGCTCGACGGCCTTGAAGGGATATTTGAAAGCCGCCTGCGCGAAACGATGCCGCTATGGGCGGGTGAGATGCGCGAAGAGATGAAGACGATGCGCGAAGAGGTACGGCAAGGGTTTCACAAGCTCGATAGAGACTTCACGACCATGACACGAGATATGGTTAGCCTGCGATCAGACCAGCGCGAATTGGAAAGACGCTTTGACGAGTCTGAGAAGAAAGTTTCCTGATTCCCTCAGCATCCGGGGACTCATCAGCTTCATTCGGGAAAGCGAGGAAATATGACAGCGGAACAGATGGAGCGAGCGATAGAGTTTTTGTTGAACAGTCAGGCGCAGACGAGCGCCGATGTCCGCGCGCTGGTCGAAACCGTTTCGCGTCTGGAAAACCAGATGGACGCGGGCTTCACTCGAATGGAAGCACGGATGGACCGATTCGAGGCTCAGGCCGAAAGCGACCGCGTAGAGATTCGAGAGGCGATAGAAAACCTCATCCTTGCCAATGAAGTTACGCGCAAGCTCTCTGAAGATGTCGCGCGCCTCAATGTGCAAACGAGCCAGCGCGTCACTGAGCAAGGCAAAGAGATGGATGCGCGGCTCGATGCTTTGATCAGTATCGTTGAGCGTCACATCACCAACCCGAACGCGCATGAAGGCGAAGAGTGATAACAGGACTTCCATCATATCGAGAGCCGACAGAGCAGAGCTTGCGCTGTGTGTGCGGGCGGCTCTATCTCGTCAGCTTCACAGGCGACCGATCAGAGATGGCCGCGCGGGCCGAGCAGATCGGCGCGCAGTTCGTTGATGCGCGCGAGACGCCGTTTATGAATTGCGAGTGTGGAGTCTTTCTTGACTTCACAGAAGACGTGGCGGCGATGGTGAATTGACAATTTCGGCTCGCCTCACGCTCGTCCAGCTAACGAGCGGACAGCCGCGCAATCTCTGGGCGCGGTTGGCGAGCCGTAACAATCAGAGCGCCTACAGAGAGGGCAGGATGGCGAGGGGTAACAAAAAGAGCGATGTTATTGACCCGGACGGATCGATAGAAAAACGAGCAGTAAAGACAGGCCGTCTAGCCGATCACAGTATAGATTATTACGAGAATCACACCCGCGACGAGTTAATCAAAGAGGGATATAACAAAGCCCAGGTTGAGATCGCAAATAGGGTGCTTGCCCACTTCAACACCAGCGTGGGGGCAAAACCTGGACGATGCCCACCGGAGCCTTGGTGTTTACATCCTTGCCATGATTGTGGTGCAACCGTTGACACTCGTAAAATCAACTTTCCGCTGCCGTATGGGGTTTATCTTTGCGAGCTTTGCATCAACAAAAGAAACAGCGAGCGAATATGTTCCGAATGTCTTGGCACTGCTGACGATCCCGCAGAAGAACATCCACTTGTAGGAAGGCGATTCACTCGCAGGGATAAGCAAGGCGAAATGCAATGGGAGTATCTCTGTACCTGGTGCGCTATCCAATTCGGCCATAACGATTTCTTCGACAAGCGTGGCGGAACAGGATTCCTCTCTAATGACAAGGACGAGCTTCTCAGGAAGCTGAGAATGCGAAAAGCCAAAGACCAATGGCTTTTCGAGAAGGGTTTTTTTGATGGCGAGTGGGAACATTACGTTGCGACCTACACCGGCGTGCTGGTGGAGGAACTTCCCGAAGACCCAGGCGATGACTTCGAGTTGGATGCCCCTGGATTGATTCTAAGAGATCAAAAAGACCCGCGCAGGTTTTACGGAGTTTGTCGCATACGAGTCTATCACCGCGCTTATCGCGCTTATCTTGAGGCACTGTTCCTAAAACCGCTCAGTGGGAGCGATCCCAGCTTTGATATTCGGAACCTTCACCTTAAATCGTCGCCTGAAGAAATCAGGAAAATATGGAAAGCTCGCGCGCTGGTTTGGAAAATTGCGAGGGGCGGCGGCCCAAATAGAAAACCTGAGTATCCTTGGGGTGATGAAAGCAGACGGGTTGCTTTCATAAAGCGCGTTGATGAGTTATGCGAGCCATGGCGGATTTCGCTCCGCGATAAATCGAAATCTACGGAAGTGCTTGACTCGCTCTGGATGCAAGCTCTCAGGGAGCGAAAGTCGGATCGGCTCCGGGGCAGAATAAAACAAGGGCATCAGCCTCGCGCTTATGCGCTCAAACAGGCTGCTATTGAAATGGGAATCAAAAGAATAACTGGAAAAGATAAAGATAAGGAAGAGGTTTTCGGCCATGAAAGACTGAAACAATATTACGCTGGAGCTATCCGTAGTCAGCATAAGAAGAAATCTCGACGGTAGATCATCCCCAAGCTTTCCCACCTCAGAAGCAACTATTTTCAAAAGAGAGGGATTGAAAATAGTTGCAAAATCGCACACACGAGCAACTATTTTCAAACTTTTCCTTTGATCTTACCTGCTTGGTTTAAGCCATACTGATTTACGCGGAGGTCAAGTATGGCAATCCTGAAAATTCGAGTCGACGAATCGGTTCTGACGAGTCTTTCGGAGCGAGCCGAATCCGAGCGCAGGCCCCCTGACATGCAGGCTGAGGTGTTGCTCCGGCAATCGCTTGGCTTGCCGTTTCCGGTTCCAGTCGAAGGCGAAAACGGAGAGAAGGCGGCGAGCGCCGCAACTACAAATTAACCAAACGCAAGAAGGGCAGCCCGCGACGGCTGCCCTTTGCTCTTTCTAAATTTGCGCGAATGCGGCGCGATCATCAACACGCGCAGTCTACACTGCTGACCCAGCGTTAGTCAATGCGCGCCCGCCGCGTTCTCGCAACAGGGGGAACGCCAATGAACGCACACGAAAATTCAAATCACAGCACCATCGATTATCCACTCGAAGCAGCGATTCAGGTTTCGAGATTCGGTGAGAGTTACGGCATCGCGATCACGATCTACCAGCGATGCCGCGCGGTCGCGCGTGACTTTCATCTCTTGTCACCAAATCAAATCACCAGCGAGCCGAGGGCGTGGTATCTCGGTTATGTTCGCGCTCAGGCGCTTGCCGACGAGTACGCGCCTGATGCACCGCTCTTTGTGCGCGAGGCCGAAGAGATGAGGAGAACCGCAGCGTGAATACCGATCTCATCACCGCACTCTTCACAGGAGGAAATTAACCGTGGCTACCAGCGCACGAGACACCATCAATGGCTTTGCCGCTCGCGTTGAGCGGCCCTCGTGCGCTGGTCCCATCGTCGAAGGCATCCCTGAAGAGTTGCGCTCGTTTCGTCAGTGGGTTGTGTGGCGATACGAATGGCGATTGAACAGAGACAGCAGCGGAAAGTGGACAAAAGTTTTGCACAATCCTGCCAACGGCAGAAACGCCGATTCAACAAAGCCGTCGACGTGGGGGACTTTCGAGGCCGCACTTTCAGCTTACCAGCGCGATCCGAACAAATGGGACGGCATCGGCTTTGTCTTTGCGAATGGCTACGGGGGAATCGATCTTGATGACTGCCGCGATCCTCTGACCGGAAAGATCGAAGCATGGGCGCTTGAGATCGTGCGCCAGATTGACAGTTACACAGAGATTTCACCAAGCGGCAAAGGTCTGCATGTTTTTGCCAGGGCTATGCTCGCGGGTGAGGGGGTCAATCGGCGCAACTGGCATGGGCGCGAAATTGAAATCTATGATCGTGGCCGATACTTCACCGTGACAGGAAACAGGCTCGACGGCTCGACGGAAAGCGTTAAAGAGCGACAAGCCGAAGTCATCGCGCTTTATGAGCGCGTTCGAATCGAAACAGGCGACAAGCCGAAGAAAGAGAGAGCGCCCAAAGTAGAGCGCGCGGCGTCAGCCCGTCATCATACAACCATTGACGATGACGAGTTGATCCGGCGAATGCTTGCCTTGCAGAAGTTCGAAGACCTGTTTACGGGCGGCGCGCATTCCTACGGCTCTGACTCTGAGGCTGATTTCGCCTTCGTCTCTATCCTCTGCGCTGCGACTGACGACGATGAGCAGATCGCGCGCATCTGGCGATTGTCGGGACTCGGCAGAGAGAAGCTAAACAGACGGGACTACATCGACCGAACGATCAGAGCAGCGCGCAACCGACAGCCCGAAACCGAACAGCAAAAGACAGCGCCTCGCACTCACCGAGCGCAAATCATTTGCAAGATGGCCGCAGCATTGAATCTGAGCGATGAAGTATTCAGAACACTACTTGCCATCATCGCCATAGCGAACGGGCGAAAGACATTCAACCTGTCCGGTTGGAAGCTGGCCGCGTGGTTGCGGACTCCTGAAGGATGGAGCGCGGCAGAGTGGAAGCATTCGGCTGAAAATGATTTCGTCTCCGAGCGCGTGGGCAAACAGCGGGCCATTGAAAGCGATTTCGGCTCTGCTCGCATCAGGCGATTGATCGAAGCCCTCCGGTCGATTTACCCGATGCTCAAGGTAAAGGAAAAAGGCGGCGGATTCGACATCGATGGCAACAGGCGCGGCCCGTCGAGATACGCTCTTGACCTTCGATTGATCGAAGAGGCTGAAGCACTGGCCGAAAAGAAACTACCTGAACGACTGGAAGCTAACAATCTCCGCTTTGCTGATAATCCAGTCCTCGCCCGTCAGGTTGCAGAGCATGAGGCGCGTGAGATTGCAGCCATCGAGGTTGCCGCGCGCTACCTGCCGAAACCAGCAGAGCAGGAACAAACCGAAGAAAAAGAAAGCTGCGATCCGGTTGCTGAACTTTACAGACGGCAGGCCAAACTCACCGAGCGATTACTTGATGACGCGCGCAAATTGGCCGAAGTATGGCAAGACCTGAACGATAGCAACGCAGAGGCCACGATCAAGAAAGGGCAGATTCTACAGTCTGTCGATGAGTTGCTTACGGCTGCCTTCTCTCCTGAGTTCAGGCTGAAGCTGAAAAAGCGAAAAAGACACCAGTTTTCCCAAGAAAAACAGGGCTTAAATAGTAATGCTCAGTATGGTTTAGATGCCGTTACTGATAGGATTGATCCTATCAGTCAAAACGCACCCCCTGAACAGCGCGAAAACCCGACTCCTATCAGTGTGAAAGATAGTCAGGATTTCAAATCTGACGACTGGCTGATCGAGCTTGCCGACGAGGACGCGCCGCCGATCCGGGCCGAAGAGTGTGCGGCGGTTGATCCGGGCGTTTCCGTTAGGCCATGCGAGACACATCAGGCCATGCAAGCGGTTGGGCCAGAAGCCCAGACGGAACCGGGCAACGCTGCGCCGATTGTCAGTGATGAGCCTTTCGAGCTTGACGAAAGAGAGGAAGCCGCGCGGCCCGTCGAGCATTCGCCGCCGCTGTTTATGCTTTGCCTGCAATGCGGCGTCCGTCTGGAGATTGGCGAATCTCCCTGCTCAGGCTGTGGCGCTCCCGTGCCACAGTTTCAGGACTACACGTACAGAGAGTCGTTCTTTGCAAGCAACTGAGGGCAGGCTGACAAACTGACAAACTGACACCGAAGACTAAAAAGGCGGCTGTCAGGCGTGAAGAGGTGAACTATGATCGCAGTTTCGAAAGCAACAGAGCAGAGCGCGCCAGTGAAACCCTCGGCGCGTTTCATCACGGTCGAGGCTTGCGCAGGCAAACGCGCCTTTCTTCATCGCGACGAGTGCAGAGAGAGCAGACAGCCCTTCATCTGCATAACCTGCTTCGATCACCATTGCCAGCTACAGGCCGCTCTCTTTGGTAGAGGAATCAGCGACCGCGCGAGAGATGAAATCTTCCGGCTCCTGTCAGTGATGATGTTACCCGGCTCGACGATCAGAGTTGATAACAAGACTCTCACCTGTAGCAGGTTGAGCTTTCCAGCGGCAGAGCAGGCCGCGCGCTGGCTTGTCGGATTCTTCGCCGACGGGCGCAACCGAATCGAGACAATGGCGCGTCCACACGCCCGATGTGAAGCCCGCAAGCGAATGGACGGGTCTTTGTGGATCAGGCAGAAAGGTATCACCAGAGCGGCGCACATCGAGCCACTCAGGAAAGCATCCTGAAGCGAAGAGAGAACGAGGTGAAACGATGAGCAGTCAAGCGATAGCTTTTCCAACTCGCCGCGACGTGGAGCGCGCACACACGGCGCTCGATCTTCCCGGCCCGCGCGTCTGGAAGCCAAAGCACCTGGCTGACTTCCTCGGCGTCTCTGTGCATTGGGTCTATAAGCGTACCGAGCGCGGAGCAGAAGACCCGATCCCGCGCATTCCGGGAGTGGGGCGACTGAGCTTCGACACTCAAAGCCCGCTCTTTCAGGAGTGGATGAAGCGGCAACTCGGTTACGTTGACAGAGGTGACGCGGATGAATAGAGTTGCGCTGAAAACAGAAATCGAGCCACAACAGAAAGGATCAGTTATGGCTCGAAATAAAAGTCATCAGGAAGGCTCTGTCCGGCTTCGCGGTAATGTTTGGACTCTCCGCTACCGAGAGTTCGATCACGACCGGCGCAAGTGGATTTCAAAGCGCGAGAAGCTGGGCAGGTTCAAAAATCGTAAAGATGCGCTTCGTGCAGCCCAGCCAATTATGGCACAGGTCAACGAACGCAACAACAGCCCCGCGCCGCGCAAGCGACAGGCGGACATCCGATTCAGGGAGTTCATCGACGGGCGATGGAAGAGCTACACCGAAACGGCCAAGCATCAGCCCTCGACGAAGGATTCTCACAACAGCCTGATCAAAAATCACCTTCTACCAGCGTTCAGCGAGAAGATGATGAGGGAAATTTCGCCAGGAGACATCAGCGAGTTCTTTGACAAAAAACGCAGCAAGGTATCAGCCCATACCATGCATCGCTTCTACGGACTGCTTCACCTGATGTTCGACATCGCTCTTCAGTACGATCTTGTAGAGCAAAGCCCCGTCAGGTCGAAGCTGCACAAGCCGCAGATGAAGCAGGTTGAAAAGCCAACGCTTTCGGCGTTGGAGATTCGCAATGTGCTTGCCTCTCTTCCCGATGAACAGGAGCGGTTGTTTGCCCTCTTTCTTGCCGTCACAGGTTTGAGGATGGGCGAAGTTCTGGCGCTGTGCTGGCAGGACTTCAACGCTTCCGCAAGCGAAGTCGTGATCGCTCACACGCTTTATCGCGGGCGGCTCAAGCAGCCAAAAACGGAAGGCAGCCAAAGACCGTTGAGGCTCGCTCCCTCCATCGCCGAGTTGATAGTCTCGCATCGCGAGCAGTCGAAGTTTCAGGCTGAGACGGATTTCCTATTCTGCCGTCCTGATGGAAAGCCGCTCAATCCTACGGCTCTTCGCACACACCTTTACAAAGCGATGGACGCGGCAAAGATCGAGCGCGCGAAAGGGCAGTATGGCTTTCACATCTTTCGACATTCGGCGGGCAGTCTGCTCTATGCCCGCTCGCGCGATTTGAAGCTCGTTCAAAGCACGCTCGGACACGCGAACATCTCAACGACTTCAGACATCTATGTGCATCTCGCCGATAAGGTTATCAGTGAGGGAACAGAGATTCTGACCGAGGAGATTTTGGGAAACCGTGTCCAAACTGCGCCCAAAAAGAGAAGGAAAGCAGGCTAAGTTCTTTGAAGACAACAGACGGACAAACTGAGAGTTTGTTAAGAATGTAAAAAGTGATGCGCAGTGATTCCGCCGCGAAACCGAGGTGTTATAATCGGGCTGATATTTGTCATGAGAGTGAACATGGGAAAGCGCAGATTTTCTTTATCGCTCGTTCTGGTTGCGGCGCTCATCCTAGGACTGCCCGTGCTTGCAGTCGTGCAATATCGACTGCTTGGCCGCGTCAGCGAAAGCGAACGCGAGCGAATGCAAAACAATCTCAAGGCGAGCGCAGCGAAATTCAATCAGGATTTCGACCGCGAGATAACGCGCGCTTTCCTCTGCTTTCAACCCGACCCCACAGAGCCTGCCGAAAAAATGTGGGACAGGTACGCCGAACGCTACGACCAATGGCTCTCCTCCGCGCCTTACCCCGAACTTGTGAGCCGCGTCTACAGAGTAGAGAGCAAAGCAGACGGCTCTTTCAATCTGCTTGCATTCAATCCCGCCTCGCGCGGGTTCGAGCCGTGCGAGTGGCCTGCTGACTTCAATCAACTGCTTCAGAGCATGGAAGAAACCCATGAGCGCATCCGCGATATAAGCGCGCGAGGAGCCAATGCGTTTCGCGCGCTCAATATTCAGACTCCTCCCGGCTCGAAGAATCGAACCACGTATTTGGGAGCGAGCCTGATGTTCAAGGCCATATCGGGGCCGGTCGAAGAAAGCATTCCCGCGCTCATCATTCCGGCTGTCTCAGTAAGCTCTCCGAAAGACAGCCCCCCATTCGACGCTGAACTGAAAAATATAATCGTTCGCCTCGACCTCGATTACATACGCGATCATCTGGTGCCTGCGCTCTCACAACGTTATTTCGTCACAGGCGATCAACTCGACTACAAACTCGCTGTTGTCAGCCTCAACGATCCGAAACGAATCATCTATCAATCCGATGACCTGTCGAATGATGATCTTTCTTCGAGCGAGCCAGCAGGCAATCTGCTCACACTCAAGCTCGATGAAATAGAGTCGCTCGCGCAGGAAGGCTTCGTTCATAAACTTCAAACGAAAGAAGCAGGGCCAACCCGCATATTCGCAGATCGTCTTGCGGTTCAGGTCATCAACCCCGGCTCAACGAACCGCTCTGTCAGATTGCTCGGTGGGAACGAGGGTCATTGGCGATTGATGGTCAAGCATCGCTCAGGTTCGCTCGAATCTATAGTCGCAAGCGCGCGTCGAAGAAATATAGCGATCAGCTTAGGCATCCTGCTGCTGCTGGGCATAAGCATAGCGATGATCATCATCTCCACGCGGCGGGCCGAGCGACTCGCGCATCAACAGATGGAATTCGTGGCAGGCGTTTCGCACGAACTGCGGACTCCGCTCGCAGTGATTCGCTCTGCGGGCGAGAACCTCGCCGACGGGGTGATCGAAGGGCGCGAGCAGGTTCGACGCTACGGCGCGCTGATCGCAGCCGAGGGTCGTCGTCTCACTGAAATGGTCGAGCAGGTACTCGAATTTTCAGGCATTCAATCTGGCAGAAAAACTTATCAGCTTCATCCCGCGCAAGTCGCTGAAGTCATCGAGGAAGCTTTGGCGGCGTGCCGTCCTGTAATCGAAGAAGGCAGCTTCGAGATAGAAAAAGAGATTGAAGAAAATCTGCCGCTCGTCGCCGCTGATCGCGCCGCGCTCAGTCGCGCGATTCAAAATCTTTTATCCAACGCCGTCAAATACAGCGGCGAGAATCGCTGGATAAAAATCCGGGCGGCAAGCCTGAGAGGCGAAGAAGTGACGATCACCATCGAGGATCGCGGCATAGGCATAGACCCGGCGGATTTACCGCATATATTCGAGCCGTTCCATCGCGGGCGCGCCCCTCTCGCGGCGCAGATTCACGGAAACGGTCTGGGATTGAGCCTCGTCCGCCATATCGTCGCCGCGCACGGCGGAGATGTCAGCGTCGAAAGCGCGGCAGAGCGCGGAAGCTCTTTCACAGTGAGATTGCCTGCGAAGAGTCTATCGGGTCCAGAGAGTCCAGAGAGTCTTGAGAGTCTTGAGAGTCTATCGAGTCCAGAGAGTCTTGAAAGTCGGGAGGAAAGCGGTAGCCTTCAAAAAATCTGAAGACCTCAACACAAGACATGATGCGCGTGAGGAGGCGAGGTATCTCTTCGAAGAAACAAACGATGAATTCGTACTCTCAAGACTCTCAAGACTCTTATGAGTAAACGGATTCTGCTCATCGAAGACGAACCGGGACTGGTGCTTACACTGAGCGACCGGCTCAGGAGCGAGGGTTACACGGTCGAAACCGTTTCGGATGGAGAAGCGGGATTGGAGCGCGCGTCAGCCGAGCCTTTCGATCTGATCGTGCTGGATGTGATGCTGCCGCGAAAAAACGGCTTCGATGTCTGCCGCGACCTGCGCCAGCGCAAAGTCCCGACCCCTATCATCATGCTTACGGCCCGCGGTCAGGTCGTGGATAAAGTCGTCGGCCTCAAACTCGGAGCCGATGATTATCTGACGAAGCCTTTCGAGATGATCGAGCTTCTCGCCCGCCTTGAATCGCTGCTGCGTCGCGCGCCCGCTCGCGCCGTCGCTTCGGTCGAGAGCTACAGATTCGGAAACATAAGCGTCGATTTTCGCCGCGCTGAAGTTTATCGCGATGACAGAATGATTGAGCTTTCGGCCCGCGAGTTCCAGTTGCTTCGCTATTTCATCGAGCATCGCGGAAGCACTCTGTCGCGCGATGAACTGCTCAACGAAGTGTGGGGCTACAACGCCATGCCATCGACTCGCACAGTCGACGTTCACATCGCCTGGCTCAGGCAGAAGATCGAATCCAATCCCCGGCACCCTCAATTCATCCTCACCGTTCACGGCCTCGGCTACAAATTCGTCGGCTGAGCAGGTTTGACATCTTCCGATTCGGGCGCGTATCGTTGGAGTTTTACAGCGGCGGCTGATTTCTCTTCATGGTGAACTGATAATGATTGAAACGATACCTGCGCACGGAGGACGACTCATCGACCGCGAGATTGCCGGCGTCGAGAGGGAAACTCTTCTTGAGCGCGTACATGCTATGCCTCGACTCCTGCTTCGCCCGCGCGAAGTTTCAGACCTTGAAATGATCGCCAACGGCGCGTTCAGCCCGATGGAAGGCTTCATGTGCGAAGACGACTACATCTCGGTTCGCGGCAACATGCATCTTGCATCGGGGCTGCCGTGGACTATTCCGGTCACTCTCTCGGCTGCGGATGAAGTGACCGAACAATTCAAAGAGGGTGATGACATCGCGCTTTTTGAAAGCGAAGACCACCTGCTCGGCGTGCTGCACCTCAAACAGAAATTCCGCTACGACAAACAGCGCGAAGCCGAGAGGGTTTATCTCACGACCGACACGGCGCATCCCGGCGTGTCGGCGCTCTACAGTCAGGGCGACTGGCTGCTGGGCGGCCCGATTAGTCTGCTCAATCGCCCGCGCAATCCTGAATTTCCTTCTTTTCGATTGGATCCGCGACAGACGCGCGAGGCGTTCAGAAAAAAAGGCTGGCACAAAGTGGTGGCCTTTCAGACGCGCAATCCCATTCATCGCGCTCACGAATACATCATCAAGTGCGCGCTCGAAACAGTAGACGGTCTTCTGCTTCATCCTCTGGTGGGCGAGACGAAATCAGATGACATTCCGGCAGGTGTGCGAATGCGATGCTACGAGGCGATGCTTGAGTATTATTTCCCTCGCACGCGCACACTTCTCGCGGTCAACCCGGCGAGTATGCGATACGCGGGGCCGAGAGAAGCTGTCTTTCACGCGCTCATACGCAAGAACTATGGCTGCACTCATTTCATAGTCGGGCGCGATCATGCCGGGGTGGGCAGCTACTACGGGACTTATGACGCGCATTATATTTTCAACGAATTCGACGCGGAGGCTCTGGCCATCACGCCCATGTTTTTCGATCATTCTTTTTACTGCCGACACTGCGGCGCGATGGCATCCAACAAGACGTGTCCGCATGACTCGGCGGAGCATGTGACGCTTTCAGGAACGAAGGTGCGCGAGCTACTGGCTCGCGGCGAGATGCCGCCCGCGGAGTTTTCGCGGCCCGAAGTCGCGGCCATTTTGATCGAAAGCATGAAGGCAGGGAAAAGCGCATAGTTGAAGATGCTTGAAAATTGAGGGTAGTGACTTTATCATCCAAACGATGGGGCCGAGGCGAATCCTTCAGGTTGAAGATCGCATCAGGCTGAAATTCGTTCGATCCGGGATAAGGCGCAAAGGCGATTATCAAGTTCCCATCAGTCCTGCCGGTTTGGATCGGCGGGACTGATTTCTCCCGGCTGACGAAAGAATTGCGACTGTCAGTAGGCGTGGAGTATAATCCGGTTGCCGCTGGACTTATGCCCCTGGAAACGCGATGGCTGTTCGGAGGCCCTGCCCTATGATCAGGTGTAATAGCTGTGGCACAAACAATCTGGACGGGAGCGAGTATTGCGACGAATGTGGCATGAAACTAGACCTCAGCGCGCAGCCTTTTTCACCCAGGAGAGATGCTGCGCCCGTCTATCAGCCGCCGAGCGCCGTGCCAAGCGAACCCGCGCCGCTTGGTCCCGCATCTGATGGGCCGCCTATGCCGCAATTCACAACATCGACGAGCATTCCCAAGCCCGCTTTGCCCGCGCGTCCGCGCCAGCCTGAACAGAACCCTCAGCCGTGGAACGAAGCGGCTATCTCGCCGCCTCAGCATAATGTTGTCGAGCGCAGAGCGATTGAATCCGTTCGTCAGGAAGCTCCTCCTCAACGCCCAGTCTCCTCGCCGAATAATGCGTCCAACTCACAGCGAGCAATCGCGAGGCTGGTTATAGAGCGAGGAGGGAGAGTCGGGAAAGAGTTCCAGATCACCGGCCTTGAAACCAACATCGGGCGATGGGATGCCGACAGCGGAATCTTTCCTGATATCGATCTGGATGAGGATGACCCGGAGGCGAAGATTTCGCGCCGCCACGCAAGGATAGTCAATCACAACGGTCAGTTTTTTATCGAAGACCTCGGATCGACGAACGGCACTTTCATCAATCGGGGGCGAAGGCTTCTGCCGGGCAAACGCCACGCGCTGCAAAACGGCGATGAGGTCATCGTGGGCAAGACTTTTTTGAAGTTTCATATCCTGATTTGACCGAAAATTCTCGAAAATGATTTTGAGTCACCATGTCCGTTTTTGACGCTTTTTTGCAGAGAGTTGGTTTTCAGTCTCCGAAGCGGAGACAACGAGCCGGAAACTGACAGTGGGCTGAAGCAATCTACCAGCGGCTATATGCTCTTTTGCATCGCCATGATGTAAAACAGATTTCGAGTTGAGGTCGGGCAGCCTCAGTTTTCGTACCTTATGTTCTGCCAGATATGCGGCAGCCCGGTGCATCCGGGAGAAGAAGTTTGCGGAGCGTGCGGCGCAGGGCAGGAACCTGCGGCTGTTCACTCTTCACGTGTCGTTGTAGAATTGCGCACGGGACGCAACGAGGACAAGATGCCTGAGTCGAAGAAGCCACGCAAGGCAGCATCCACCAATCAGCTTGAGCCTGGCACGCTTCTGCTTGACCGCTACCTGATCGTCAAGCGAGTGGGCGGCGGCGGGATGGGATCGGTCTATCAGGCCCGCGACAAGCGGCTCGCAGACCGATTGTGCGCCGTCAAGGAAATGATAGAACTGTTCGCCGATCAGAATCAGCGCGCGAAGGCCGTCGAGGATTTCAAGCGCGAAGCCGAAGTCCTCGCTCAACTCGAACATGCTTCCATCCCGACCGTGTTCGATTACTTCATCGAAGGCGGTCGCTACTATCTGGTGATGCGGTGGATAGGAGGAGGCGACCTGGCCGAGCAGATGCGCGCCCGCGGCGGCAAGGTCGATGAGATGACCGTCACCCGTTGGTCGATTCAGATTTGCGACGTGTTGCACTTCATACATTCGCAGACGCCGCCGATAATTTATCGCGATATCAAACCTGCAAACCTCATGCTCGACGACAAGTCGAGCCGCGTGATGCTCGTAGACTTCGGCATAGCTCGAATAGTGAGACCTACGGAAAAAGGCGTGACCGCCATCGGCACGATGGGATACGCCCCGCCTGAGCTTTTCGGGGGCAAGGTAGAGCCGCGATCCGATATCTATTCGCTCGGCGCGACGATGTTTCACATGATGACCGGCTCCGATCCGCAGGACAACCCGCTGCTCATATTCGACTTCAGCAAGAACCCGCGCCCGCGCCAGATCAATCCCGCCATCACGCCTGAGATGGAGCAGATACTCGTGAAGGCCGTCGCGCATAAGCCTGAAGAGCGCCACGCCTCGGCGCTTGAGTTCGGGCGCACGCTCGAAGATCACGCCGCTCGGCTTGTGGGCCGCAGAGCCAGCAACCCTGCCGCCCGCGCTATCGGCCCTTCGCCTGCCTCGCGCACGGCGGATCGCAAAGCGGCTGAGGCGAGAAGTCCTTCGGCAAATCACGCGGCAGTTCCTCCCGCGCCGAATGTCGCGCCGCCGCCTGCGCCTGTCACGGTTTTTTGCGGCCACTGCGGCGAAAAGATCGGCACGGATGATCAGTTCTGCGCTCACTGCGGCTCGAAGCAGTTAGCAGCGGAAGGAGGCGCTCTTGCCGCTCCCCTCACGTCAGGGCGCATAACGGCGCAACTCATCGTGCTGGGCACTTCGGATATGGTCAAGCCTTTCACCATAGACAAAGAGAGCGTGCTGATAGGACGCACCGATCCTCACACCCAAATATTCCCGGATATCGATCTGACGAATCACGACCCGGAGACGAAAGTCTCTCGTCGCCACGCTATGATTTATCGCCAGGGCGAGCAGTTCGTCATAGAAGACCTCGGCTCCGTAAACGGCACCATCATCAATTCTCCGCACGGCGGATCGGTTCGTCTCAACGCCAGAACGCCGCGGGCGCTGGCCGGAGGCGATGAGGTGAAAGTCGGAAGCACGGTTTTGAAATTCATGGTCGTATGAGGTAATCTATTCGGGCGTTGGTGGGCAGCTCTTCTTTGACGCGAGTATTAAACCCACTCAAACAGGGACGCGCTTCAGCCGACTGTAACCGGTCGGCCAGTTTTTATGGCGAGATTCTGTCCATATTGCGGGAAGCAGATAAATCAGCGGGCGAAATTCTGTCCCCTGTGCGGCAAGTCTATACCAGCGCGTGGGCGCACAGGCCCGCTGGTTATAGAAGAAGCGACAGCGGTCAGGCCCGTTGAAATTCCCGTCGCTCGGCCCAGGGTTGATCGTTCGGCTCGCGTTGAAGAGAGACCGCGCGCGCGGGCTTCCAATGGCTCCGGGCCGGCGCGCTTCGCTCCTGCAACGCATGTAATAATCGGCGAAAGCGAGCAGGCGGGATTCGGATTGCGATACGGCGCGTGGATGTTCGACTTCCTCATCACGATGATTGCGATGATGGGCTTTACGTTCGCGCTTACGGCAGTAAGCCGCCGCTCGGTCGTCGGATCGAACAGCGATCTGGTGCTGGTTCTGACGCTGACGCTGGTTTTGTTTTTGCTCAACTTCATCGTGCTGGCAGGCCGCAGCGGGCAGACCGTCGGTATGCGAATACTCGGCATCCGAATAGAGAGAACAGACGGCTCTCCGTTCACTATACGTGGCGCGATAGTCCGTCACCTGGTCGGTTATCCGCTTTCAGTGGCGAGTTTTTTTCTCGGTTTTTTGTGGATGCTGTGGGATCCGCGACAGCAGGGCTGGCACGATAAGCTCGCGCGGACTATCGTTGTAATGTGCAGATGACGAATCAAAGAAATCCAGCGGCCCGCGCGGAAGTTTGGTTTTGACATGCAGACTTTCATCGTTAAACCGAAAGACTATGAGCAGTCGGTAATCAAGATGGACAAGCTGCGGCTGACCATCGGGCGATCTTCTCGCAACGATATATGCCTCGGCGATCCGTTCGCTTCCCGGCTGCACGCGGAATTGCGCAAGGAAGGCGATCACGTTCTCATAATCGATAACGGCAGCGCCAACGGCACCTATCTCAACGGCCAGCGGCTCACAGGCACGGCGCGCATTTACATCGGCGACCGCGTTCGTATAGGCGAGACCGAAATCGAATACGCCGCCGGAGAGCAGGCCGCCATATCGGGCGCGACTGTGATGCTTTCCGGCTCGGACGCCGCGCAACTTCCCGCCGATACGATCACCTCGCCCATCTCTTCGCGCTACACTAACGACCTGATCACTTCGATTCAATCGGGGAAAATATCGAGAGAAACTCTCATCTCTCAACCTCAACCAACGGCGACAGCCGGACGCGATCTTTTAGGCATAGTCTCGCAGGTAGGCATAGCTCTTCTGCCGCGCACCTCGCTCGAAGACACGTTGCGGATGACAATCGATCTGGTTTTTCAGGCCATCCCTGCCGAGCGCGGTTTCCTGTTCCTCAAGGAAGGCGATGAACTGACCTGCAAAATCGCTCGCGGAGCAGGCACAGAGGCAGAGGCTCCGCAGATTCAAATCAGCCGCTCGATCACGAGCCACGTCCTCAGCAAAGGAGCATCGATTCTCACTTCGGACGCGATGCACGACCCGCGTTTTCAGGCCCAGCATTCAGTCGTGCTGAGCCAGATTCGATCCGTGATGGCCGTTCCCCTCGCTTCGGGCGAAGAGACCTTCGGGCTGATCTATGTCGATAATCCTTTTCATAATCGCTTTCAGGAAGAAGACCTCAAGGTGCTGACGACCATCGCTTCGGTCGCATCGATCAAGATCGAGCATGAAAGATTGCTCCCACAGATACTGGAAAAGCGCAGGATGGAAGAAGAGTTGAAGGTCGCATCTGAAATTCAGATGCGGCTTCAGCCCGTCTCTCCTCCCAAGATAGAAGGATGGGAGATGACCGGGGTTTCTTTCCCCTGCCGCGAGATCGGAGGCGATTACTACGATTTCATCCAGAGCAAGCGCGACAATCGATTGGTCATCGCTGTGGGCGATGTTTCAGGAAAAGGGACGGGCGCGGCTTTGCTGATGTCGTCTCTGCACGCGGCGGTGCGCGCTCAGTCACAGGCGCGCGTATCGATCAGCGAAGTGATGAGTGAAATTAATCAGTATATCTATGAGAATTCGCCTTCGAATAAATTCCTCACACTGTTTTACGGCGCGCTCGATCCCGCAACCGGCACGCTCTGCTATTCGAACGCGGGCCACAACACTCCCATGCTGGTGCGACGCGGGGGCGAGATAGTCAGCCTCGACAAGGGCGGGCTTCCGATAGGGATGATGCCGGGTATGAGTTATCAGGAAGAGTCTGTGAGATTCGAGCCGGGAGATGTGCTGTTGATCTACTCGGACGGCATCACGGAATCGGTCAATGATCGGGATGAGGAATTCGGAGAGACGCGACTCGTCGAAGTGATCAAAAACAACATCAGCCGCTCGGCTTCAGGCATACGCGACCGTATCGATGAAGCGTTGTCGCGATTCGTCGGCACAACCGCGCCCGTAGACGATATGACGCTGATGATAATCAAGCGCACGGCCTGATGAAATCCACACGATGACGGAACCCTCATATATAAAACTTCTCGAATCGGGCGAGATGGCCCGCCGCGTTGAGCAGTTGATGGATATGCTCGCGTGTTGTCGCATCTGCCCGCGCGATTGCGATGTCAATCGACTGCGAAACGAAGTCGCCGCGTGTTATTCGGGTCTGCTGCCGATAGTTTCATCCTCGACCCCGCACTTCGGCGAAGAACCTGCGCTTACAGGCACTCGCGGCGCGGGCAATGTCTTTCTGGGTCTTTGCAATCTGCGCTGCGTCTACTGCCAGAATTATCAGATCAGTCAGACTTTCAAAGAACAACGCCGCAACGAAATCTCATTCGAAGAGTTGGCCGAAGTTTTTCTCGATCTTCAACGCCGCGGCTGTCACAACATTAACTGGGTTTCGCCTACTCACTTCGCTCCACAACTGGTCAAATCCCTTTTTATAGCCGCCGAGCGCGGGCTTCGACTGCCGGTCGTCTACAACACCAATGCTTATGATTCGGTCGAAGTCCTCCGCCTGCTCGACGGCATAGTCGATATCTATCTGCCCGATCTCAAATACTCGGACTCAGAAGCCGGACGCGAGTATTCGAAAGTCACGGATTATGTACTTCACTCTCGCGCGGCGATAAAAGAGATGTATCGACAGAGTGGCGACCGCCTCATCTACGACGAAGATGGGTTGCTCCGCCGCGGGCTTGTCATCCGCCTGCTCGTTTTGCCCAACGACATAGCGGGCATAAAAGATTCTTTACAGTGGATAAGAGATGAACTCTCACCCGGCGTGGCTGTGAGTCTGATGGCGCAGTATTTCCCGACCAACAAAGTGGGTGCGGATCGCTATCCTCTCATCTCGCGCAAGATTCGCTTCAGTGAATGGATGAAGGCAATCGAACAGATGGAGGCTTTGGGAATGGAAGAAGGGTGGCTTCAGGATTTCGACTCCGCTGCAGAATATTACCGCCCCGATTTCGGCGACACGGACAGGCCATTCAAGGACATCGCGGATTTCCAATACGACCCGCAGATTTAGCCTGACAATTCGCTCGAAACCCCTTTCACACTAGAGTTTAAGCCATCTGAAGAAAAATCCCCACAAGACCCTGAACTTATGGTAAAATCCGGGTTATGAAATGCCCAAAATGCTTTAACCCCCTCCGACGGGTGGCAACCACCGAAGACTCGGTATGGTTCACCTGCCCGTTGGGGCATCGGTTTCACTCGGAGTCAGGCAGCGGCATAAGTGACTCAGAAGGTCATCGTTATTCCGTTGCTGCTTCGGAATGAGATTGAGCGGCTGCCTCTGATGCTTTCGGGGGCAGCCGAAGGGATATATCATAAGCCCCGCTGCAAGGGGTATTGCTTATCAATTGGGCGAGCAATCATCGATTCATTCATACCCGCTATCCTTCATTTTCCGACCGGCTTACTGAGCAATGGATGTATCTGCTTCTTCATCGCGCGAAGAAGCAGGTTGATTGAGCATGTATCTCTGCAACCACATCTCGGTGAATTTGACGGAATTAACTTGTAAACATCTCTTTGTGTTGCTAATCTAACTCCAAAGTTACAGTGTAAACGTTTGGGTTTCGTGGAACAGACGACGGGGGGATGTATAAAGTCGCTGTCACACGATATTTTGATTCAGGAATTGGGAGCAGTGGAAATCTGAGAGCGCGCCTCTCTTTCAGGACAAATGCATACGTGTACTTGCGTTGCATTTGGTTTCTCAGGCACCGGTTCAAAACTGATTTGGAGGGGATAATGGAAAGGCGAGCTTCACAGGAAAGTCCTGTTGACCTTATCGACAGCGGCCAGTTCCTTGTGGCGGAAGAGATATTTTCCGAACGCAGGACAAACGACCCAATGGAGATGGTCGTTCGCGCCGAAGTCGCTATGTACTTTGATCGCGTGGAAGACGCAGTGTCTCTGCTCAACGAGGTAGCCCCTCGCGCGCTCGACATCGGCGTGGCCGCGCGATTTTCACTTGTCAGAGGCCGTCTGGCTCTCAGGCAGGGAGACGACCAGCAGGCTGAGACGCATCTTCAAACCGCGCTTCACATCTATCGTTATCTTAACGACCCTTTCGGGCTTGCACGCTCTCTGCTTCTGCTTGCCCGCTTCTCACGCCGACGCGGCAAAACGGATGAAGCAGCGTCGAGGTTGAGCGCGGCGCAGGAAAGCGTCACGGGGAGGGTGAGCAAGAAGGTCGAATTTCTGCGCGGTCTGATCACAACAGAGATGGCCGCAGCCGCTCTTGATCGCAGCGAGGTAGACCAGGCCGTTGAGCTTTACAATGAAGCAGCCCGACAACTAAAAAATGCCGAGCGCGGTCGCTACTACGGTCTATCGCTCATAGGAATGGCTGACCTCAAATGTTCACTCGGCGAGTATCAGGATTCGCTCGAACTTTACAAGGAAGCCAACACAGTATTCGAGCGATACTTCATTCCGAGAGAACTCAGCGAAGGCTATCTCAAACTGGCTGAGGCGCTGCTCAGATTGAAAAAAATCGAGCGCGCCGAAAAGCTGGCCGAGGACAGCAAGAACGTTTATCGGGATAACCCCACGAGCCAGAGTCCCGCTCTTGCTTTTATGGCGAAGCTGGCTCTTTTGAAAGACCAGACGGAAGAAGCCGCGCAACTCGCTTCTTCTGCCGTTGAGCTGGCGGACAAGTCTTTCTCGATAGAAGACCGCGCCCGCGCGCGCATAGCTCGCGGACAGGTCGAGCTTGCTCTTCACGAATTCAAGCAGGCTGTGGAAACGTTCAACGAGGCCGCCCAGCTTGCCTCGGCTGCGGCGGGTTCTTCCAGCAGCCGCAGGCTTGAGCTTGAGGCGACGATATATCTTGCCGAGGCTTATCACGGCTTCGATACCCGTGCGGGCCGAAACGAGCTTGCAAAAGCGAGTCAGACGCTCACCGCCATCGAGGATGCCTGGCTCGGCGAGGAATATGATCGCGTCTCGACCAAGTATGAAGAGCAGATAATGCTTACCGAGGATAACCGGCTTGTGTTCGATGGGAACCAGTTGCCCCGATGGCAGGAGGCCAAGCGCACTTTGGAAGGCTTCCTGCTCAGAAACGCTCTGCGCCAGACCAACAACAGCTTGACTCGCGCGGCCCGAAAGCTCGGCGTCTCGAAGGTTCACGTTCACAACCTCAAGAAAAAACATGGGCTGTGACCCGTGATCTGAAAAGACGAGGATCGAGGTCGTAAACACACAAAGCTTTCGCGAAGTGGTTATCTGTGTTTTCTCTGAGCCTTCGCATCGCAGGGATTTACTTGGGAAGCCCCAAGCCTGTTTATAGCTTTGCGCAGTCGGGCGTGTTTTTGAAGCAGCCGCGCATAGACAGATTCATCCTCGCCCGCTTTAGCTCGAATGATGCGAACCGTGTCTCGTTTTTCTTCCTTCGTCCATTCTTCCACGTCAGGAATGAGAGCCAGCGCGAAGGATAAATTTTCAAACGCGATTTTCTCCGCGGAATTCAAATCCGACTGGTTGATGCCAAGCGCGCAGCCCACTTGCTTCATCGCGCGGGCGCGCATCTTTGAAACGTCGCCGCCGAACTCCGAGGCCATGCGGCGTTGAACAGCAAGCCCTATATTGCGAGCCTGAAATCGATCCCACTCGCCAATTGATCCCTGATGCTCGTAAATCGCAGGCACAGTAGCAAGCCTTCGCAGCACACGCGCAGGCGTCCGGTAGCCTGAACGGGCGGCGATCTTTTTTTCTTCTCTCTCCATGAGCTTTCTCAAAAGGGGATCGGTCGAGCGAAAGCCGAGCTTTCGATAAAACCAGAACGCGCCCGACTCAATCGCTTCATCGTTGTGGTGACCAAGCTGATAAGGATCAACCGAAAACGCAGTCACGCCCGCAATCTGATTGAGCAGCTTCAGCACGCGAACATAAACCCACGCGGATTCTCCTTCGCGATACGTGTAAAAGGTGTTGAACCCGACTTCCGTTCGCTCGAATAGAGTTATGCCTTCGATGTAATTGATCGGCACGCCGTTTTTGAGCGTAAATCCCGCGTGATAAGCGCGCAACGGCAACCTTCTTTCGGGTCGAAGGCCCCACAGAAACATTTCGACGCCCCGACCCAGATCGGCCCTCACCACGTTTCGCCCGTCTCCGTGCGTGATGCCGTAAAGCTCGCGATAGCGGACGGTTGTCGTCTCTCTGGTCATATCGAGAATCTCTTCGCCCTCGATGGCTGACAGTTTTTCAAGCTCGACGGGAGGCGAATCGATCTCCATCGAGAGAGAGACTTCTTTTCTCTGAATCATCCTTCCAGTGTGATAGAAAAAATTTCGCGGCTTCCTGCGATTATTAGTTCGCGAAGCTCGCCCATCCCCTATCTCCCATCGAATGGGCAATTCGAGCGAATCGTAAAGCTGAGATTTTTCTTTTTCAGACATCGGCAATCGATCAATTCGATCAAGGAGCCATTTCAAAGCATTATCATTTTTTCCCATCGCGGCGCGCAGCCAATCCGTGTGCGGGATGTTCGCTTCCACCAGCAGGTCTTCGTAAAAGAGCGGAAGCACGCGCGCAAGCGCCGCCCCGATGCCCGTCTTTTTTTCATACCTCTCCCAGTTGATTTCAACCTGCGCCGTGTGACGACCGACGAGCCATCGCGCGATGTCATAACTGAAGGTTCCTGAAAGAATCGTCCCCGCTATGCCTGAGTATTCGATGTAATCGAAAGGCGTCATATCCGCGCCCCTCGCGCAAATTCGCTCGACGCGCGAAGAAAACCCGGAGAGCAGTTTTTCAGTCAGGCGAAAAACCTTTTCACTGTGAGGATGAGCGCGAAGAAAAAGCAGAGCCTCGTGAAAGCGAATCAACGATTCGATATCTGAAAAATCTTTTTCACCCGCGAGAGCCAGCAGATTTTCCGCCTGTGCGCGGCCCGACGGGTCAAAACGCCGTTTGGCGTCTTCGAGTTGATTGAGCAGGTTTTCAATCGAGGGCATCAGGTTCTCGTCTTCACAGCAGATGTCTTCGTCTGATCATTTCGAGCGCGGCGGTCGATGCGCGCCAGCGGATCAAATGACGGTCGCCCGGCAGTATCATTCTGCGGTTCGCTGATCCAACATCATCGGCAATCCCGACATAGACCGTTCCTACAGGCACCGCTTCGGTTCCTCCACCCGGCCCTGCAAGCCCCGTGACGCTCACTCCAATGGTCGCGCCCGTCCACTCCTTGACGCCTCGCGCCATCGCTTCCGCCACTTCGCCGCTCACAGGCCCGTGCTTTTCGAGCAACTCCGCCCCGACGCCGAGCAATCGCATTTTCGCTTCATTGGAATAACTCACGATGCTGCCGATGAAATAATCGCTCGCACCTGGAACAGCAGTTATTCTTTCGGCGACAAGCCCGCCCGTGCAGCTTTCGGCTGTGGCGATGGTGTAACGTTTGACTCGAAGACGGTCGCCGATGACCTGTTCGAGCGACTCGCCGCGCATTGAATAGAGTTTGTCTCCGATAGCTTCCTCAAGCTTGTCTGCAAGCTCATCGACAAGCTCGGCGGCGCGCTCAAGGCTTGCAGCCGATGCGGTCAGGTGTATCTCGATTTCAGAATCGGTGAACAGAATGGTCGTCGTTGGATTGGTGTACTGGTTATAGATCGGCGCGATTTTGTCATCGAGTTGTGATTCGCCTATGCCCACGACTTTCAGCACGCGCGTTGCGATTCTCACGCCGTGAGATTTCCGTTCGAGGTCGGGCATCACGTAATCGTCAAACATCGGCTGATTTTCGCGCGGCGGGCCGGGCAGCAGAAAGATGAGTTTTCCGTCCTGCTCCATTTTTATTCCCGGAGCCGTCCCGTTAGGATTGGGCATCACCACTGCGCCGCGAGGGATGAGAGCCTGTCGTTCGTTGTTGGGCGTCATCTGATAGCCACGACTCGTTATTCGCTGGCGTATAGCGGCAAGCACGTCGTAGTCAAGCACCAGTTGCCGCGCAGTCACGCGCGAAAAAACTTTTCGAGTGACATCATCTTCAGTCGGGCCAAGCCCTCCGGTCGAAATGATCACGTCCGACCGTCGCAGCGCATCGCGTATGGTTTCTTCGAGCCGCGCTTCGTCATCGCCCACGACGGTTTTGATATGCACCTGAATGCCTATGGAATTCAATCGCCCGGTGAGCCAAAGCGAATTCGTATCGGTGCGATGCGGTGTTAGAAGCTCCGACCCGATGGCCATGATTTCAGCTTTCAGCATGACGATTCCTTCCCACGATAAAGACCTCTCTCCAATATGTAACGCTCAACCGATTGAGGCGCCAGCCCCGAAATCGATTCCCCCGAGCGCATTCGCGCTCTGACTTCGGAGGCCGACCTCTCGCTCAGATCACTCGACGCGGCGAGAAACAAAATGCGATCAGCCGACAGATCATCACGCTCCGCGAGCGCGCGAATTTCATGCTCTCCGAAACCGGCGCGGGGAGCCACTATCAAGCGACATCGCGCCAGTAGCCAGTCAATCGCTTCACGACGACTGACGAATCGCCGGTGATACTTCGCCGTGTAGCGATCTTCCTTATCCAGCACTCGCTCGAATGTATCGAAGCCGATGATGAAGTGCAAATCCGTTTCGGGCGAGCAGGCGTGAAGGAGGGCTTCCGTCATATCGACGAAGTAAGCGTGAGACGACAGCCCGACAGATGCTCGCTCGTCCCGTTCGAGCGCAAGCGCGAGCATCGCCAAGCGATCTTCGAGCGAACACTCATATCCGGTCTTGTCGGCGTTTGCTGCTCCGGCGAGCGCAATCGTTTCATCAAGCGAGAACTGAGCGGAGGCGAGTCGCATCAACTCGACATGAGCGATGGTCGTGGGATTGAACGACGAAGCGAATACGCCGATGCGCGGCCCTGTTTTCTGAGCGCGACGGATGAAGTCGACACTCGGCTCAAGGCTTGCGCTCACGCGCTTGATGATCTGTTTGATCTGTCCTGTTTCCATGAGAGAGATTGTCTCTCACAACAATTTCAACTGCATGCCGAGCCACACTATCGCCGCGGCATAAACGCCCGCAAGCACATCATCCATCATCACGCCATATCCGCCGCGCAGCCGTTCCAGTTTGCGAATCGGAAATGGTTTGAAGATATCGAACAGACGAAACAGCGCGAATCCGGCAACGACTCCGCGCCAGGAATGAGCGAACGCAAGAGGCGTGAGCGCGATCAACTGCCCGCTTATTTCATCAACTACGGCCCGACTCGGATCCTTGACGGCAAGCATCCGGCACAACCGCTCCGATGCCCACACGCCCAGGGCGAAAACCAAAACATCGAGCGCAACAAGAAGCACGAGATGTTCGACATTGCCGAGTCGCAGCAGAATCGTAGCAAGATAAATCGCTACGCCTTCGAGCGCGCCTATAGTTCCGGGAGCGAAGCGGGAAAGCCCTGCGCCCAGTCCCGTCGCCACGAGGTAGGCGACGCGATCAGCCGCAGGAGCCTTTTTCAGAATGTGCGCGGATTGATTCACTTTGAGGATTCGAATCAAAAGAAGAATGGGAGAATGGGAGGATGGGGGAATGGGAGAAGAAAATTCATTGCTGCTATTCTCCCACTCTCCCGCTCTCCCATTCTCCCATTCTCCCACTCATTCTTCGCCTGCTCGCTAAACGATCCGACCTATCAGGTCATAATCCGCCGTCTCGGTTATCTCGACGGTGACGAAATCGCCCGGTCGGGCTGCGCAGTCTTCAGGCATATCGTTTATTAAAACTGACCCGTCGATTTCAGGAGCCTGAGACTCAATCCTTCCTTCAAGCAGAAGGTCGCTCCTGCGGGATTTCCCTTCGAGCAGAACTTTGACCCGATTGCCGATCATTGCGCGATTTTTGCGACGGACGATCTTAGCCTGCTCTTTCATCAAACGCCGCTCGCGACGCTTGGCCGTCCTGGGATCGACTTTGTCATCAAGCTCGAAGGCAGCCGAATGCTCTTCGTCGGAATAAGTGAACACGCCGAGGCTGTCGAACTCGACTGCGCGGACGAAACCGAGAAGCTCTTCGAAATCTTCTTGAGTCTCGCCGGGAAAGCCGACTATGAAAGTCGTTCGAAGCGCGACACCGGGAACGCGCTCACGGATGCGCTCGAACATTCGCTCATACATTTCACGACCGCCGCCGCGCCGCATTCGCGCAAGCACCCCTCGGCTCACGTGCTGAAGCGGAATGTCGAAGTAATTGCAGACGTTTTCGCGCTCGGCCATTACTTTCAGCAATTCGTCTGAGATGCCCGTCGGGTAGCAGTACAAAAATCGCGCCCACTCGACGCCTTCGACGCGGGCTATGGAATCGAGCAATCGCGCGAGTCCGTCTCTGAGCGCGAGGTCAGCGCCGTATTGCACGGTGTCCTGCGAGATGAGGACGATCTCTTTGACGCCCTGCGCGGCGAGTATCTCGACTTCCCTTAAAATGGATTCCGGCGAGCGACTGCGAAACTGCCCGCGCAATCGCGGTATGATGCAGAAAGCGCATGTGTGATCGCATCCTTCGGCGATCTTCACGTAAGAAGTGTAAGGCGCGGTGGCGCGCAGTCGCGGCGTGGTTTCATCGTAGAGGAAAAGCTCAGGCGCGCTGGCGCTGTCACTATAAACCGGCAGCCGCTTTCGACCACGGTCGACGACCGAAGTGATATCACTTAGTTCGTTGACTCCGATGCAGGCGTCGATTTCGGGGATCTCGCGTTGAAGCTCATCCCGATAACGCTCGACCAGGCAACCTGCGACGATGAGTTTTTTGAGATTGCCCGATTGTTTGAGGCTGGCCATTTCAATTATAGTTTCAACCGATTCCTGCCGGGCGGAATCGATGAAGCCGCAGGTGTTGACCACAAGCACTTCAGCCGAAGCGGAATCTGCGGTCAGTTCATATCCTTCGCGGGCTAAGAGTCCCATCATCACCTCGCTGTCTACGAGATTCTTGGGGCAACCCAGACTCACCATTCCAACTTTAGTCTTATCAGCCATTCGCTTTTCGGTAACTCCATGTCAAGTGCGCGCTTATGGAAGCAATCAGAGATGGTAAACGATGGTGTGCGATTATGCCAGCCTGTCGACAGGCGAAATGAAATCAGGAGGTAAAATTAAAAGTGATCGTGCCGATGATTCTGACAGGCTCGCCCTGAGTTTTGACGGGACGAAATTTCCATCCGCGCGCCGCTGCCAGAGATGCCTCTTTCAAAAACCGATGGCCCGAAATAGCCCGCGCCGATATCACTTCCCCGTTTTCATTTATTGTCATCTCTATGACGACCAGCCCGATCACTCGCGTCGCCTTCGCCAGAGGCGGATACAACGGGATGACCTGACGGATGGCTTCGCGCTGAAGAGCGCCGCCGGATTTTCTGATATAGCGCGGGCGCAGATTCACGTCCGTTTTTGCTTCTTGCGCGCCCTCTGATCTGAGAAACTCGCGCCGCTTGTCCGCTTCGTTTCCGAAGCCTTCGATTGAAATGTATCCGAGCCGCTTCAGATAAGAGGCCGGAACGGCGAACCCGCAGGTCTCTCGTCGAGTGGGATCGCTTACGGTCACGGCTATGACCTCGCCCCGGTCGTTCAACACAGGGCAGCCCCGACTGTTATCGGAAACCTGTCCGGGCATCTTCAGGTATCGCTTGCCATCGATGACCATATCATCGCCAATGACTCCCTGACGGGCGGCATTCGGAGAGTCGATTATGTAGACCGATTCTCCGACTGCGACGGCGTCGCTGTTGCCGAGCGAGAGAGGCGCGACTTTGATTTCCGACACCGCGAGTATCGCCACCGCCAGCCGCACATCGACGCCGAGAATGCGAGCTTCTTTTTTCTTCCCGTCCGAGGTCTTCGCGTAGACCTTCGCGGCGTCGCGGACGACAGCGTAATCGGTGGCCACGACGTTCGGCCCAAGAAGGAAGCCGCGCCCCGGAATGAAAGGTCGTCCGCCGAAGTTTTCTCCCATAATCGAGACAACCGCAGGCGTCGCCTTTGCCGCGATCTCGCTCGGAGTCATCGCGCCGTTCGTCTGCGCCGAAGCATTAACGCCAAACGCGGCAAGGAGCGCAGCAAACAGGAATCTGAAATGCGAAAACTGAATCTGCATTTTCAGATGATCAACCTCGCTTGGGCTTCGCGACGACGAAGAACCGCTTTATGCTCAGTATGGATTCGTCGACGACGTGAGCCATGGCATCGATGAGAAATTTCAACTCATCTGCATCGATGAGCCGTTTGTGAATATCGATCCGCGTGTAGAGCGCGTCTTTCGACAGAGCGAATTTAACGAAATCGTAATCGTTATTCAACTCTATCAGTTTCAGCGCAAGCCCGCCGCGCGTATTGACCTCGCGACGATCAGCCAGCTTGCAGACGACCAGAAGCACATCGCCGCCATAGGTGATCCGCACATTGAAATTCTTTACGTTCTTGCCCGTGAAAGGCACTTCATAAACCTTGTCGGCAACCTTGTTGAAACTGTAGCCTAGCTTTTGCAGCAGCAGAGGTATCTCATCGACCTTTGCTTCGTCCTGCTTTGCTTCGTCCTGCTTTGCCGAGTCCTGTTGCAAGTGTGCCTCGAATGAATGCGCGAAGAACAAAATGATGATGGCAGAGAGTATAAGCCGCTTCGATTGCACTGAAAGACTCCTCAATATGATTGTTTGAATCCAGAGAAGCACGCGCCCTCTCCATTTTGAATGAGCCGCCATCATAGCACATTTCGAGTGCGGAGTGCGGAATGTGGAATGTGGAGTTTTTTTCCGCACTCCGCACTCCGCATTCCGCATTCGTATTCAGCGGTCAGTGGTCAGCGCACCATCATCTCTGCACCCCTTCACCTCTTCACCTCTTCACCCCATCTCCCATCACCGCGCCCATGCTCTGCCCCGCGTAGCCGGTCATTTCAAGATAGCCGCGGCCTCGCGCCCCGGCTCCTTCCACAATCACGCTGCCTTCCCAATAGGCCACGCCTGCGCTTTCCTGCGTGATCAATTCCTGATCGCTGAAAGCTGCGCGAATACGCAAACTCAGATCGAAGCGCGGCACTTCGAGTTTCCACTCGATTGGATATTGAGCGCCGCTTTGTTCGGATCGCCATACGGAAACAGGCGTGAGTTTCAACTCGCTGAACGGGATATGAATCGCGCTGCCGTCTTTTTCGATGAGAGTGCCGCTCGAACGCGGGTCGATTGAGCCGTCCGCGCGACGAGTCTCGAACAGCATCAACTCGCGCCCGTCGTCGAGTTGAATAGAAAACCAGTCCCAGCCCTTCTGCTCGCTTCCGAGAAAGCTCGTGCCGAATTCGTGATCCATCCAACTCTTACCCGTCACATCGAAAGAGCGTCCTTCGATCATCACTCGGCCCGACGCTCGAAATCGCGTGATCGAATAGTAATGAGATGCGTTCTCTACGGACGGCCCTTTCCGGCTCACCCCGTTTTCGCCGTGAACGATTTCTTTCTTTTCAGGAGTCAGCCTCAATTCCAGTTTGAAATCTCCTTCCGCTGCTTCAATAAGGTGATCGCCCCCGTCAAGCCGCGCCTGCCAGTCTTCATTCCACACTCGATAAATGTTCGCTTCCGCTCCGGCCCATCCGATGCCAGCGCGATTGATGCGCTCGAACCAATGGAATTTTTCGCGTTCGATATCTGAAATCGCGAAGTGAGCGATGTAGAGATCGCGCACTGCCCATCGAGATTCGACTAGAGGGCGAAAGGCGACACCCGTTCTGAAAAAAGTGAGTTGATAGCCGATCCTTCGGCCATCAGCGGTTTCGAGATTGCCCGTGTAATACCACCATTCGATTTTATACTCAGGGTGCGAAGCATGATCGCGCGGAAATGAAAAATCATACCCCGCTATAGCCTCGCGCCATCCTTCGCTGTTTGAAGCAACCGTCGCGCCCTGACTCACTTGATCAGTCGCTTTGCCCGACGCCATGGAAAAAATCGCCACGCACAACCCGCACAGCAAAACGCGGCTGACGATGCCTGCTCCTGACTTCTGACTTCTGACTTCTGACTTCTGAATACTCATTCCTCCCTCGCAAAGCGGACGGCTTCGACTTTCACAGCCTGCGAAGCCGGATAGAGACCCGCCAGAGCGGTCACGACGATCATCAGCGCGGTCGATTCGATCAGAAAGCGAACGGGAAAATGAAACTGAATCGTCCAGCCGAAGGATTGAACATTGATCACGTAGATCAACACCAGCGACGTGAATAACCCCATCACGACCCCTATCAACTGGCTGACCGTGCCTATCAAAACAGATTCGATAACCACCATGCGGCGAATCTGAGCGCGCGTCGCTCCGAGGAAACGAAGAACGGCTATCTCATCTCTCCGCTCAAGTATGAGCGCGATCAAAGTCGAAATCACTCCGAGCGCAGCCACGGTTATTGCGATCAACTCAAGCGCGCGCGTGATTGAAAACGTGTTGTCAAATATGCGCAGCACTTCGCGACGCACGCTGGCGCTGGTCGTGAAAAGAAGCTGATGACGCGCGGTGGCGCGGGCAATCTCGTCGCTTGCGGTTTCCGCATCCGCGCCTTCTTTGAGATAAATCGAAACGCTGCTCGGACCGAGACGAGCGAAATATCTTTCGAACGTCGTTCGATCCATTACCGCCACGCCGCGCGTGTCCGAATAGTTGTAATAAACGGCGGCCACGCGAAAGCCGTGCTGTCCCTGCGTCGTGGGCAACACGATTTCATCTCCCGATTGCTTGTTGAAACGAAGCGCGAGGCTCTCGCTCACCAGAACCGAATCCGCGTTTATCGATTTGCGAATCTCTTCCTGCGCGTCGGAGGGAGACTTGAAGAGCAGTCGTCCGCGCTCAAGCAGCACGCTGAAATCGCCCGCCGCAACCGTGATCAGATTGTCATTGTAGTTCGCCTGCAATGACGTGAAGGTGTCAATAGCGGCGACCTGCGGATTAGATTTAATAGCGGATATAGCTTCCTCATTTATCGCGCCATCGGCGGTCGAGGCGGTTCGCGTAACGGGCTTGGCGTAGATGTCAGCGGTGAGCGTCTGATCGATCCAGTAGGAAACGGTATCGCGAAAGCTTGCGATCATGATCGAGATCGCTGTCATCATAGCGAGGCTCACGGCGAGGGCTGCGACCGAAATCGAGATGCGCGAAATCGAGCCGCGAAGATTCGCGCTCGCCATTTTTCTTTCAGCCTGCAAAGCGCGCAGCGAGGAAAGCGCATCGCTCGCCCTGCACACTATCCAGATCGCTGTGGGGGTGAGGGCCGCGCCGCCGAGTATGAGCGACAGCGCCGCGAAATAGCCTGCTATCGGGAGACCTCCGATAGCGTCCAGGCGGCTGAGAATATAACCGAGAGCCATCAGCAGAATCGCTGCGGCGATATTCTTTCGCGACGGGCGACGGCTGCGCGCGAGCCTTTCGGCTCCGCGCATAGCTTCGATGGGTCGCACTCTTGAGGCTTCCAGCGCAGGCAGAGCCGCCGCGATGAGCGAAAGCGAAAGCGCGACTCCGAAGGCGATCAACATTTCAGTCGCGCCGAGCGCGCCCCGCTCAAGCGCGCCTGTCGCAGCCCTCGCTATGTAAAAAGTTTCGACCGTCGTCGCCGTCGCCTGCACAGCCGCGTTTGCAAGCAGCCGCCCGATGCCAAGCCCTACAGCCGCGCCTATGAGGGCGAGCAAAGCGGCTTCTCCCAGAAAGAGCGCGAGAATCATTCGACGGCCTGCGCCTATCGCGCGCAGCGTGCCTGTTTCCCCGCGCCGCGTGATGACCGAAACAGACACGGTGTTGTAGATCAGAAACAGCCCTACGAGCAGAGCGATAGATGCAAGCGCGTTGAGGTTGAAATGAAAGGCCGAGATCATTTTCTCGACCTGCCCGTAGGCCGCTTGGGGCCGAACGACGCGAAGTCCTTTCGGCAACCGGGCGGCGATTTCCTTTTCAGCTTCTTCGAGCGATACACCGCCGCGAAGTTTTACATCGATTCGGTCGAGAAATCCTGCGCAGCCTAAAGCAACCTGAGCCGCCGCGATATCGAGCAGCGCGACTCGCCCGTCGAGCGCGCGGGCAGGGCCGCTATCGGCGAGCAATCCGCGAACGATGAATTCTTGTCTGCGGTCGCCGATCATAAGCGTGATGCGATTGCCGATTGCAATCCGGCGACGATTGGCGAATTTTTCAGTCAGCACGATTGATCGCGGATCGGTGAGCAGAAGCAGAAACTCCCGCGCGCTCACTTCTCGCTCTTCGGAAGTCAATTGAAGCAACTTGTACCGCCTGAGCGCGCGATCACGGAGAACATCCACGCCGAGAACCTGAAGAAATTCCCCCTCGGAAGAATCGACAGCTTGATTTTGCGTGCTGGCGTTCTCATCAACTGACCCCTGATCCCCGGCTCCCGACCCCTGACCCCTGACCGCCGACCACTGCCCGAATCCTGTCACGACGGGGCTGGCCTGACCATACTCGCGAAGCCACGCGAGGTCAGCCATCAGCATTTCATCGAAGCGACCTGCCGCGCCTGTTATCTGAATCGAAGTCTCTCCTGCGATTGATTCCGTCGCTGCGCGAAAAGATTCGAGCGCGCCCGCGTTGGCAAGGCGAATGGCGATCATCACTCCCACGCCGAGGCTTATGCCCACGGCGGTTATGGCTGAACGCAGCGGCGCGCGGGCGAAGGCGCGGAGTATGAACTGGTGGAAGAGTCGAAAGTACGCTTTCATTTTTTCTCAGGACACGCGGCGCAATCTGTCAGATCGCGCCTCCTGGTTCTGCTTTTTGATCGCTGATGATGAGACCATCTTTCATAAAAATCGTTCGCGCAGTGTAAGACGCAGCTTCCTGAGAGTGAGTCGCAAGTATGATCGTTTTGCCAGTATCGCGATTGAGCGCGGCGAGCAACTGCATCACCTGTTCGCCATTTTCGCTGTCGAGGTTTCCCGTAGGCTCATCGGCAAGCAGGAGTCGTGGCTCGTTGATGAGAGCGCGGGCGACGGCTGCGCGCTGCATCTCGCCGCCCGATAGCTCCGCCGGAAAATGAGCGGCGCGAGCCAGCATACCGACTCGATCAAGAAGCGAGAGAGCGCGTTTTTTCGATTCGCGCTCGCTTCGTCCCGCGAGCATCATCGGCAGAGCCACGTTTTCCGCGACCGTGAGAGTCGGCAGCAGATTGAAAAACTGAAAGACGAATCCGACGCGCTGGCGTCTGAGGCGAGAGGCTTCTTCTTCCGTGAGCGAGTCGAGTTGCGCGCCGTCGAGCGTGACGCGACCGCGAGTCGGGCGGTCGACCGCGCCGCAGATGTGAAGCAGAGTCGATTTGCCGCACCCCGAAGGCCCCATCAGGGAGATGAACTCTCCCTCTCGGACTTTGAAGCTCACGCCTCTCAGCGCGGCGACGCCCTGCTGCCCGTTTGAGTAAATCTTCTCGGCGCTTTCGACGACAAGCACATGTGTTTCATTCATAGGCAATCAGTCGAAGTATTACCTTCCACGATGCCGGTAGCAAGCCGTGCGATTTGTCGTTTGAATTCTTGGCGACCTTCTAATAAGCTTTCTCACATCGATGGCCGAAAAGAAGAAAAAAATGAGTGGAAAGAATCAGGGCGTTCAGAAATCGATCACGCGAATACGCGCGCTTGCCGAAGCCATGGGCGATGATCCTCTACCGGCGGAGCTTTTAGATGAGGTTGAATTTCTCGTCGATCAGGGCAACGACAAACAGCTTCATCGCCTGCTCGATGACATGGAACTGAGCGAAGAAGCGTGGGCGGCTATTGATTACTGTCTCCAGGAGGCCGGGTACAGATTGCGCGCGTGGGCTTCTCCTGAAGACAAAGAGCCTTTCGTTGTCGTTCCATTCGCCGTCATGTTTTCGATCCCTGTGCTGAATGAAGAAATGAGAAGCTTCCCGGCCCGTCTTCCTGCGACCGTGCAGGAGGCTTCGGAGAAAAAAATCATCCGCCGCGCCCTCAGCCTCGGTCAAAAGCCGACCGTCTATCTGGATGATCGTCTCTACTGCACGGACATTCCCCACTGGCGTCAGGAATCCGTTACCCGTCGTTACATCAAATCGTTCGTCGAGTTCGCCAGAGGCAAAATAGCGAAGCCGCTGCCGCTGGCCGTGACTTCGAAGAGGTCAGCCAGAGGCGGCTTCGGCGAGCTTGATGTCGGGGAAGTCAATATTCTGCATCGCGCGATGTGCGGAGTGATGGTCGCTCGTGAAAATGGCGCGGGGAAACTCGAAAGCCGATTGTTCAATGAGATGAAAACCGGCCCTGTGTCGGATTTAGGAAAGCTGATTCGCGCCGAGTTTGCTTCGCTTGGATTGCGGGCCGAAGTCGAAGTGAGCGTCTTTCCTCATCTGGCCGAACTGTGGCAGGTGCCGGAAATCGGGCTTCAGCTTCAAAGACATCTTCACCTCAACATAGAGACGGAAGTTGCGATGCAGCGGCTTCTGGATATGGTCGAGCCGGGAGAAGTCATCGCCCCTGTGCTTTACGTCTCGCATCACGGCGGGGAAGAGTTGGTCAGAGAGATAAGGCTTGCGGCCTACAGCAGCGAGGAGGCGAAGGAGCCGTTTTTCACTTATGTCTGGCAGATCGCTCATGAACTGGAGCAGCCGGACGATGTTTCGGAAGGAGTGATGGAGATAGGGCGACTTCTGAGCGCGCGGCTGGTGATGCTCGACGGGCTGTTTCCGAATCAGCGATGCAGCGATTGCGGCGGAGTTCTGTTTCCGGGGCCGAGCGGCATGTCTCACGGATTCGAAGAGTAGAGGAGAGAATCCTCTCTTCCAGATCATTGTTCAACCTGACTGCGCGATCGCTCAACGCTTCCTTCAACGCAGATGAGGCGGATTTATACGGACATTCTGATCCGTATAAATCCGCCTGATCCGTTTCACCGGGTGACTCAACGGCGAGTGGTTGCCAGATGATTATACGCTCGCGTTATGGCAGCTTCCGACGCGGCGTTCCACGAAGGAAAGTTCTTTTCATGTTTGGGAGCAAGTTCGGCTTTCACGCTCGCCTTCGCTTCATCGAGCGTCCTGCCCGCTTCGACTGCGCGGCGCACTGCCGTGATCAGATCATCGAGAAAAGCGCGGAGCATCTGCAATCGCTCCTTGCCCTGCTGCACGTCGCCGTGTCCGGGGATGGTCTGCGTGTAGTCCAGCTTTTCTACACCGGCAAGCGTCGCGCTCCATTCCACCGGAAAGGCATCTCTCATGAGCGGAATTCCATTCGTCACCAGATCGCCCGTGACCAGCACTTTCTCTTTTGGCAGGAAAACGACCACGTCGCCTTCCGTATGGCCGCGACCGAAATAAAGTATCTGCACCTGTCGGTCGCCCGCGTGCAGGGTCATCGAGCGATCAAGCGTGAGAGTCGGCAGCGCGATTTCGAGATTCTCGATCTCCTTGAACAGAGCCTCGGCCTGAGCGATCTGACCTTCAAGCTGTCGCTTCTGAGTGTCGGTCATCGGGCGACCATCCACTTTTCCGATTGCGAGCCGCGATTTGAAATCGGCGATCTGTTTGGGAAGCAGTTGCTTTTGATCTTTGAGAAACGGTATCTCGATGGAGACGATATCGCGGCGCGTGTTTGTGTGCGAAATGATATCAAGCACTCCGGGAAAGCTTGATGAATAAGTCGAATTTCCCTGAATGTGATCCGGGTGCCAGTGGGTATTGACCAGATAGCGGACTGATTTGTTGTTGGTCATCACGGCGATCAGCCGCGCCGCCTCGCGCGCCGCCGACGGGGTGAGGTGCGAATCAATGATCATCACCTTATCTCCAAGCTCGATGACCGCAGCATTCGAAACGGCGAGCGAGGGCGCGCGCTGTTTGACGATCAAAGCCCAGACTCCCGGCACGACCGGCTTGACGGTGAAATAATCCGAGGCCAGAGGGTCGGCCTGCTGCGCAAAGCTGATTTGCGGGAGCGCGAAAAACAAAACGAGCAGCGAGAGTGATTTCATAAGAATCCTCCTCCGTTTCAATGTGTCACAGGTGCTTTCGTAAATAGTTGACGATCAGATAACCGTCGTAGTATTTGAAGGGCGCTTCGCCCATCGTGTAATGCCCCCAGGGAACCAGCTTTCTCTCAAATCCGACGCGATGTCGATTGCATTCCTCGAAGAGCAGACGTGAAAGCTCCCGTGTGAAGGTGAAATCATAGCGGGCCGAAATCATCAGCCCGCGACGGCGGTCGTCTGCGAGTTTCCACACATAAGCGTTCGGGCTTATGGCCATCCACGCCCGCCGCAACTCTTCCCGCGTCACATTCATTTCGAGAGTTTGTCTTATATGCTCTGTCGCCATCCCGTCCCATACCACATCGCCGAAATAACTCGACACCAGATTGAATACGGCAGTCCTCAGCCGGGCGTCGTGAATGAAAGCGAGAAACGAGACGCACGAGCCGATGCTCGTCCCCGTTATGCCTATTCGGTCGTAGCCCTGGCTTATCAGCCAGTCAATCGCTGTGCGCGCATCGACGACGGCCTGACGCACGGCCTGAAGCGTTCGACCGAGATTGGCGCTCACCATGTAATCGGCGCGCTCCAGTTCTTCGGGCATTCGCCGGTCGTGATAAGGAAGGCTCAACCGGAGCGCGGCTATCTGGAAGCGATTGAGCAGGTGGCACAGCGCGACATGGCTTTCCGATTGACCATTCCACTGAGGCAGCACCAGCACGGCGCGGCGACGGGCGCGAGCTACTTCGTCCGCGGTTTCTCCTCTGCGACGGGGCGCAGGGAAATAGCGCGCATAGACGGTGTTGTTTTCCCGGTAAGGCGTCTCGATCCGGCTCGCGAAACTGAGCCAGTGGTCGTCGCAAGAAAAATCTACGGAGCCATTCACTCCAAAGAAGCGGTCGCTTTCAGCCACGGCGCGTTCGTTGAACTGAAATAGAATATCCCGATCCTTTGAGTTTGCGTGCATCTGCCGGGCATCGAGGAATTCGACGCCCCATTCGAACGGGCGCACCACGCGATTCGTCGTGCGGTCAACTAACCGGCGCTCCCATTTGTGCATCAAACGCTCAAGCATATTTGAAAACGGAAGAGGCTATTGTAGAGAAGCGTTGCCGATTTGCTCAAGGCTTTGAATCTATCACCCTTTCGGGTGATGCGGGGAATAAGCCCTGATCGAATGTGATTTTATTCATCCGCGCGACAAAAAAAGCGATTATAACGATCCCTTTTTCCGTCTTTACATGAGGGGGAGAGACTTTCATGTCCGATCAATTAAAAAACAGTCTATCTGATGGAGCGCCGCTGGCTGTGTGCGTTTACGATTGCGATCTGGATTATGGCCAGCCCGGTGAAGAACTGGCTCCTATATGCTTCAGGGTATGCTGCGCGTTCGCCGCGATGCGCTGGGGCAACTCCTCTGAAGGTTTCTCCGGCCCGCCGCCTTATGTCATCCGTCCGTTCCGCAAGGCTTCATAATGGTCAGGCTGGCGAATAAAACACCAGCGGTATCCTGTCACGGGCAGATCGACAGTCTTTGAGCGAGCCGATCAGGAAATGAAGGGAGTTTGGAAAATGCGTGATTCCTTCGAAACATCCACGAAGCAGCAGACAACCATCAGGCGCAAGACCAGCCCTTTAATCGCCGTAGTCACACTATCGGCCACCATACTGTTCACGGGTTATAAGGGTTGTGCGGCGCTTAGCGATGCCAAGGGGGAAGTGTCCAATCTTCGTAAGAAGGAAGAAGTAAAGCTCATGAATAACGAACCGGACTATGGTTATACGGTGTCTGTAACTGTAAAAAATGTCGGCAAGGCCGGCGTTATCGAGATCAAGCCCTGGCTTACTTCATCCGAAGGGGAATGGAATCGTGCTCGAACCATGGAGTTTACAGCAGGCGAATCAAAGGATTTAACCTTTTTCTTTCACGAACCAACCATTAATGCCACCGACATTGAATACGGAGTCGATGTCTTACCAAAATCCTGACAAAAACTATAAGGTCTCAAGGAGAGCGAAAAAGCCCGACTTTACTCATCGACAAATCTCCTAAATGAAATAGTGATCTGTGCAGGCCTTCAGCTTACGCCGCATTTTTCAGATTTTCATTCAGCCACGTGCCGGATTGATCGTTTGCTGCGAAGCTCTTTTTCATACTCGAAGGCCGAGGCGATGTGTGATTGATAAAAGCGCGCCACGGGGCGCATCTCTTTGACCAGCGCGAGAGACCGCTCGGCGCTGATTCCCTTGTGGATCAGATAGCAGGCGACTATCGCAGGCGAGCGTTGCCACCCGGCGGTGCAATGCACATAAACCTGATTGCCGCGCTGCGCCGCTTCATCGATCAGAGAAACGGCTCGCTCGATTATATCGTCAGGCAGGGGATGGTCAATGTCGAGAAGCGGGATGTTGAAGAGTTCTATGTTTGCTCGCGCGAGAGCTTTGAAATCATAAAGCTCGCGGGTTTCGAGATTGATGACGCGGCGAATACCCAAAGCGACAAGAACGGGAATATCGCTCGTTTCAAGCGTGGCCCCGCACCATACCTCCTCAGTTATCCGGTCAGCGTCGAGTCGGATTTCCATTGCGCATCCCTTTACTGCTTGAATGAAATTACGGCGCGATCGGCCTGATGCACCCGATCAAAGAACGCCTTGAGCGTCGGGTATTGATCCGGGGAGAAAATGATATCGTCGACCGTCAGGCTGCGCTCATAGATGACACGGTTCCCGTCGCGGGTGAATGTGGCGCGGTATCGAGCCGCGCCTATGTCTTCACTGACCGGATCGGGCAGTTGCTCGATCTCGAATCCTTGAGGCGTTTCTATCACCACCCGCTCGCTTTCCGACCATGGGTAATGAAGATAAACCTGATTCGAGCGCTTCAGTCCGGCGAACAGGCTTTCATCACGATGGGAGAGAAGCGCGGGGCGCAGGAGCAGGCGGCTCCCCGCGCGAGAGGCGAACTGCGGCACGCTGAAACTGTAGGAAGTCACCGCAGGCGCGGCTGCGTTCGTGAGATTCGACACTGCGACAGACGGCTCGTTTATCATCGCTGCGGGGAAGAGATCATGCACGGGGCTGGCGAATCGTTTGCGCCTGTCATCAGGCGTGAGATCGATGACTTCGTTGCGAAGCTCGATTGCGCGCTGGCCCGCGATGCGCGATTCGATTTTCACATCCACTTTGCCGTCTCCGTAAGGCGCGACCGTAATCATTCGCTCTTCGCGGTTGAGCGCAGCCGTGCTCAAAGGAGTTTCGACGAATCGCAACTGGCGCGGGTCGTAAACGAGCGCGGTCGTGGCTTCCTTCTCCCACGAAAGCATACCGAGAGGGCAATAAGGCGTGCCGGGGTCGAAGAACTGCATCAGGCCGTCCGGGGCGACGACGGCAGTCACTTCGCTGTTGAACTGAAAGGCATCGGGGAAGGAGCGATGAAAGAAATTCTCGTCCCGCGTAGTAAGTTCGGCCACCCGCGCATCCATCCTCGCGGCGCGAAGCATGGAGATGAACAATCGATTGATCTCGCGCGGGGTGCCATAGCGTCGCTTCAATGTCTGATCGGCAGTGCCGTTTTTCTTGTATTCGGAGGCTTCCGTTTCCGGGTCATTGGTCTGGAGGGAACCTATGTTGCGTATTTCGTTTTGAATGTAGTTGTAGATTCGCGCGATGCGCTGCTGCGCGTTGTCGTTCGAAAGAGTTATCTGCTCGACCACGCGGCGAACGGTGGCGGTGGGCCGGGTTTCATAATTTGCGCGCTCGTGCATACGGCGCGAATAGTTGAGCCAGTATTTTTCAGGATCGGTTTCAAGCTCTTCCGAATAATAGAGCCAGCCCCAGATTTTGACCGTCAGTTCGGGCGGCATCATCGGCTCGCGGCGAAAAGGCGGAATGTTCTCGGCGCGAATGTCGAACCTGCCGTTCCATTTCGGTTCGAACATTTTGGCGTCGGGCGCGTTGAAAGGCACCCAGCGGACTTCAAATCGCGAGACGGCGTGCGGCTGAATGGCGTAGTGAAGCTGGCGGGTGAACAGTTCCGATTGAAGATCGAGCGCGAAATAGCGGAAGCCCTTTGGATAAATCTGGCGATAGCGATATTCGATGATCGCGCCCTGTTCGACTGCGGGCATTGAAAATACTTTGGCGCGATGGACGCTGTAACGGGTTTTCAGTATGAGCTTGTCGAGTATGTCGCGCCCTTTGACTTCGACCACAGAGCCGTCTGGTCGGATGGTTCGAGCCTGCACATCGGTTATGCGGCCAAGCCCCGCGACGTATGGAAGCTGCACATCGGCGAATCGGCGACCGCGATCATTGAATATTTTTATTCGGATATAGAGCTTGAGGTTCGTGCCTTCGGGGTCGTTGTCGTTAAGCTCGCCCTCGCGAAAGAGTATAACGGCGTCGGCGCCGGGGTCGCCTATATCGGCGGCCTCAAGGCGGAGTTCCTGCTGGGTGACGGCATTCCAGTCCGAGGCTTTGGCTTCCCGCGCCCCGTGCGCGAAAGTCAGTATCCAGAAAAGAGCAATCCATCGGCGCAACATAAAGAGTTGACCTCAAAGATTTGCCGGGGGCGACGCCAAACGCCGCCGCAAGGAATTTAAGGAACGCGAAAGATTTTACTTCTATCGGGTCGAGCGATCAACGCTTCAAGCGCATAAGCGCCTATGCCAGAGCTTGCCTCAGATGCTCAAGCGAGGTGTTGCCGCCTGAGCAAACGAGTCCAACTTTCTTTCCCTTCAACTCGTCTCTCAGCAGATAGGCCGCAGCAAGCGGCGATGCGCCCGCGCCTTCGGCCAGCGTGTGAGCGCGCTCGATCATCCATCGCATGGCAAGGCGTATCTCTTCATCCTTGACCAGCACGAAATCATCGAGCATGTCCCACAGTATTCGCTGAGGCAGCGCAAATCCTGCGCCTGTGGCAAGCCCTTCAGCAAAAGTGCGATTCGGGGCTTCAAGCATTTCCTTGTGACGCCACGACTCGTAAGCCGCAGGCGAATTCTGCGACTGCACGCCTATGATGCGAACCCGCGCGCCCAGAGCGCGAGCCGCGACGCACACCCCGGCAGCGCCGCTTCCTCCGCCAACAGGCACAAGCACCACATCAAGCTCAGGCTGATCCTCGAACATCTCAAGCGCATAAGTGGCAACGCCTGCGATAAGCAGCGGCTCATCACCCGAATGAACATAACGCGCGCCTGTCTCTCTCGCGATCTCTTCGCAATGCACGCGCGCATCATCGAACCTCTCGCCGTGAAAGATCACCTCTGCGCCCAATCCTCGCATCGCGGCGACCTTGCCGGGGTTTGCGCCTTCGGGGACGACTATGCGGGCAGGCACATTGAAGAGCCGCGCGCCATAGGCGACCGACTGGCCGTGATTGCCGGTCGAAGCACAGATGACTCCGCGAGAGCGTTCCTCTTTGCTCATCTGCGATACGAGATTGATTCCGCCGCGGACTTTGAATGCGCCGACAGGTTGATAGTTTTCATGCTTGATGAAACAGCTTGCGCCTGTTAATTCGTCAATCGCCGGATAGCTGTGCAGCGGCGTCCGCGCAAGATAAGGGGCGATCTGTTTTCGAGCGATCAGTACATCCTGAAACGTAGGAACGCGCATAGAGAACCTCTTCGAAAGTCTGGAGTCCGAGGTCGCGAGTCTGGAATCAGACAAATTGAAAATCACACAAACGCCCGCCAGTGTCAACTATGGGGAGTGCGGAATTCGGAGTGCGGAGTGCGGAGAAATAAAGCGATGAGTTTTCATCCCTCACTACTCCACTCCGCATTCCACATTCCGCACTCCGAATTCGTCAGTCGCCATAGCTTTCGCGGACGGCGCGAGAGGGAACGCGAAAATCAGTCAGGCTCATGGCCAGTAGCCACACGACTCCGGGGCTTGCCGAGAGCGCGCCTGATATGACCATCACTGCGCGAGGGCCAAGCCATTTTATGAGCCAGCCGCTTGCAACCGTCGCTATGGCCATCGTCGATAGCTCAAGCGAGCGGTCAGTCGTGAATACCCGACCGCGATAGTGATCCGGCAGCACGCGCATCATAAACGTCTCCTGCACGCCGAACTCTGCGCCGAGTACAAGCCGCGCCGCCGCCACAAACACTGCCATCAGCGCAAGCGAAGGCATAAGTCCCGCAACCGACAGGAGCGCCCCTTGAGCGACGAGCGACCATCCGATGAACAATCCGGCGCGATGCTCTTCCGTAGCCCACGCGCCCGCGCGACGGGCCAGTACCATTCCAAGAAAAAGCCCCGCGCCGCTCGCCGTGAAGAGAGCCGCCACGTTCCAGTCGCCCAGATCATCGTGAGCGAAAGTGTGCGCGCCCATCTGATCGAACAGCAGATTGACCATTCCGCCGCCGGTCGCCCATCCCACGTTGAGCAATATGATCCCGCGAACGAACGGCGTCACCCATATATAGCTCAACCCTTCGCGCAGGTCTTTGAAGAAGCTGCCGGCTGTCTCAACAGGCTGTTCGCTTCCGGCTATCGGCGCGCTCGCGCAACTCTCGGCTGACATCGGATCGACTTGAGGCTTTGCGACTGATTGTGTCTGTGTGGTCTTTCTCATCACCGCTTCGGGTATGAGAATGATGAACACAGCCGACGCGATGAAGGACAGGGAATTGACCAGAAAAGCCACGTTGTAGCCGAACTGCACGGCGGTCACTCCGCCCAAGGCCGCTCCGAGCGTGTACTGTAGAAAGCGCGTCGAGAACATCATCACGTTGGCCGTGAGCAGTTCGCGCGATGTGACCATGTTGGGCATCGCCGCGTTTTTCGCCGCTTCGAAAAACATGCTGATCGTCGTCATCATCGCGCTGCACGCCACGATTATCCACGGCGCGCGGAGCGGAATCGCTATGAGATAGACGAGCGCCACTGCTGCGCGAAGCACATCGGCGACGATCATTATGCGCTTGCGCGAAAATCTGTCCGTCAGCACTCCCGCGATGGGAGCGGCCAGAAGGAATGGAAGCAGACGGGCCACCAGGAGCGCAGTGGCGACGAGCGCCGATCCACTCAACAGCCGCACGACTCCGAGTTCGGCTATGAAGGAAAACCATGTTCCCAGTTCGCTTATGAACTGGCCCGTCCAAAGGCGGCGAAAGTTTTTATTGCGCCTGAGCAATTCGCTGTAGGTTGCCGAATTCATGACCACCTCTCGTCGGGAAACAGAAGCCAGGAGTCAGAAGTCAGAAGTCAGAAGTCAGAATAAAATAACCGACTCCCGACCCCTGACCCCTGCCTCCTGATCCCTGATCCCTGCCAAAAAAACCGAAAGCCGTCGGCATCAAACTGACGCCGACGGCTTTCAAGCTTGATGCTGTTTGAAATTTTCAAGGCCCCTTGATTTCAGTATCGACGGGCGTGACCAGTCGACATTGCGCGCAATCGCGCTGCATGTGCTGCGCGGCCATCGGCGCGGGCTTATGAACTGGTCTGGCTATAAGGATAAATTTCATGTTTTTACGCCTTCGTTCTATACGGCAGACAGGATGATAGCGTTTCACAGGAATCGAGGTCAATCAAAATATTTTGACTGAGCGCGGTGCTGGCGCTCGATTTCTTCCAGCACCGCTTCGGGCGCGAGTTGCTGATAAGGAATGCCCAGTTTCAAGGCTATGGGTTGAGCTATGCGCACAGCGAGTTGAGTGCGGCCCGGCTCGATTAGCTCGAAGCGACGCTTGAGAAAAGTTTCAATGGCGCGAATCTCGCGCTCGGTAAGCTGACGAGTGTCGGCGGCGAAAGGCGACGAGACGGCCCGCTCCATTCGCTTCTGCTCAAGATCGGATATGCGGATTATCTCCTGAAGCGAGGGGGCTTCGGTGGCTCGCTCCTTGACGACGACCGTGCCTGCCACGAAATCGCCTATGCGTTTGGAGCGCGCGCTGAAGATGATCGATATGACTCCGATAGCATAAGAGGGGGGCGGCATGAAATCGAGCGCGAGGCGGAGCAGGTTTCTGACGAAGACTTCGAAGAAGCGAACCGGGCGGCCATCCTCGCGCACCACTCTCAATCGCATGATTCGCTTGCCCGGAGTCTGGCCGTTCCAGATGGTTTCGAAGACGACGAAGTAGCCCCAGTAAATAGCGAACAGCAAGAGTACGGTGATTGCCGCCGTCCAGACGCTCAACCCGTTAAACAAATTCCAGTCGGTCAGCGCCCCGGCTATGAGCAGTATGATTATGCCCGCGACTATCTGGATGAGATGGTCTATGGCGGAAGCCAGAAAGCGATTGCCGACATTGGCAAGCACATAGTGGAGTTCCACTCGTTCGGGCGTTTCGATTATCAGTTCGTCGTCCAGCATGGCTTAGTGATAAGTGATGAGTGATGAGCAGAAGCGACTCAATGCTCATCACTCATTACTGATTTAATCATAGGGGCGACTATCGCCATAGTTTTTTCGTGCGTCTCGCGGGCGGAAGCCGATGAGTCGATTATGCGAATGCGCTCAGGGTGCGCGCGGGCCAGCTTCAAATATCCTTCGCGCACGCGGTGATGAAACTCGCGCGCTTCGTCTTCGAATCTCGTCATGCCGCGCTCCGATTCAATCGCCGTCTGACGCGCCTTGAGTCGCGCGCTCGCCGCCTCCGGCTCGATGTCGAACAGTATAGTCAGATCGGGACAGAGTCCGCCTGTCGCTAGGTGATTTAGCTCCGCGATGACTTCGAGGTCAAGCCCTCGCCCGTAGCCCTGAAACGCGGTGGTCGAATCAGTGTAGCGGTCAGAGATGACTATGCGGCCCGCCTCAATCGCCGGTCGCACAAACTCCGCGACGTGTTGCGCCCGGTCAGCGGCGTAGAGCATCAATTCGGCCAGAGGCGCAAGCCCCGCGCTTGCGTTGGCCAAAACGATATCGCGCACCCTTTCGCCTATGAGAGTGCCGCCCGGCTGACGAGTGATGATGAAATCCACTCCGCGCTCATCGAGAGTTCTGGAGAGCATTTCCAGTTGTGTACTCTTGCCGCAGCCGTCTATGCCTTCAAGTGTTATGAACAATCCAGGCATAAAGAAGAAGACAGAAGTCAGAAGTCAGAAGTCAGAAGTCAGAATAAAAGCTGTTCACTGCCCGCCGCCCATGACGTTTCACCTTTTCAGCGAGTTGACTCCAGCGGCCTAACTACTCAAGAGTGACCCGCGAGAGCCGAAAGGATACAGAAGATAAAAGTCGAGAGCAACAAGTAAAACACCAACCCTTCTGACTTCTGACTTCTGTCTCCTCTCACTATTCTGTCGCTGCTGGCGACGGTGTTTCCTGTTCCGAGGGATGCTCGCGCTCGCGATCAGATGAATGACTGCTGCGTCCGTAGTAAGATTCGCGGCCTCCTCCGCGCGGAAGCGATACAGTCGAGACTGCGTGCTTGAAAATCAACTGCTCCTGCGACCCGGCTTCCAGTATCAGCGAATACTTGTCGAAGCTCTTGATCCTCCCCGTCAGCTTGACGCCGCTCATCAGATAAATCGTTACGTTGACCCGTTCTTTGCGCGCAGTGTTGAGAAAGCTGTCTTGTATTGTGTTTTGTTGCGATGCTTTTTCCATTCATTTAGCCCCCAGGCAAAAGTTTCAAAGGTGATTGAAAGCTAACATAAACCATACCGAGCGGCAAGGCTTGGCCCGTAGCTGCTTGACACCTCTCCGACCATCATATACATACTAAGGTTTTATCTTTCGCAGAGTCGTCGCTGCCTGAATGACGACTCTCTGAAAGAATGGCGGTCAGTGTAGGGAACAGGTGACAGGTGACAGGGGACAGGCGGGAAATCTTCCGATCTGTAACCTGTAACCTGTTCCCTGTCCCCTCTTGACTCCTGACTTCTGCTTTTCGAGGAGAAAATCGTGTTAGTTCTAAGACCTTCATCTCCGCTCGGCATCGCCCGACCGGTTCGCGCATTCACACTGAAAGCAATCGAGGCAAAAGCGCCGTCGAAAAAATCTCAACCCTCAGAGCCTTTCATAGATGAAGGGCTTCCAATACCCGAAGCTTACCCGGTCGACCTCATACGCGCTCTGCTTCAAGACCCTTTTCGGATATTCATTTACTGGAAAGTGCGCGAAGAGAGTTTGAAGGCGCTCACTCGGTATTTTTCCGAAGAAGACGCGGCCACATTTCGCGTCGTGTTGAAGCTCATCGAGATCAGAGGCGGACACGAAGCTTTCTTCGATGTCGAACCCAGTGGCCGCTACTGGATGACGGTCTTTCCCGACCGCGATTATGAATTCGAAATAGGAGTCCGCTCTTCAATTCACGGTTACGTCCGCCTGGTTCGCTCCAATCGCGTTCACGCGCCGCGAGGAACCGTCGCTCCCACGCCCGCCGTTGAACCTGAGTACCGCGTCACACCGCAGCAGTTCGCCCGGATAATAGAAGCGTCGGGTTTTTCCGCCGAGCAGGCGATGCGATTGACTATATCAGCAACGGAGCGCGCAGAGGGGCTTGCCGAGCAGGCTCTCGGCAGTCTTCCCGAATCTTTGCAGGCGGCCATCCCGGTTGCGGCAGCGGGCGAAGCTCTCTCGCCGGATATGATCGAGCGAATGCCTGAACCCCTTCGCAGTGAGTTGATGAAACTGCTTGAGGGAAGCGGCGGGCTGGTCGCTTCTGCCGGACTGATGCACTACCTGCCTGAGATGATGCGCCAGTCCATCGAAGACGAAAGCGAATGGATAGAAGACCGCCTTCATCCGCTGCGCATCGCGCCGAGATATTTTGCGGGCGGAAGCGAACAGGTAGCCTTGCCTTCGGAGAAAGTGCGCTGGCCCGCTCTCCCGCAAGTCCCAGGCTCGTTTCAGCCCGATAGAGGTTAGAGGCTGGTTGTCAGGCTTGGCTCTCTCCGCGTGAATATCGAGAAACAAGTGTTCGAGCCTCTATTGCCTCACTTCAGAACGCAAGATAGTCTCTGTCTGAGGATAATCAAATGAATCCGAAAGAAAGAGAAGAGTGGAAGACTACAAGGGCTAACGGCTTCGCCAGATTCGTACTTTCAAAGTTGACTTCGGCCTTTTATTTATGCACGGTTTTAACGATAGGCAAACTCGTCGCACCTCTTCTGACCTCTCGCCCAAAGCCGCCTTTCAGTGAGTTGGTTTTCTACTGGATCGTTTCTTTCAGCTTCTTTTCTATATTTGGAAGCATTTATGCAGCAGTGAAATGGGTAAGGAACGAAGATAAATACTTTTGGGGCTATGTGGGAGAGAAAAGAGACGCGAGCCGTGACGGATTGAAACTTTGGATGTTTATAGCGACTAACATCTGACATCTGACATCTGACCACTGACAATGGAACAAGGACTTCTCGCCTTAATCCTTCACGCGCATCTGCCCTTCGTGCGTCACCCGGAATATCCAGAATTCCTCGAAGAAGAATGGCTCTTCGAAGCCATAAGCGAAACCTACATCCCTCTGCTTCACGTCTTCGACCGACTGGCCGCCGAAGGCATTCGCGCCCGCGTAACAGTTGGGCTGACTCCGCCTCTGTGCGAAATGCTTGCAGACGATCTGCTTCAGGAGCGATACCTCGGCCA